>CAIPKV010000015.1 GCA_903865745.1 uncultured Verrucomicrobia subdivision 3 bacterium | reverse complement strand
CGCCCGCCTTCCACCGGAACCTTGAGTGGCAGCAAAACAACAAACTGAAACCACCGGAAACTGTCTCATCACAAGTGGTCTAATGAACGGGGTCCAAGCACCGTTTTCCTCACTTCCTACCTTCATTATTAAAAAAGTTCTGAGTTTTGGGTTTTGGGTTTTTAAGTCTAGTCCGCCGTAGGGAATATTGTTTTTAGTCATAGGTTAATTTAGGTTGAATGGTAATTTCTTAATGTTTTCAGGAGGTTTTAGTCCACAGGTCGTTGTCATTTAACTGTTTTCCCAAGCACTGTCCCGTTTGTGGTCAGTCTAGCCGGCTGGTAAATTAGTGTTCCCAGAAGATTTATTAGTACTAATGGAAGTTCTGTGAGGACTAACAGACGGGCTAGCAGGCTTCCCAGAAGTTCTGGGAGGCTTAATATAAGTTCTAGCAGGCTTAAAATATATTCTGTGAGCCTTGCTAGAAGTTCTGTAAGGCTTAATAGAAGAGCTGGGAACTTTGCTAGCTGAGTTGGGAGAATTGGCAGTGCGGGGGTGCGGGGTAGGGATTTTAGAAAAATACAAACCAAGTAGCCGACAAACCCTGCCGGATAAAAGCCCGTCAAAAAATTCCCCACAGACATTAATTGCACTGCGAGTATGAAGGCTGGCCCCGAACAGGCTCTCCATATCTTGGCAGATGAAGCCCCTATTTTGTTGTCGGGTTTGACCGGATTATCAATCTTCCACTGTTGCCAAAAACTTAAGTCGGGAGAGCTTTTCCAAATTGGCTCCACAATAAAAATAAAAAGGAGGATCCGTTTTTATTGGAAGGAGGGACTAAAGCTGGTGCATCCGGAGGGACTTGAACCCCCAACATTTTGATCCGAAGTCAAACGCTCTATCCAATTGAGCTACGGATGCCTGAACCCATTTTGCAATTTATCCGGCGCGTGTAAAGACCGGCGGCAGGGCGGCCACGCAATTTGCCATCGCTGAAACCCCCGCTGAAGCCTTGTCACCGGCAGTCGGTTTCGCCAACCTACCGCCGCATGGCCGATACGCCCAACGTCCCGCTCGTGGTTGACCTCGACGGCACCCTCATCCGCACGGATATGATGTGGGAGTCGCTCGCGCGCCTGCTCCGGCGCAATCCACTGGCCCTTTTCCAAATTCTTTTCTGGTGGACGCGTGGGCGCGCCCGCTTGAAGCAAGCGCTCGCCGCCCGCGTGCAGGTTGAGCCCGCGTCGCTGCCCTATAACGAAAAGTTTATGGCGTGGCTGCGCACGGAAAAAGCGGCGGGCCGCCAGCTCATTCTCGCCACCGCGTCCGACCTCAAGATGGCGCAACCGGTCGCTGCGCATACCGGTCTCTTCGACGAGGTGCTCGCGAGCGATGGCCAGACGAATCTGCGCAGTGAGAACAAGCTGCGCGCGCTGACGCAGAAGTTCGGCGAACGCGGCTTCGATTACGCGGGCAATTCCTCGGCGGATTTCGCGGTGTGGCGCGGTTCGCGGCAAGCGGTGGTGGTCAACGCGAGCCGTCGTGTGTTGCGCGAGGCGGCGAATTGCACGCAAGTAGGCGCGACGTTCTGCGACGATTTTTCCGCCGTGGCGGTGGCGCAAAGTTTTTGCACGGAACTATTCTGGCGCAGCGGTTATCTCCTGGCCATCGTCGCGGGCTTGTTGCTGGCGGCGGCGTTCCCGAAATATAGCATCGCGGGTTTCGCGTGGGTGGCGCCGGCGCTGATGTTGCTCGCGGCGCGCGGCAAATCCGGCGTGGACGCCTTTCGTGCGGGCTACGTGGCGGGGTTGGTCTTCTGGCTGGCGTCGCTCTACTGGTTGCTGCATATGCCGGCGGTGGGCTTTCCGATTCTCGGCTGGCTGGCGCTCGCGGCGTATGTGGCACTGTTCTTTGGCGCGTGGGTGTGGCTGGTGGCGGGTTTCAAGTTTCAAGATTCACGCTGGAGCCAACGGGTGCGCTGGACGTTTGTGGGGGCGGCGGCGTGGGTGGCGCTGGAATTTTTGCGCGGCTGGCTGTTCAGCGGGTTTCCGTGGAGTCTGCTCGGCGCGTCGCAATATAAATTGGTCCCGCTGATTCAGATTGCGTCGGTGACGGGTGTTTATGGTGTGTCGTTCCTCGTGGTGTGGCTCGCGCTGGCGTTATATTCGGCGGGCGAGATGATTTATCTCAACCCCGCGAAGCGCCACGTCTGGCAGGCGGAAATTGTGTTGCCGATGATCACGGTGCTGCTGCTGTTTGTGGGGGGCATCTTCAAGATCGACTTTGATGTGCGACCCGGCAGCCCGACCGAACATCCGGCGACGCTGCGCGTCTCGCTCATTCAACCGAGTATTCCACAGACGCTGATTTGGTCGCCGGACGAGGATGAGAAACGATTTGCCAACCTGCTCGATATCTCGCGGCTGGCGCTGACGAATGGCGCGGACCTGCTGGTCTGGCCGGAATCCGGCGTGCCAATGTTCGACGGCGTGTACGATGTCATCAGCCGCTTCGCGCAGTCCAATCACGTGGCGATTATTTTTAACGGCGACGATGCGGAGTTCCGGCCGACCACGACGAATTATTACAACGCCGCGTTTCTCGTCGGTGCTGACGGGCATTTTGCCGGCGTCTATCACAAGCAGAACCTCGTGATCTTCGGCGAGTACGTGCCGCTCGCGCGCTGGTTGCCGTTCCTGAAGTATCTCACGCCGATTCAGGGCGGGTGGACGCCGGGCGAGCAGGCGGTGGTTTTTGAGGGCGGGCGTTTCAGTGCGGCGCCGCTGATTTGTTTTGAAGACGTGTTCCCTAAAACGGCGCGCATGGCGGCCGGCGAATCGGATTTCCTCGTGAACCTCTCGAACGACGGCTGGTTTGGCGAGAGCGCGGAGCAATGGCAGCATCTGGCGAACGCGGTTTTCCGCGCGGTCGAGAATGGCCGGCCGCTGGTGCGCTGTTCCAACAACGGCGTGACGGGGTGGATTGACGCGCACGGACGGCTCCGGGAAATGTGGCGCAATGCTGCGGGCAGCGAATACGCGGCGGGCGCGTTGACGGTGGATATTCCGTTGCGCGCCACCACGGAAAAACCGGCCCCGACGTTTTATGAAGCGCACGGGGATTGGTTCGCCTGGAGTTGCGTGGCGATTGCGTTGGTGGCGCGTTTTACGGTTAAAAATTCTACGCGGTCGAGCCGGAGCATTTGACAGCACCGCAGTTTCGTGATGAATTAAGCACTAATTCTAGTCAGAAGCAAAATTATGCGCATCCTGTTAGCAGAAGATGAACCTAAAGTAGCGGAGCACATCCGCACCGGCCTCGTGTCCGAAGGCTATGCCGTGGACGTGGCCAGCGATGGCGACGAAGCCATCTGGCTTGCGGAGTCGAATAGCTATGACGCGCTGTTGCTGGATGTGAATATGCCGCACAAAGATGGCATCACAGTGGTGCGTCATCTGCGTCGTAAGGGCGTCCTGTCCCCGGTGATTTTCCTGACCGCGCGCGATGACGTGGAGGATAAGGTGCGCGGACTGGACGCGGGCGCGGATGATTATCTGACGAAGCCATTCTCAATCTCCGAGCTGCTGGCCCGGCTGCGTGCGGTGCTGCGCCGGCAGCGGCCGCAGGCGTCGAATCTTATTCGCGTGGATGATTTGGAATTGGATTTGGTAACCCACTCGGCACGGCGCGGCGGGGAAGAAATCGAGCTGACTCGCCGGGAATTTGCGCTGCTGGAATTTCTCATCAACTCTTCGCCCCGGCCGGTGAGCAAGACAGCGATTGTAGAGCACGTCTGGGACCAGCACTTTGATTCCGACACCAACGTGGTGAATGTTTATATCAAGTTGTTGCGGCGGAAAATCGACCGGCCGGGCTGGCGGCCGCTGATTCATACGATGCGCGGCGTGGGTTTTGTCTTGAAGGAGGGGGAACCGTGAAGTCATTGCGGTTGCGCCTCACGGTTTGGTACGGCTGCGGCTTCATGGTGGTGGCGGCGGCCTTTATTTTTCTACTCCATCTCACCCTGGAAAAACAATTGCTCCAGACGGCCTGCAATAAAGTTTATCCCGAATTGCCGGATTGGTCGCTGCATAACAGCTTGACCGAAGCGGAAGTTCACCAAATTGCTAATAACTTGCTGGATGCCGCTTTGTTGTGGCTGATTCCGGTCGTGTTGCTGGCCGTAGCAGGCGGTTACTGGCTGGCGCGCCAATCGTTGCGGCCGATTGCAAATGTGAACCGGCAATTACAGGCAAAAAATCCCAGCAACCTGGGCGAACCCATCTCGCTGCCGGAACTGGATTATGAATTCCGTGATTTGGTGCGTCACTTAAATGAACTGCTCGTCCGGCTGGATGATTCCTTTGAAGAAATGAATGATTATGCCGCTAAAGTAGCGCATGAGCTGCGCACGCCTCTAGCCATCTTACGGCTTAAAGTCGAACAAGGTGGTGAACGCATCGCGCCGGAACTGGCCGACGAAGTCGAAGGTGAGTTGCACCGCCTGACGCACGTGGTGGAACAGTCGCTGCTGATTGCGCGCGCCGAGCGTGGCCGGGTGATGACCATGCGCTCGGTCTTCAATTTTTCCAAGACGATTGCTGAGGTGGTGGAGGATTTTCAGCTGATTGCCGCCGAGCAGGATCGTCGGTTCATTTTGAAAGCCATGCCGGATTGCTGGGTTTCGGCGGACCCGCACCATGTGCGGCAAATTACCCACAACCTGCTCACCAATGCTCTCAAACATGGAGATGGTGATTTCACGGTCAGGGTCAAGCGCTACGGTAAATTTGTGGGTTTATTTGTGGGTAATCGCGCCCGGCGTGCCAGTACTACTGAACCCACTCTTGGTTTGGGTCTGCGGGTGGTGGGGGCGTTACTGCGGCTGGAGCCGGAATTGCGTTTGCAGCGCCGCCACGGCGGTAATTATTATGTGACCCGCCTGTTGGTGCCACTAGTAGAACAGCCGGGGCAGTTTCAGATCTGACCTTTCAGCGGTGGTTTGGGAGCTGCCATTTGCACCCGCTTATGAAAAACCTTGGTTTTCTGCATTTTTGCCAACCTCGCAACATAAATTTTTTTTAATCCTTCAAACCCTAGCTTTTTAAGGTGTCGTTGCTAGGGTAGGGCATGATTTTGGGGAATGTTAATCGTTAATATATGACAAATAAGCGTAAACCTTTTCGTTCAGCCAGCTGGGCGCGTTGTGCCGGGCCACTCGGAATCACCTTGAGTCTCCCGCGATTTCTCCACGCGGAAAATCAGGTTGACTACCGCTACGAGTATTACAGCGAAGACAACAACCGGATGACCATTTATACGGATTCGGTTTACTTCGAGCAAAAATTAACGGATGCAACTGTCGCCAAGGGCGAACTTGTTTATGACGGCATTTCTGGTGCAACCCCAAAGGGTACGGTTTATCCCAATGGGAAAATCGCGTTGACGCACCTGCAGGACAACCGCCGGTCAGTCAGTCTGCAACTGGATGCCAGTCTTACTAAGGATAATACGCTGACGCCAGGTTTTGCCTACAGTAAAGAAAGCGATTATCAGTCCTACGGGCTGTCACTGAATGACGCGATCCAGTTCAATGAGAAAAACACAACTCTTGAGTACGGTGTCTCTCAAAATATTGACTCGGTTCGTAATACCGACCACACCACTGACAAATATGTTTGGTCGGACAAATATTCCACCGAAGGGTTAATTGGTGTTTCGCAACTGCTCTCACCTAAAACGATATTTACGGCAGACTTTACTTTTGGCAATGATTCCGGCTATTTGAGCGATCCTTATCGGCTTGCGGGTTATGTGCCAACTGGTTTTCCTTTCAGCATTGGAGTGCCAGAACGCCGGCCAAGCCATCGTAATAAGGAGGTGTTTTACACTTCACTGACACAGTATTTCGAGAAGGTCAACGGCAGCATTGAAGGTTCCTATCGCTTTTACAATGACTCTTACGGCGTTATTGCGAACACAGTAGGGGTAACGTGGCGTCAATGGGTGGGTAAACATTTTATTGCGGAACCGTTCTTCCGCTTTTATGAACAATCAGCTGCGAATTTTTATGCCACCACGTTCTCCGGTCCATTTACTACTAATCCGAACGGTCCGCCCGGATTCCATTCGTCCGACTATCGCCTGTCGGAATTTTACTCCACCGATACCGGAGTCCAATTGACCGGCATTGTTAACGATCACATCCACATAGTAGTCGGCTATCATCGGTACGAAATGCATGGTTTAGATGGAAAAACCAGTTCTGCCATGTATCCGGAGGCCAATGTTTATACGGCTGGAGTATCTTTCTTATGGTGACCACCAGCCCCAACTCAGCGCAGCAAGTTCTCGCCCGCGTATCCCAATCCGCGCAGACTTCGGTCGAGCATGGTCTTCACAAGTTGGAGTTCTATGCCATGAGCACGCTCTGCCGTGTGAATGTTCATGGTGTTCCCGCCAGCATTGCTACTGAATTTCAGCGCGATGTCGTCCGCTGGACGGCGCAGTTCGAGGCGCGCTATTCGCGGTTCATCCCGGACAGCCTGATTGGTCGCATCAATGCCGCCGCCGGGGAACATTGGGTGGAAGTTGATCCAGAAACCGACCGGCTGTTTAATCTCTGTCAGGAACTATTTTTCTTTACCCGCGGCTCGTTTGATCCCAGCGCACTGCCGCTCATCAAATTGTGGAACTGGAAACAGTTTCCACCCGTGGTGCCGGATGATGCCTCTATTCAAGCCGCGCTCGCACTTGTGGGCTGGAACAAAATCCAGCGCCGCCCCGGTGGTATTTTTCTGCCACAAAGCGGCATGGCGCTCGACCTAGGCGGTATTGGTAAGGAGTATGCCGTTGATTGTGTGATGAACATGGCCATCCAGCGCGGCATTCCAAACGTGCTTGTGGATTTTGGCCAAGACGTTCGCGTACGCGGCCATGCTCCGGACAAAAAATATTGGTGGATTGGACTCGATGACGCGAATAGTCCGGGTAAATGCTGGGCGGGTGTCGCCGTAACCGATCACGGCGTTGCTAGCTCTGGCGACTATCTGCGTAATTTTGTTTTCAACGGTCGCCGTTATGGCCACATCCTCGATCCGCGCACCGGCTATCCCGCTTTTAACGATTGCCGAGCCGTGTCCATCATCGCACCGAGTTGCACCATTGCGGGACTGCTTTCCACCAGCGTCTGTATCCTTGGAGCGAAAGAAGGCCTACAACTTGTCGAACTCCATCCCGGCGCCGCCGGGGCGGTCACCACCGAAACCACCAAACTCTATTCCCGAAAATTCCATGAATATATCCCTGCTTAAAAAACTAACGCTGGCGGCACTGGTCACTGGAAATTTATTTTCCGCCCAAGCCGCGCTGAAAGTTGGAGATTCGTTACCCGACCTAACCAGCTTCAACTTGGAAGGCAAATTGCCTGATGCGCTAAAAGGCAAAGTTGTCGTCGTGGATTTCTGGGCGTCATGGTGTGCGCCGTGTGCCAAGTCATTTCCAGTTTTAGATGAACTTCAGAAAAAATATGGCGATAAGCTAGTAATCCTGGCCGTGAGCGTGGATGAGAAAAAGACAAACATGGATAAGTTTCTTGAAAAACATAATGTCTCTTTTACCGTCGTACGGGATGCCAATCAAAAATTAGTAGCCGTTGCCGAGCCGGCGACTATGCCGACTTCGTTCATTCTCGACAGTACCGGCACAGTCCGTTTTCTGCACAACGGTTTCCACGGTGAGGACACCCGCAAGGAATATGTCAGCGAAATCGACTCACTACTTAAATAATACCATGAAAATCAAAGCCCTTTTTCTATTGGCATCGGCTGTGCTTATGGTTGGCAGTGGGTGTGCGAACGTCAAGCCGTGGCAGCGTGAGCACCTAGCGGACTATACTATGCAACCTGATCGCGATCCGCTCGGCAAGGCACAGGCGGAGCACATTTGGTTCTCGCGAGAAGAAGCCAGTGGCGGCAGTGGCGTGGGCGGTGGCGGCTGCGGCTGTAATTAATGAAATAGAAAAAATCTTAAATATAATCTGATTCCAAATTTTTAAAATCAGTTATGAAACGACTTAACCAAACGTTACCTTTATTGCTGGCAGCAGCTTTACAATTGTTCCCGCTGTTGCGCAACATCATCACTGTTCCCTCTGCTGGCTCAAGCTTTGCAATCATTTTGCGCTGGGGAATAGGTTCAGCGCTGGCTTTGGACACCGTGGATGCCGTTTCGGGTGCTACCAATTATTTTACTTCGTCAACCAATATGACGGCAACCGTGGGCACTCCGTTCACTACTAACTTAACCTTGCATTCATCAGGAACTGATTCTGGTGCGGTTGCGACGATAGTAAGTAACACAGTTAATGTATCACTCATAGCAAACGGACAGAGCACCAACTTTGCTATGCCGCCTGGACTTACCTTCAAATTTGTCGATAGTGGCACTTCCAGTGGGGTTTATGATGTCATTAGTGGCACGCCAACAAGAGCCGGGACGAATCTTTTCCGAGTGGATATGTCTTTTCCTGGCTATGCTGTTGTTAGTGGCTATTTTACGCTAACCGTCCTTTCGGGGGGAGGAGCAGCACCCGTCATTTCCACCCAGCCAATCAATCTAACCAATCTGGTTGGTTCTTCCGCAACTTTTAGTGTAACGAACGGAGGCGCCTCGCCCTTCGGTTATCAATGGTATTTCAACACCAACACAGCGTTGCTAAACCAGACCAACTCAGCTGTCACCTTGGCCAATGTTCAGTTGACTAATGCAGGTATGTATTCGGTAATCATTACTAACACGTCTGGGTCCGTCACCAGTTCTTTTGCCTCTCTGACGGTTTGGCAGGCCCCTGTAATCACCAACCAACCGGTCAGCGTGACGAACGTTGCCGGTGCCAATGGTGCCTTTAATGTCGTTGCCGGGGGTGTGCCTACGCTGACCTATCAATGGATATTCAACACAAACACCACGTTAATATCCTCGACCAATGCCTCGCTGACGTTGACGGGAATCCGTGCGAGTCAGGCTGGGGCTTACGCAGTCGTCATAACCAATAGCGCAGGTAGCGTAACTAGTTCAGTTGCAAATTTAGTTATTACAAATCCCGTTCCACCGATTGTGACGACTCCCACCAAAAATGCTGGATTGTTTCAGTTTACATTTGTGCCGGTGGTAGGCTTAACCAATTCAGTGCTGACGAATAATGTCTTGGCTGGCGGCGTTTGGGGCGTGTTAACAAATGTCGCTCCGCCCGCCACAACTAATGCAGTAACCATCACGGATTCACTGGGTGCGTCAAACCTATTTTATCGCATTCAGATAATACCCTAATATCCTAAAAATATGTTGTTCCGATATAATCGACCTGCGGTTGTTTTGGCTGCCCTTTTACAGGTGCTGCCGTTGGTGCGATCATTCGTAGCAAATCCAGCTGCTTCATCCACCTTTGCAATCATTTTGCGCTGGGGAATCGGGGCGGGGGTGGCGGTGGGTTCAGTGGATGCGGTATCAGGTGCGACCTCGGTTTTCACGACCCCGAGTACTTTCAGCGGCACTGTCGGAAACGTGTTCTCAAACAATGTGTTGGTTTCGATCGGTGGCGGCAACACGGCGGCTTCGAGCGATTATTTCATTGTTACCGCTGGCACTACCAGTTCTTCTGCGTTGGCTAACGGCCAAGCTACTACCGTGGGCATGCCGCCGGGCTTAACTTTCAAACCATCGTGGGTAAATAATTCTTCGACCATTGGTGGTGTCATATTTGGCACCCCCACAACGGCCGGTACTTATCCTGCTTCCATCACCTGCGTTAGCCCTGGCAACGCACAGTTAGCCCAGAGTATTACCATTACCATAAGTGGGTCATCGCTGCCGACGGCTCCAGCTATAACTGCGCCGCCGATTGCGGCTAGTGTTGCCGCCGGAAAAACCGCCACGTTCACTGTTACCGCCAGCGGCACCGCACCACTAGCTTATTATTGGTTCAAGAACAATGTGCCATTGGCGGATGGTGGCAATGTCTCTGGTTCAACTACTACCACCCTCACGCTCGCCAGTGTTGCGGCGACCGATGCTGCTAATTATTCAGTACTAGTTAGCAACAGCGTCGGTACCGCAACCAGTGCCGCCGTGACCCTCACTGTCATTCTACCTCCTACCATCACCGGCCAGCCCTTATCTCAGACGCAGGCTGTCGGCGGCAGCGCGACCTTCTCCGTAAGCGCTGGTGGCAGTGCGCCGCTGAATTACTTTTGGCTCAAGAACGGCGTGGCCGTTGCCAATGGGACGAAATATTCTGGCGTCAATTCCAGTAATCTGACTGTCGCCACGCTCACTACGGCGGACGTGGGAAATTTTTCGGTGATTGTTTCCAATCTGGCCGGCAGTGTTACCAGTTCCACCGCCGCGTTAACCGTAGTTTCGTCGCCAACCATTACCACGCCGCCGGCGAATGTTGCGGTGGTTGCCGGTAGCAAAGCCAGTTTTAGCGTCACCGCTTCGGGCTCCACGCCGCTCTATTACCAGTGGCTGAAAAACGGCACGGCCCTGGCTGATGGTGGTAATATTTCCGGCTCCGCTGCCGCCACCCTGAATCTTTCGACTGTGTCAGCCAACGATGCTGCGAGTTATTCTGTGATCGTCTCCAACGCACTGGGCACAGTCACCAGCCCGAGTGCCACGTTGACCGTTGCGGTTCCACCGGCGATTACGGCGTCACCGGTCGGCGCGGCGATTCTCGCAGGCAGCAATATTACCTTCACTGTTAGCGCCAGTGGCACGGCACCGCTGGCCTATCAATGGTTAAAAAATGGTGCGGTCATATCCGGTGCCACTTCTGCCACGTTGACCCTTAACAATGTTTCGGCGGCGGACGCTGCGAGTTATTCCGTCGCCGTTACCAACGCTGTCGGGAGTGCCACCAGCGGGAGTGCGACATTGACGGTACTAGCCCCGCCTGCCATCGCCACCCAGCCGGCGAATGTCAGCGTGGTACAAGGTGGCAATGCTACCTTCACCGTCACTGCCAGCGGTACGGCACCGTTGAGTTTTCAGTGGCTGAAAAACGGCTCAGTAATAGCGGGTGCCAATTCTAATGTTCTCAACTTAATCTCCGTCAGCACCAATGACGCGGCCAGCTATTCTGTCGTCGTCACCAACACCGTCGGCAGTATCGCGAGTTCCTCCGCGACGCTGACGGTCTTGGTGCCACCGACTATTGTTAATCAGCCGGTCAGTGTCACGGCGGTGGCAGGGAGTAATGTTACCTTCACCGTGACCGCCGCCGGCAGCGGGACGTTGACTTATCAATGGCAAAAAAATGGTGCTAATATTTCCGGCGCAGTAAACGCAACTCTAACGCTTAACAATGTTTCCGCCACGGACGCCGCTAATTATTCCGTCATTGTTGCCAACGCTGCCAGTGCTGTTACCAGCAGCACCGCGGCACTAACCGTTTTGCTTGCGCCCGCTATTACCACTCAACCAGTAAGCGTCAGCGTGGTGCAAGGTAGTAATGCTATGTTCACCGTTACTGCCAGTGGTACGGCGCCGTTGAATTTCCAATGGCTTAAAAACGGCGTGGTTATCGTAGGTGCGAATTCTAATGTGCTCGCGCTTGCGGGCGTCAGCACTAATGATGCGGCCGGGTATGCAGTCATCGTTACCAACCTCGTCGGTAGTATCGCGAGTTCCTCCGCGACGCTGACGGTCTTGGTGCCGCCAGCCATCGTCACCCCGCCAACGGCTGTGAGTGCGGTTGTCAGCAACTCCGCTACGTTCAAAGTGGCTGCCAGCGGGACTGCCCCGTTGGTCTATCAATGGTTGAAGAACGGTACTGCTATTTCAGGTGCAAATTCGGCCACCCTTACGCTTGCCAATGTTTCGGCGGCGGACGCGGCGAGTTATTCCGTCGCCATTAGCAATGCTGCTGGCAATGTGACAAGTGCCGCCGCTGCTTTGACCGTGGAATTCCCGCCGACCATCGTCACGCAGCCGGTCACCCAGTTTGGCGCGCTGGGTAGTAACGTAGTTCTGTCAGTCATCGCCAGCGGCACCGGGCCGTTGAGCTACCATTGGTTCAATGCTGGCGGTGCACTCGTGGACGGCGCAAATATTTCTGGTTCAACTTCAAACATCCTGACCATTCTCGCGTTGACGACGAACGGAGTGGGTAATTATTTCGTCGTGGTCAGTAATGCCTTTGGCAGTGCCACCAGCACGAGCGCGAGTGTCACCGTAAATGCTTCGCCGATCATTACCACCCAGCCGGCCAGCCAGTATGTGGCGGTAGGCGGCAACGTCGTTTTCACGGTTGCCGCCAGTGGTACCGCACCATTTTCATATCAATGGCTTAAAAATGGAGCCAAGCTTGCTAATGGTGGCGGCGTTTCCGGCGCGAATAGCTCCTCGCTCACGTTATCCAAGGTCACAACTAAGTCTGGTGCCTCATACTCGGTCATCGTCAAGAACACGTTTGGCAGCACTACGAGTGCTGCCGCTGCACTGTCGGTTTTAACCCCGCCTAGTATCAAATCCGGGCTGCAGATTATGCCAGTGGCACGGGTGACGACTCCATCGCCCGCCAATCTGGTCAAGGCGGGTACGAATATCACGTTGAGCATTACTGCGACGGGCGGGGCCCCGTTAAGCTACCAGTGGTTCAAGAATGGCGTGGCCTTGGTGAATGGCGGAAATATTTCTGGGGCCGTTACGAATGTGTTGAAGATTTCGTCGCTGACGACCAACGACTCCGGTGTTTATTCGGTCGTCGTAAGCAATCCGGTTGGCAGTGTATCGAGTAGCAGTGCTCTGACTGTAGTGGCACCGCCGGTCATCACCGTGCCACCAGTCAGCGAGGGAGTGATCGTCGGCAATGTCGCCAGCTTCAGCGTAGTTAATACTGGCACTGCGCCGTTCAATTACCAATGGTACAAAGGAATCAAGGTGGTATCTGGTGCAACTAATTCCACGTTCAACATTGCCGCGGTCACTACGAATAATGCGGGTTCCTACTTTGTGGTTATCACTAATTTTGCCGGTAGCGTTACCAGTACCGTGGCTACGCTCTCGGTCTGGGTCCCACCGGTATTCACAGTGCAGGCGACGAACCAGACGGTCAGAACCGGCTACACGGTAACCCTCAGTGCGGCCGTGAGCGGCACGGCGCCTTTTAGTTACCAGTGGTTGAAAAATGGTTCGGCTCTAGCGGACGGTGGAAATATTTCCGGCTCGCTCACCAGTGCGCTGACGGTGGCCACCGTGACGACGAATGATTCCGGCGTCTATGTACTGGTAGTCACCAATGTGGCCGGCAGCGCTACTAGTTCCAATGCAGTGCTGTTTGTGCGGACTGGCGGCAGCGGTGGGGGGGACGGTGGCGGGACCGACAATTTAAGGACAATTAATAATATCTCTTCCGCAGTTGTGCCGCTGCCGTTGGTCATTGCCAAAATCATCCCGAATTCGGATGGCAGCATCACCCTGAACTGTAGCGGCACGACGGGTTCTAATTACGTCGTGCAAGCCAGCGCCGACTTGGCCACGTGGACGGACATTTCTACCAATGCCGCCGTTGCCGGCCAGTGGCAAGTGACCGATACCGCCCGCGCTAACAGCCGGTTCTACCGTCTGAAGTCTGCCCCGTAGGCAATGGCCAAAAGCCTTTAGGTTCGATAGGGAAAAAAGTATTTCATGATTGTGCGAAAAATATACTGCTTTGCGGCCCTGATGCTCAGCTTGGCTTGCGCCCGGGCTGCCCACACGCAGGTGCAACTGCTTTTGTCCGCCGACACCGCCAAGCCCGGCGATACCATCTGGGCGGGCGTGGATCTTAAGATGGAGTCGGGTTGGCACACTTACTGGAAAAATCCTGGCGAAGCTGGCCAAGCCCCGGATATCAAATGGCAGCTGCCCGCTGGTGTCACCGCTGGTGATATCCAATGGCCGCTCCCCAAAAAACTTCCGCCGGCCGACGTCACAACTTACGGCTATCAGGACGAAGTGGTCTTGCTCGTGCCCCTCACGCTGGCAAGCAATCTGCCCGCCGGGCCGCTGAATTTCGCCGCCAAGGTGTCTTGGCTCGAATGTAATGAGTCGTGCATTCCCGCCAGCGGCGGAGTTCAGGCTGTGCTCAATGTTGGGGCTGATAATAAAACCTCCGCTGACGCGGCAACGCTGGCCGAGTGGCAAAGTAAAACGCCGCTGCTGGATAATCCCTACGCGCTGAGTGCTTGGTGGGAAACACCGGCGACTAACGAGACCCGGTCGTTGATTATCGCCAACCAGCAGCCGGTGGATGCCGCCAAGAATATCAAATTCGACTCGGTTGATTTTTTCCCCGACGCCAGCGATGCCTTTGAGGTTCAATCAGCCACCGAAATCATTTCTGCGAATGCCGCCGACCTTCGCATTCGCAAGGTGGTGAAGAAATATTCGGGCGACTGGCCGCAGGAAATTTCCGGCGTCCTCGTCTTGAACGATGGTGGCAATGGCGAGCGCGCCATTCAAATCAAGCTGCCCGTAGGCAATGCCGCGCCTTCTAGCAAAACTATTCCCAATCCGGACAATTCGCCCGCCTCACCCGCCCAATCGCTCTGGCATATGCTGCTCTTCGCCTTCATCGGCGGATTGATTCTCAACATCATGCCCTGTGTGCTGCCGGTCATCGCGCTGAAAATCCTTGGTTTCGTCAGCGAGGCCAAGAGCGAACCGCGCCGCGTCCGCAACCTCGGCCTGATTTATGCGGTCGGCGTGCTGCTTTCGTTCCTCGTGCTCGCTACCCTGGTCATCGGCGTCAAGGCGGCGGGCAATCACGCCGGCTGGGGCATGCAGTTTGGCAGCCCCGTGTTCATCGTGTGTCTCACCACGCTCGTCACGCTGGTCGCGCTGAACTTGTTTGGCGTGTTTGAAGTCATCCTCGGCGGTGGCGCGCTGAATGCCGCCGGCGAATTGGCCTCCAAGCACGGTGCGGCTGGCGCATTTTTCAATGGCGTGCTGGCCACCGTGCTCGCGACGCCCTGCACCGCGCCGTTTCTGGGCGCGGCACTCGGGTTCGCCTTTGCCCAAAGTGCGGCCGTCATCGTCCTGATCTTTCTCACTGTCGGACTGGGGCTCGCGTCACCCTATATTCTATTGAGTTGGAACCCGGCCTGGCTCAAATTCCTGCCCAAGCCGGGCGCGTGGATGGAGAAGTTCAAGATTGCCATGGGTTTTCCGATGCTCGCCACTGTCATCTGGCTGTTCAACATTGCCGCCAGCAGCTACGGCAAAAATGTTCTCTGGCTCGGCATCTTTCTCGTGGTCGTCGCCTTCGCCGCCTGGATCTTCGGTGAATTTGTCCAGCGCGGCCGTTCGAGCAAGGGCGTTGCCTTGGCGTTTGTGGTGATATTGTTACTGGGCGGTTACGAGTTTGCGCTGGAAAAGGAACTCGACTGGCGTAATGCCTTGCCGCCAAAGGTCACCACCGGTTCGCTCAAAGAATCTGCCGAGGGTATTGACTGGCAGCGCTGGAGTCCCGGTGCGCTTGCGGTGGCGCGGGCCTCGGGCCAGCCGGTGCTGGTTGATTTCACGGCGGATTGGTGTCTGACCTGTCAGGTCAACAAGAAGACGAGTATTGAAGTCGCTACGGTTCGCGAAAAACTGAAATCGCTCAACGTTATTGCGCTGCTCGGCGACTACACGCACTTCCCCGATGCCATCACGGCGGAGCTGAACCGCTACCATCGCGCGGGCGTGCCGCTGGTTTTGGTTTATCCGAAGAATATTGATGCGGCGGCGATAGTGCTACCCGAAGTCCTCACCCCTAGCCTCGTTCTTGCTGCGCTTGACCGCGCGGCCAAGTAAGGTTTCTTTGAACCAAATCCACGGCGGTTCCGTCTGACTTCACGGAACGAGCTTTAAGTTATGAAACAACTATTCACCCTGCTTTTCGCCATCACTCTCGGGACCTCGCTGTTTGCCGTTGAGATCGGTAAACCCGCGCCGGATTTCACCGGTACCGACATCAATGGCAAGACTATCAAGCTCTCCGATTACAAAGGTAAGCTGGTCGTCATCGAATCCTATAACTCCGACTGCCCGTTTTGTCACAACCATTACGCCAGTGGTGCGATGCCGGAATTGCAGAAGGAGCTGGCGGCCAAAGGCGTCATTTGGCTCATGGTGGATTCCGTGAACACCAACAATTTCAGCTACCGCACGCCGGCGCAGGCGCAGCAGGAATGGGCGGACTTGAAAATTGCCGCCACCGCGTGGCTGGACGATTACACCGGCGACATCGGTCATCTTTACGGCATGAAGACCACGCCGCATTGTTTTGTCATCGCGACCGACGGCACGCTGGCCTATGACGGCGCGATAGATAATCGGCCGCAACCGTTTGGTGATCCGCGTACCGCGAAGAATTACGTCCGCGCCGCCGTGGCAGAATTGTTGGCGGGTAAGCCCGTCTCCGTCACGCAGACCAAGCCCTACGGCTGCGGCGTCCACTACGCGAACTGAACCCATCGTTTCACCCGCAGATTGGCGCAGATGACCGCAGATAAAAATCAAGCTGCGTGAATCGGCTTAATCTGTGGTCGACTGTTCCTTCGGCACGAATGGGCGGCGCACCCACGGCGCTTGCGCCAGTTCCGGCGTGAGCTTAAATCCAAACTCTTTTAGAAAATTTTCCACCGGCGCGAGGATGTTTACCGGTCGCCGCGTGAACGTATCTTTGTAAGCCAGCCGCACCGCGCGCAGGCCGAGACGAAAACCTTTCTCCACGCGACCATAAATCTCATCGCACATGATCGGGCTGCCGGACTCCGCGAGGTGCAACCGGATTTGATGCGTGCGCCCCGTCAGCGGACTCGCTTCGATGAGCGTAAAGCGTTCATTGCTCAGCAGCACCCGGAAATGCGTCTCTGATTCCTTGCCTTCCTCCGAATGATCCACGCGCATCTTGCCAAAGTTTTTCGGGTCCGGCCCGATGGGCAGTTCGCACTTCCATTCTTTTTCGCGCGGCACACCCTCGACGACGGCGAGGTAGGTCTTCTCCATCCGGCGCGACTCAAACATCTCGCCCAAGGCGCGCATGGCCCCCTCACTTTTGGCGAAAAGCATCACGCCGCTCGTGTCCGCGTCGAGGCGGTGGACGTGGCGGAGATAGCGCAGGTTGCGCGAGCGCGCCCAGAAATCATCCGCGCGGATGGACGAATCAATGGCGGTCTGCAAATTCCAGTTCGTCTTGCGCCACGAATCCGGCACGAGCATCCAGCCACGCGGCTTATCGATGGCGATGACCGAGCGATCTTCAAACAGGATATTGATCGGCTCGCAGCCCGGCAGTTCGATGAAATTGGGTTTAGCCATGGGCGTCAGGGTAGCAGTCCAGGCGAACCGGCTCAAACCTTTCGGCAAAACGGCTCCGCCGTTGGAACCGGCAAAACCGCTTTTGCCGTTTGCGGAAGGATTTGAAACGCCTTGAGGCTTGGATTGCCCGGGCAAGCGCAGTTAAAAGGACCATTTTGCGGAGCCTTCCCTGGGTAGGCGCAGTAAAATGGAGCATTTAGAGTCGTCTTCCCCGAGTAGGCGCAGCTAAATGCTCCGTTTAGTACCACCTTCCCGGGGAAGATGCGGTTTTAAAGCGTCGCGAGGCTTGCATTCCCGGGGAAGGCGCAGGCAAACGGACCATTTAAGAGAGCCTTCCCCGGGCAGGCTCGGTTAAATGGAGCATTTCAGACCATCTTCCCCGAGTATGTGCAGCTAAATGCTCCATTTAGGACCATCTTCTCGGGGTAGCCGCAGTTTTTGGGTCCTAAAAATAGGCCTGAATCGGGTTTAGCCGGTTTGAATGGAGCAGTTTAGGCCGAAAACTCCGGTTCGTGTGTTTCGATGGCAAAATTAGGTGGGGCAAATACGGCGAGGAGACTTCCGCGCGCGATGGCAGGGGCATCAATCTCGTTCAACGCCTCCGGTTTTCACCGTTCGTGCGCCAAACTTTCGATCAGATCGCTTTCCGGGTTCGGATACCACGCGCGAAATAGCAGGATGTCGCCCTGGCTCTTGGCCGCCACAATCTTAGCCCAGTCAGCCGCCGCGTCGCCAATGTCCAGCGCTTGAAACGATCCGGGGAAGAGGTGATGCGCCCAGTTCGCGGTGCCGGTTGAGCCGCCTTTGCGCAAGGCCACATAGGGCGCGCTGAACTCCCAATAGGGGAGATAGTGATGTTCGGGAATCAGGAGGATGTCGGGTCGCTCCGCCGACAGCCGCCGCAGTTGCCACACTTCGTCAGGTCGCCGAATGCCGCCATTGGAATCCACATAAAAGATGGTGACGCCCCAGCGCTTCTGGGCATAGTCAATTTTATCGCGCAAACTCCCCGCGATGTCGGCCACCTGAGTTTGTTGGGGCAGGCCGTGTTCGTCAAAAACCAGTTGTTGCGGGCGGATGGTCAAACCAATCTTCAATCCGGCCCCGCGCAGGCGGGCGAAGAATTCATCCACGGCGGCGGCCATTTCCGGGGCCAGATGATTCAGCAAACGTGGATCGCCGATGAACGAGGTTTTGTGCGGATACTCTTCACCCTCCAAGTCCCAGACAATCGTGCCCTGCGCACCTGTCCGCTTGAGAATGGCGAGACTGCGGTCGGTGTAATCCAGCAGCGCCTGTCGAAAGCGTTGCACACCGTTTGTGCCGGTGAAATCTAGGCTCTGGTCGTTGAACCAGCCGCGCGGATTGGTGGCGGATGAATGATAATCGGAAGCCAGAAACAAAACGCCAATGGGTCGCCGGTCAGGCCAGTGAACCCGTACTGGTGCCAGCAACCATAGCCCGACAGCAAGGAGTGCGGTGGCCAGAATCAGGCCGACGGCAGCGAGGAGGAAGATTTTTTTCTTACTGCGGGGCCCGGTCCTAATGCGGATGCGCTTTCTGCTCCGGGTAGGCACCAGCACCGAATGTTTGCAATGCGGGCAGCGGAATTTTTGGCCCCGGCTGGCTTCGTCGGATTGGAGCATCCGGCCACAATGCAGGCAGAAAATTTTAATTTTAGCCATGGCGGTCGGGCCGGCGCATGAAAGTTGTTTACTCGACCGTCACGCTCTTGGCGAGGTTGCGCGGTTTGTCCACATCGCAGCCGCGCGCGACGGCGATGTGATACGCGAAGAGCTGCAGCGGCACGGTGGCCAGAATCGGATTCAGCAGGTCAAGCGTCGGCGGCAGGTAAATCACATCGTTGGCCACTTTCTTGATGGCCTTGTCGCCTTCCGTTGCGAGCGCGATGATCGGACCCTGGCGCGCACGGATCATGGCGAGGTTCGCCATGGTCTTGTCATACATCGCATCCTGCGGCACGAGAAATACCGTCGGCGTCTTGGCATCAATCAACGCGATGGGGCCGTGCTTCATTTCGGCGGCGGAATAACCCTCGGCGTGGATGTAGGATATTTCTTTCAGCTTGAGCGCACCCTCCAGAGCAATCGGAAACGTGTAGCCGCGCCCGAGGAAAAAGAAGTCGTCAGCCTGGGCATATTTCTTGGCGACCTTCTTCAAGGCGTCGTTGAGCGCGAGCGTTTTCTCAATCTGCTTTGGCAACGCCTCTAAGCCATGCAACACGTCCAGCGCGCGCTTGGCAGAAAGGTTGCGCAACCGTCCGAGATGTACGGCGAGCAGGGTTAATATGGAAATCGTCGAGACGAAAGCCTTGGTGGAAGCCACGCCAATCTCCGGGCCGGCATGCATGTAGATGCCGCCATCGGCTTCGCGCGCGATGGTGCTGCCAACGACGTTGACGATGGCGAGCGCCTTGTGGCCGCGTCGCTTGGCCTCACGCAAGGCGGCGAGGGTGTCTGCGGTCTCACCGGATTGCGAGAGTACGAGCAGGATGGTGTTTTTCTCGAGCGGACAATTGCGGTAACAAAATTCGTGTGCGAACTCGACCTCGACGGGAATTTGCGCGAGTTCTTCAATCAAGTATTCGCCGACGAGGGCCGCGTGCCAGCTCGTGCCGCTCGCCGCGATGACGATGCGGTCAATGCCGCGCAATTCGGCAGCCGTCATGTTCAAGCCGCCGAACTTGGCGGTCGCGCCTTCGAAATCAATGCGGCCGCGCAGGGCGTTCAGCACGGTTTGGGGCTGCTCATAGATTTCCTTGAGCATGAAGTGCGCGTGCTTGCCGCGTGCGGCATCTTCCTGTGAAAACTCGAGGTTGCTGATCTGGACGTTCGCCGTGTCGGCCCCGAGATTTACGACGTCGAAGCGTTCCGGTGTGATGGTGGCCACATCGTAGTCGTTGAGATAGACGACTTTTTTCGTGTGGGCGACGATGGCGTTGGCGTCGCTGGCGAGGAAGTTCTCGTGCTTGCCAATGCCGATGATGAGCGGCGAGCCACGTCGCGCACCGATGATGGTATCCGGAAAATCCGTGCAGATGACCGCGAGACCGTAGGTGCCGATGACTTCGCGCAAGGCGTCGCAGACGGAAAGGGCTAGTTCATTTCCGGTTTCCGATTTGCGATTTCCGGTTTTGCGCTTCTCGTAATACTCGCCGATGAGATGCGCGAGGACTTCGGTGTCCGTGTCGGATTTAAACTTGTGGCCCGCGCGGATCATCCGCTGTTTCAGCGCGTCGTAGTTTTCGATGACGCCGTTGTGGACGACCGCAATCTTACTGGAGCCATCGAGATGCGGATGGCAATTGGTGTCGGACGGGACGCCGTGCGTGGCCCAGCGCGTGTGGGCGATGCCGAGGCTGCCAGTGGCAGGTTCAGCTTTCAGCACGCGGGCAATGCCATCGTCAATCCGGCCTTTCTTTTTACGCAACGCAAGGGCGGCGTTATCCAGAATCGCCACACCCGCGCTGTCATAGCCGCGATATTCCAGCCGGCGCAAGCCTTCCAGCAGGATGGGCGAGGCTGACTTTTTTCCAACGTATCCAATAATGCCGCACATATTTAATTTTAAGCTTTGATTTCGTGGCTCAAGATCCACTCGGCCATTTCTATCAGGCCGTTTACGACGACCGCGCGTTTGATTTGTTCCGCATCGTCGCGTTCCACGCCCGTACCATAGCCGGTGCGGACGAGTATGCTTTGTTTCACACCCGCATTCCAGCCGCATTCGAGGTCAATCAGTTTGTCGCCGACCATGAAACTCTCGGCGAGGTTTAAATTGAATTCATCCCGCGCGTCGAACAAAAACTGCGGTGACGGCTTACGGACGCGGCTGGGCTGGTCGGGGGCTTCGGGAGCGATGTAGGTTTTCTCGAAGCGAACACCATCGCGGGCAAAGTCGTGGCTGACGCGCTCGTTGACGCGCTCGGCGTCGGTGAGTGTAAAGTAACCGCGCCCAATGCCCGACTGGTTGGTGACGATGAGGAGCTTGAAGCCGGCATCGGAAAGTTTCTTGAGCGCTGCGCCCGCGCCGGGGAATAGCTCCACTTCTTCGGGGCGGTGCAGGTAATTTTTTTCGACGATGAGTGTGCCATCGCGGTCGAGGAATACGGCGCGGTTCATTATGCGGGCAAATTGTGGGCAGATTGCGGCTAGAATGGAATTGAATTTTTCAATCGGCGTGGGCAGCATACGCCGTCTTGGCAATATCATCCTGATTATTAAAACTCCATGAGCACAAAAGGCAGACTCGGAATTTTGGTTGGCGGCGGTCCGGCTCCCGGACTTAACGGCGTCATCTCGGCGGCCACCATCGAAGGCATTAACCAGGGCTACGAGGTCATTGGCTTTCGCGATGGCTTCAAATACATCGCGCAAGGCGACACCACGCAGATCAAGCCACTCTCCATCCGCGACGTAAAGGACATCCACCTCAAAGGCGGCTCCATTCTCGGCACCGCGCGCACGAACCCGACCAAGTCCGAGGAGCAGATGAAGAACATTTTCACTGTGTTCGAAAAGCTCGGTATCACCGCACTGGTCAGCATCGGTGGTGATGATACGGCGTTTTCCGCCAGCTACGTCGCCAAATACAGTCAGGGCAAAATCAAGGTGGCGCACGTGCCCAAGACGATTGATAACGACCTGCCGCTGCCCGGCACCGCGCCGACCTTCGGTTACGAGACCGCGCGGCATTACGGCGTGCAGATTGTCCGCAACCTCATCGAGGATGCCCGTACCACTTCGCGCTGGTATATCATTGTCAGCATGGGACGCGCCGCCGGTCATCTCGCACTCGGCATTGCCAAGGCTTCGGCGGCGACGCTCGCAATCATTTCTGAGGAATTTCGCGGCCGCACCGTTACGGTGGATGAAGTGTGCGACATCATTATCGGCTCCATCATCAAGCGCACGGCTGAAGGCTCGCGCTATGGGCTCGTGGTGTTGGCGGAAGGTTTAATTGAATCGCTCGGTGAAAAAGGCCTGGTTGCCGCGCTACCCGATGGCCAGCTCGAACGTTTTGGTAAAGTCATCCGTGATGACCACGGTCATCTGCGTCTGGGCGAAATTGATTTTGGGCGCCTGATGAAGGAGTTGTTGACCGTGCGCCTAGAAAAGCTCGGCATCAAGATGGCGTTCATCGACAAAGATCTGGGCTACGAGTTGCGCTGTGCTGACCCGATTCCGTTTGACGCCGAATACACGCGCGACCTCGGCTATGCGGCGGTGAAATTCCTGCGCTCGCCCGCTGCCGAAAAGTATGGGGCCATTATCAGCTTCGTGGACGGCAAGATGAACCCGCTGCCGTTTGAGGACATGCTCGACCCGAAGACGGGCCGCATGCAGAACCGCAAAGTGAATGTGGACGGCGAAGCCTTTGAGTGCGCGCAGGCTTACATGATCCGCCTCGAACGCGAAGACTTCGAGGACGCCAAGCAACTCAGCAAGCTCGCTGCGGTCATCAAGGTGGCGCCGGACGAGTTTAAGCAGCGCTTCGGCTATCTCGTCGGGATTAAGTAACGATTCGGTATACGCGCACGGCGGCAGGCTAGTTCCTGCCGCCGTTTTCCTTTCATAAAATTCGCGCAACCGTCGCACTTGGGCTAGAGTCCGCCATGTTTTTCATTGGTCTAGGAACCGCCGCCCCTCGGCAGCGATACGAACAGCGTGAATGTTGGGACGCATTACGCGGTTCGGTGCCGTTTGCGCAACTGACGCCGCGTTCGCATGCCATTCTCAAGAAAGTTCTCTGCGGCGATAATGGCATCGGCACCCGCCATCTGGCACTTGAACCACTCACGGAAGTTTTTAACCTGACGCCGGATGCTCTGCAAGCGCGTTTTGCCCGGCACGCCCCCGCGCTCGCTACTGAGGCCGCGCAACGTGCTTTAAAAGACGCGAATTGTCAGGCGTCCGAAATGGACGCCATCTTGATCAGCACGTGCACCGGCTATTTGTGTCCCGGCCTCACGAGCTATGTCAGCGAACAACTTGGCCTGCGCCAGAATGTTTTTACCCTCGACCTCGTTGGGCAGGGCTGCGGCGCGGCGTTGCCCAACTTCCGCGCAGCGGAAGCCATTCTAACAGCCGGTCGGGCCAAAAAGGTACTCTCTATCTGCGTTGAGGTTTGCAGCGCAGCGTTTTTTATCGACGATGATCCGGGCGTTTTGATCAGTGCGTGTTTGTTCGGTGACGGCGCGGGGGCAGCGGTTTTGTCCAGTGAGCCGTTGCCAAATCGTCGGCGTGTGGCATGGAAGTTCACCGACTCGCGCCTTGTTACCGCCGAGCGCGATACGCTGCGTTTCAAACACAAGCACGGCATGCTGCGCAATATCTTGCTGCCGCAAGTACCGCAAATCGCCAGCGAGATTGCCTGCAAGCTATTTTCCGAATCACTTGTCGCTGCGGACGTCAAGCGCGAGCAAATCACCGGCTGGATTTTGCACACCGGCGGGCGCGATGTGATTCTAGCTTTACGCGATAAGTTAAACTTGAGCGAGTCCGACGTGCGGCACAGCTCGGCGGTGTTGCGTGAATACGGCAACATTAGCAGTCCCACCGTTTACTTCGTGCTCGAACGCGCCTTACGTGATTCCGTCCCTGACGGTCTGTGGTGGATGTCAGCGTTTGGCGCTGGTTTCAGTTGCCATGGCGCTCTATTGGAAATGGCTTCGTGAAACGCATCGTCCAGCCTGAATTGCTCGACACGCTGTCGCCCGCCGACCCGCGCGCCATCCGTTCGCGCCGCGACTTGCGCCGCATCAATTGGTGGATGCGCAATGACGGCATCATGACCCGTGCCTTGGAAAAGAATCTCTCCGGCGCGCCGGGACAAATCACCGAGATCGGTGCCGGAGATGGTAACCTCCTGTTACGTCTTGCTCAAAGACTGGCGTTGCGCTGGCCGAAAGTGACCGCCACTCTGCTGGATCTTCAGGAAAACATAACCGCCGAAACGCTCGCGGCTTTTGCCAAGCTTGGCTGGCGCGCCGAACCGGTAGTCGTGGATGTGTTTGATTGGTTGCCGAGCAAAGCTGAAAAAGTGGTTATCGCCAATTTGTTTCTCCACCACTTCAACGATGACAAACTGGCCAGCTTGCTTGAGAAAATCTCCCGGAATGCAAAGCTCTTTGTCGCGGTCGAACCGCATCGATTTGCATGGCCGGCGTTCGTTGGCCAGTTGCTCTGGCTTATCGGCTGCAACGATGTGACGCGCCACGATGCGGTGATCAGCATCCGGGCCGGATTTGCCGGCAAAGAAATCTCTGTGCTCTGGCCGGATATAACCAACTGGGAACTCACCGAGCGGCGTGCTGGTTTATTTAGCCACGTGTTCATCGCGCGCCGACGCGAATAGGATGTTCGCATCTAAACCTATCCAAATCTTCGGCGGTGGCCTCGCTGGCCTCACGTTGGGCATCGCGCTGCGGCAACGGAATGTGCCGGTGACCATTCACGAGGCGGGCCAGTATCCGCGTCATCGCGTTTGCGGCGAATTCATCAGCGGCCGCGGCCATGCGACGCTCGCGCGACTCGGCTTGCGCCAGTTGATTGACGAAATGGGTTCAGCCAACGCGCTGACCACGGCGTTTTTTACTTCAACCAAATCCTCAACGCCACGTCCGTTGCCAACGCCGGCCCTTTGTCTTTCGCGTTTCACCCTCGACGCAGCGCTCGCAAACAAATTCAAAGAGGTTGGTGGTGAATTGATAACCGGCAAACGTGCGTCCTTGGAAACCATTGGCGAAGGTATCGTTCGTGCCACAGGTCGCCGTGCGCAGGTTGAACCGGACGGGCCGCGCTGGTTCGGTCTGAAGATTCATGCGCGCAATGTTGCGCTCGTCGCCGATCTGGAGATGCACGTGTCAGCGCAGGGCTACGTCGGAATTTGTAAACTTAACGCTGGCGAGGTGAACATCTGTGGGCTCTTTCGCAAACCGGCTGGCGAAAATAGCGACGCGGCAACTGCACGCGAACTTCTGCGCGGCCAACCCGGTTCACCACTGCGCGAACGACTGGCTGGCGCGGAGTTCGACGAAGCTTCTTTCTGCGCCATCGCCGGACTTTCGTTGCGACCCCAGCAAGCCGCCGCGCGTGCCGAGATTTGCGTAGGCGATGCTATCACCATGATTCCGCCCGTTACCGGCAACGGCATGTCCATGGCCTTCGAATCGGCAGAGCTGGCCATTGCCCCGCTCACCGAGTGGAGCCGTGGTGAAATCTCGTGGAGTGCCGCCCGCGAAAGAATCGCTCACGACTGCGACGCCGTCTTTGCGCGTCGCCTGGCGTGGGCGAAATGGCTGCAACGTCTCGTTCTTACTCCTGCGTTGCAAAATCCGCTCGTCACGCTCGCCGCCCACAGCGACTGGTTCTGGCGGATGGCATTTGAGCGCACGCGCTGATTCTGTCACACTGGCCCCGTGAAACCGCTCGCGGATTGCCAGCTTTATACCTTTGTCGATACAGCCTACTTGAATGGCCGTGCGCCTGAACTCATCGCGCAGCAGCTTTGCGATGGCGGTAGCGACTTGATTCAACTTCGCGCTAAGAACTCTTCACCAGAAGACATTCGGGCGATGGCGGAAAAGATTCTGCCCGTCACGCGCCGCGCTAACGTCGGTCTGGTCATTAATGACCATCTGGCCATCGCCCAAGAACTGGGCGCGGACATCTGTCACCTGGGGCAGGAAGATTTCTTCGATGCCGGCTTCAAGCATGTTTCAGAACTTAGAACTCAGAACTCAAAACTCAAAATCGGCTTAAGCACCCACGCGCCTGAACAGGCGCAACGCGCGCTCGCTGCCGGGGCGGATTATATCGCCATCGGCCCCATTTACGCCACGGGCACCAAGCCGACGGCGAAGCCTGTAACACTGGATTATGTCCGCTGGGCTAGCACCCACGCGACCGTGCCGTGGTTTGCCATTGGCGGGGTGAATTTGCAGACCCTCGACGCCGTGCTGGCGGCGGGTGCGACGCGCATCTGCGTGGTCTCCGCCATCCTCAATGCGCCGGACATTGCCAAAGCCTGTGCCGAATTCCGCCGGCGTTTGGGCTGAAGCGTACTTAGCCTCACTTGTAAAAATCACGCGGGCCGCTTCCATTTCGGAAGCGGCCCGCGTTTCTTTTCGTTGAAAGAATTATCCCGCGATTATTTCTTCAAGCCCAGTGCCCATTCGATGCCGCCGAGCACGTGCTGTTCATACGCCTTGCTAATCTCGACGGAATTGATGCGGCCCTTCAAGTTCGGGTCCGCGTCAATGATATCCTCGCGATGGCCGAGCGCGGTGTAGAACACGCGACCGCTGCCGTAAGGCTTGCACCACGCGACGGGATAATGGCCGGGCGTAAAAGGATCCTGCGGTTTCTTATCGAGGCTCAGCAGATCATGCACCTTCGTCGCGTCGTAATTCTTAAACTGATACATTTCCTCCTGCTTGATAGTCCAGGATTTGCCGAGGTGCGCGGTGGCGGGGCTGGACGGGTCTTCATTCAGGCATTCCACGCTCAACTGCGCGCCGTGGTGTTGGAACTCGCCGCCAATCATGTCAATGTATCCCGGCCAGCCATGGAACGTATCGCTCGCCGCATGAATGCCGATGAACGCGTGCCCCGCCTTGATCCAGTCGAGCAAACCTTGCTGGTCAGGAATTGGTAAATTTCCCGTCGTGCTGGCGAAGACGACGCCGTCATAATTCTTTAGCGACTCCGGCGACAGCTTTTGCAGCGCAACCTTCAACGTCTCTTCCCATGTCGCCTCGGCGGTCTTGAACGCGGCCTTTTCTTCATCCGTCGCGTCCTTCTTCAGGTTGGCCGGCTTGGCCGGCGGCTGGTGAATGTAATCCACCGTGAACTCGCCGCTCGTCTCGCCCAGTTGCGCGATGACTTTTTCGAGCGTGGGAATGGAGCTGTGCCGGAAGCCCGTCGTGGTCGTGACGACGAGCAACTTTTTCGGTTCCGCGTGCAAACTGGTGGCGACCAGAGTCGCGACCAACAAGGATAGAATTGTCTTCATAATATTACTTCAACATTCTGCATTCTTACTTCTGAATTCCGCTTACGGCTCGTTATCCACCGTGATTGGGCGCACCCAGATGTTGCGGTAGGCCACCGGATTGTTGTGATATTGCAAAGCCAGCGGGCCGGTCGCATCGTGGAAGGTATATTTGCCCACGGTGCGATGCGCCGTCTCGCCGCGGATGGCTTGATGGTTCTGTACCACCACGCCATTGAGAATGACCGTGACATAGCCGGGCACCGTCAGCTTGTTGTCGGCGTCAAAGTGCGGCACGGTGAAAATAATGTCGTAGGTCTCCCATTCGCCGGGCGGGCGGCACGGGTTCACGAGCGGCGGATGCTGGGCGTAGACCGAGCCGGTAGAACCATCCGCATACGTGGGATTCTGGTAGCAGTCCAATACCTGAATCTCGTAGTGGCCCATCAGAAACACGCCGCTGTTGCCGCGACCCTGACCCGAGCCGGTGGGCGGCGTCGGCTCGCGGAACTCCAGATGCAACTGGATATCGCCGAACTTATTCGTTGTCTCGATGTAATCCTTCTCGGCCACCATCGCGCCGTCCACAATCTTCCACGGCGCTTCGCCCTTGGTCTTCTGGTCGCGCCATTGCGACAAATCCGTGCCGTCGAATAGCACGATGGCGTCGCTCGGCGCCTTGGCGTTCTCGCTGAACGTGGCGCCGGGCGTCACAATGGTCGGCTGCGGGCGCGCCGGATCGTGGACATGCCACAAACCATCCGGTTCCATGGGCGTGTCCTGATAGCCAGTGACGCTATTGATGACAACTTCGTGGCTTTTTGCCTTGGATGCAGATTGCGTCTTTTTAATGACGACACCTTTTTGCGTTGAGCAGCCGACTAGAGCGGCAGCGAGCAGAGTGATGGTCAGGATATGTTTCATGTTAAATTAGAATTGCGGGAACTTGGTCCATTTGCCTTTGGACGCGGCGGACTTCACGGCGGTTTCAATAAATGCCATGCCCACCACGCCGTCATCCACTGTGGGGTAATCAAACGTGCCTTTCTTACCGGCAATCTTCGCGCGGATCGCCGCGACGGCTTCCAGATAAATATTCGCGAACGCCTCGATGAACGCCTCCGGATGGCCGAACGGCAGGCGCGTGAACTTCTTCGCCACGTCGCTGACGTAGCCGTTGCCGCGCCGGAGTATCCGCGCCGGCTCGCCCTTGGCTGTAAACTTCAATTCATTCGGATGCTCCTGCTGCCACGCCAGCGAACCCAGCGTGCCGTACACGCGGATGTTCAAATTGTTCTCCTCACCACAGGAAATCTGCGAGCAATGCAACACGCCCTTCGCGCCGCCCTGATAGCGGATCAACATATTCGCGTCATCCTCCAGCTTGCGGCCGGGCACGAACGTCGTGAAGTCCGCGCACAGCTCCGCAATCTCCAGGCCCGTGATATAGCGGCCGAGGTTTTCCGCGTGCGTGCCGATATCGCCCACGCAACAGCTCGCGCCCGCCTTCTTCGGGTCGCTGCGCCACGCCGCCTGCTTCTGGCCGGTCGCCTCAATCTTGTCGAGCAGCCAGCCTTGCGGATATTCCGCGACCACCTTGAGGATTTTGCCCAGCTTACCGGAGCGGACAAGTTCGCGCGCTTCTTTCACCATCGGGTAGCCGGTATAATTATGTGTCAGCGCAAAGACTTTGCCCGTCCGGCGCACCGTCGTGCGCAGCGCCTTGGCCTCGCGCAGATTCAAAGTCATCGGCTTGTCGCAGACCACATGGAAACCTTTCTTAAGAAACAGCTCGGCCACGGGCGCGTGCAGGAAGTTGGGTGTCACGATGGCGACAAAATCAATGCGCTCATTCGCGGGCAACGCCGCCTCGCGCTCGGCCATCTCGGTGTAACTGGCGTAGGTGCGCTGCGGTTGGAGAAAGAGCTGTTCGCCGGTCGTCTTGGAATTGGCGGCATCGGCAGAGAACGCGCCGGCGACGAGTTCGAGCTGGCCGTCGAGGTTGGCGGCCATGCGGTGGACCGCGCCGATGAAGGCATTTTGGCCGCCCCCGACCATGCCATAGCGGAGTTTGCGTTGAGTCGTCATAAGGATGAATTGGAAGCCGGCACTTTAGGCCAACCCTTCGGACAGGACAAGCGCGAGTTTCGCAGGCGTGGGTTAAGAGAGGAAAGGGGACGGGCAGCCTATCCTCGTTTTGGCGGCATGACTCATAATCTAATGCAAATTTAGTCCAGCCATGTAAGCAGCATAAAATGCAAGTATAGCTCCAAGCCACGCCATAGCGACTGGTTTAATGGTAGCCTTCATGTTTAGAAAAAAGAAAATCAATGCAACGGGCGGAATAAATAGACAGCCGCAAAACCACCACAAGCTGCGCTTGAAAGCAACCGTCAAGAACATGATCTCGCCGACTATACTGGCAACTACGCCAAGAACCAAAAGTATGTATCCGGCAACAATCATACGATGGTGTCTAACAGTTACGGTGTGTTGTGCAGCCTCTCCGGTTTCATGAATCTGAGGGTGCGGCGAGGGCAAATCCTTGGCAAGCCTCTTTTCTGGAACCAGACCCAAACGGCAGGCTTGCTAGCTCATCTACTCTGAACCCCCAGCCATTCAGGGTGCCAGCGCCGCCGTCTCGCTACGTTTGCCTGAAGTTTCCGGTCGAGAATTGACGGTTGGCCGGGGTTTTGAGCTGCAAGTCGTTGATTGCGAGATTGTTTTCCATGAATGGGCGGTTGCTGGCGATGTTCCCGCAGTCGTTGCGGATGTTCCCGCAATGGTTGCGGGAGGTTACGCAGTCGTTCCGTGAGCTTAGGCAATGGCTGCCTAAGGTTAGGGAACGGCTGCCGAACCTTCGGGAATGACTGCCGAAGGTTACGCAACGACTGCCGAAGGTTCGGGAATGGTTGCCAAACCTTCGGGAACGACTCCCGAAGGTTAGGGAACGGTTGGCTAAGCTTCGGCAATCTTTGAAAAAGGTGCCCGACGCGGGGCGGCTCCGGGGTGTTTTACAGGTAAACCAAATTCCCTCCGGCAGCGGCTTGTCGGACCGGTTCGTTTCTGGCAACCTTCCAGCATGATTGACTCTTCCATCCGCCGCACGCCGCGTCCGCAGGATCTCATCGGCTTGTCCACGCAGCAGTTGCACGATACCTTCGCCATCACCAACCTCTTTGTGCCCGGCGAACTCACCGGCCACTTCACGGACCTCGACCGCCTCTTCGTGGGCGGTGTGTCGCCGCTGGGCCAACCCGTCGAGCTGCCCAATCATAAGGAGACGGGCCGCGCCTTTTTCCTCGAACGCCGCGAGCTGGGCATCATCAACGTCGGCGGCGCGGGCAAGGTCCTAGCGGACGGCCACAGCTTCGCCCTCAATAAACTGGATTGCGTCTATGTGCCGATGGGGACCAAGGCGGTTGCCTTCACGAGCGATGACGCGGCGGCTCCGGCGAAGTTTTATCTGTTGAGCTGTCCCGCGCACGCCGCGTATCCCGCGCGCTTGATGACTTCCGCCGAGGCCACGCCCGTCGCGCTCGGTGCGCAGGAGACGGCGAATAAGCGCACGATTTATAAATTCATCCATCAAGGCGGCATCCAGAGTTGCCAGCTCGTGATGGGTCTGACCGCGCTGGAGCCGGGCAGTGTGTGGAATTCTTTTCCGCCGCACACGCATTGGCGGCGCACGGAGATTTATTTCTACTTCGATCTCGGCGACAAGGTGGTCTCGCATTTCTTCGGCGAACCGACGGAGACGCGCCACGTGTTTCTGCACAATGATGAGGTGGCGCTGTCGCCGAACTGGTCCATGCACTTCGGTGTGGGCACGGGGAATTACAAATTCATCTGGGGCATGGCCGGCGAGAACCAGGTCTTCGACGACATGGACGCGGTGAAGCCGGTTGATTTGAAGTAGCCACAGATGGGCACAGATGAAACTCAGATGTTTTATGCAGGAGTCATTTGTGTTCCATCTGTGAGCATCTGTGGCTGAATAATTATTATGAAATTCAAGAATAAGGTCGTGGTCGTAACGGGGGCGAGCCGGGGCATTGGTCAGGCCATTTGCGTGGCGTTCGCCCAGCAGGGCGCCACCGTCGTGGGCGTGGCGCGCAGTGACTTGGCCGAAACCGGCGCGGCGGTGTCGGCAGCGGGCGGCAAGTTCATCGCGCATAACGCCGACCTCGGCACGGGCACGCAAAAGGAATCGCACACGGTCATTGCGGAGATTCTCGCGCAGACCGGCCAGATTGATGCGCTGGTCAATAACGCTGGCATCATCCGGCGCGCACCGGCGAAGGATTTCTCCGAAGCCGATTGGAATGCGGTCATCGCGACGAACTTGAACTCACCGTTCTTCCTCATGCAAGCCGTCGGCAAGTGGTGGATTGAGACGGGTCGCGCCAAGGCGCCGGAAGGTGCGCGCCTCAAGCTGGTGAATATCGCGTCGCTCCTGTCTTTCCAAGGCGGCATTACGGTGCCCGCTTACGCCGCGAGCAAACATGGGATTGCGGGTGTCACGAAAGCGCTCTCGAATGAGTGGGCGAAGGAACGCATCAATGTGAACGCCATCGCGCCCGGCTACATCGCGACGGAAAACACGAAGGCGCTGCGCGAAGATCCGGTGCGCAATAAGGCGATTCTGGACCGCATTCCCGAAGGTCGCTGGGGCGCCGCGGAAGATATCGCGGGCGGCTGCGTGTTTCTGGCGTCGGGCGATTCGGATTATCTGAACGGCGCGGTGCTGAACATCGACGGCGGCTGGCTGGGGCGCTGAACGCGCGGTATTATTTGGTCGAAGCGATAACCTTCATCGCCTCAGCCGTAAGCGCGGTGATTTTGGTCCAAGACTTTTCCGCGACCAGCTTGCGTTCCGCCATCCACGAACCACCCACCGCCGCCACGGAAGGCAGCGCGAGATAATCCGGCAGCGTAGCCGCCGTGATGCCGCCGGTGGGGATGAACTTCAAACCAGTGTGACCGAACGGGCCGGTAAGGGCCTTGAGGGCATTGACGCCGCCAAAGGTTTCCGCCGGGAAAAACTTCAGATGCTTCCAACCCAGCTCCAGCGCGCGGATAATCTCGGACGGCGTGATGACGCCGGGAAAGAGTGGCAGATGATGGTCATGCGCGGCCTTAGACACGGCTTCGCTTAGACCAGGGGACACGCCGAATTGCGCGCCGGCATCCACGGCTTGCTTCACTTGATCTGCCGTGAGCAGCGTGCCCGCACCGACGATGGCAGCGGGTAGTGCTTTGCGAATGCGCGCAATGGAGTCCGCCGCGCCGGCGGTGCGGAAGGTGACTTCGATGCAATTCAAGCCGCCGGCAAGCAGCGCTTCGGTCAGCGGCACGGCGTCGTCGGGTTTCTCGATGACCGCGACGCAGACGAGCCGTTGGTGGAGCAGGGAATCAATATTCATAACGTTGTGCGGACAAGTTTCGCAAATCCGGGCGAGGGAGTGAATACGATTTTGATTTTTAATTGGCGGTCTTTGGCATTTAATCAGGCGATGAATGTTTCTGTCGAACACATCGCCATCCCCGCCAGCAATCCGGTGGCGTTGAAGAGTTGGTATGAGCGCGTGCTGGGCGCGCGCGAGGTTTTCAATAACGGCCAGACGCCGCCGACGTGTCTGATTGCGCTCGGCAGTGTGTGGTTCGAGATTTATCAGGCCGATGCGCCGCTGGCCGAACGCGGTAATAATAAGCTGCAAGGTTTCCGGCATTTGGCGCTGCGCGTGCCGTCGCTCGAAGCGGCGAAGGCGGAGCTGGAAGCGCGCGGCGTGAAGTTCACGGCGGAAGTCCGGCCGGCGGCGGGCGGAGGTAAGGTGTTGTTCTTCGAAGACGGCGAAGGGAACCTGCTGCACTTCGTCGAGCGCCCGGCCGATTCGCCGCTGTTGAAATAAATAGATTCGCCATGAATAGATTATTTCAGGATGTCATTGGACAAATTGCCCAACCCGTAGCAAAATAAGATTAATATGAGTGATGAAGCCATGAGTAATTTCACGCCGCGGGCGCAGCAGGTGCTCGCGCTCGCGCGCAAGGAGGCCGACCGGTTGAACCATAACTTTCTCGGCACCGAACATCTGTTGCTCGGCCTGATCAAGCTGGGCCAGGGCGTTGCGGTCAACGTGCTGCAAAGCATGGGCATTGATCTCGACAGCGTCCGCATCGAAGTCGAGAAGCAGGTGGGCGCCGGCCCCGATCAGAAGATGATTGGTAATATTCCCTACACGCCGCGTGTGAAGAAAGTCATCGCGCTGGCGCAGAAGGAGGCGAAGAATTTGAACCATACTTATGTTGGCACCGAGCATCTGCTGCTCGGCCTGCTGCGTGAGGGTGATGGCGTGGCCGCGAAAGTGTTGCGCGCGCTGGACGTGGATATCGAAGAGGCGCGGCAACGTGTCTTGAAAGAGCTGGATCCGAATTTTGCAGCGCCGCCGGCGGGTGGAGAAGAAGCGCAACCGGGCGAACCGGCCCCGGAGAAACAGGCGGCGGGTGCCGCTGGCGAGAAGAAAGGCGAAGTCAAGACGCCCGCGCTGAAGGCGTTTGGCCGTGACCTCACGGAGATTGCGCGCAAGGGCGACATGGATCCGGTTATCGGCCGCGCGAGTGAAATCGAACGCGTCATCCAGGTGCTGTGCCGTCGCACGAAAAACAATCCAGTGCTGCTGGGCGAAGCCGGCGTGGGCAAGACCGCCATTGTCGAAGGCCTGGCGCAGGAAATCGTGAAGGGCAACGTACCGGAGATTTTGTTGAACAAGCGCGTCATCACGTTGGACCTCGCGCTGATGGTCGCGGGCACGAAGTATCGCGGCCAGTTTGAAGAGCGCATCAAGGCGGTCATGGACGAAATCCGCCGCGCGAAGAACATCATTTTGTTCATTGACGAATTGCACACGATTGTCGGTGCTGGTTCTGCCGAAGGCACGATGGATGCCAGCAACATCATTAAGCCTGCCCTCTCACGTGGCGAAATGCAGTGTGTGGGTGCGACCACGTTGAACGAGTATCGCAAATACATCGAGAAGGATGCCGCGCTCGAACGCCGTTTCCAATCGGTGAAGGTCGAGGCGCCGTCGATTGATGATGCCATTGCGATCTTGAAAGGGTTGCGCCACAAATACGAAGAGCATCACAAGGCGGAGTTCACGGATCTGGCCGTCGAGGCTTCGGTGAAGTTGTCCGACCGCTACATCACTGATCGGTTCCTGCCGGACAAGGCGATTGACGTGCTGGACGAAGCTGGTTCCCGCGCGCGCATCACCACGATGACGCGTCCGCCGGAAATCAAGGCGCAGGAAGCTGAGATTGAAGTCATCAAGGGCAAGAAGGAAGCGGCTATCAAGAATCAGGATTTCGAAGGCGCGGCCAAGATGCGCGATCAAGAGAAACAGGCGAAGGAGAAGCTCGAGACGTTGCTCAAAGAATGGCGCGCGAAGGGTGACGAGAAACGCGTGGTCGTTGGCGAAGAGGAAATCTTGCATGTCGTGGCCAAGTGGACTGGCATCCCGCTCAAGCGCATGGGTCAGGACGAAATGTCGCGCCTGCTCACCGTCGAAGTGGAGATGGAAAAGGTCGTCGTCGGCCAGCGTGAGGCAGTGTCTTCGCTGTGCAAGGCTTTGAAACGTTCGCGGGCGGATCTTAAAGACCCGCGCCGGCCGATTGGCACGTTCCTTTTGCTGGGGCCGACGGGCGTGGGTAAGACGCTCTTGGCGAAGACGCTCGCGGAACAGATGTTCGGCGACACAAAATCGCTCATCCAGCTCGACATGAGCGAATACATGGAGAAGTTCAATGTGTCGCGCCTCGTTGGTTCGCCGCCCGGCTATGTTGGATATGAGGAAGGCGGCCAGCTCACCGAGAAGGTGCGCCGCAATCCGTACTCCGTCGTGTTGTTCGACGAAATTGAGAAGGCGCATCCCGACGTGTGGAACATGCTGTTGCAGATTCTGGAAGAAGGAAAGCTGACGGACAGCATGGGCCGCATCGTGAATTTCCGCAACACGATCATCCTGATGACCTCGAACGTCGGTTCGGATACGCTGCGGAAATCGTCCACGCTCGGCTTCGCGCCGATTACGGATGAGGCCACATACGAGAAGGCGCGCGAACGTGTATTGGAAGAGGCCAAGAAAGTGTTCCGTCCGGAATTCTTGAACCGGCTCGACGATCTGATTGTGTTCCGCTCGTTCACGAAGCCTGACCTCATTCAGATTCTCAGCTTGGAAGTGGAAAAGGTACTCGAACGTTTACGGAAGAAAAACCTCAAGCTGGAGTTGGACGAAAAGGCCAAAGAATTGCTGGTGGAGAAGGGCTACGACCCGCAATACGGTGCGCGGCCGATGCGTCGTGCTGTCGAGCGTTTCTTCGAGGATCCGCTGGCCGAAGAAATCCTCAAGGGTGTACTTACGGAAGGCAGCCTGATTCAGGTGACCGCCGACAAGGACAAGCTGCTCTTTACCCAAAAAGCGGCGACCGAGGGCGCGGTTGCCAGTTGAATTAACGTCTTATTTCAAGCCGCGTTGCCAAACGCGGCTTTTTTGTTGGCCAAATCAATTACCAAAATTTACGCTATTACAAACATGAAAGGCATTATTCTCGCCGGCGGTGCCGGCTCGCGGCTGTATCCGCTCACCCTCGTGGCGAGCAAGCAGCTCCAGCCGGTCTTTGATAAGCCGATGGTTTACTATCCGCTGACGACGCTCATCGAAGGCGGCATCCGCGAGCTGTGCCTCATCTCTACGCCCCACGATTTGCCCCGTTTCCAGCAACTGCTCGGCGACGGTTCGCGTTTTGGTGTGACCATTGATTATCGCGAGCAGGCCAAACCGGCCGGCATCGCGCAGGCGTTCCTGATCGCGGAAAGTTTTATCGGCAAAGACAACGTTACGCTGATTCTTGGTGACAACATCTTTTACGGCGGCGATTCGTTCTACCGCGCATTTGCGGAATTCAAGAGCGGCGAGACGATTTACGGCTATCACGTGAATGACCCGGAACGCTACGGCGTCGTGGAGTTCGACGCAGATGGCAAGGCGGTTTCGATTGAGGAAAAGCCGAAGCAGCCCAAGAGCAACTACGCCGTGCCGGGGCTTTACATTTGCGATAACTCCGTTGTGGAGATTGCCAAAAACCTCAAGCCGTCCGCGCGTGGTGAGCTCGAAATCACCGCCGTCAACGTCGAGTATCTCAAGCGCGGCCAGTTGCGCGTGCAGCGGCTGGCGCGCGGGTTCGCTTGGCTGGACGCCGGCACGAGCACCAGCCTGCACGAGGCGAGCGCCTATGTGCAGACGATTGAAAAGCGCGCTGGCATCAAGATCGGTTGCCCTGAAGAGGCGGCGTTTCGACAAGGCTTTGTCTCACTCGCGCAGTTGGAGCAGATTGTCGGCGCCATGCCGAACTGCGAATACCGCACCTATCTTGAAAACGAAGTTGTGGCCGAGGCGAAACGTCTGCACAAATAATCTATGATCCTTCTTCTCGGAGCCTCCGGTTACATCGGCGAAGCCTTCGCGCTTGAATTGCAGCGGCGCAAAAAAAATTTCATCACGCTTTCCAGGAAGCAGGTGGATTACAGCCGCTTCGATTTGCTGCTCGAATATCTTCGCGCGAACAAGCCGCTCTTCGTCGTCAATGCCGCCGGTTATACCGGCAAGCCCAATGTGGACGCGTGCGAATTGGACAAGGCCGGCACCCTCGCGGGCAATACGCTGTTACCCCAGACCATTGCGCACGCCTGCGCGGCAGCCGGTGTTCCGTGGGGGCACGTTTCCAGCGGCTGCATTTATAGTGGTGCCAAGATTTCCGAGCTCGGTGCGGTGCGTGTCGAGAAGGACATGATTCAGCCCCGGCTGCACGCGTTGGCCGAACAAAGATCGCCGGCCATCCTTGGCTTCACCGAAAACGACATGCCCAACTTCTCCTTTCGCGACGGCCCGTGCAGCTTTTACAGCGGCACCAAGGCGCTGGGCGAGGAGGCTATGACCGGCATCGGCCAAAGCTACATCTGGCGCCTCCGGATTCCGTTCGACCAATTTGACAGCAAGCGCAATTACCTCAGCAAGGTGCAGCGCTACCCCAAGGTTTACGAAAACGTCAACTCCGTTTCGCATCGCGCCGACTTCGTTAAAGCCTGCCTCGACACGTGGGAGCTGCGCGCGCCCTTCGGTATTTACAACGTCACCAACCCTGGCTACGTCACCACGCGGCACGTCGTCCAGCTCATTGAGAAATATCTGAAGCCCGCGCGCAAGTTTGAGTTCTGGCAGAACGATGCGGAGTTCTACCATCTGGCCGCCAAGACCCCGCGCTCCAATTGCGTCATGGACGTTTCCAAGCTCCAGTCCGTCGGGGTGAAGATTCGCGGTGTCGAAGAGGCTTTGGAAGATTCCCTCAAGAACTGGCAGCCGGAATAATTGATTTCACTATGAACCTTCTCATCACCGGCGGCGCCGGTTTCATCGGCTCCAATCTCATCCAGCACGTCATTGACGACGCGCGGGTCGCCAAGCTCGTCAACCTCGATTGCCTCACCTACGCAGGGCGCTTGGAAAATCTCACGCCCGTCGCTGCGCACCCCAAATACCGCTTCGAGAAAGTCGATTTGCGCGACAAGGCCGCGACGTTGCGCGTCGTCGAGACGCACGGCATCACGCACGTCATGCATCTCGCGGCGGAATCGCACGTGGACCGTTCCATCACCGGGCCGGGCGATTTCATCACGACGAATATCCTCGGCACCTTCAACCTGCTCGAAGCCTGCCGCGGTCATTGGAACGGCCACTTCGACGGCAAACGTTTTCATCACGTCTCAACGGACGAGGTTTACGGCTCGCTCGGTGCCACCGGACTGTTCACGGAGACCACGGCCTACGCGCCCAACTCGCCTTACTCCGCGAGCAAAGCGTCGTCCGACTTCCTCGTCCGCGCGTATCACCATACCTATGGTCTGCCGACCGTCATCACCAATTGCTCGAACAACTACGGCCCCTTCCAGTTTCCCGAGAAGCTTATTCCCGTCGTCATTCAAAGCGTGCTCAACCGCAAGCCCGTGCCCGTTTATGGCGATGGCCTGAACGTCCGCGACTGGCTCTACGTCCGCGATCACGCCGAGGCGCTGTGGACCGTCCTCGGCAAAGGCGCGCTCGGCGAGACCTACAACATCGGCGGCCACAACGAATGGGCCAATCTCCACATCGTCCAGCTCATCTGCGACACCATTGACGAATTCGTCCCCGGCCTCGGCGGCGGCTCCCGCTCGCTCATCACCTTCGTCAAAGACCGGCCCGGCCACGACCGCCGCTACGCGATTGACGCCACCAAGATTCAGCGCGAACTCGGCTGGACGCCCGCGCACAAGTTCGAGCAGGGCATCCGCGAAACCATCCGCTGGTACATCGACAATCAGGCTTGGGTGAGCGCCGTGCTCAAGAAATAAAAAAACTCCGGGGTGGTATTTTCCAGCGACGACCTTCGATTTAAACGCCGCGTGAAAATTGCGAAAGGCGCGTAAATCGTATATCGTAAATCGTAAATCAATGGACAATCGACCCATGAACTGGCGGCGAATCCTTACAGTGCTAATCAGTCTGTGGCTCGCGTCAGTCTTAGACGCGGGTGCCCAGACCAACACCCTCGTGTGGCAACCCGCCGCCGACCAGGTCGCCGCCGATCTGCATGGCGAGGCCCTCTGGCCATTGCTCACCGACATCGCGCATCAGACCGGCTGGCACATCTTTGTGGAGCCCGGCATCGACCGGAAGGCCGACGTGAAGTTCGCCGGCCTCGCCTCGGGCGACGCACTGAAGAAATTGCTCGGCGATTTAAACTACGCCTTCGTGCCCAAGACCAACGAGGCCGATCAACTGTACGTCTTCGCCACCACCATGCGCGCCGCCACGCAGCCAGTGAACGTCGCCCCGACCAATAAGCCCGCCATGGCCAAGCATGTTCCCAACGAACTGCTGCTGAAGGTAAAACCCGGCACCGATATCGACGCGCTGGCGAAAGCCTTGGGCGCGAAAGTCACCGGTCGCAACGACAAGCTCGGGATTTATCGATTGCAATTTGCGGATGCCGCCGCCGCCGATGCCGCGCTCGGCCAATTACAATCCAATCCCAGCGTCGCCACCGTCGATTACAATTACATCTACGACGCGCCGCCCGCGCCGCAGAAGCTGGCCAGCGCGCCCGTCGGCCCTGTCACCCTCACGCTAAATCCGCCGGGCGACACCGGTCGCGTCATCGTCGGCTTGATTGATACGCCCATCCAGCCGTTGAGCGCTGATCTCGAGAAGTTTCTGCTCACGCCCGTGTCCGTCACCGGCGACACCGTGGATCTCAGCGGTGCGGAACCCACACACGCCACCGGCATGGCCGAGACCATGCTGCGCGGCATCGCGGCGCAGGGGAGCAGTTCCTCGACCGAAATTTTGCCCGTGGATGTCTACGGCAACAGCACCACCGCCACCACTTGGAACGTGGCGCTCGGCGTGCAAGCCGCCGTGAATGGCGGCGCGACCATTTTGAGCATGAGTTTGGGCGGCACGACCGACAGCAGCATCTTGAGCAGCGTGATTCAATCCGCCGAATCCGCGGGCATCATCGTGTTTGCCGCGACGGGCAACAATGGGGCGAACACGATCAACTATCCGGCGGCGGACCCGGGCGTCATTGCCGTGGCCGCCACCGCGGGCAACCAGCTCGCGCCTTATTCAAACTACGGTGCGGGTACAGCCATCGCGTTGCCGGGCGCGAGCGTCGTTTATTTGGGCGATGGCGCGTGGGTGGTGCAAGGGACCTCGCCGGCCACAGCCTTTGCGGCGGGCATTGCAGCCGGCGCGAAGAGCAATACCGGACAGACCTGGCCAACAATCCTCTCCACCATGCAGCAAAGATTCCCCGTCCCCGCGAAATAGGAATTGGGAAATAGGAGATTGGAGTCAGGGAGTGAGGAAAATGAAAACCGCCGCTGCCCTGCTACCTTCTAACTGCTAGCTGCTGACTTCCGTTTAATGCGTCTGGCAGCCGAACTTGATGAAAGTGCCGAGGAACACGCCGACCGAGGCGAGCAGCAACCACGGCTGGCCTTTGAGCAGCTCGATGATGCCCCAACTGATGAAGAAGGCGAACAGCGCGAAGGTCAGAATGGCCAGAGCAAATTTCATTGGCCCTTAAAATAGCAATTTCCCCGCGCCACGCAAGCCCCTGACGACTTAGGCCATAGCGCAATCCACTATGGCGCTAAAATTTCACCATTCCGCCATCGGAACGGCAAATTCGCGTTTTAGGCTCCTGCCCAAGGATGAGTGCATACGGCTTCATGGGATGGACGGTCATCATGCTCGGAGGGGCATTTGCCCTTTATCTTGGCTATTTGGGGTTTAAAAGGTAGGCAAACCAAGGTTTGGCCGACGCCAACGGCCTTGGAACTCATCCCAACGGCCTTGGCGGACAGCGCAACGGCCTTGGCGGTCACGGCAACGGGCTTGACGGACAGAGCAACGGCCTTGGACAACGCGCCGACGGCCTTGACGGTCACAGCTACGGCCTTGGAGCTTAGGGCAACGGCCTTGAGATTGACGCCAACGGCCTTGGCGGACCCGGTAACGGCCTTGAACCTCACGCCGACGGCCTTGGCGGTGGCAGCTACGGGCTTGGCGGTCACGCCAACGGCGATGGTGCGAGGTCCAAGGCCATCGTTTCCCAACACAAGGTCGGTTTCCTAATCCCAAGGGTAGGGACAGTGCGCTGCGCTGTCCCCGCCCGTCAGCGTAGCGAGGGCGGAACGAACGTGGCTTGACCCGGCTTCTCATAGCATTCGGTTCCGTCGCCTGACGCTGCGCTCGGCGCCGGGGACGGCGCAGCGCACCATCCCTACCATCAAAGCGGCCCCGCCGCCGCGTTGTTTGCTTTCCATCGGTGTTTCATCTGTGCCACTCTGTGGCCAGATTTTATGCCTGAAAAACCGATTATCATCTGCACCCGGGGCAGCGCCCTCGCGCTCGCCCAGTCCAACATGATCGCGGCGCTGTGCCGCGCTGCCTTCCCGGAACTCACGTTCGAATTGAAGCTCATCAAGACCACCGGCGATAAGCTCCAGAAAGCTTCCATGGCCAAGACGGACCCCAGTCTGCCCAAAGGTCTCTTCACCAAGGAACTGGAAGTGGCGTTGCTCAACGGTCAGGCGGATCTCGCGGTGCACAGCTTGAAAGATTTGCCCACCGAACTGCCCGCCGGCCTGTATCTCGCCGCCACGCCGAAGCGCGAGGACGTGCGCGATGTCCTCATCTATCGCGACGCGGCCTTTCAGTCGAAATCCAAGTCCGGTACCGCCGGGGCCAAGGAAATGCGCGGGTTCAAGCCGCACCTCAAGCTGAAAGATTTTCCCCCCGGCGCCACCATCGCGACCAGCAGCACGCGGCGCAAACAGTCTTTGCTCGCCGCGCGACCGGATTTGAACATCGTGGAGATACGCGGCAACGTGGCCACGCGCATGCAGAAGGTGGCGGAGCGCGGTGAAGTGGACGCCACCATCCTGGCGCTCGCCGGCCTGAAGCGCTTGAACTTCGGTATCAATGCGGACGGCACCATCAAGGGCGATGCCGTGCCAGACGGCCTGCTCGCGACGGTTTTGGATTTGGAAGTGATGCTGCCGTGTGTGGGGCAGGGGGCCATCGGCATCGAAATCCGCGAAAACGATGAGCGCATCGCGAAGATTGTGGCGCGGCTGAATCATGCCGAGACGTTCGCGGCGGTCACGGCGGAGCGCGCTTTTCTGCGCGGGATGGGTGGCGGTTGCCAGAGTCCCGTGGGCGCGCACGCGGAGATTGTCGGCACCAAGATCACTTTGAAGGCGATTTCTTTCCGCGATGAAGTGGTGAAGTGCGGGGAGGCGAAGCGCCCCATCGCGGAGGCGGCGGCGCTCGGCGAACAGATTGCCGCGGAGCTGAAGTAAGTTGCGGTAAATTATAATTATCAAAGCGCGGCGTGAACTTTGCGTTCACGCCGTTTGGCTTGGGGGCTAATTCTTATCAAGCCGCCGATTGCGGAATGCCCAAAGGTTTGCGATAGTGCGGTGTAACATTCACCCAAGCTAAATTATGGCCCAGGCAATCATGGAACCGGAGAAGGTGCGGCGGTTCGCCGAGGAACTGCAGCGGTTTAACAGCGACCTCGAGAACCGGCTCACGCTGTTGCACGCGCGGTTCGCGGCGCTCGGTGACACCTGGTCGGATCAGGAGCACGAGAAGTTTGCCGAGGAATTTAAGCAGACGCTCAAGGCGCTGAAGAAGTTTGTGGAGCTGTCCAAGGAGCATACGCCGTATCTGCTCCGCAAGGCGCAACGCATCGAGGAGTATCTGAACCAGCGCTGACCCATGGCCGGCAAAGCCCAGATCACGTCGGTCGAAGCGCTGGAGAATTTCCGCGCGCAACTCATCGTGTTCCTCAGTCAGGCGCGCCCGGTGCTCGAAGAAGTGGGGAATGAGATGTCGCGCACCCGGTTGTGGTTGCAGCATGACCAGAAGCTGGCGTGGGAACAGGAGTTGCGCCGGCGCGAACGGCGGTTGGAGGAGGCGAAACAGGAGTTGTTCAACGCCACGATTTCGAGCATCCCCACCGGCACGTCGGCTATCTTGCAGATGGCGGTGCAGCGCACGCAGCGCGCGGTGCAGGCGGCGGAGTCCAAGCTGAAACTTTTGAAGCGCTGGGATAATGAGCTCGATAACCGGGCCGCGCCCTTGATGAAACAGATCGAACAACTGCACGGCTTTCTCGCCAGCGACATGGCGGGCGCGGTCGCTTATCTTGACCAGGCGCTCAAGGCGTTGGACGCTTACCGCAGCGTCGGCGCGCCGACCGTCGCTAAAACCAGCACCGCCGAACCGGCGACGGAGGAGGCGAAATGAATTTAAGCGGCAACCGTGGGCGTTTGATTGGCTTGATGCGCGAGCTCTCGCTCCAGTGGGACGAGACGAAAAACTTCTGGCGCGATGCGAAGAGCGATGAGTTCGAACGCAAATATATCGTGGAGCTCTCGGCGCACGTGAATCGCGCGACGATGGTCTTGGAACAACTTGAGGAACTTGTGAAAAAAGTCAGGAGCGAATGTGAATAGCCAGCCCGGCGTGAACGAAATGCTCGCCTTGCTGGACGCGCTCAAGCGCGTCGTGCGTGATTTTGTCGCGCGCGAGGAGAAATTGGCGAGCGATTATCGCGTTCAGACCGCCGCCGCCGCCACCGCGCTCGAGGCGCAGAACCAGGCGCAGGAAATCGCGGCGCATGAGCGCGAGGTGGAGGCCATGGACGCCTTGGCCGAGGCCAAAGAACGGCTGCAAAATCGCTTTGACCAGCGCAAATCACGCATTACCCGTGCGCACTCGGCCGTCAGCCAGCGCGTCACGAACGCCATTAGTGAGTGCGATGAAGTTTGGAAAGAGCGCACGCAACAAGGCGTGCAGGCGGCGGAAGTCCACCGCGATGAGGCGCTCGTCAGCGCGACGACGGATTACAACAATTTTCAGCAAAACCTGACTGCCGCCGGCGAGGAACTGGCGCGGCTCGAAGCGGCGGCGCGCAGTAAGTTTGGCGGGTACGGAACCTTCCGGCGGCTGCTGGCGGCCGGGCGTGCGTGGCCGGAACCGGATTTGAAGCCGGATCACATTGCGCTGTTCAGCGAGTTTCAGAAGTTGCAGGAGCAAACCGCCGGCAATCTCAAACACTTTGGCAAGTATCCGCTGCCGGTTGTTTTCAAATACGCGCCTGTCTGGCTGTTGGCCGTGCTGCTAGTGGGCATCGCGGCGGCTGATCCCGTGCTCGCGCATTTTGGTCGGAACGTGATTTCTCATGTGGCCGCCGGCATCGCGCTGGGCGGATTCTTGCTCGTGGTGATAGTTTATTTTCTCGGTGGCCATGCGGCGGCGCCACTGGCCAAAACCATCGCCGGTGATATGGCCAAGCTGCGCCGGTTGTTTGATGCGTGCATCGAAAAGTCCGCCGCGTATCTCCAGTCGGAACAGGCGCGGATCAAAAATGAATTTGAAACGGCCAAGCAGACGTTCAACCTCGAGTGGCGGCAGGCCGTCCGCGACATCAGCCATTCGCGCAGCAGCAACGCGACCGTTATCAGCGAGAAGGCGTCGCGGCTCGTGCAAAAAAATCAGGAATGGCGCAGCGCAGAACTCGAACGCTTGCAGAAAAATCACGTCGGGGTCATGGCGCAACTAAAGGCGGAAGACGTCGCGCAAGTTCGGAAGACTTTTGAGGCGCATCAGACCAAAATGGCGCAGGTCGAGGCGGTCAACCAGCAGCGCTGGCAGGAGTTGGAGGCGGATTGGATTAAGCAAACGGCGCCGCTGGTGGAACAATTGCGCGTGACTAATGATGCGGCGGGGAAAAGTTTTCCGGCGTGGACCGATGCGGTTTGGAAGAATTGGGTGCCGCCGACGGAGTTTCAAAACGCTGCGAAGTTCGCGCGGCTCGAGGCCAGCGCGGAGAAACTCTGCGAGACGTTGCCGAAAGATTCGCGTTTAAAGTGGCCGGGGCCCGCGACCATTTCTGCGCCGCTCTCGCTCGTGTTTCCGGGGCAGGGCTCCATTTTGTTTGAAACCGGCAAGACCAGCGGCGATGAGGCGTTTGGCGCGATCAACAATATTATTTTTCGCCTGTTGGCCACCACGCCACCGGGGAAGCTGAGCTTCACAATCTTTGATCCGGTTGGTCTGGGGCAGAATTTCTCCGCGCTAATGCACTTGGCTGATTATGAGTCGAGCAGCATCAACAGTCGCATCTGGACGCAGACGGCGCAAATCGAGGAGAAGCTCGCGGAACTCAATGAGCACATGGAGAAAATCATCCAGATGTATCTGCGCAACGAGTATGCGACCATCGCGGAATATAACGCGCAGGCCGGTAGCGTGGCGGAGAAATATCATTTTCTGGTGATCGCGTCGTTCCCGGTGAATTTCAGCGACACAGCGGCGAAGCGGTTGCGCAATATCGCGGCGAGCGGCGCGCGGTGTGGGGTGTTCACGCTGATTCACTGGGATCAGCGGAGTGCGTTGCCGCCGGATTTTGTGCCGGACGAGTTGCGCAAGAGTAGTGTGTGTCTCGTGCGAAATGAGCGTGGCTTTGAGTTGGCCAACTGGCGGTCGCCGTGCGTGCAACTGGTGTTTGATCCGCCGCCGCCGCCGGAGTTTGCCACGGATTTTCTCCAGCACATTGGTGAGGACAGCAAGGATGCGAATCGCGTTGAGGTGCCGTTCGAGCAAATTGCGCCGGCGGAAGCAGGGATTTGGCAGGAAGAAACGACGGAGTTGTTGCGCGTGCCAATTGGCCGATCGGGTGCGACGAAAATGCAGCACCTCGAGATTGGCAGCGGCACACGGCAGCACGCGCTTATCGCGGGCAAGACGGGGTCTGGCAAATCTACGTTGTTCCACGTCATCATCACGAATCTCGCGCTGCGGTGCAGCCCGGAGGAGGTGGAATTTTATCTCGTGGATTTCAAGAAGGGCGTCGAGTTTAAGTGTTACGGGAGCCGGCGGTTGCCGCACGCACGCGTCGTGGCCATTGAGAGCGATCGCGAATTCGGCCTGAGTGTTTTGCAACGCGTGGATGATGAATTGCGCCGGCGCGGCGATCTGTTCCGCAAGGTTGGCGCGCAGGATTTGGCCGGCTACAAACGGTCCGGTGCAACGGAAGCCGTGCCGCGAACCTTATTGATGATTGACGAGTTCCAGGAGTTTTTTACCGAGGAAGATCGCATCTCGCAAGGCGCCGCCGTGCTGATGGACCGCATCGTACGGCAGGGGCGCGCGTTTGGCATTCATGTGCTGCTTGGCTCGCAGACGCTCGGCGGGGCTTACACGCTGGCGCGCGCGACCATTGGGCAGATGGTTATCCGCATCGCGTTGCAATGTAATGAAGCCGACGCCTACTTGATTATGGATCAGGATAATCCGGCGCCGCGTCTGCTCTCGCGGCCGGGCGAAGGGATTTATAACGATGCGGCGGGCGCGATTGAAGGCAATAGTCCGTTCCAAGCTGTGTGGTTGTCCGACAAGACGCGCGACGGTTATCTGGCAAAAATTCGCGAGCGCGCGGATCAAAATGCGGAACAGTACCCCGGCCCGATTGTTTTCGAAGGCAACGCGCCCGCGGATGTGCAGGAAAATATACCCTTGCGTCAGGCTTTGCAAAAGTCTGCGACGCAAACGCCCACGCAGGTAAGCGTCTGGCTTGGCGCGCCTAATTCCATCAAGGGTCCGACCGAAGCGGTTTTCCGGCGGCAGAGCGGCAGCAACCTGCTCGTCGTCGGCCAGAGCGAGGAGCGCACCACGACGATTCTGGCGTTGTCACTGTTGTCGCTGGCCGCGCAGTTTCCGAAAAGTGGCGTGCGGTTCGTGGTGTTCGACAGTACACCGCCGGGGTTTCCGCAGCGGGAATTTATGGAGCGCATTGTTCAGGCGGTGCCGCACGAAACTATTCTAGGCAATAACAGCAATCTCGCGGAGGCAATGACCGGCTTGGCGGAGGAATTAAAACGACGCGCGGAGAATGAGTCGTCCGGCCCGGAGATTTTTGTGTTGATCCAAGGCTTGCAGAATTTTAAGAAGCTGCGCGCCGAAGACGAATTTAGTTTTTCCAGCAGCAGCGATGCGCCGACTCCGGCTGCGATTCTGCAAAGTCTCATCACCGAAGGCTCGGCGCGTGGTATCCACATCATCGTCACCTGCGACACTTATAATAATGTGAGCCGCTACTTGGGCCGGAAAACCCTAAGCGAATTTGAAATGCGCGTGGTCTTCCAGATGAGTGCGAGTGACTCGGCCAGCTTGATTGATTCGCCGAATGCGGCCACGCTCGGCTTGAATCGCGCGCTGTGTTACAACGACCGCGAAGGCAGCCTCGAAACTTTCAGGCCCTACGCGCAACCGGATGGTGGCTGGCTCGAAAATCTCTCGCAGCAGCCGGCACTTCGATGATTTAATTTACGGTTGCGTGACGCGCAGCATCACTTCATTTCGTCGCCAGAATGGCAGCGTCCAGGGCGGGTCAAAATAAGCGAACACCGGTTCGCCCGTCGTGGTAATTTTCTCCTGCACCAGCCACGCATGCAATCTCGCTAGCGCCTCGGCCGAATTCTTATCGCTGCGCCAGCCAGTAAAGCGCAGGACGGCAAAGCGCCCGGGAGAAACCGGCTTCACGACCACGCCGGGTTCAGTCGGTTGCGGCACGTCATTGGTGCCGAGTTTTTCCGGCATGACAAACGCCATCGTCGCGTCGGGGCCGCTTGCGTGGCTGATGAACACCGGCGTCGTCATGGCGATCTTTTGTTGCTTCGCATTTTTGCCACCGATGAAATGGAACAGCCGCATGAACGCGTTATCCGCTCCCGTCATTGGCGTTTCGACCACGACCAGCTGAGGATAATCGCGCAACTCGAATTTCCCATCCGTGCGAATCACCTTGTAGGGTGCGGTCGCATACCCAGCGTTGGCATTGGCACAACCCGTCTTCAGCCAGGCCAGCAAAACAGTCACGATTAAAATGGTAAGGATGATTTTCATAAGGGTTTAGTTTTTAATACCAAAATGCTGCTTCAGCGCACGCGCGCGATAGTCAAAGATCTTTTCTACATCGCGCCGGACAAACAGCCGGTTCACGAGCGCGCCGCCGGGCACTGCGTAAATGACTTCGTCGCGGCAGAGCGTCCCGGCGTCTTTCTCCTCAAAGGTGTGCGTGTGTCGCCAGAGCCGATAGGGCCCGCGCCGCTGTTCATCGCAAAAGCTGAACGGCGGCTGCCACCCGGTGATTTCCGTGCGCCAGCACACGGGCAAACCATGGATGCGCAGTTGGTAATCAATGATCGCACCCGTGCGCATCTCTATCTGCCCGGGCGTGAGCACGTTGAAGTGCAACCAGGGCGGCGTGATGGTTTCGAGGTTGCGGGCATCGGCAAAAAAGGGGAAAACTTTTTCGCGCGCCACGGGCAGCCAGAGTTCGGTTTTAAATTCGTGCGTCTTCAACTGGTTCACACACTAGCCTAAAATTTCCGCCGCGCAAATGGGTTCGCGCTTGAACCGGCCCGCCTGCGCGCCTAGTATCTTCAAAATTTTGATGAAAGCGATTCTGGCCCTTGAAGACGGTTCGGTTTTTCACGGCACAGGTTTCGGCGCCAAGGCGTCGGCCAGTGGCGAAGTCTGCTTTAACACTTCCATGACGGGGTATCAGGAGATCCTCACGGATCCCTCCTATCGCGGCCAAATTGTGACGATGACTTATCCGCTGATTGGCAATTACGGCGTCAACGCGCAGGACATTGAGTCCTGGCGGCCTCACGCGGCCGGTTTTGTCATCCGCGAACTCTCGCCCGTTGTCAGCAATTGGCGCGCGGACTGGTCGCTCGGCGACTACCTGGAGAAAAATGGCATCCCGGGTATTCAAGGCATCGACACGCGTTCGCTCACAAAGAAATTGCGTGTGCGCGGCGCATTGAATGGCTTTATTTCCACTGAAGGTATCTCTGAAGCTGAAGCCGTCAAGCGCGCCAAAGAATTTGTTTTTGTCGGCGTGGATTACGTCAAGGAAGTCACTCACAAGGAAGCTTTCAAGTGGGATGCAAAGGACGAGCAGAGCGGGGCGTTCGATCTCGTGCGGGGCAACAAAATCGCCGACGCGCGCAATCTCCGCAAGCCCCTGCCGCCCGCCGATATCCCGATTGTCGCGTTCGATTATGGGATGAAATACAACATCCTGCGCCGCTTGCGGCAGCACGGTTTTGGCGTACAGGTTTTGCCTGCGACGGCTACCGCGGCCGACGCCCTCAAGCACAAGCCCGCCGGCATCTTCCTTTCCAATGGTCCCGGCGACCCGGCGGCGCTCGGCTACATCGTGCGCGAAGTGAAGACCCTGCTCGACAGCGGCATCCCCATTTTTGGCATCTGCCTCGGCCATCAGATCCTCGGCCAGGCGCTCGGTGGCAAAACTTTCAAGCTCAAATTTGGTCATCGCGGCGGCAACCAGCCGGTGAAAGATCTGGAATCTGGCAAGGTGGAAATCACCTCGCAAAACCATGGGTTCGCCGTGGATGCGAAATCTTTGCCGTCGGAGGTCGCGGTGCATCGCATCAACCTGAACGATCAGACCGTCGAAGGTTTGCGGCACAAGACCAAGCCCGTTTTCTGCGTGCAATACCATCCGGAGGCCGCGCCCGGACCGCATGATTCCACGCCCTTGTTCGCCGAATTTCGGCAACTCGTCGAAAAGCGTGGTTAAGCCAAATCAGATTTGCGTTTGACTTGAAAAACGCCACGCCCATAATCATTTTAATTAATCTATGGCCAAGCTTGTTATCCTGAACCAAGGCATGACGGGTCGCACGTTCGAACTGAACGTTGAGCGCACCACCGTCGGCCGGATTGAGGAGAACACTTTCCAGATTGCCGACGCCTCCGTTTCCAGCCGTCACGCCGAGATTTTGCTGCGCGGTCCCGAAATTCTCATTCGCGATCTCAACTCGACCAACGGAACTTTCATCAATGGCGAAAAAGTTTCCGAGGCCATTCTAAAACCCGGCCAGACGCTTCGGTTCGGTCAGGTGGAACTGAAGATTGACGATGGCCAGCCTCAGGCTGCGCCTGCGCCTGCTCCGGCGTCAGCCCCCGCTGCGCCCCGTCCGCCGCAAGCGGCCGCGCCCCAAAAGCAGGTTGATGCCACGATGATCATCCCGCGCGGCGTCAGCTTGGAGCAGCTTGAACAGGGCGGTGCCCGGCCGACCGGATTTGACACCAACACCATCTTCGCCAAGAAGAAGAACAAGACCAACCGCTACTTCCTCATCATCGGTATTTTCGTGGGCGTGGTCATCATCGGGCTTATTATCTACGCCCTCAATCAGGCCGGTCCCGCCAAGTAATCTCAGGTTTTAACCGACCTTCGCCGTTCCCGCCCACCGCAGTTTCCTCGGAAGTTAGTCCAAGCGTGGAAAATCATGACCAAATTCCTTGGAAGATGGTCGTAGCGTAGAAAATCAAGACCATCTTCCTCGTAAGATGGTCCAAGCTGGGAAAATCATGACCAAAATGCTCGTAAGATGGTCATAGCTAGGAAAATCATGACCAAAGTAAGCATAATTTGGTCATAGCGTAGAAAATCATGACCAAAACAAGCGTAAGTTGGTCGTAGCGTAGAAAATCAGGACCAAAGTAAGCGTAAGATGGTACTAGCGTAGATCCGCAGGCTTATCGTAAGGGTAAAACCGGTAGGCGAAGCGTCGAAGTGTCCAGAAAGTGGTCGGTTTGGCCTTGAGCGACGGATTTAAGAGTCTTAGACCGCCCGGACTTTGAAGCTTTGCCACCATTTCGCCGGCAGCAGACCCAAACCAATCAAGACCAGTTGGCTGACCACAAACAACACCAGCCACTTGAAAGCCGCTTCTGTAAACCCGTAACTGTGCAGGCCGATGCCGAGCATATTCACGCCGAACCACGACCACGCCGTCACGACGTTGCCGAAAATGGCGCAGTTCACGAGCCCGCGTTCGCGGATCAGCCCGCCCCAGCGCAGGTGCAGGATGAGCGCATTCCACAGCACGATGATGAGCGCGCCGTTCTCTTTCGGGTCCCAGCCCCAGAAACGGCCCCAGGATTGATCCGCCCAGATGCCGCCCAGCACCGTCCCGACAAAGCTGAACAGCGTGGCGAAGCAGACAATGCCGTAAATCATGCGCGCGAGCGATTTGCCGGTGGCGGCATCCAGCGTCTTGGTGAAGAAGCCGCGCACGATGTAAATCAGTGCGAGGAATCCCGCCACAAACGTGCTTGCGTAGCCGACGGTCACAGCGACGACGTGCGTGGCCAGCCAGAAGTTCGTATCGAGGACGGCGCGCATCATCTCCATGGTATCGCCTTCGAGGGCGAGGTGATGGGCAATGATGAGCGTAATGAAGCCGATGCCGGACGCGACGACGAGGCCGATGCCGTTCTTATGAAACCGTTCCAGAATAATTCCCAGAAGGCAGGCGCCCCAGCCGATGAAGATGGCTGAGGAATATAGGTTGGTCACGGGTGGCCGGCCTTCGAGCACCATGCGATAGACCAGGCCGATGGTGTGAATGACAAATGCCAGCCAGATAAGCCACACGGCGGAGCGGCGCAAAGTTTCGGACAGATTAAACCACGAGAACACGGCGAGCAGGCCGGCGAGGATGTAGATGACCATCGCATTGTAAAAGGGCTGCATCTGGTTGAAGAAAACTTCCGCGCGCGCCTTGGCCATGGCTTGCGATTGCGCCGGGACGAGCTGCGACCGCAAGTCGAGCAAGGCGGCATTGAATTTCTCCGGCTGGTTCGCCGTGAGTGCGCCAGCCATTTGCGCCCAATCGCGGACGCTATTATCAATCGCCACTCCGCCCGGACGCGGCGCGTCGAGCAAGGCGTCGCCCATGCGCCGCCATTCGCGCGCGCCATTGGGCGGCAGGATGAGCGGCGGCTGCAGATTGGCCATGAATTGAAAGGCGTTGATGTAGGCGATGAAGATATCGAAATTCGTCTTGTTATAACTCAAACCGGCCTGCTGCGCCTGAACGGTCGCGACGCCGGCGGGGATTAGGCGTTCATACAAAGCGAGCTGGGCGGGCCAATCCGTCGTGTTGGCGGGTTCCACGGCATTCTTCAATTGCGCATAGAGCGTCAGGCGCTCGTGCATTTTGGCGATGGCGTTTTCGTAGGCGGTGCGATTGGCCGATTCAATCTTCTGCACGCGTTCGTTTTCTTTCTCGAACGTATCAATATTCGCCGAGATCTGGTTCCACGAATAATGTTTGCCGTCGGCATGCTTGGCGGCGTCCTTCTCCGGCAGCTTGAGCAGCGAAATTAAATCGGGATTATCCACGCGGAAGACCGGCCAGTCGTCGGCGACGGCTTGATTCATCATCACATTGGCGAGCCATTCGGTGGCGGGGATGATCTTGGGGTTTTCGTTCCAGGCTTTCCACGGCTCGGTGTTCAGGGTCTGTTTTTCGCGGATGGCGAGGAGGGAATTGCGCGCCAGCGAATCCAGCGGCACGATGCGGCCATTGGAGGTGATGGGCAACTCGCCAAACTCGGAGAATTTAAAATCCTTGTCCTTGGGCGCCGATAAATTGCCGAAGAACCACAGCGCCATGACGAACATCAGGAACGGTGGCAACCAGCGTTGAAAATGTTTCTTCATATCGTCTTCCTTTTTGAAACGAAACCGGCGAGGTGATACAAAAATTGAATCAACAAGCCCGCGCCCACCATCGCGCAGCCAACGTACGGTGTCAACCAGCCCGGATTCCGCACCACGGACAACACGGAGGTCGGCGCGCGCCCGGCCATTTGCGCGGCCTGGCCGGCGTCCATTTGATATTGATAATAAGTATAGCCGCCGTAACGGAGCGGGTGGTTCATGGAGATTTCCACCTCGCGCTTCTCGCCGGTCGTTGGATTATCAATGCGCACGCGGCTGCGGAAATCCTTGGGAATATCCGTGCCCGGATAAGTGGTATGGGTCGCCTTGAGCAGCGTGAGGGTGAAGGGATGGCGCACGCGCGCCGGGCGCATCGTGAAGGTGTAGCTCTTGCCATCCACCACCAGGGTCTGCGGCGTGACGAGCGTGGCGGCGATTTTTTGGGCCATGCCCGGGCCCATTTGCGCGTAGCCATTCCGCACGGCCTCGACGAGCGCGGGATCGCCGGTCCAATCGCTGGCGACCCAGGTGCCGAGCGAGCCGGTCGGCGTGCGAAATTCCAGCACGGCGGTCGGGACGTTCTTTTCGTCGGTGGTTTTTACGTCGTCAATCTTGCGGAAGTCAAAGTTGAGCGCGATGCCGTTGCTCGCGATGGGCGGGCCATTTTGCATCATTGGCGCGCGAAAGTTCATGTCCGAGTTGTGCCAGTTGGAGACGACCAGGATGGAGAACGGGAGGCTATCAATTTTTATTTCGCCGCCTTCTCGCTTGAGCAATTTGTTCGGGATGGCGGTCACTTCGCCGTTGGACACGAAGATCATCTCGTAATCCGTGGCGCTCTCGGAATAGCTGCGCGTCTCGCCTTCGGTGAAGTGCATCTGCATTTCGCGCGCGAGCATGTCGGTCGAGAGTTGGCCGACGAGCAGGACAATCACGCCCGCATGCGCAAGCTGGATGCCAAGCTTTTTGCGCGTGAACTCGAAACGATAGATATGCGCCGAAATCAAATTCACCAGCAGCAGCACGCCGAGTAGATAGCCGCCCGGCAGCAGCAGCGGGACCTTGTGGCCGAAGAGATGCGCGCCTACCACAATCCATTGCTTGAAATAATGTGCCTGCGCGCCGTACAGCCCCTCGTCGGCCTGCGCGAGCGTGCCGACAAAGACGAGCACGATGGAAAACGCCAGCAGCGTGACCGTGAGCTTGAGCGACGTGAAGAAGTTGACGATTTTTTTAATGAGCATCGGGATATTTGGCCGACTGGACGAATTGCGTAAACGCGGCTTGCTGCTGCGCTACGAGGTTGGCGTCGCCCATGAGTTTGTAGAACCACGTCTGGCCGCTGAGCGGAACGATGACCCCGATGAGCCGCGCCGCTTTGCCGGTGCGCTTATCCGTGCCCGAAACGTCCACCAGCGTGGCCTTGGTGCCGGTAGCGTCAATGGTCGGTAACGCGGCGATATCCGCGTCCGTCAGCGGCGGTTGGCCGAGCTGCCCACGCCAGCGATTGATGTTGGGCAGCAAACCACCGCCCGTGCCGTCCAGTTGGCTGACATTGACGGCGGCGGCGGTATCGCCGCTGCCAATGATGAACTTCGCCACGAGAAATTGCGCGAGCGGGCCAGCTTGCCAATCGGCGGGGACGGTCCACGTGGGTGTCCCTGCGGCTGCGGCATCAGATGCGGGCTGGGCGGCTAAGTTCAAGCCTGGAATTGCCGGATGCGACGGCGGCAACTGGCTTAAATCTGCGGCGGTTGGGTTGGCGGACGCGGCGGGCGGGCCGAATTCGAGCGATTTCAAGAACGCGACAAAGTTGGCCTTTTGATTTTCCACCAGATCAGGGTCGCCCGACATCTTGAAAAACCACGTCGCACTGTCGCCATGCAAGATGGCAGCCACAATCCGTTCCGCTTCGCCGCTGCCGGGGCTCGTGCCAACGATGTCATACAAACCGCTCGGCTTGCCAGTGATCACAATGTTCTCCACGGATTTGGCGAGTTCATCGTCCGAGATGGGCGGCTGGCCGACCTGGCCCCGCCAGCGGTTCACATTTGCCAAATCGCCGCCGGCCATGCTGCCGAGCGGAACTACACTGATGTCGGCGGTCTTTCCGTTATTAGAAACTTCAAAGCTCGCCACACGCAACTGAGTCAATGGTTTTTCCTTCCAGCCGTCGGGCAAAGTGTATTTCAACTTCGGCTGCCCGGAATTATCCGGTACCGGTAGGCCGTCGGGCATCGTGGCGGGCATTGCCGCCGGGGTGGCCGCAGGCGGCGGCGTCACCGGCGCATCGCTTGAATCTGCCTTATAGACCTTGACGCTGTCGCGGCCGCAGCCGGTGGCAAGAATGGCTAGCGTGGCAACGGCGACCGTCAGATGAGCGAAATGTTTCATTTCAGTACCTCTTAAATAACAGATTTGAGTGGGTAGGGCGAAACCTGAATTGGCTTTCACTCACCAAATCTTGTCATGCCGATAGCAAAAAAGGAAGACCCGTTGGCGGGCGCGCCTTTAGCTGATAGACATGTTCAACAGGAATTCGATGTTGCTACCGGTCTTCTTCAGCTTGCCGAGCAACAGGTCCATCGCCTCGACGGGCGGCACGCCCGTGAGGGCGCGGCGCAGGATGGCGACGCGGCTGCCTTCGTCAGGATGGTAAAGCAGCTCTTCTTTGCGCGTGCCGGAACGTTCGATGTTGATGCTCGGAAAAATCCGGCGGTCAACCAACGCGCGGTCGAGATGCACCTCCATGTTGCCGGTGCCCTTGAATTCTTCGAAGATGACTTCGTCCATGCGGCTGCCGGTATCCACGAGCGCCGTGGCCATGATGGTGAGCGAGCCGCCTTCTTCGATATTGCGCGCCGCGCCAAAGAAGCGTTTCGGCTTGTGCAAGGCATTCGCGTCCACGCCCCCGGAAAGAATCTTGCCGGAATGTGGCTGCACCGTGTTGTAGGCACGGGCAAGGCGCGTGATGGAATCGAGCAAAATGATTACATCACGTTTCTGTTCAACCATACGACGTGCTTTTTCGATGACCATTTCTGCCACCTGCACATGGCGCTCTGGCGGTTCGTCAAACGTAGATGAAATCACTTCTGCACCTTTGCAAGAGCGTTCCATGTCCGTGACTTCTTCCGGTCGTTCGTCAATCAGCAGGATGAATAGATACGTCTCCGGATTATTCTTCAAGACCGCGTTGGCCATCTTCTGCATCATCACGGTTTTACCGGTGCGCGGTGGCGCGACAATCAGTCCGCGCGTGCCTTTGCCAATGGGACACACCAGATCCAAGACGCGTGTGCTCAACTCATCCGCTGCCGTTTCGAGAATGAACCGCTTGGTTGGGAACAGCGGCGTAAGGTTTTCGAAATGTGTCTTGTCCTTTGCCTTGTCTGGTTCTTCGCCGTCCACGGCTTCGACTTTTAACAGCGCGAAAAACTTTTCCTTTTCCTTCGGTGGCCGGATTTGGCCGGTAATTAAATTACCCGTCTGCAAGTCAAACCGGCGAATTTGCGACGGCGAAACATAAATATCCTCCGGGCACGGCAGATAATTGAAACTCTGCGAACGTAGGAAGCCAAAACCCTCCGGCAACACCTCAATGACGCCCTCAGAAAACAGCACGCCCGCGCGCTCCGCGTTCTTGGAGAGAATATGATAGATGACCTCGTGCTTGCGCATCGTGCCGAAGTTTTCCACGCCGTATTCGCGCGCCATCTTGTTGAGCTCCGTCATGTTCATCGCCTGCAATTTGGCGATATTAAGCGAGGTGGCGATGCGGTCGCGCTGGAATCCGCCGACGCGCCGGTCGGTATGGCGTGTGTCTTCGCCGGTCGGCTCGACGGGTGCCGACGGCGGGCGCAGATCATCCGAGGATTCGCTGGTCGTGCGGGAAATATCCTTGCGCGCGTCTTCCGTGGCGGACGCCGTGATGCTGTCCACCGTACGTTCGGCCGGCAATTCGGCCTCGACCGGCGCCGGCGCCGCTTTTTCAACCGGTTCAAACATCGGCTCCGGCGCGGTCGGCGCGGCTGGCGCGGGCGTTTCGGCTACCGGCGCGTCAGCGACGGCACCTTTGGCGGGCTTTTTGACAATCTTCTTCGTGGGGACTTTGGCCATATAAATTAATTGGTTAGGCTGACCGGAGATTCCGCTGGCAATCCGCAATTTATCGGGATAATTCGTCCCGCATTGGACGGTTTGCGTCAGGAAAAGTTCAATTTGAATTTACCGTCCGATGGGATTTTAACAGTTCCTCAAATCGGCAGGGGGAATTTCGTAGTCAACTTTGAAAAGCATTACCCAGCTTGCCATCCAAGTCAAATCCGATTTTGAGGCCGCCGGTTGCCCTTGCGCAGGGCACGGAAATACTTTGAAACCAAATTGATTTCAGGGCGTCATTAAACCCATGAAGAACTCGCGCCGCGCGTTCACCCTCATCGAACTGTTGGTCGTCATCGCCATCATTGCCATTTTGGCGGCGATGCTCTTGCCGACGTTGAGTCGCGCCAAAGAAGCGGGCCGGCGCATCGCCTGTCTCAATAACTTGAAGGAGTTGAGCCTCGCCGCGCGCATGTATGTGGATGACAACAATGGCGCTTTTCCCTCGCGCAACAGTGTTGACCGCTGGCCAGATCATTTTTACAACAACTACGGCAAGAATGTAAAACTCCTCGTTTGCCCAACCGACGCTTCACTGCCGACCAGTCCCGCTTCAATCGGTTCAACCTCCTCCAACAATGTCGCCGACGCCTCGCCGCGCAGCTATTTGATCAATGGCTGGAACGATTACTTTGCCGACCAGCTGGGCACGACCACGTGGGGCACGCTCTCAGCCGCCATGGCTGCCCTGCCTTACAGCATCAAGGAAAATGCCATCGTCCATGTCAGTGACACCATCATCCTAGGCGAGAAGCGTCACGATGCCGGCGATTTCTACATGGACTTATTGGAAGGCTATGGCAACGACGCCACCGGCGTTGACGAACAAAGCCAGCACGACAACCGGGGTACAACTTATTCTCAAAATACCAAGGGCAATTCCGGCGGCTCCAACTACGCCATGGCCGACGGCAGCGCGCGGTTCATCAAATTTCCCCTGTCCGTTAGTCCTTTAAGTCTGTGGGCCATCACCGATAGCAACCGGCTGGCCTACGCCATGAACTACTGAGCGTTTCTGTTTCCGCTGCTGACTACTCCGGCAATGATGTCCGGCCAGATTTTGGTGCCCTAAGTCGTTGATTTTCTTCTTGAATCAGGCGAGTTACCTTTTTTTCCATCCAAATCCACCCAATTAGCCGAACCATTGGACATTTTTTCCAATTTACGGAGACGAACATCACGGGCATTTACAGCCTTGATGATGGCGCTAATTTCTTGTGAGGCTTTTTTTGGCAGAACGCTTTACTCCTAGTTAGAAAAGTTTACAAGCAGGGGAATACTTCGGCAATCGGTTTCTCAATTCTTCAAGTTAAATGGGATGGTCCATTCCCGTCAGCGGATTGTTTGGCTGGCTATACTTCAAATTGATGAAAAATCGCTATCAACCAGCAATAACCTGTCAGGACATCACCGCTCCAGTGTATAAAAATCGCCATCACTTCGTTGATTTCGCCGGTTTTCGTCAAAAACTGGCAGTTTTATGCCGTTGCGTGGCCGTTTACCCATCAGTAGGCCTTGCTAATTGCGTTTAGTAGGCAACTAATTGTGTTCATTTGCCTGCTAAGCGTCTTCAGTGGCCTACTAATTGCATTTAGCGGCGTGCTAAACGTCTTTAGCACCGTGCTAATCGTGTTTAGCAGAGAGCTCAACGGCTTCAGCGGTCTGCTGAAAAGGTTTAGCAGCCGATTAAATACGTTTAGCGGCGTGCTATGGGCATTCAGCGTGGTGCTGAACGTCTTCAGGCGCCTGCTAATTGCCTTCACTCGCGTGCTAAACGTCTTAAATCGGCAGCTAAACGCGTTCAGCTGCCGAGAAAACGTGTTCAGATGCCAAATAATTGTGTCTTGTTGGCGAGCAAATGGCTTTAACTGGGACTTTTCAGTTCAGCCGCGCTTCGTTCGCATGTAATGAAACAGATATTGCTGTGCGTAACCGGCGTGCGGACCGAAATGCGTGGCGGCAAAACGGCGCAGCCGCTGCTCGCGCGCGCGGCGTCGCGGAAAATAAAGCTCCTGCAATGCGCGCTCAATCCACACATCCACCGGAAAGGCCGTATCGAAGCCGTAACCGAACAGCAGTACGCAATCCGCAATCTTCCCACCAACGCCGCGCAACGTCATCAGCTCCGCACGGGCGGCGGCGTAATCCATAGAGCAGATTTTTTCCAAGTCTAGGCGGCCTTCCGCAATCTGGCGCGCGGCATGCAACAGGCTCGGGGCGCGAAAACCCATCTTGCACGCGCGCAACTCGGCTTCGCTGACCGCGGCAGCCAAGTACTGTGGCGATGGAAAGGAATAATATAGCGCGCCCCTCACCCGGCCTTCGGCCACCCTCTCCCCATCGGATGGGGAGAGGGACGGGGTGAGGGGCTGACCAAATCGTTCGCAGAGCAGGGCGACGATCTGACGGATTTGAACGATCTGTTTGGTGGAAGAAAGAATGAACGAGGCGAGACATTCCCACGGATCTTGCCGGAGCAGGCGTAATCCCCGGCAACTGGCGATGGCTGCGCGCATCGGCTCATCATCGGGAAACGTTTTCAAGATGGCGGCGAGGTCAATGTCGGTCTGGAGAAAGTGGCGCAGGAAATTCCAATCGTCCACCGGCGCGGCCGTTTGGGCGTGAATGCCTTGATCCGTTTGCGTGAGCTGAACGAGATGTTTTCCAATGACGCCTTGCCAGGCATAATCCACGCGTTGCCAGCGAAAGACCTGGCCGGAATCGAGCGTAGCGGCGAGATTGTAGTCGCGAATGGGCAGGAGGATTTCAGAATGGTGGGGCGAGCGTCCCCGCGAGCCTGGGTGGCCGTCCGCAAGGACCGGCTCGCGAGGACGCTCGCCCCACCGTGTCTGATTCGCGGCCATGATTCAGCGGCGCGGAGGATTGCCCAGATTCAAGTTCGGCACGAGCACGGGCATCTGCTCAAAGGCGCGCGGGAAGTAACGTTTCCCAATAAATTGCCACGAAGTTTCCAGTACGATGGCTAGCGCCGCCGCCCAGCCTGCCCCGAGAATTGCACCCGCCAGTACGTCGCTCGGATAATGCACGCCGTTGTAGAGTCGGGAAAATGAAACCGCGAGCGCGAGTGGCAACATAAACCGTAGGCTGCGCCGATAGAACAGGAAGAGCGCCATCGTGGCGGCAAAAAAGTTGGCGGCGTGTGACGACGGCATGCTGTTGTGGCTGCCTTTGTCGGCGGCCAGGTTCACGCCCTCGGCATTGATCTCCGGCGGAATGTAACCCGCACCGACGACGCCGAACTGCCGCGCCTCGGGCAGGGTGACGAACGGGCGCGCGCGGTGAACGGCGTTTTTAATGGTGTTACAAAGCAGCCCGTCGTTGGTGCCAACGACGATGAGCGCGAAGATTAAGCAGAGGCGCAGGCGGCGGTTGCCGAAGATGATCAAGACGATACCGAGGACAATGACCAGCACGAGGAACGGTGTCTTCACTCCGTGGCCGCCGCTCAACACCGGCATCAGCCAGTCGAAGCAGGGATTGACCAGCGATCGGTTGAAAAACAGAAACAGGCGCGTGTCGATGGTTTGCAGCCAGTGCATTGCGGGAAAAGGTAGCGGGAAAAGCGGAATTGGAAAACTCAATTGCGCGCCGCGAAAACGCTAAACCCTGGGCGTGCGCGGAAAATTAATCTGCTCTTTCACCTCGAAGCGGAACATCCGCTTTTGCATCCAGCGCACGGCAAACAAATCGTGGATGGTGACGAAGAGCCGGTTCAGCACGCCGTAATGGCTCTGGCCGGTGAGCCGCGTGTGGTGGCTGATGGGAATTTCCGTGACGACAAAGCCCTCGATGCGGAACAGCGTCGGCATGAAGCGATGCATGCCCTTGAAAAATTTCAGGCGCGCGACGCATTCGCGCTTGAAGATGCGGTAGCCGCACGCGGAGTCGCTGACGGTCTCGTGCGTAATCGAATTGCGGATGCCATTGGCGATCTTTGAGGAAACCTGACGCACCCGGAAATCGCCCTGCGCGCGGGCGGCGACGCGTGAACCGCAGACGCAGTCGGAATTGCTGTCGCCGCGTTGAATCGCTTCGAGGAAGCGCGGCAGTTCGCGCGGATGATTTTGCAAGTCGGCGTCCAGCGTGGCGATGTAACGGCCAGTGGCAGCTTGAATGCCGGCCCACACGGCAGCGGATTGGCCGCAGTTCCGGTTTAGACGAACGGCGCGGATGCGTTGATCTTCCGCGCCAAGCTTTTGCAGGATGTTCCACGAATCATCGCGGCTGTAGTCATCCGCGATGACAATTTCGTAGGCAATCTTCAGCGGCTCCAACGCCTCGCGGATGGCGGTGACGAGCGGGATTAAGTTGCCCTGCTCATTGTAGCAGGGAGCGACGACGCTCAGGATGGGAGCTTCACTCATGCCTCGGTCCGTGGCTTAATACGTCACCAGCGAACGCACCGGAAAGTCATTCAGGTGTTTGCGGCCGTCGAGAAATTTTAGTTCGATGAGGAAGACGACTTCCAGAATGTTGCCACCGAGCTGCTTCACGAGCGAAGCGGCCGCACCGGAGGTTCCGCCGGTGGCCAGTAAGTCGTCCACGAGGAGCACGCGCGCGCCGGGCTTGATGGCGTCGGTGTGCAGCGCGACGGTGGCGTGGCCGTATTCGAGCGCGTAATCCTGTTCGATGGTCGTGAAGGGCAGCTTGCCCTTTTTGCGAACCGGAACGAAGCCCGCCTTCAGCTTGGTCGCGGCGGCGGCGGCAAAAATAAATCCGCGCGCGTCAATACCGACCACGGCGTCAATGCTGCCGGGCTTGAAGTTGGCGGTGAGCAGCTCAATCGCGCCGGCGAAGAGGCGGGCATCGGCGAGTACCGGCGTGATGTCCTTGAACTGGATACCCGGTTTCGGAAAATCCGGGACGTTGCGGATGGCGGCGGCGATTTCGGCGGCAGTGACGGTGGACGGCATGGCTTAAATTTCCTTCTGCTTGGTCTTCTCCAACTTTTCAATCATCTTGCGAAGCTTGCGCAGCGCAAGGTTCTGGATCTGACGGACGCGTTCGCGCGTGACCCCGAACTTCTCACCGACTTCTTCCAAAGTCTTCTCGTTGCCGCCGTCGAGACCGAAGCGGTAGCGCAGAATCGTCGCCTCGCGGTCATCGAGATGCTTGACCATGTCCTGCAACATGCCGGTGACGGTCTTGTCTTCCAAATCTTCGTAGGGGTTAGTGGCGCGCTCGTCCTCGACAATTTCGGAATAGGTATTGGAATCGTCATCACCCACCGGCGCGTCGAGCGACGCGGGACGAATGGACGCGGAACGCATCTGCGAAACGCGCGCCGCCGTGGTGCCGAGCTCGGCAGCGAGTTCTTCATCGCTCGGCTCGCGACCAAATTCTTCCTGCAACTTCATCCCCGTCTTGCGCATCTTGGAAATCTTATCCACCAGATGCACGGGCAGGCGGATGGTCTTGGACTGATTAGCTAGCGCGCGCTTGATGGACTGCTTAATCCACCACGAACCGTAGGTGGACAGCTTGCCACCCTTCTTCGGGTCAAAGCGTTCGACAGCCTTCATCAAACCGATATTGCCCTCGCTGATGAGGTCGAGCAGCGGCAGGCCGATGCCCTCGTAGTCGCGCGCAATTTTCACGACCAGGCGCAAGTTCGCCTTGATCATGTGTTCGCGCGCTTTCTTGTCGCCCTTCTTAATCTTGGCGGCGAGTTCGATTTCCTCTTGGGGCGTGAGTAGTTTTACCTGGCCGATTTCACGAAGATAAAGCCGGATGGCGCTGTCGCCGTCCATGCGCTCGGCTTCGCGGCGAAGAAATTGGGTGGTGTCGCCCTCCGCCGGTTTGTTGATCGGCAAATCCGACGGCACCGTGATGGGTGGCGAGGGTGGGGTGACCACCGGTGGTGCTGCGATTGCGGAAACTTTCTTATTCCGCTTCATCGCCTTGGGTTTGCGCTGAACTTTTTTAGCCGCCATGAATGCGGCCAAGTTAAACACGCCCCGCTCCGCTGCAAGCAAATTAACTCAGTTCCGGTTGCGCGCCGCCGTGATGTAATACAACAACGTGAGCATGGAACTGACCAGCGCAGCCACGTAAGTGAGCGCGGCGGCATCGAGCACCTTGGCCACACCCGCGCGTTCATCTTCACGCACCAGACCAAGCCGGAACAACTGTTCCTTGGCCCGATTGGACGCGTCATATTCCACCGGCAGGGTGATGAGTTGGAAGAAAGTGATGATACCAAACACGACGATGATGATGGGCAGCATGAACTTCATCATCCCCATGATCCAGCCGAGGAGGAGAATCGCTCCGTAGATGGTGCTGGCAAACTGCGTAATGGGCACCAGCGCCATGCGCAAGTTGAGCATCGCGTAAGCCGCTTGATGTTGCAGCGCGTGACCGGACTCATGCGCCGCCACCCCGACGGCGGCAATCGAATTGCCCTGATAATTGTCCGAAGACAAAAACAGCGCGCGCTTCGTGGGGTCATAATGGTCGGTCAACTGGCCTTCGACTTCCTCCACCGGCACGTCGGTGAGACCGGCGCTATCAAGAATGCGCCGGGCCGCTTCCGCGCCCGTCATACCGGATTCCACTGGCACCTGACTGTATTTGCCAAAAGCCGAATGCAGCCGCCACTGCGCCCACAGGCCGAGCAATAGACCCGGCAGAAACACCCACAACAGATAATTCAAGTTCCACATCATCATAATAAAATAATCAAGAGTTAGACCGCGCCGCGCCTAAAACATTCAACGCGCTGGCGTCAAAGCCAGGTTGCATTTAAGCATAAAACCTCTTCGCTCGCAACCATCCCAGCCTGAGCAATGCCAACATCGGTATAGTTTCTTAACTTGGATGAGAACTTGTAGAGCGAACAAGACGGATGGAAGTCGGCTGTAAGTCGCAGTCGGACGCGTGTGAGTCACGCTCCGCCTATCGAGGGTAAATGGTCGGAGCGACAGGATTCGAACCTGCGACTTCGTGGACCCAAACCACGCGCTCTAGCCAGGCTGAGCTACGCTCCGAACCCATTCTCCGCGTCCGACACGAAACTTAAGCTGGCGGAGAGAGGGGGATTCGAACCCCACAATTTCCCACCGATAATAAGGGAAATCCGCACAGCGACACACAAGGAGACACACAAATTCTAGTCCCGTCAAGCCACGACTTGTCCCAAGTAGTCACTGCTTGGGATAAATTGCCAGCCCCACTCAAGGCGGCAATCCTCGCCATAATCCATTCAGCGGAGGGCCAGCCATGAACTTAAATCCGGCGGACGTGCTGAATCCCGTTTTCAACTTTCTGGACGCCCTGATCTCGGATTACGGCGTTTATTGTTACCTCGTGTTCGTCTGGCTGTCGCTGGCGGTGATTGCCTGGGTGTTGGGCGGCGGCTTGCGGCGGAGACAGCCACCGGGAAATTCTGGCACGGTCTATTTTGGCATCATCTTTACAACGCGACCGCCGAATCAATCACCACCAGAGTAACTGAGATATGCGCCATTCGTTTTGTGTATGCGATACAAGTCCGCGCACCGCATTTCCGGCAGAGTTGAAAAATCCGTTTTTTGAGAAAACGTTCACCGAGAAGAAACACTATGAATAACGAGCTGAAAGAGGTGTTGAATCTGGCGCGGTTGCCTGCCCGGATGAACATTGTGCAGGTCGCGGCCTGTCTGGGTTTCAAACCGCATGATCTTCCGATTCTAGTCGCGCGCGGCCTGCTGAAACCGCTGGGGCGACCCGCCCCCAGCAGTGAAAAATATTTCAGCCGGAAAAAGGTGCTGGAACTGGAGGACGACGAAGAATGGCTGTCACGGGCCACCGCAACTTTGAGCCAGCACTGGCAGGCCAAGAATGCCCGCAAAT
>CAIPKV010000014.1 GCA_903865745.1 uncultured Verrucomicrobia subdivision 3 bacterium | reverse complement strand
GTTTGCGTGGTGGCGTGATGCGCCTTTCTTTGATGTGGCCTCCAATCAGATTGTATTTGCAGTAGCGACATTTGTATTTTTGTGGTTGTTTTGGGGTGATTTTACGAAGACCAAAAGAAAGGATGACCATGTGGCCTAACAAGTCGCCGGAGCCAACCGCCGTTGGCGCGGTCAGTTCCGCTATCGCGGTTCACGGCGCGAGTCGGCGGTGGCTCAGCTTTTTTCGTTAGGCGGCTACCACACGCACATCACAACATGGAATTCAGCAAAGACTTCAACGAAAAGATAGCGCAGCAGGCGCAGAGGATTCAGAGCGAGCTTGGCATGACCGCACTAACTCGTCCCGACATATATGACGCAGCCGCCCAGCGTGCCGTGGATTACTTGACACCACTTCAGATTGGGCAGATTCTTCATCCCGGTTGTCGCGGCGTTGCGCTTGCGGATGTGCCTGCGCCGGTGATTGAGGATCATCGGCGGCGTTACACAGAGGCAGATTTGCAGCAGGGACAGTTTGTAGTCGTCACTGGCAGTCGAGAGCATTTTGTGTTCATCATGGGGCACGAGACCAAGCGGCGGAAAGACAGTGAGAGCAAACCATGACGCCGCCTAACCAGTCGCCGGAGCCAACCGCCGTTGGCGCTTGCCGTTCCGCTGTCGCGGTTCACGTCGCAGTTCGGCGGTGGCTCAGCTTTTTTCGTTAGGCGACCTAGCACCATGCCCAATCCACCACCCATTGAAGTGTTTAGCGAGCGAGGCCAGTGCATGATTATTCTGCTTGCCGTTCTGGCTGAGTTGCGTTGTATCAATTCCAAGCAGGAGGCATTGCAGCATATCCAGCAGCGCCACTATTTCGATATTCAGCCGGATGATTTGCAGCCCTATCCGACTCAGTTAGAGCCGAAGTGGCATACCATGATTGCGTGGGCGCGTAAGGATTGTGTTTTACGGGATTTCATGTTTGACCACGACGAGAGAGATTCGTGGGAGATTACTCGGAACGGCATCACGGTATTTGAGAAGTTTCGGTCACGATTTAGCGATGGCACCCTTGATGTTCGTCGTTGTTATCTTTGGCTGCCAAGTTTCAAGAGGCAGATGTGTCCGACATACGTTGAGTCGTCAAAAGACGCAACGCGCCACATACCGTTTTCAGTCTTGGAAGATTTGCTTGATGGACTTGTATGAGACGGTCGCCTAACAAGTCGCCGGAGCCAACCGCCGTTGGCGTGGTTCACATCAGGCGGCGGGCGTAGCTAGGGGTGGCGGGCTTCGATTTCACGGATGGCCCAGCGGGCGTGCTCGGCAATCAAGGGTTCGGGGTCGTGCGCGGCTTGGGTCAAGGCGGGCAGGGCCGTGGCATCGCCACAATTGCCGAGCGCCACGCAGACGTTTCGCAAGAGGCCGCGCCGCTTGGTGCGTAACATCGGGGTGCCGGCAAAGCGGGCCTTGAAACCGGCCGCGTCCAGTTGGAGCAGTTCAATCAAATCCGGCGTGGCCAAATCTTTGCGCGCGTGCGGCGTCATCAGCTGGCTTGCCTGCGCAAACTTGTTCCACGGACAAGCGGCCAGGCAATCGTCACAGCCGTATATCCGGCTGCCAATGGCGCGGCGATATTCAACGGGGATGGCCCCCTTCAATTCAATGGTCAGATAAGCGATGCATTTGCGCGCATCCAGTTGGAACGGGGCGGTGATGGCTTGCGTGGGGCAGGCGGTCAGGCAGCGCGTGCAACGGCCGCAATGATTTGGCTCGGGCGCGTCCGGGGCGAGTTCGAGCGTGGTCAGGATTTCGGCGAGAAACATCCAGTTGCCGAGTTTGCGGCTGATGAGGTTGGTGTGTTTGCCGACAAAGCCGATGCCCGCCCGCTGCGCGATGTCGCGCTCCAACACCGGCCCGGTATCTACATACCACAAGGAAGTGGCCGTGCCACCGCCCAATTCATCCAAAAATATTGTTAGCGTCTTGAGCTTCTCGCCCAGGACATCGTGGTAATCTTTGAATTGGGCGTAGCGGGCGAGGACGCCGACAGAGTTTTGAGTTTTGGGTTTTGGGTTTTGAGTTGCGGCAGGGAGCTGGTCGCGCGTCACGGGTAACTCGTCACGGGTGGCATAGCTCACGGCTAAAGCGATGATGGTTTTGGCACCGGGGAGGACTTTCTGGGGGTCGATGCGCTTGTCGGCGTTGCGTTCGAGCCAGGCCATTTCGCCATGCTGCTTTTCGGTAAGCCAATTGGAAAACTTATCCGCGCTGACGGGTGGGGCGGCGGTGGTAAACCGGCAGTCGTCAAAGCCGAGTTCCGCCGCGCGCTGACGGATGGCTGCCTTCATCGCCGTTTCCGGGTGGCGAGCTTGTATTGCAACGCAATCTGCTGCGCGGCCTCGCGCACGGAGCGCAAATCGGTGTTGATGAGGACGTCGGCCTGTTTGTAAAACGGCTCGCGCACGGCCAGCAGGTCGCGGATTTTCTGCTGCGGGTTGGCATCGTGGAGCAGGGGACGGTGCGATTGGTTCTTGACGCGGTCCCAGATCTTTTCGGGCGAGGCCCAAAGGCAGATGACGAGGGCAAAGGATTTTAAGGCGGCGAGATTCTCCGCATTGGTCGGCAAACCGCCGCCGGTGGCGATGACGGTTTGTTCGCGCGCGGCGAGTTCGGCCACAACTTGTTTTTCCAAGGCGCGAAAGGCGGGTTCGCCGTCCTTGGCAAAAATATCCGTGATGGTGCGGTTGGTGCGGGCCTGAATCATTTCGTCGGTGTCGAGAAATTCAAAGCCGAGATATTCTGCGACGTGCCGGCCCACGGTGGTCTTGCCCGTGCCCATGAAGCCGACGAGGGCGAGATTGACGATGTGACGGGCACTTTGCATGGCGATGGATTAGCGGAAAATGGCGTCCGACGCACGCCTGATTTTTCGGTGGCAGCTGGGTTGTTACGCGCCGGCCGTGCGGTCTTAGTTATTCCTAAAAGCGATTTGGCCGGAATCTTGTCTTTAATTATTCCACGGGAATGCGTACTTTTATTAGCTCATGATTTTGCTGCGTTGGCTTACTTCCAAAACCGTGCGCGAGGCGTGCGCGCTCGCCAAACATTACCGCCGCCTCACCGCGGCGCAGCGGGATTTGTTATCGCCGGAAGCCGTCGCGGCCGTAACGCTGAAGCAGGAGGAACTGCACGCGGCCATGCTCGAGGGCCACACGGGCAAGATCCGCACGCAGGCGGAGGAGTTGCAGTTCGCCGGTGAAAAGCATCTCAAACCCTATCCGAACGCGTCCTGGCGCGAGAATGTGGAAGTCCTTTTGGTGGCGCTGGCCGTGGCGATGGCGATCCGCACGTTCTTTGTGCAGCCGTTCAAGATTCCCACGGGTTCGATGCAGCCGACTTTGTTTGGCGTTACGTCGGTGCCGGATTTCACCCGGATCAATTTCTGGAACCCGGACAAGGATAAGGTGCGTGCGGAGTATGCGGAGCAGCAGAAGCTGGGCGCGACGTTGGTCATCCCCACGGGCTTGGACCGCATCAAGGCGTGGTTCCATGGCGATTCGTTCGTGCGCGTGGTGGCCCAGGCGGATGGCGCAATCGAGGCGATCAGTCCGCCGACGAAGTTTCTCATTTTCAATCTCAAGCAGACGCTGACGATTGGCGGGGTGGAACATGTGCTGTGGTTCCCGCCGGATTTCGGGGAGCAGCCATTGGCCCGCCGCGCCGGCCTGGACCCGAGCCATGTCTATAAGAAGGGCGAGGATGTCATCCGGATGAAGGTGAGTGCGGGGGACCATTTATTCGTGGACCGCATGAGCTTTAACTTCCACCAACCGTCGCGCGGCGAAATCATCGTGTTCGCGACGTATGGGATTAATAACCCGGACGCGAGCGGTATGAACCAGATGCCGCAGGATCAGTTTTATATCAAGCGCCTGGTGGCGTTGCCGGGGGAGAAGGTGCAGATTGGCGATGACCGGCATTTGATTATCAATGGGGTGCGGTTGGATGCGGGGACGCCGCACTTCGAACGCGTGTACGGCTTTAACCCGAAGTCGCCCCCGCACGAGAGTACGTTCTCGGGGCACTTGAATGGCGCGGTGGCGGCGAGCTTCGGCCAATACTCGAACTTGCCCTACTTCCCGGATGGCAACACGGTCTATAATAATGACGGGAATACGTATATGGTCATGGGCGATAACACGTGCAACAGCTCGGATTCGCGGGTGTGGGGCGGATTTCCGGCGCAGAACGTTATCGGGAAGTCGTTCTTCGTGTACTGGCCGATTACGGACCGGTTCGGGTGGGGCAACCGGTAGTAAGAATCTAAAAAGCTTAAAACCTGAAATGCTGAAAACCGGTAATTTTAAGTTTGTCAGTGTTTTAGAATGTCAGCTTTTACCATGACTGAGACTGTCCTCATCACCGGTGCGTCTTCGGGCATCGGGCTGGAACTGGCCAAATGCTTCGCGGCCGATAAGTCCAACTTGATATTGGTCGCGCGCAACACCGCCGCGCTGGAGGCTCTCGCGGGACAATTGCGGCTTCAACATAAAATAGATGTCTACGTGATCACGGCGGATTTGGCGCGCCTGGAATCGGCGCAAGCCATCTTCGATGAATTGAAGGGCAGGGGCATGATCGTGGACGTGCTCATCAATAACGCGGGCTTTGGGTTGCACGGCGCATTCGCGGAATTGCCGATGGACCGGCAGTTGGAAATTATTCAGGTGAACATCACGGCACTGGTTGCGCTCACGCGATTATTTCTGCCGGGCATGATTGAACGCATGCGCGGTGGGGTGCTGAACGTGGGCTCGGTGGCGGGCTTCTTGCCGGGGCCGCACCTGGGCGTTTACAGCGCGACGAAAGCGTTTGTGCAGTCGTTCACGGAGGCGGTCGCGGAGGAGCTGCCCGGTACGGGGGTGACGGTGACGGCTTTTTGTCCCGGCGCAACGGATACGAACTTCAGCAAAGTGGCCCGGGGTGAAAAACAGCGGATTCATAAGGTCGCCAAAATGCCAGCCGATGTGGCGGCGCGCGTGGCGCATCAAGATTTTCGCGCAGGGAAGGTCATCAGTGTGCCGGGCTTCAGCAACCGGCTGGTTATTTTCGCAATCCGCTTCCTGCCGCGCTGGTTGCCGCGAAGGTTGTTCAAGTATTACAACCGGATGGATGAGGGCGCGGGCAAATAAAAATCCCCGCCGGGCCAGGCCAGACGGGGAGGAGTCAGTTTAAATTACTTACCCAAGGCTTTGGCCACGGCGGCACCCAGGGCGGGTCCGCGCAATTCGGTGCCGATGATCTTGCCATCGGGGCCGACGAGAATGGTGAAGGGAATGGATTCGACGCCGCACTTCACGGCGAGCTCGTTGCTCCAGCCTTGACCATCGTAAAACTGCGGCCAGGTCATGCCCGCCTGCTGCTTGAGGAACGCATCGAGTTTGTCGCGGTCGGAATCCAAGCTGACGCCAATGACATCGAAGCCTTGGCTATGATATTTGGCGTAGGTGGCGATGACATTGGGCAGTTCGGCACGGCACGGGCCGCACCACGTGGCCCAGAAGTCGAGCATGACGACCTTGCCCTTGTGCGATGAAACGGAAATGGGGTTGCCCTGTAAATCCTTGAGGTTGAAGTCCGGGAAAACGGTGCCGGGTGCGAGCCCAGCCTGTACCTTCTTGGACTCGGCCTGTTTTTCTAAGTTCGAAAGAATCCGGTCGGCGTTCTTGGCGAGCCGGGTGTCCGGATAATCCGTTTTGACCTGCTGGATAAGGACTTTGCCCTTGTCCGGATCGTTGAGGACCTGGATGTAGAGCATGGCCTTCATGTAGAGAATCTGCGCGACGGCGTCGGTCTTCTCGCCGGTGTGCTTGGCGAGCAATTGGTCGAAGGTCGCAAGCTCCGGGGCCAGCGCGGCTTCGGTGTTCTGACCGGCCTTGAGCTTGGCCTTGATGTCGTCAACGAGGGCGCGCAGTTCCGGATCCAGGTGGCTGACCGGGCGATTGGTGGTGACGGTCTGGGCGGTGAGGTGGGCGGGGCCGAGCAACGCGGCGGCGGCCAATAGAATGAGCAGTGATTTGAACTTCATAAGCATTGAATGTTTGTAAGGGAAGACGAAAACACTTTTTTGCGGGCGGGGCAAATGTTTTCCGCCGGGGAACATTTAATCAATGGCGCTTGACATGTGGGGCAATTCCGTAGTTATCTTTAGTTAATGATCTACGTTCCCTCCCGCATGGGCCAATTGAACCGGCGCGCCTTGCTCCGGCAATTGCAAAAGCTGGGCGTGGCGTCGCGGGCGGAACTGGCGAAGGCGCTCGGCATGAGCCAGCCCACGGCCGGGAAAATCGTGGATGAATTGATCGCGTCCGAGGTGCTGGAGGAAATCGAAGTCGGCGACCCCAGCGGCTACGAATCAACCCAGCGCGGGCGGCCGGGGCGGAAGCTGCAGTTGAACCAGTCGAAGGCGCGGCTGCTGGCCATCCAGGTCGGGATACTGGAAACCACTGTGGCGCGCGTGGCGCTCGGCATTCCCGTAGCGGACGCATGGCAGTTTACTTTCGCCCTCACCAAAAACGAATTTGGGCCCGCGCGAGTGTGGGAGAAACAATTGCGCGCGGCGGCCAAGGAAATTGGCGGGAAAGATTTTCTCGGCGTATTGTTGAGCGTGCCGGGCATTGTGGATGAGACGACGAACCGGGTGTTATTCTCGCCTAATATCCATTGGACGGAAAAAGCCGACCTGGCGAAGATCGTCCGCAGTGTGTGGAATGTGCCGGTGCTGCTGGTGCAGGAGGAACGCGCGCTGGCCCTGGGCCATCATCTCGCGCATCCGGAGTGCGAAGACTTTCTGCTGGTGGATTTCGGCGAGGGTGTCGGCGGCGCCATCATCGTGGACGGCCGGCCGCTGGCGAATCCCTTGCCGATCAGCGGCGAAATCGGCCATACGCCGGTGTTGGGCAACACGCGCCAGTGCGGTTGCGGCGCGATTGGTTGCATGGAGACGCTGGTTTCCTTGCGCGGCCTGCTGGAAAGTTTTTCGACGGCGACGAGTGGTAAAAAGCACACCTGGGCGGAACTGCGCGAGCATATTATTGAAAAGGGGATTGAACCTTGGCTCGCGAATTCGTTAGATTCTGCGGCGACCGCCATCGCTGGATCATTGAATGTACTGGGGTTGCGGCGGGTGGTCATCACGGGCAGCCTGACGGAATTGCCGGCTACGGTGCTGGCGCATCTGTCGCGTGCGGTTCAAAACGGTTCCATGTGGGCCAAGTTTGGCCGCGTGGAGTGCGTGGCCGCACCGCGCCGCCGGACCGCAGGTTTGATTGCCGTGGGCATTGACCGGCTGGTGGTTCCTGATAACAATCCTAAAGATTTTCCCGTGGAAAAAATGGTGCCCATTAAACGGCGCCCAGTACTTAAATAAAAACAAAAACAACACATCATACATATGAAAGCTGCGTTCCCGAACATTGCCAACATCGCCTTCGAAGGGCCGAAATCTAAAAACCCGCTCGCGTTCAAACATTACAACGCCGACGAAATCGTCGAGGGCAAATCCATGCGCGACCATCTGCGCTTCGCGGTGGTTTACTGGCATACGTTCCGGGGCACCGGCAGCGATCCGTTCGGGGCTGGCACGATGCAGCGCCCGTGGGACGACGGCACCGCGTCCATCAGCAACGCGCAGAACCGCGCGCGGGTGGCGTTTGAGTTCATCACCAAACTGGGGGCGCCGTATTATTGCTGGCATGACCGCGACGTCGCGCCGGAGGGTAAGACGCTGAAAGAAACCAACAAGAATTTTGACGCGGTAGCGAAGGTCTTGAAAGAAGAGCAGAAGCGCACTGGCATCAAACTGCTCTGGGGCACGACGAATGCGTTTTCGCATCCACGCTTTGTCCACGGCGCAAGCACGAGCTGCAATGCGGATGTGTTCGCGTTCGCGGCCTGTCAGGTAAAGAAGGCAATGGAAGTGACGCATGAACTCGGCGGTGAGGGCTATACGTTCTGGGGCGGCCGCGAAGGTTATATGACGCTGCTCAATACCGATATGAAGCGCGAGCAGGAGCATCTGGCGAAATTTCTCCATCTGGCCGTCGCGCACAAGAAGGCGATTGGCTTCAAAGGTCAGTTCTACATCGAGCCGAAACCGAAAGAACCGACGAAGCATCAATATGACTCTGATTCCGCCGCGTGCCTGAACTTCCTCCGGGAATTTGATTTGCTTCCGCACTTCAAATTGAACATCGAAACCAACCACGCCACACTTGCTGGTCACTCGATGCAGCACGAACTGGAAGTCGCTGGCGCAGCCGGTGCGCTGGGTTCGATTGACGCGAATACGGGCGACGAATTGCTGGGCTGGGACACGGATCAATTTCCGACCAGCATTTATTTGACGACCTACACGATGTTGAGCGTGCTGAAATACGGCGGCTTCAAGACTGGCGGGGTGAACTTCGACGCAAAGGTTCGCCGCGAGAGCTTTGAACCGATCGATTTGTTCTACGCGCACATCGGCGGTATGGATGCTTTTGCGCGCGGTTTGAAGATTGCGGCAGCCATTCGTAAGGATGGACGTCTGGCTGAGTTCGTTAAGAACCGCTACGCCTCGTGGGATACGGGCATTGGGGCCAAGATTGAGGCGGGCAAAGCCAGCTTCAAGGACTTGGAAGCTTATATGCTCAAGAAAGGCGAAGCCGACCCCAGCGTCAGTGGCCGCCAAGAGTATCTCGAAAACCTTATCAACGAATTTATCTGAACCAAGTTGAAGCGGACAACTAAAGTTGTCCGCTTCTTTAATTGGCAATTAACTTAAGAATCTTAATATATGGACATCAACCTTAAGCAATACGAAGTGTGGTTCGTTACTGGCAGCCAGCATCTTTACGGCCCGCAGACTTTGAAGAAAGTTGCCGAACATTCGCAGGAAATCGCCAAGGCGCTTAACCTCGCGACCGCCATTCCTGTGAAAGTGGTTTTCAAACCCGTCCTCGTCACGCCGGATGCGGTGACGGAACTCTGCCAGGCGGCAAACAACGCTGCCAAGTGCATCGGCCTCATCACTTGGTGTCACACGTTCTCGCCATCGAAGATGTGGATCAATGGACTCAAGCAGCTTCGCAAGCCGGTGGCGCACCTGCACACCCAATATAACCGCGATATCCCGTGGGCGACGATTGACATGGATTTCATGAACATGAACCAGGCTGCGCACGGCGATCGCGAACACGGTTTCATCTGGAGCCGGTTGCGCCTGGCGCGCAAGGTGGTGGTTGGTTTCTGGCAGGAAAAATCCACCCAGGAAAAGCTCGGAGCCTGGGCGCGGGCGGCAGCTGCTTGGGCAGACTGGCAGACGGCGAAGTTCGCCCGCTTTGGTGACAACATGCGCGAAGTGGCCGTGACCGAAGGCGATAAAGTTTCCGCACAAATCAAGTTTGGCTTTGCCGTTAATGGCTACGGCGTTGGCGATTTGGTCAAAGTGGTGAACGAAGTATCGGAAAAAGAAATTGACGCCATCGTCAAGGAATACGAGGCGGTTTACGAAGTCGCGGCCGACTTAAAAAAAGGTGGCAAGCGCGCCAAATCCATTCGCGAGGCCGCTCGCATTGAGCTTGGCTTGCGCCAGTTTTTGGCGGACGGCAATTTTAAAGGCTTTACCACCACGTTTGAAGATTTGCATGGCCTCGTGCAACTGCCCGGTCTCGCGCCGCAGCGGTTGATGGCGGACAACTATGGATTCGCGGGCGAAGGCGATTGGAAGACGGCGGCGCTTGTTCGGGCGATGAAAGTCATGGCCAGCGGACTCAAAGGCGGAACGTCGTTCATGGAGGATTATACCTATCATCTTGCACCCGGCAATAAAGTGGTACTGGGCGCGCACATGCTGGAAATCTGCCCGAGCATCGCCGACGGCAAGGCCTCGTTGCAGGTGCATCCGTTAGGCATTGGCGGGAAGGCTGATCCCGCGCGCTTGGTTTTCAACACGCCCAGCGGTCCGGCGGTTAACGCGGCGCTGATGGATTTTGGCAACCGTTTCCGTCTGCTGATTAACGAAGTGGATGTCGTCAAACCCGAACAGCCGATGCCCAAGCTGCCCGTGGCGCAAGCGGTGTGGAAGTGTCGCCCGAACTTCGAAGACGCCTGCGGCGCTTGGATATATGCGGGCGGTGCACATCATACCGGTTTCAGCCAGGCTGTTACGACGGAAATGCTCGAAGACTTTGCCGCCATCGCCGGGCTCGAAGCGGTTGTCATTGACGCAGACACGAAGCTTCGTCAATTCAAGCAGGAGCTTGTCTGGAATGACTGCGCTTACGGCTTGAAGAGCGGTTGGGTTTCCTAATCGATAGAACACCGATAGAACACGCTCGAAGAAAATATCCCCACCGAATGATATTAAACAAATATTTGGTTGCGGTCGTTTTGGCTTTGGCCTTGGCAATTACAGCTAGCGCGCAGCCGGCGAAAATAACCATTGATGTGGCGCACCCGGCGCATCGGATATCGCCGACGTTGTGGGGAATTTTCTTCGAGGACATCAACATGTCTGCCGATGGCGGCATTTATCCTGAACTCGTGCGTAATTTATCGTTTGAGGATGCGGATGAGCCGGACAACTGGACATTTGCCGCCGGGGCAGGGAGCAATAGTGAGGCGACGGTGATTACGGCGGATGTGCATGCGCAACCGCCGCCGCTCAACGCGTTCAATCGTAAATCGCTGCGCGTTAAAGTTGAGGGCGCGTTCACCCTGCAGAACGAAGGTTACTGGGGCATGAATTTTGTCCAAGGCGACGATTACACATTCAAGCTTGCGGTGCGCGCCGAAAAGTTCTCGGGTAGCCTGACCGCGAAACTATTGAGCGCGGATGGGAAAGTTTTGGCTAGCGGGGAAATCACCGGTTTGGGCAATCGTTGGAAATATCACACGCTGGATTTGGTACCTACGGCTAACGATCCCAAAGGCAAATTAGAGATTTCTGGAGGGGGTAAAGGTTTTTTGTATCTCGATATGGTTTCGTTGATGCCCAAAAAAACCTGGAAGAGCCATGGTCTCCGCACCGATCTCGCGGAATCGCTAAATGATTTGCATCCAGCCTTCGTGCGTTTTCCGGGAGGCTGCTGGGTTGAAGGTGATGATTTCGCCCACATGAATCACTGGAAGAATACCATCGGTAACGTCGACTCGCGCATACCCCTCTGGAATATTTGGGGGTACAACGCTACTCATGGTTTGGGTTTTTATGAATATCTGCAAATGACGGAAGACCTCGGTGCTGAGCCATTGTTCTGCATCAATATCGGCATGTCGCACAAGGAAACCATACCGATGGACCGCATGGCCCAGTGGGTACAGGACGCGCTCGATGCAATTGAATATGCCAATGGGCCTACGAATTCTGTCTGGGGTTCACAGCGTGCGGCCGCTGGGCACCCTGCGCCATTCAATTTGAAATACATGGAAATCGGCAATGAAAACGGTGGCTTTGGCGGTTATGTGGAGCATTGGAATTTGTTTTATGACGCCATCCGCGCGAAATATCCTTACATAATATTTGTGGCTGACGGTTGGGACAAATTTGGCGACCGGCAGCCGGCGATTGTGGACGACCATTATTATGACTCACCGGAATGGTTCATGCGCAACTCCACGTTGTATGACAAAAAGGGCCGTAACGGTCCAAAAGTATTTGTTGGCGAATATGCTGTTACCAAAGATTGCGGTCTGGGCAATCTGCGTGGCGCAATTGGTGAAGCGGCGTTTATGACCGGTCTAGAACGCAATTCCGACGTGGTGGTGATGGCGAGCTATGCACCTCTGCTGGTCAATTTAAATCATCGTGCATGGAATCCCGACCTTATCAACTTCGATAGTTCCAAATGGTATGGTCTACCAAGTTACTACGTTCAGAAGCTCTTCGCGGAAAATCGCGGCGATGTCTCACTACCCACGACGGTCGATTCGCCGGACGCGACTCCGGTGGTTAAGGGCGGCATGATTGGTGTTGGGACCTGGAACACGGCTGCGGAATTTAAGGATATCCAGGTTACCGCGCCCAACGGGAAAGTCTTGTTCGCTTCCGATTTCTCCCAAGGCACCAAAGGTTGGAAGCTACTAGGTGATGGTGCGGCATGGACAGCGCAAGATGGCGTACTAAGACAATCAGCTGAATCTGAATTCATCCGAGCACTCGCGGGCGACAAGGCTTGGACCGATTATACGCTCACCCTTAAGGCGCGGAAGTTATCCGGCGCCGAAGGCTTCCTGATTTTATTCCGAATCAATGGCAACGAAGACCGCACTTGGTGGAACATTGGTGGCTGGGGTAACACGGCGGACGGCATCGAGTCTGGTGGTACATTGGATTCAAAGCCCAGTCAAATTGAGACTGGTCGCTGGTACGACCTCAAAGTCACGGTTAGCGGCCGGAACGTGAAATGCTATCTAGATGGTCAGTTAATACACGACCTCGATTATGATGCGGGCGGGAAGGTTGCAAGCCTTTATGCGGTTGCCGCAACCGAAGAAACATCTGGTGATGTAATTGTCAAGGTGGTTAATGCCAGCGTGCGGCCTTTGGCGACAGAAATTGACTTGTCTGGCGCGAATAATTTGACCGGGCAGGGTGCAGCTACCGTACTTACCTCGGAAAGCAGTGCGGATGAAAATTCCTTAGACAACCCGACGAAAGTTTCACCTAAAACTGATGCGTTAAATTTCGCTGGCACGACGCTCAAACGTTCATTTCCCGGCAATTCCTTCACGGTGCTGCGTTTATCAGTAAAAAAATAAGCCATGATGCGCTTTGCCATTTCATTCAGCTGTATTTTTACCTTCGTTGGCTTGTTTGCTATGACTGCGAGCGCGCAACCTGACAGTGTGCCGCTGAACCTCGCCTTAGTGGCGAAGGCAACCTGTTCTTACGTTTCCGGCGATACTTCAGTAGCGGCGCTGAATGACGGATACACACCGCGCAACTCCCTGGATAATCGGCATGGTTCCTACGGTAACTGGCCGCAAACGGGCACTCAGTGGGTTGAATACGATTGGAGCCAGCCCATCAGCACGAAGCAAACCGAAGTATATTGGTGGGACGACCACCGTGGGGTGCGTCTGCCAAAAGTTTGCCGTTTGAAATTTTGGGATGGGAAGAATTTTAATCTTATCACCAACGCTACGGGTCTAGGCTTAGAGGGCGATAAATTTAATGTCACGACATTCCCTGAAATCACGACGACCAGGCTAAAATTGGAAATGGACGGCAGCGATAGCTTTTCTACAGGTCTTTTGGAGTGGCGCGTTTTGGATGATGGCCAATCGCCGGAATTTCCGCCGCTAGTATACGCGGGCGTAGACCGTGATGTGATGCTCGATGGCAAAACATATCTGCACGGCACCATAAATTCTTTGAAATCAGGTTTATCAATCCAAGTTAAGTGGAGCAAAGAGTCCGGACCGGGCGAGGTTGAATTTGCTGACGAGCACACAAATATAACCAGCGCGACCTTTTCCAAGTCGGGATCTTATGTTTTGAAGCTCACGGCTAGCACAGGAAGACAGGTGGCTTCTTCAACGTTGCGGGTGAAAGTTGTTACGCCCCCGCCAAGCAACCGACTCGATGTGGTTTACACCAAGCCTTATCAAATCAACAGTCCGTTTTGGAACGCTCGCACGAAAGCACTCATGGTGAACTGGATTCCGCATTGCGTTGATGAGTTAAGCGAGACAAACAAGGGACGCAGCAACGGCGGGATGGAAAACTTTATCGAAGCAGCCAAGGCTTTGCGTGCTGAGTCGCATGCGCCGCAAAACGGTCCTTTTTGGGCTAACGCTTATGTCCACAACACTGTTGAGTCCATGTGCATTGCTCTGATGGTGGATGCTCAAGGCAACCAGGAAATATTAGCAGCGCAGGCAAAAATGCGTGCGACTTTGGAAGATTGGATTCCGAAAATTCTCGCGGCGCAGGAACCGGACGGTTATTTGCAAACGGCTTACACGCTGGCTGACCGAAAGAGATGGCCGACGCGTTGGAACCCGGCGCAGCGGGGTAACCACGAGGGGTATGTTTCCGGCTATTTTCTCGAATCCGCGATTGCCCATTATCAGTTGACCGGCGGCACGGACAAACGCCTTTACGACGCTGCAAAAAGGCTGGCTGACTGCTGGGTGGCGAACATAGGTCCCGGTAAAAAAGAATGGTATGACGGCCACGAAGAAATCGAACAGTCGCTTGTACGTTTTGGTCGTTTCGTAAATGACGTCGAGGGGGGGCGTCAAGGCGACAATTATATTGCACTCGCGAAATTCTTGCTCGACTGTCGTGGGCGCCACGGCGGTACGGATTATGACCAGACGCGTCTGCCGGTGCAGGAGGGATACGAAGCTGTCGGCCATGCCGTGCGTGCGTCCTATCTCTACTCAGGAATGTCGGACGTGGCGGCGGAAACGCACGACACTGATTATCAAAGTGCGGTGCTATCGGTTTGGGATAACCTCATAAACAAAAAATATTATATCACTGGCGGCATTGGCAGCGGGGAGACGTCCGAAGGGTTTGGACCCGACTATTCGCTGCGTAATGAGGCCTACTGTGAGGCTTGTTCTAGCTGTGGTGAGGTTTTCTTCCAGTGGAAAATGAACCTTGCTTACCACGATGCTAAATACGCCGACCTTTATGAGGAGACCATATTTAACGCGCTGCTCGGGTCGACGGATTTAGATGGCAAACGTTTTTACTATGATAATCCACTTGTAGAGGACAAGGCGCGCTACGAATGGCACGCCTGTCCGTGCTGCGTCGGCAACATCCCGCGCACATTGTTAGCGATTCCAACATGGACTTACGCGGCCAGTGACAAGGGGGTTTATGTAAATCTTTTCATCGGCAGCACAATCGGCGTTCAACGCGTCGCCGGCACTGACGTGGAAATGGTGCAACGGACAGATTATCCATGGAATGGCAGGGTTACTATTACGGTGAATCCGAAAGTGACGAAGAATTTCACTGTGTTTGTCCGTATACCAAACCGCACCACCAGCGAGCTTTACAAACCAGTTCCGGCGGTCGGCGGTTTAAAATCGCTTGCGGTTAATGGCAAAGAATTTTCCCCGGACATTGAAAACGGCTATGCCGTTATCACCCGCCGATGGCAGGCTGGCGACAGAATTGAATTGGAATTGCCAATGGAAATTCAGGTGGTGAGAGCCGATCAAAACATAGCGGCCGACCGCAATAAAGTTGCGTTCCGTCGTGGCCCACTCATTTACACGGTTGAAACCGCCGATCAGCCAACCATTGATCTCGCACCGGACTTGAAATCGCTTACAACCGAATGGCACAGCGATCTTCTTGGAGGAGTAATGACTATCAAAGGTAAATGGAGCGACGGTAGTCCGCTGCTAGCCATTCCGAATTATGCGCGCCAGAATCGCGGCGGCAAATCGGCAGTCTGGATGAATGAATTTTGATTAAACAATTTATGGCTACTCAATATACCATCGGTCTGGATTACGGCACGAACTCGGTTCGCGCCCTCATCGTCAACGTCGCCAACGGCGCGGAAGTAGCCGCCGCCGTCTGCACATACTCACACGGTACCCAAGGTGTCATTTTGGCGCGCGACCCGAATTTGGCGCGCCAGCATCCGTTGGATTATATTAACGGCGCGGAAATTACTATCAGGCAGGCGCTCGCAGCGGCGAAAAAATCTGTCAAAGGTTTCAAAGCTGAACAGGTCGTCGGCATCGGGGTAGACACAACCGGTAGCACGCCATTACCGGTGGATGTCAACGGTCAGCCGCTGGCATTTAGTAAAAAGTTCGCCAGCAATCCCGCTGCGTTAGCGTGGTTGTGGAAAGATCATACCGGTATTGCTGAAGCTGCTGAAATTACTTCGCTCGCTACCAAAATCCGCCCCCAGTATCTCGCCAAGTGTGGCGGAACCTATTCAAGCGAATGGTTCTTCAGCAAAATATTAAAGTGTCTGCGCACCGCGCCGTCGGTCTTTAATGCCGCGCATTCGTGGATTGAGCTCTCCGATTTTGTGCCTGCGGCGCTTACTGGCACCCTTGCGCCAGATCAGTTCACCGCTGGCGTTTGCGCTGCTGGCCACAAAGCGATGTTCAACGAAGGCTGGGGTGGGTATCCCGACGTAGAGTTTTTATCGAAGCTCGATCCGAAGCTTGGCGCCTTACGAGCTCGCTTGCCAAAAAAAGTTCGCGCGGTGGACACTGCCGCAGGAAAGCTGACGGTGGCATGGGCAAAGCAAACCGGACTGAAAGCCGGTATCCCCGTCGCAGTGGGTGCATTCGACGCACATACCGGTGCAATTGGCGCGGGCGTCAAGCCTGGCACGCTCGTCAAGATTATTGGCACCAGCACCTGCGACATCAGCGTAAAGTTAAACACTAAAAAGCTCGCGGATGTTCCCGGCGTCTGCGGCATCGTGGACGGCAGTGTGCTGCCCGGTTATTTCGGCATCGAGGCCGGCCAATCGGCGGTCGGAGACATATTTAATTGGTGGGTGAATTACATCCAGCCGCACGGCGAAAAGTTATCGCACAAGGCGCTGGATGCCGAAGCCTTGAATTTGAAGCCCGGCGAAAGCGGCTTGCTCGCACTGGATTGGAACAATGGCAACCGTACAATTTTGGTTGATCAGCAGCTTACGGGTTTGCTGGTCGGCCAGACACTTTACACGACCCCGGCGGAAGTTTACCGCGCGCTGATTGAGGCCACGGCTTACGGCGCGCTGACCATCATCAACCGTTTTGAAGAATATGGCGTGAAGATCGATGAGGTTGTCAATTGCGGTGGCATTGCGGAAAAAAGCGCTATCACAATGCAGATTTACGCGGACGTAACGGGCCGGCCGATGAAGATTTCGCGTTCGGCCCAGACCTGCGCGCTTGGTTCAGCTATCGCCGCTGCCGTCATTGCTGGGGCGCATAAAGATTTTGCTGCCGCGCAGAAAAAGATGACCGGCTTGAAGCCGAAGGTTTATAGGCCGAATCCCAAAGCGCACGCCGTCTATAAGGAGCTTTACTCACTTTACAAGGAACTGCATGACGCCTTTGGCACGCAAAACTGGAATGGTAATTTGTATGGCGTCATGAAGTCGCTGATTGAAATCCGCAGCCGCGTTCGCAAATAATTCCCCATGCTCGAAAAACTAAAAGCTCAAGTCTGTCAGGCTAATCTCGACCTCGTTGCGCGTGGCCTGGTCATCGAAACCTGGGGTAACGCCAGCGCCATAGATCGCGAGCGTGGCCTCGTCGTTATTAAGCCCAGCGGCGTTCCGTATGCCGGCATGAAACCGCAGCACATGGTCGTTGTCTCACTGGCTGACGGAAAAGTCATCGAGGGCAATTTGAAGCCGAGTTCCGACACCCCGACGCACTTGGTTTTATATCGCGCCTTCATGCAAATCAGCGGCGTGGTGCACACGCACAGTCTTTTTGCCACTGCCTGGGCGCAGGCGCAACGCGGGCTGCCAAGTTATGGTACGACGCAGGCGGATTACTGGTATGGCGATGTGCCTTGTACCCGTCTGTTGAAACCGGCGGAGATTAAAAACAATTACGAGGCGAATACCGGCGAAGTGATTGTTGAAACCTTTCGTAAATTGAAATTCGACCCGCTGCAACATCCCGCAGTGCTCGTAGCGAGCCACGGCCCGTTCACCTGGGGTAAAGATGTGGCCGACGCCGTCCATAATGCCGGAGTCCTTGAATTCATCGCTCGGCTCGCTAGCGAGACCCTGCGAATCAATCCAAAATTGAAGCCGATGCAGCCGGTCCTACTCGATAAACATTTTCTTCGCAAACATGGGGCCAATGCTTATTATGGCCAGAAGTAATCCTGCAAATATTAAAACGAGCGCTCTATAATTATGAACAAAATCATCCACCTAATCACTATCACGACGCTGGGTATCACGGCGGCGTGCATCACCGGTTGTACCACTATGAAAACAAACAATGGCACTATTACTAAGGCTCAATTCGGCACTACGCCCAGCGGCAAGGCCGTTGATATTTACACTCTGAGAAACGATGCCGGCGCCGAGGCGCGCATCATGACCTATGGCGGCATTGTCCAATCACTATCGATGCCGGATAAGCACGGTCAATTTGCTGACGTTGTGCTGGGTTTCGACTCGCTGGACGGTTATGTGAGCGACGCCTACCTGAAGGGCTGCCCGTATTTCGGCGCACTCATTGGTCGCTACGGGAACCGTATCGGCGGCGCGAAGTTCACTTTGGAAGGCCAGACCTACACGCTTGCCGGTAACAATCATGGCAATTCCCTGCATGGCGGTTTGGTGGGCTTTGATAAGGTCGTCTGGACCGCCCGGCCGATGGAAACTACCCATGGCCCCGCCCTCATTCTTACCTACTTGAGCAAGGACGGCGAAGAAGGTTTCCCGGGCAATCTGGAAGTAACCGCTATCTATACGCTGACGGACAAGAATGAACTCAAGCTGGAATACACCGCCAAGACGGACAAGCCGACGATTGTAAACCTCACCCAACATTCCTATTTCAACTTGGCCGGGCAGGGGAATGGCGACATCTTGGGCGAAATTGTTTACATCAATGCCAATCAAACCACGCCCGTGGATTCCGGTTTGATTACCACCGGCGAATTTGCCGACGTCACCGGAACGCCTTTTGATTTCCGCAAGCCCACCACGATTGGTGCGCGCATCAACGACCCTGACAAGGTGCTCCAATACGGCCCGGGCTACGACCACAACTGGGTTATCAATAAGCCGCTCGGCGAGTTTGGTTTGATGGCGCGGGTTACCGACCCGGCCAGTGGTCGCGTGTTGGAAGTGCTGAGCGATGAACCCGGCTTACAATTCTATGCCGGCAACTTCCTCGATGGCACCATTCACGGCAAAGGCGGCGTGGCCTATCAGGTTCACACGGGCTTTGCCATGGAGCCCCAGCATTTTCCGGACTCTCCGAACAAGCCCAACTTCCCTTCCGTGGAACTCAAGCCCGGTCAGACTTACCACAACAAGATCGTTTACAAGTTTAGCGTCGAATAATTCAACCTCAGAAACATACACGAAATGGAAACAGCAACTAACAGTGTGGCGTCCGCCACTAACAGCCTGGCCGTCGCGTCGGCTGCCGGCGGCCTGAACGGTACGGTATTCAATGGTCTGGATGTCGCCGTCATCCTCCTCTTCGCCGTCGGCATGATTGTGACCGTCTGGTTCTCGATGCGTAAGAAGAACGAGTCCGGCAAGGATTACTTCTTATCCGGTCGCGATGCGAACTGGCTGCAGATTGGCTCCTCGATCTTCTCCTCCAACATCGGGTCCGAGCATCTCGTCGGTCTCGCCGGTGCCGGTTTTGCCACCGGTATGGCGATGGCGCACTGGGAAATGCACGCCTACTGGATTCTGATTCTCGGCTGGGCGTTCGTGCCGCTCTATGACCGCATGAAAGTCTTCACCATGCCCGAGTTCCTCGAACTGCGCTTCAGCCGCGGCTCGCGCAACGTCCTAAGTCTGCTCACCATGGCGAGTTTGGTGCTAACTAAGATTGCCGCCACCATCTATGCCGGCGACGTCGTCATCCGCACCTTATTGAATGTCGATCACATCAATCTGTTCGGCCATCAGATTGACGTCTTCTGGGCCATCGCTTTGGGGCTGGCCTTCACCACGGGCGTTTACACCGTGTTCGGCGGCATGCGCGTCATCATGTATACCGCCGTGCTTCAAGCCCCAGTGCTTATCTTTGGTTCCGTCTGCATCCTGTTCATGGGCCTGCGTGTGCTTGGTCATGGCAGTTTGATGGATGGCTGGCATGCGACGCTCACGACGGTGGGCGATAACGTCCATCTCGTCCGCTCCATCAACGATCCCGACTGGCCGTGGCTCGCGATTCTGCCCGGCTCAGCCATCATTGGTTTCTGGTATTGGTGTACGGACCAATACATTGTCCAACGCGTGCTCGCCGGTAAGAATCAACAGGAATCCCGTCGCGGCACCATCCTCGCCGGCTTCTTCAAGCTCACGCCCGTGTTCATTTTCCTCGTGCCCGGCATGATTGCCTTTGCGCTGACCAAGACGCCCGGCGTTGGTTTCAGCACCAGCGGCGATGCGGCTTATACCTCGCTCGTCGCCCAGATTCTGCCGCACGGTCTGCGCGGCATGGTGGCTTGCGGAATGATTGTAGCGCTCATGGCGTCGCTCGGTTCCAAGTTCAACGCCTCTGCTACCCTCTTCACGATGGACTTCTATCGCGAATGGTATCCGAACGCCTCCGGCAAAACCGAAGTGTTCGTCGGGCGCCTCGCCACGGCGGTAATCGTCTTCATCGGCATCTGCTGGGTGCTCGTCATCAAGAACCTCCACATGCCGCTGTACGTTTATCTCCAAAACGTTCAAGCCTATCTCTCGCCCGCCATCGCGGTGTTGTTCGGGCTCGGCGTCTTCTGGAAACGCGCCACGGCTCCGGCGGCGCTCTGGGCCTTCGTGGTCGGCATGGTGGCCGGCTTCGGCCGGCTTGCGCTCGACCTCATCATGCGCGGCGATGCCGATGCCGTCTCCAAGCTCAAGGGCGACCATTACCACGGCCTCATCTCCCAGGCTCAATATGAGACCGGCATGGGCGCCATTCGCGCAACCCACAATGGTTTCCTGTTCGACATCTGGAATATCCATTGGCTCTATTATTGCGAAGGCTTGTTTGTCCTCACCGCTGTGCTCATGGTCATCATCAGTCTTATGACACAGGCGCCGGATCCGAAGACCATCAAGTACACCTGGTATGGGGCCACGGCTGAAGAGAAGGCCGCCACGCGTGCCAGCTGGGGTACCTTGGACGTCGTGCTCAGCTTGATTGTCGTCGGCTGCGTCGTCCTGTTCTATATCAAGTTCTGGTAAAATGGCCTTCTTTCAAGGGCGGCGTTGCTCCGGCATCGCCGCCCTTTTTAGTCTTCACTAAACATTAACCCCACATCATGAAAACCCTTTTACTTCCCTGCGCGTGTCTGCTGGCCGTGCTGCCTGTCCTGAGCGCCCAAACCAATCTCACCGCTCGCGAAGCCCAGATCATCGCGGCGGCGAGCCAGCCCGCGCCCTTTAAGCTGGTTCATACCGGTAAACTCGCCGCCACGCCGCCGATGGGTTGGAATAGTTACGACGCCTTTGGCGATAACGTCGTCGAATCCGAAGTGCTGGCGAACGCCCATTACGTTGCCGATAAGCTGCTCGCCGTCGGCTGGGACACGGTGGTGGTGGATTACTGCTGGTCCGACCCCGGTGCGCACGATAACAACCGCAACGGCCGCGCCAATGCCCCGCTCGTCATGGATAAGTTCGGTCGGCTGCTGCCCGCGCCCAACCGCTTTCCCTCCGCCACCAACGACCTCGGCTTCAAACCACTCGCCGACGCCGTCCATGCGCTCGGCTTGAAGTTTGGCATCCATGTTATGCGCGGTATCCCGCGCCTTGCGGTTAGGCAGAACTTACTCCTCCAAAGCAGTGACGGCTCTACGTACTATGCCGCTGACGCCGCCAACACCAATGACCTTTGCACCTGGTGTCCCGATATGTTTGGCGTGAATAGCAATGCCGCCGGTCAGGCGTGGTACGATTCGTGCGCCCGATTGTGGGCGGCGTGGGGTGTGGATTACATCAAAGTGGACGACCTCTCCCGGCCCTATCACACCGCCGAGGTGGAAATGGTGCGCCATGCCATCGACCGCAGCGGCCGCGCCATCGTGTTCAGCACCTCGCCCGGCGAGACCCCCATAGCCGATGCCCAACACATCCTGACCCACGCGAATCTCTGGCGCGTCTCCGATGATTTCTGGGATAACTGGAAGTCGCTCGACCACGAATTCACGCTCGCCGCGCGCTGGCGACCTTATGCGGCGCCCGGTCACTGGCCGGATGCCGATATGTTGCCGCTCGGCCATCTCTCCATCAGCAACCGCTCCGTCGGGCACGATCGCCGCACCCATTTCACGCGCAACGAGCAGCTCACGCTCATGTCCTTCTGGAGTCTGCTGCCGTCGCCGCTGATGGTGGGCGCGAATCTGCCGGACAACGACCCGTGGACGCTCGCGCTCCTCGCGAATCCCGAAGTGTTAGCCGTGAATCAGGACGCCCTCGGACTTGCGGCGGAGCCGATGACCAATGCGCCCGCTGGCACGGACATCTGGACCAAGCGGTTGGCGGACAAAACCCTCGCCGTAGGCATCTTCAACCGGGGCAAGCTGCCGTTGCCGGTGAATTTGATTTGGAAAGACCTGGGTTTGCGCGCCAAACCCGTCGTCCGCGACCTCTGGTTGCGCCAGAACTTGCCGAAGTCTAAAACCTACACCGCCGAAATCCCGCCGCACGGCTGCGTGCTGTTGAAAGTGAAATAACTTTAACGAATTCTGGGGTCTGGGTTATGAGTGATGAGTTGCTGCCCACAACTCAAAACCCAAAACCCATCACTCAAAACTGTTTCTTAAGAAACTGTGATGTGGGCCATCTCGCTCATATCGCCGGGACCGTTGCTATCGTTGCCGCACACTTGCACCCAGATCTTGCTGCCGACGGGCTGGCCATGAATCGTGCAACTGGATTTGCTCGTAATCTGATGTTGGACGAAGCTCGTGGGCGTGATCGGGTCCGGACTGACAAAGACCTGATTGGATTGCGAACTTTTATCGCGGTTCCACGACACATCCACATCGCCGTCATGGTCGCCGTGGGTGAGGACCAC
>CAIPKV010000013.1 GCA_903865745.1 uncultured Verrucomicrobia subdivision 3 bacterium | reverse complement strand
GTTTGCGTGGTGGCGTGATGCGCCTTTCTTTGATGTGGCCTCCAATCAGATTGTATTTGCAGTAGCGACATTTGTATTTTTGTGGTTGTTTTGGGGTGATTTTACGAAGACCAAAAGAAAGGATGACCATGTGGCCTAACAGACTGATAGACTGCACCGGTTGAGGTTGGATCAGTTTAGCCCCATTCCCCTTTAAAGGTTCAATCCCACTTCCAAAATACACCCGCTTTCATTCGGCATTCTGCCTTCATCATTCTGCCTTCGCCTCCCGTCGCGGGCAGTTCATTGTTAATTGAAGAACTATTTCCCAGCGGCGAGCGGCGTTTCCTTCTTCACTTCCACCAAAAGCTGGCTCCGCGTCTTGAGTTGAGGTTCCAACGTGTAGCTCGGCAGGAAATACACCCACGCCTCAGCTGACTTCTCCCGGGCCAGCTTATCGGCAAGCGTTTGCTGCCGGGCCTTGAATTCTTGGTCAAGCCGCGCTTTGTCGGCGGCTGGCTCATTAGTAGCAGCCACGCGGCTGGTGGCGAGGTTTGCGTTGACGATGATGGCCACGGATAATTTTCATTCAACAGGTCCGCCGGTTTCCTTGAACAAAAACTTGCCAGCAGCACATAGACGTGTCATTTATATTTCGTTGTTTAACGAAATGACTTAGTAACTATGCGCGATTTCATGGCCATCACCAAGGCATTGTCCGACCCGAACCGGGTGCGCATCCTCCTCGCCCTGCGTCAGGGTGAACTGTGCGTGTGCCAGATCACGGAGCTGTTCGGCTTCGCGCCTTCGACGATTTCCAAGCATCTGTCCATCTTGCACCACGCGCACCTGATTCTCTCCCGCAAGTCCGAGCGCTGGGTCTATTACCGGCTGCCGGACAAGACGGCGCCCGTGGCCGTGCGCGAGGCGCTGACGTGGGTTCATAAGTCGCTCGCTAAAACGGATGAGGCGGCGGCGGATGCCAAAAAGCTAAAACAAATTCTTAAAACCGATCTCGCCGTCATCTGCCGCCGGCAGAAATGTTGCTGACCCATGAAATTGAGCGAATTAAAAGCCATACTCGCCTTGCACCCGGCCGCGACGGTGCGCTTCCAACTGCCGGATGGCGCGTTCATTCCGCTGCACGCCCATGTGACGGAGGTGGCGCGGCTGGACAAACGGTTCATTGATTGCGGCGGCACGTTGCGCACGGACTCGCTGTGCCGGTTGCAGACGTGGTTCGCCGATGACGTGGAGCATCGCCTGACGTGCGACAAACTCCTCAAGATTTTTGGCAAGGCGGAGGGCGTATTGCTGACCGATGACCTGGACGTGGATGTGGAATATGAGGATGACGTGATCACGCAATCCCTGCTCGATTCGGTGGCGGTATCGAATCAGGAAGTCATCTTCCATCTGGGCGTAAGGCACACGGCGTGTCTGGCCATGGACAAATGTCTGCCCCCCGCGTCCGCGCCCTCGGCCTACAGCCCGCACAAATTTGATTTCACAAAGCCGGTGTCCGGCGGCTCCTGCTGCGGCTAAACCTCGACGTCCCCTTACCACCTACACCCGTTTACCATGTCAGAGCCCATAAATCCGAAATCCGAAATCGTAAATCCAAAACGCCTGGCCTTTTTCGAGCGTTACCTGACGGTGTGGGTGTTTCTGTGCATGGTCGTGGGCGTGGCGTTCGGTAAAATTGCGCCCGGCATCACGGCGGATTTGAGCCAGTTGGAATTTGTCCAAGGTTCGCATGTGAACGCGCCCATCGCGGTGCTCATCTGGCTGATGATTTATCCGATGATGTTGAAGGTGGATTTTACCGCGCTCGGCGGGATTGCCAAAAAACCGAAGGGGCTGGCCGTGACACTCTTAGTTAATTGGCTGGTCAAGCCGTTCAGCATGGCATTCCTCGGCTGGCTCTTCATGGCGCACGTTTTCCGCCCTTGGATTTCGCCGGAACTGGCCAAGGAATACACCGCCGGTCTCATCATCCTCGCGGCTGCACCCTGCACGGCGATGGTCTTCGTGTGGAGCTATCTCACAGACGGCGACCCGGTCTATACCCTCGTGCAAGTGGCGGTGAACGACCTCATCATGCTCGTCGCCTTCGCGCCCATCGTGATGTTTCTGTGCGGGGTGGCGAATGTGGTGGTGCCGTCGAAGGTGCTCATCACGAGCGTCGTGGTCTTCATCGTCATCCCGCTCGCGGCGGGCTGGCTCACGCGCACAGGGCTGCTTAAATCGCATGGCCAGGACTGGTTCGAAAAGAAGTTCCTGCCAAAGTTTCAGCCGGTGACTATCGGCGCGCTGCTGTTGACGCTAGTGCTCATCTTCGCGTTTCAGGCGGAGAACCTGACGACGCGCTGGCTGGCGGTCGCGCTGCTGGCGGTGCCGATTATCATCCAGGTTTATTTCAACTCCACGCTGGCTTATCTGCTGATGCGCAAGCTGCGCGTGCCGCACAATATCGCGTCGCCGGGGGCGCTCATTGGCGCGAGCAATTTCTTCGAGCTGGCGGTGGCGGTGGCCATCACGCTGTTCGGCGCTGGCTCCGGTGCGGCACTGGCAACGGTCGTCGGCGTGCTCGTGGAAGTACCGGTGATGCTGTCCGTCTGTAAAATCTGCAACCAGTCTCGTGGCTGGTATCAGGAGAAAGTAAATTGACTCTATGACTACTAACACTAAACAAAACATCCTCATTCTTTGCACTGGCAATTCGTGCCGCAGCCATATCGGCGAAGGTTTTTTGCGCGCCGCCGTTGGCGACCTCGCAAATGTCCAGAGCGCCGGCTCCAAACCCGCCGGCCATGTGCATCCGCTCGCCATCAAGGTCATGGCGGAAGTGGGCATTGATATCTCCGGGCATCGTTCGAAGCATCTCAAGGAGTTTCTCGACCAGCGCGTGGATACCGTCATCACGGTGTGCGGTAATGCGGACCAGGTGTGCCCGATCTTTCCCGGTCAATTGAACCGGCATCACTGGCCATTCTTTGATCCGGCGAAGGCGACGGGGACTGACGACGAGGTTTTGCAATGTTTTCGTGATGTCCGCGATGAGATGCGCCGGGTGTTTGAAGCGTATGCGGCGGGTTTGCGGGATGCCCAGTGAGTGGGCGAAGGAAAGGGAATGGCTGGCGTGGGCGTATCTACCAACTGACTGACTCAGACACCGCAACCGATTCTGCATCCGTACTGACTGCAACCATCGACTATCACTGCCTGCAACTGTCAACTAACACTCACGTCCACACCAGCCATTGATATCATCGTCCACCTTTCACATCTGTCAAGTGCGCGACGCGAGATGCTTGGAATTAAAAACTTCCAAACCCGGACGGGAAGTTACGCGCAGATGACGCAGATTCCGCTGATTAAACCGGAACAATCTGCGTGAATCGGCGAAATCTGCGGGTGAAAAACTATTCAAAGCGGCTCCCGACAGCGAGGGGATGGCCGATGAGGAACGATTCCGCCGCCAAACGCCGGCCACCTTCGCGCTGTAATTCCAAAATGCGCAAGGCCCCCGACCCGCACCCAACGACGATGCCGGTTTTATCTGCGGACAAAACGATGCCCGGCTGGCCCGTCGCGGTCACGACTTCGACTTTCCAGATTTTGAGCAACTGCGGCTTGGGTTCAGCTTGAAGAAACGTGAACGCGCCCGGCCACGGCGTAAATGCGCGCAGCCGATTCCAGATTTGTCCGGCTGGTTGACGCCAATCAATCTTGCCATCGTCCTTCTTAATCTTCGCGGCGTAGGTGGAACCCACGGCGGGCTGCGGTTGCGGTACGATTTTGCCAGCGACGTAGGCGGGGATGGTTTCGGCGAGCAAGTCCGCGCCGAGTTGCGCCAGACGGTCGTGCAAGGTCTGCGAATCGTCCGTGGGCAGGATGGGCGTGCGGCGCACGGAGAGCATCGCGCCGGTGTCGAGGCCCGCATCCATCTGCATGATGGTCACGCCGGTCTCGGGTTCGCCATCGGCGATGGCCCATTGGATGGGCGCGGCTCCGCGGTATTTTGGCAGGAGCGAGGTGTGGACATTGAGACAGCCAAACTTGGGCACGTCCAAAAGGGTTTGCGGCAAAATCTGGCCGTAAGCGACGACGACAATCAGGTCGGGCGCGAGCGCGCGCAGTTCGCCGATGAAGTTTTCGTCGCGCGCCTTGAGCGGTTGCAAGACGGGCAGGCTTAGTTTCTCCGCGGCAACTTTGACGGGCGACGGCGTCAGGCGAAGGTCGCGACCTTTGGGTTTATCCGGCTGGGTGACGACGGCGAGGACGGAAAAGGTTTTATCGCTGGCGAGTTTTTCCAGGCTGGCCACGGAGAGTTCCGCCGTGCCCATGAAGAGGATGCGCAGCGGCGTCATGGGAGCTTACGGTTTTGGCGCAAAGTGCCGGACGCCGGCCGGCAGCGTGGCAGGCGATTGGTCGGCATTAAGCGGGTGAACGCGGCGGCACCCGGCGCGCCGAAGAGCGGGAGGCGACATGGCTCAAACGGGTTTCGGAGTGAGTTTGATTTCGAGGATGTCGTTCAGCGCCACCGTGACCTGCGCCGGCTGGGTGGTCTCCAGAATCACGTCGGTCCCTTCCACGCGCATGATGCGATCCACAGCGAAGTGCGCGGCGGCGGTTTTGACTTCCATGGAGAACTTGAGGGCGTCGCCCTTGGGTTCGCCGAAGAAGCCGGCAAACTTGGTTTCGACGAAGCGCTTGTTAAACGTGAACTTGCCGCGCGCGAAAATCTGCGGTTCGGGTTTCTTTTCTTCCTTCTGCCAGGACGCCTCGACAATCTGGATTTCTTCGGGCGTCCGCGCGGCTGCCGCGTCGGCGGTACCGGCGGGCGGGGCAAAATGAACTTCCTCCGGCGGCGCTTCGACCTTCATGGGCAGAATCAGGAAAACCACCGGCCCGATGATGGGCAGGATGGCCGACAAGCCCAGCACCTGTACCGCCGGGCGCGCGCGGACGATGGAGATTTCGTAGGCCGCAAAAAGGTTGGCGCCGTATAGCACGAGCAAAATGAACAGGCCGACGGGTGAGCCGAACAGTCCGCCAAAGAGCGAGGGATTGGTCGGACGCTCCAAGCGCGTGACCGGGTTGACTGTGATATCCGCCTTGGCGGGGCGGGCCGCCGTGTCGGGTTCGATAAACACTTCGACGAGCGGTTTGAGCTTGGGATTATTGGCGAGGTGCTTGAGCGAATCCTGCGAGAGCTTGCCCCACGGCACGTTGTTGTAAGCATCATTATCACCCCGCAACATCAGGCCGTTGTCGTCGAACTTCACGATGTCGCCCGTCTGGGTCGTACCATCCGTCAACGTAACGGTCTCCGCCGCCCGCACCCCACCGGCGACGGCGAACAGGAAGCTGATAATGAAAAGGAGTTTGCGCACGCCGTTTATCTAGCAAACACGGCCAAGCTGCGAAAGCAAATTCAACCGGTGACCAACCCTGACGGCGTGTAACCTCGCAGCGGGGCGCGGCCGGATGATTTATTTGTCGTAGAACTGCACTTTGCCGGTGGCCAAATCGTACATCCCGCCGACGAGGCCAATCTGGCCGCTATCCAGCATCGCGCGGAGAATGGGGCTGCGTTCGCGGATTTGCTGCATGACGAGGCGCACGTTCGCCTCGGATACGGCATTGACGAAAGTATAGTTCTTCGTCGTGCGCGGCTGCACGTCGGCGGGCACGGCATCCATCGCGGGTTTAATTTTGGTGAGCAGACCGGTGAGATTGCCGAGGTCAACGTCGTCAATCGCACCTTTGATGGCACCGCAATTGGAATGACCGATGACGGCGATCAGCTTCGCACCGGAAACTTTGCACGCGAACTCCATGCTGCCGAGGATGTCGTCATCCAGGATGTTGCCCGCGACGCGCGCGCTAAAAATATCGCCGACGCCCTGATCCAAAACGAGCTCGATGGGCTGGCGCGAATCGAGACAGCTCAACACCACGGCGTAGGGATATTGGCCGCTGGCGGTCGCCTTGACCTGCGCAGGCAAATCGCGATGCAGCGGCTGGCCGGCAACGAAGCGCGCGTTGCCGGCTTTCAATTCGGCGAGCGCCGCGTCCGGCGTCATCGCCGCCTGCGAATCCTTGGATTGCACCGCAGACACAGCCGCTGAAGCGGTCATGCTGCAGCCCGACATCGAGCAGCAACTCTCGTGGGAACTCTGGCAACCCGTGACCGCCAACAGGGCGGCGAAGGAAATGGCGAACAGTTCGGAATGATTAAATCTGATATTCATGGTTTTGATTTGCCTCGCGGGCAATTTAGCGCGCGACCCATTGAAATCAACGGATAATTTTAGACGGCTAAGAAGATTGTTTATGGATCAGGCGAAAAAACTTTTCCCACCGCCGCGCCAGAAACGCGCCTAAATAATATCTGGCGAAGACCCACCGGGCCGTAACGGTGTTTCTCAAAACTGTTTCAAGAAGCGGACGTCGTTCTCATAGAAGAGGCGGATGTCGTTGATGCCGTAGCGGAGCATGGCGATGCGTTCGATGCCGAAGCCAAACGCCCAACCGGTCCAGACTTCGGGATCGTAGCCGACAGTCTCAAACACTTGCGGATGCACCATGCCGCAGCCAGCAATCTCGAGCCAGTCTTTGCCCATCTTCTTGACGAGCGCATTCGTGAAATCAATCTCGTAGCTCGGCTCGGTATAACTGAAATAATGCGGGCGAAACCGAATCTTCACGTCATCACCCATGAGTTCGCGAAAGACGAATTCCACCGTGCCCTTGAGGTCGCCGACCGTGACGTTTTTATCAACGTAAAGCCCCTCAATCTGGTGGAACGTGGGGTTATGTGTGGCGTCGGCGTTGTCACGACGATACACGCGACCCGGCACAATGATGCGCACGGGCGGCGCTTGCTTCTCCATCACGCGAATCTGCACCGACGAGGTGTGTGTGCGAAGCAGTTGGGAGATGGGCGGCGCAGCTTGGGGATTGCCTGTCTTCGCCAGATAAAAAGTGTCCTGACTATCGCGCGCCGGATGGTCGGCGGGCGTGTTCAGCGCATCGAAGCAATGATATTCGTCCTCAATCTCCGGACCGTCGGCCACGGCGAAACCAATCTTGCGGAAGGCACGCACAATGTCGTCAGTGACCTGCGTGAGCGGATGCAACTTGCCCAACGCACGGCGGCGACCGGGCAGCGTGAAATCGGTCGGCTCTTTCGGCAAAGCAGCCTTCAGCTCCAGTTCTTCACGGCGTGAGGTGAGCGCGGCTTCGAGTTCTATCTTGGCGGCATTGATGAGCTTGCCAGCGGCGGGCTTTTCTTCCTTGGACAGGGTGCCGAGCTGTTTCATGAGCGTGGTGAACTTGCCGTTCGGCCCAATCCACGAGCCCTTGGTCTGCTCCAGCGCGGCGAGGTCGGGGGCGGCGTTTAATTCGGTCAAGGCTGTTTGCTTGAGCGGCTCAATGTCGTTCAGAAATCCCATAGATTTGAAGTGACAGAATACTGGATGGCGGCTGGAAGAAAAGAAAAACGGGCGACCATTACTGGTCGCCCGTGAGAGTTTTTCTAAAAACAATTAGGCCTTGGCCAAAACGGCACCGGGCTTGGACTTCAACGCGTTCTTGGCGATGTTTACGATTTCGAGGAACGCAGCGTTGTCGGTTGCAGCGAGATCGGCGATAATCTTGCGATCCAGTTCGCACTTGGCGGCAATCAGGCCTTCAATGAGGCGGCTGTAAGTGATGCCGGCGGTGCGAGCGGCGGCATTGATGCGCGCCTGCCAGAGATAACGGTAGTTGCGCTTCTTCGTACGGCGATCGCGATAGGCGTACTGGCGGCCGTGATCCACGGCGTCGGAAGCGTAGCGATAAAGTTTGGAACGCTTGAGGCGGAAGCCCTTCGCGGCTGTCAGCATTCTTCCACGACGTTTGCGGGAAGCGGGGGAGTTAGTAACGCGCATTGTAGTTCGGTGTTAAAGTTAAGTCGGTTAAATCAATCAGCCGCGATGGCTGAACGGCATGGATTGCGTGATGCGATAGACGTCCGTGGAATCCACGACAGCCGCCTTGCCGAGCCGGCGGAGGCGCTTGGCGTTCTTGGTTTGTGCCAAGTGACGGCGACCCGCGTGGGAACGCAGAACCTTGCCGGTGGCGGTGATTTTGAACCGCTTCGACGCGGCTTTCTTAGTCTTGATGCCTTTGGGACGACGCATAAATTTAGTTGTAAAAAAGGGCGCAAACTATACGCGGGTCGCGGACGGGTAGCAAGCGCGAATTTAAGATAAACTGGTTGTCCCCAATTCGGTTGGCTATTTGCCACCTGTAACCGATAATCCCACCTGCACGTCCTTGTCAATTTACGCCCTATCCTCAAAAATGAAATCTGCATTTCTCTGCCAACTTCTGGGTTTATTGCTGCTGCTTCAGGCTGGACTACAGGCCGCCGAAACCACCGCTCAGAATTATTTCAATGTCCGCAACTTCGGCGCGGTTGGGGATGGCACAAATCTCGACAGCCCGGCGATTGACAAGGCCATCAATGCCGCAGCTGAAGCCGGTGGCGGTACCGTGCTAGTGCCGGCGGGCACCTATTTGAGCGGCTCGATTCATTTGAAAAGCAACATCCACCTGCTGATTGACGCCGGGGCGACGATTCTGGGTGCACCGCAAAACTTAAACGCTTACGACGAGACTGAACCGTTTCCGGGTATCGCATATCAAGACGGTGGACACTGCTATTTTCACAACAGCCTCATCTGGGGGGAAAACCTCACGAACGTTTTTATCACCGGCCACGGCACCATCAACGGCGGCGGGTTGGAGCGGAATCCAAAAATCTTGGATGAGATGTGCAGCTACTTACATTCCTCAACGCCCAACCCCAAGACTTATCCGCCGGTCCGCATTGGCAACAAAGCCATTGCGCTGAAGCTTTGTAAAAATGTCGCCATCCACGACGTCACCATTTTTCACGGCGGGCATTTTGCGATTCTCGTCACCGGCTGCGACAACCTGACAATTGACAACGTAACCATCGATACCGACCGCGATGGCATGGACCTTGACTGCTGCCACAACACGATGGTTTCCAACTGCCGGGTCAACTCGCCGCGCGATGATGGCATCTGCCCCAAGAGCACCTATGCGCTCGGCGAATTGCGCCTCACGGAAAATCTCACCATCATCAATTGTCAGGTGTCCGGCTTTGAGGAAGGCACGCTGATTGACGGAACGATGAAGCCGGCCAAAGGGGGGACGGGCCGCATCAAATTTGGCACCGAGTCCAGTGGCGGCTTCCGCAACTGCACCATCGCGAACTGCACCTTCCGCAGCTGCCACGGTCTGGCCCTCGAAGAAGTTGACGGCGGCATCATGGAAAACATCACCATCAACAATCTTTCCATGATGGACCTGCGTGATTACGCCATTTACATCACGACCGGCAAACGCAACCGCACGCCGAACCTCACAACCAACAGTCGCATCCGGAATATTCTGATTTCAAACGTCCTCGCTGATAGCGTGGATAAGAAGAGCGGCATCCAGATTTCCGGCTTGCCGGAACAGCCCATTGAAGGCGTACGCTTGGAGAACATTCGGCTCACGAGCAAAGGCGGCGGCACCACTGAAGACGCCGTTCGCATACCCAAGGAACTTGGCGAAGGGTATCCCGAAGCGGGCAAACTCGGCACCATGCCGGCTTACGGAGTTTTTGCGCGCCACGTCCACGACTTGGAACTAGCCAACATCCATGTGGATTTTCAGACGAATGATCTGCGTCCGGCGGCGATGTTCGAGGACATTCAGGGCTTAGATATCGACAACTTCAAGCCGCAGTTGGCGTCGGGTGTGCCCGCAGCGGTGTTTGCCGACAGTGTTAGTGACCTGACGATTCGCAATTCGCCGGCGCTCCAAAAGAAATAATTTCCGCACTCACTTTATCATCGGCCACCCGGCGGCAACCATGCCCTTATAGCCGCCGATGAGCGAGTGGACTTTTTTATAGCCCATCCTTCGGGCCGCGTCGCAGGTCAACGCCGAACGGAAGCCGCCGCCACAATACATGATGATCTCCGTGTCCGCGTCGGGATAAAGCTTTTCAAGGTCGCGCTCCAAAATCCCTTTACCCAGGTGAACCGCCTCGGTCGCGTGGCCAGCCGACCACTCGTGATCTTCGCGCACATCGATTAGCACGACCTTGGGATGGGCGGCGAGCTTCGCGCGGGCCTCGGCCACGCTGATCTCGTTGACGTGTTTTTTGGCTTCGCTGACGAGCTTGAGAAAACCGGGTGAATGATCCATGCCCGCAAAGTAGATTCTCCCACGCGCGCGTCAAATCTATTTCCATCGGCCGGGCAGATAAACCACCTATTCCTTATCAAGCAAAATACCACTTGCAACTTTGCCCAAACAGCGCAATGGTCAGTTATGAATCCGTTCCTAAATAGTTTGAGCGGCTCAATCGCGGGCACCCCCTCCCACGCGCACCTGCTGGTTGCGGAAAGCGGCGGGATGGTGCTGAGGGAAACCTCCCAAGCAGTGATGGCAGAAGTTGAATTCCGCACGACCCACGTCAGTTCGTTGCTGGAAGAAATGTTCGAGGAAACCAAAAAACACGACTGCTTTTGGGAACCGGACGTAGCGTGATGCTTCCGTGAATTGGGTTGGCTGGCAACCGCAAATCGACTCTGCCTTGGAGCCGAAGCTTGGCGGTGTAATTTTCGTTCGCAACTTTTCCATGATGGCTTAACTTCGCCGCGTGTCGGAAAACAAAAACAACGCCTCCATCGCCAGCGGCCTCCTGTTAGTCGTAATTTTATGGGGCGGCAACAACGCTGGAACTAAATGGCTCGTCGCGACCTGGCCCCCGATTTTGACGGGCGGTTTGCGCTTTCTGTTCGCCGGCCTCATCCTGCTCGCCGTCCTGCGCGGCACCCATTGGCTCGGCGAGTTTCAGCCCTTAAGCCGCGAACTCCGCCGCCAACTGTGGCTGCGCGGCGGCCTGAGTCTGGCGGGCTACACCATCGTTTTTTGCTGGGCTTTGCGGCTCACGGCGGCCTCGCACGTCGCACTTTACATCGGCGCCTCACCGATTTGGGCGTTGCTCGTGGAACAACGCCCGCAAAAAAACTGGTCTTGCGCGCGGCGTTACGGCGCGGCGCTGCTCGCAGTTTCCGGCGTACTGGTGCTGTTCTGGCCCGCGCTGAAAAATTCCAGCTTCAACCTCGCCGGCGAATGCTGCGGTCTCGGTTCCAGCCTGCTCTGGGCCAATTACAACCACCAAAGCCGCATCCTCGCGCGCTCCATCCACGGCGTCGAGGTCGCCGCGAATGCCATGTGGATGTCGGGCGTCTGGTTGCTGCCGTTCGGCGTCTTGGAGATTGCCACCCACGGCCTCCCGCTGGACGCACCGCATCTCGGCGTCCTCGCGCTGACCATCCTCTTCGGCGGCGTGGTGCCGTATGCCCTGTGGAATTCCGCCTTGCGCCACTGGCAAACCAGCCGCGTGATGCTGTTCAATAATTTCATCCCGCTCACGACCACCACTTGGGCGCACTTTGTCCTCGGCGAACCGATCACCACCACTTTTTGCGCCGCGATGGTCTTGATCGTCGCCGGCGTGGCCCTCGGCCAGATGGACTGGTCAAAAGTTTACAAAGAACCCGAGAGTTTTTAACTAATCTACCTTATGGACGTAAAAAATCTCAATGAAGTCCCGCCGTTCATCACCAAGGACGGATCGGAAATCCGCGAACTCCTCGCGCACCGGAATTCCGCCATCCGCAACCAGAGCCTCGCCGAGGCGCGGCTGCCCGTCGGCGGCGCCACCCAGGAACATTATCATCCCCGCGCCGAGGAGATTTATTACATCACGCACGGCGTCGGGAGCATCCGCATCGAAGCCGAAACCCGCGACGTGAAGCCCGGCGATGCTGTCGCCATTCCGCCTGGCAAAAAACATAAGCTCTGGAACACCGGCAGCGAAGTATTACGCCTGCTCTGCTGCTGCGCGCCCGGCTACGAGCACCACGATACCGTCATCACTGAAACCTAATTTGCTTAACTTGCCTGTTAAAATGCTTTTTGACCACACGCCGGTTGAATCCTACGCTTCACCTTGTGCGTAGCTATCTGGCAAGGGCTTATCAACTGACGAACACTTCGGTGTTGCACCATGCCGCCGTGCCCAAATCTTACACGGACCGGCTGGGCCGAAAACTATTCATGGCGCTGCTCACGCTGCAGGGTCTCGGCGCCTTCGCCTTGATCACGCTGGGCGTCATCCTAAAAAAGCATGCCGTGGCGCACAGCGTGATGCGACCGCGCATCCGTCACGAAATCAACCGCGCAGGTATTGCCTTGATGCCGATGTTTTTCTTCATCGCATTGGCGCTCGGATTTCTCGTGGTCAGCCAGACCGTGGCCGCGCTAGCCAAAGTGGGCGCGACAAATTATCTCGGCTCGACGATGGTCATCGTCATCGTGCGCGAACTCGGCCCGCTGCTCACGGCCACGCTGGTGCTGGCGCGCGTGGGCACGGCGAACGTCATCGAACTCGGCACCGCGCGCGCGCTCGGTGAAGTCGAGGCCCTGGAGGCGCTGGGCATTGACCCGGTGCATTATCTCATTGTGCCGCGCGTGCTGGGCCTGGCGCTGGGAATTTTTTCGCTGACCATTTATCTCATCATCGGCGCGCTGGCTAGCGGCTACTTGTTTGCGTTTTTGCAGGATGTGCCGATCACCCCGGGCGATTATTTGAAGCAGATTGCCGAGGCGCTGGGCTGGCTCGACTTTGCGCTGCTCGCGTTGAAGACCTTGGCCTTCGGATTCTTCATCGCCATCGTGACCTGCTATCACGGGCTGGCCCAACCGCTGCGGCTGGAAGATGTCTCCCGCGTGGCGGTGCGCGCAGTGACGCAAGGGGTCATCGTCTGCGTGCTGATTGACGCCCTCTTCATTGTGCTTTACCTCGTGACATGAACGAAACCGCTTTCACCGCATCAGCCGTGATTGAAATGCGCGACGCCGGCATCAGCACGCTGCGCGACTCGTCGCTCATCGTCGCTGAAAATGTGAACTGGTCCGTCGCGCCGGGCGAATTCTGGGTGGTGGCCGGCCAGCAGCAGTCCGGCAAAAGCGATTTCCTCATGACCGCCGCCGGCTTGCTGTTGCCGACGCAGGGAAGCTGCCGGGTCTTTGGTTGCGAGACCAATGACTTTGGCGAGGCGCAGGTGGCGGAACGTCTGCGCGTGGGCTTCGTCTTCGCCGGCGGCAAAATGTTCAGTCATTTGACGGTCGCCGAAAACGTGGCGTTGCCATTGCTTTACCATAAGGATTTGACCGACCTCGAAATGGCGCGCGAAGTCGAGACGTTGTTGGAGCTGATGGAGCTGACGCCGTTCGCCAACGCCACTTCGGCCAATCTGGCGGCGAACTGGCGGCAGCGCGCCGCGCTCGCCCGCGCGTTGATTCTGAAGCCGGAGCTGCTGCTGCTCGATAATCCGCTCGGCGGCCTCGGCGCGCGGCACCGGCATTGGCTGCTGCAATTTCTCGAACAGCTCCAGCGCGGCCATGAATGGTTTGAGGCCCGCCCGCTGACGCTGGTGGTGACGACGGATGATTTGCGCCCGTGGCCGCACGCGCAGAGAAAGTATGCCGTACTGCATGAAGGGAGTTTTTCCGGGCTGGGTTCGTGGGGCGACGTGGCTTCCGCCAGTCACCACGCCGTAAAAGAATTGCTGGCCGAACCGGCTGGCGCAATCATGTGACCTGAAGATTATATGCCCCTGCAAGATTTAACCCCGCAACTCCGCACGCGCCTGAACCAGATGGAACGCGCGGTCGGGTGGTTCGTGTTTCTCGCCGCCGCGCTGCTGTTGTTCGGTTTTGGTTACTACCTTTATCACACGGCGGAGCGCAAAGGCTGGTTCGTCATCAAGGCGCCCTTTCACACTTACGTCCAAAGCTCGGCGGGCCTGAGCGTCGGTGATCCGGTTTATATGATGGGCTTTCCCGTCGGCCAGATTACGCGCATCCACGCCATGCCGCCGCTCGACCCGCACATGGTGCTGGTGGACTTTGAGATTCGCGACACCTACTTCCGCTATCTTTGGACGGGCGGCTCGTATTTGAAGGTGAACAGCGCGGGGTTCCTGAACCAGCGCCAGCTCGAAGTCACGCGCGGCACGAATGGTTACGCCGTGGTCGTCACGCAGCCCATTTCCATTCTTGGACTGGCGGAAGCCAAACAACTCGCGACCGCTGCGCCCGGTGATTGGCAACTCGCCCAGGAAGTTTATACGGACACATCCAACTTGGTCTTTCACGCCTACGCGCCGGTGGAAGCCGTGCTCGACGACAGCAATGCCCAATTGCTCGCCCAATGCACGTTCGAGTCGAACTCGATCTATGTCTTCAATAATAAGGTGAACCGCAACCGCGTCGTGGCGTCGTGGGACGGGCGCGTGCATCGGTACAAGATCTTTAAGCCGGGCGACGACACGGCGTGGCTGCGCACGGTGGAAGCGCCGACGGTGTCCGACCAATTGCAGGCGATGGTCACGCAGGTGCAGGCGGCGCTGCCGGGCATTCTTTCACTGACCAACAAACTCGCCACCGTGCTGGACAACGCCGCGAACGCCACTTCGAATTTGAACAGCACCATTGTTGCCGCGCAGCCGCTGGTCACCAACTTCGCGAACATCAGCGGCCAGTTGCGCGCGCCGGGCGGGCTGACGTTGTGGGCGCTCGGCACTAATTCGCATTTCCAATTGGAGTCGGCGCTGACCAACGCCAACTCGTTGCTCGTGAACGTCAATACGAATTTGGATCAGCTCACCTGGCAGGTTGGTGCGACGCTGGAAAATCTCGCCGGCATTACCAGCAACCTTAATGTTCAGGTCGGGGCAAACTCCAATATGCTCGGCAGCATCTCGAAAATCGTGGTGGACACTGATGATTTCGTGCAGGGCTTGAAGCGTCACTGGCTGCTGCGTTCCGCGTTCAAGGTGAAGACGACCAACGCGCCCGCGAGTAATCCAAAGCAGAAGTAATTTCAGGCCGGGTTGCCCAAGACCCGGCGTAGGCGATTCAACATGGTCTCCGCGAAACGCTCGTAAGGCTGCAAGGTGCGGCCGTGGATTTTAATTTCGTCAATCGTGGCGAGCGACATCGCAAAATCAAAGTCGCGGAAGGCGTAATTGCGTTTCACCCGGCGCACCCAGCGGGCCAGGTCCGTGATCTCTTCAATGTCGCCGGGCGTGCCGGGATAAAAAGAAATGCCCCACTCATCGCGCCGGATGAAACCGTCGCGTTCGCCTTGCTGCTCAAACCACGGGTCGCACAGCAACAGGCAGACGGAGCCGCCCGCAGCAGACCCGAGCCGATAAAACACCATCCGCGCGTCGGTCTCGGCAAAATGGTCGTAGGCAATTTCCAACGCGTCACCGGAAGGCGGCGTGAAGCGGGTCTGAAACCCGACGCGCAGGCTGCCCGGGATGGCCGAAGACGGCTCAAAGCAAAGGTTCTCAGCGAAAATCCAAACCGAGGCGGACGGCAGCTTTTGCGCGGCCAGAAATTCCTGCCACGCAGCCAGGGCCTCGTGAAACTGGGGGCGGGTAATTTTATTGTCGGTTAGGGAAGCCATTCGCTCGCGCCATTAGTGCCGGTTTTTGCGGAACCAATCAACAAATAAAGGAATGCCCTTTTCGGCCTTAACCGACGGCTGGTAGCCAAGCATCTGTTGCGCCTTGGAAATGTCGGCGTAAGTGATCGGCACGTCGCCGGGCTGAAGCGGCTGCCGGTCGATTACGGCCCGCTTGCCAAGCGCAGTTTCAATGAGCGCAATCAACTTGTCCAACCGGATGACCTGCGATTCGCCCAGGTTGAATATCTCAAAACCAAACTCCCGCTTCGTGCAGGCGATCACGCCCTCAAGAATATCCGTGACAAACGTATGGTCGCGCGCGGTGCTGCCATCGCCAAAGACGGGTATCGGCTTACCGGCGTCAATGAGCTGCGTGAATTTATGAATCGCCAGATCCGGTCGCTGGCGCGGCCCATACACGGTGAAGAAGCGCAGCACGGCCACGTCCATTTTGTAAACGTGATGATAGGTATGCCCCAGCGCCTCGCACGCGAGCTTGCTGGCGGCATAAGGCGAGATCGCGGAAAAGATCGGGTCGCGCTCGCTGAACGGGACTTTGGCATTCACGCCATAGACGGACGACGACGACGCGACCGTAATCTTCTTCACGCCCGATTTGCGCGCCGCTTCGAGGAGGTTGACCGTGCCCTCGACGTTCACGCGCTGATAGAGCGCCGGTTGTTCGAGGCTCGGCCGCACGCCCGCACGCGCGGCGAGATGGATGACTTGGTCGAACTTGGCGGTCACAAAAAGTTCATTCACCGCGCCCACATCGGTGAGGTCGCCGTGGACAAAAGTGAACGGCTTGCCGAGCGCCGCTATGTCCGCCAGCGTCTGGCGCTTGATGGCCGGGTCATAGAAATCGTTCAGGTCATCAAACGCCCAGACGCGATGGCCATCGCGGAGCAGGCGTTCGCAAACGTGCGAGCCGATGAAGCCCGCGCCGCCGGTGACGAGAAAATTCATGGCGCCACGCTAACAATGCCCGCGCCACCTGTCGAGCGCGACGAATGGCCCAACGACCTGGCCGCCCGGCCTGAGCGGTTGCAAGAAAGAATTTGGTTTCGAGCGCGGCGAATTTAGTGTTTCATTACGGACAATTTTGCAATGAAAGTCACCCTTAACTGGCTCAAACAATACGTCGATTTCAACTGGTCGCCCGCCGAGCTCACCGAGCGCCTCACCATGCTCGGTCTCGAGGTCGAAGGCGTGCAGAAAATCTCCGGCGCCTTCGACGGCATCGTCGTGGCGCAGGTCATCACGCGCGACAAGCACCCAGGCGCGGACAAACTCTCCCTTTGCCGCGTCAACGACGGCACCGGCGAACGCCAGATCGTCTGCGGCGCGCAGAATTTCAAGGCCGGCGACAAAGTCCCCCTCATTCTGCCCGGTGCCTCGCTCCCGCTAAAGCCCGGCGACAAAGAACCATTCACCATCAAGGTCGGTAAGATTCGCGGCGTCGAGTCCCACGGCATGTTGTGCTCGCACGAAGAGCTCGGCCTCGACCCTGAAACCATCGGCCACAAAAAGGAAGACGGCCTCCTCATCCTGCGCGAAGACGCGAAGGTCGGCCAACCCTTCGGCGAATACCTTGGCCGCAGCGGCAGCGATGTTGTTTACGATCTCGAGGTCACCCCGAACCGTCCCGACCTCAACAGCGTCATCGGCATCGCCCGCGAAATCGCCGCCATCACGGGCAATGCGCTGCGCATTCCCACTCTCAACCTTCAACCCTCAACCCTCAACGTTCGAGACCTGGTCGCCGTCCGCCTCGACGACGCCGACTTCTGCCCCCGCTACACAGCGCGCGTTATCAAGGGCGTTAAGATTGGGCCGAGCCCCGACTGGTTGCGCAGCGCCTTGGAAAAAGTCGGCATTCGCAGCATCAGCAACGTCGTCGACGTGACCAACTACGTCATGCTCGAAAGCGGCCAACCGCTCCACGCGTTTGATTATCATCTCATCGCCCGTAGCGGCGGTCGGGAGACCGCCGCCAATCAGCCCCCGCCCACCATCGTCGTGCGCCGCGCCGGTGCGGGTGAAAAATTCAAGACGCTCGACAATCAAGAGCGCACGCTCACCCAGGAAATGCTCCTCATCGCGGACGAGACCAAGGGCATCGCGCTCGCCGGCGTCATGGGCGGTGCGAACACCGAGATTAACAGCGCCACCGTGGACGTCCTCATCGAGAGCGCCTATTTCGCGCCTGTGAATATCCGCCGCACCAGCAAGCTCCTTGGCCTCCGCAGCGAGTCCAGCTACCGGTTCGAGCGTGGGGCCGACATTGGCATCTGCGATTGGGCCAGCCAACGCGCCGCCCAGTTGATTTTGGAAACCGCCGGTGGCCAGTTGGCCGAAGGCGTCGTCGATGTGCAGCCCAACGCCCGGGTTGAAAAACACATCACCCTGCATTTTGCCAAGTGCAAGGACCTGCTCGGCATCGGCATCTCGCATGCAGATCAAATCAACTTTCTGACCAAGCTCGGTCTCGGCCTTATCAATCAGGAACCCGGCAGCGCCACGTTCAGCATCCCGTCCTGGCGCGTGGACTTGAAACGCGAAGTGGACCTCATCGAAGAAGTCGGCCGGCTTTACGGCATTGAGAAGATTCCGTCCACCCCGCCGCGCGGCGCCCTCGGCACCAATGCCTACGACACCATCTATGATCAGATCGGCGACGTCCGCCGCATCCTCACCGGGCTCGGTCTGTATGAGGCGCAGGGCCAAACCTTGATCGCGAAGGAAGAATGCAGAAGTCAGAATGCAGAACTCGTCGCGCTTGCAAATCCTTTGAGTTCAGACATGGACGTTCTGCGTCCGTCCCTGCTCCCGGGACTCATCCATTCGCTCCGCAATAATCTTACGCGCAAAAACAATGACGTGGCACTGTTCGAGATTGGCCGCGTGTTCACCGCCGTCAACGGCCAGACGAAAGAGCATCGCAGCGTGGCCATCGCCGTGACCGGTCAACGCGCCCTGCCCTTCTGGGCCGGCGGCGAGCGCGACGCGAAATTCGACGCCTACGATCTAAAAGGGCTCGTGGAAGAAACGCTGGAGCAATTCGGTTTGCGCGGCATCGTCTTTGGTAAGCGTCCGGAGAGCACGGCCCTGTTTCTAGAGTCCGCCACGGTCACGCTCGGTGGTAAATTGCCGCTGGGCGAGCTCGGCCAATTGCTGCCCACGCTCGCGAAGAAGTACGATTTGCGCGACGCCGTGTTCCTCGCGGAATTCAACTTGGACCTGCTCATCGCCCGGCGCAACGCCGCCAAATCCTTCAAGCCGCTGCCGCAATTTCCATCCAGCCGCCGCGACGTCGCGATGCTGGTGCCGGAAGCCGTCACGCACGACACCGTCTTGGCGGCCGTCAAATCCGCCAAAGCCGCGAACCTGGAGACCGTGGAACTCTTCGATGTGTTCCGCGGGCAAGGCGTGCCGGACGGGCAGAAGAGTCTGGCCTACGCCTTCACTTATCGCGCGGCCGACAAGACCTTGACGGACGCCGACGTGAACGCCGCGCACGCCAAAGTGTTGGAGACGTTGAAAGTCCAATTGCCCGCCGAGCTCCGCGCCTGACCGCCCACGCCCGCCGAAGACCGAGTTAACCGCGAACTACGCGAAATACGCGAACGCGGAAGAAGCCGGAGTCCCTTTTCGCGTAGTTCGTGGATTTCGCGGTAATAAGTCCCCGCCTTGGAACCGCCCGCGACGCCATCTTGCCCGATTAATTCGAAGGCACTGCGGACCGGGTACTAATCCAATAAAAGAGCGCCGCGAAGATAATGAGGACAATCACGCTTAGGGTAATGGCCGCCCGGCGCATCTGCTTTTGGTGCCAGGAAGGACTTCGTTTCTGCCGCTTAATTTTCGTGTTATTAGCCATTTAGATAACCCCGTCCAAAAGTTAGTATAATCGCAAATCGTTGGCGGCGTGAAAGTTTTCTTTTCATTCCATCGCAACCGCACGTTACACCCGCCAGGAGATTATTTACGTGAGGGCGGACGAGCTTACCCTAGCTGCCGCCCGCCCTCACGACTATCCCCACTCAAGTCACTTGAATTACCAGCGGCGTGTTCGGTCATCCGCGCGACCGGTGTCGCACGGGCTGGGAAAAGCGAAACGGCGCGGAAATCAATCCGCGCCGGTCGTCTGTCCCCACAAAAACTTCAGCCGGCAATCACGCCAATCTCCACGGGCTCCACGTTGACGCCCTGTTTCTCCAGCCATTTGATGGCAGCTTTCACCTCGTCGCGGTGGCCGTCGAGTTCGAGGCACACGATGCCGATTTCATCCGTCACGCTGGCCTGCCGGATATTCGTCACGACCTTGAACTTCTGCGCGACCTCCCAGATGAAGGGCTTTTTGATGAGCTTGGGCGGATACATCAGCCACAAACGTTGCTGGGTGGGCGTGGTGGATTTGGTGGCCGGCAATTTTTTCTTGGGCGTGGGCATAATTGTAATTTGTTAAATAGAAAAATGGTTGAATTGTGAAAACGATTTAACCATTCAACGCTTCTACGATTTAACCTCCTGCGATGGCGGGGATGATGCTGATTTCGTCGCCGTCTTTGAGCGGGGTCTCGCGGTTTTTGAGGAAGCGGATGTCTTCCTCATTGACGTAGACGTTGACGAAGCGGCGGACTTCGCCCTTGTCATCCACGAGACGTTCCTGGATGCCGGGGAAGCGCGCCTGCAATTCGACGAGCGCCTCGCCGATGGTGGCGGCGTTGATTTCGACCAGCTCCTCGTTGTTGGTCAACTTGCGGAGCGGGGTGGGGATGCGGACTTTTTTGGACATAAATTATGCGTTTACTTGGTCTTCCTGTGCCAGCAGCGCTTCAAACTCGCGCAGGCTCGGCTTGATTTCTTTGGCTTTGCCACAATAACCGTTGACGGCATCCAGCGTCTTGAGGCCGTTGCCGGTGACACAGATGACAGCGGAAGAATCCTTCGGAATCTTGCCCGACGCAATGAGTTTCTTGGCCACGCCCACGGTGACGCCACCAGCGGTCTCGGCAAAAATGCCTTCCGTCTCCGCAAGCAGCTTGATCGCGTCGCGGATTTCGTCGTCGGTCACATCGTCGGCGGCCGCGTTGGTTTCGCGCATTACTTTGAGCGCGTAGAAACCATCCGCCGGCGTGCCGATGGCGAGGGATTTCGCAATGGTGTCGGGCTTGACCGGCTTGAAGAAGTCGAGCCCCGCCTTTTGCGCGACGGAGATCGGCGAGCAGCCCGTGGCTTGCGCGCCATAAACTTTCGGATGATTTTCGGCGATGAGGCCGACCTTCACGAGTTCCTGATAGCCCTTGTGGATCTTGGTGAGCAGCGAGCCGGACGCCATCGGGGCGATGGTGTGTTCGGGCGCGCGCCAGCCGAGCTGTTCGGCAATCTCATACGCCATGCTCTTGGAGCCTTCGGCGTAGTAGGGGCGCATATTGACGTTCACAAACGCCCAGCCGAACTTGCCGGCAATCTCGGCGCAGAGGCGGTTCACCTCGTCGTAATGGCCTTTGATGCCGATGACGTTCGCGCCGTAGATCAGGGAGTTCAGAATCTTGCCCTGCTCCAAATCCGACGGAATAAAGACGTAAGCTTTCAGGCCGGCGCTTGCGGCTAGGGCGGCGACGGAGTTGGCTAGATTGCCGGTGGAGGCGCACGCGACGGTCTTGAAACCGAGTTCCTTCGCGCGGCTCAACGCGACGCTGACGACGCGGTCCTTGAAGGAGAGCGTGGGATAATTCACGGCGTCGTTCTTGACGTAAAGCTCACGGATGCCGAGCGCCTTCGCCAGGCGGTCGGCCTTGACGAGCGGTGTGAAGCCAACTTGCTTGCCGACGGTCGGCTCGGTGGCCACGGGAAGCAGCTCGCGGTAACGCCACATCGTCCGCGGGCGCGATTCGATGGTCGCGCGCGTCAGGGATTTCTTGATGCGTTCGTAATCGTAGGCGACTTCGAGCGGGCCGAAGTCGAATTCGCACACGTGGGTGGCTTCGAGCGGATATTCGCGGCCGCACTCGCGGCACTTAAGCGCCTTCATGAAACTGGGCTGTTCACTCATAATCGTTTTGGTTTCCGGCGATTTGCTGCGGGCAATAAAAAAGCCCCGACTCACGACGAGAAGGGGCGACAAAACGGTTGTGCTCTTCTCATTTTCCCCACGCTAATGATGCCTGGGCTGGAATTGGCACCTGTCATTGAAACCAAAGTTCAATCGGTTGCCGTGGTGTCATCGGGCCAGTCCCTTAACCACTCGTTATGAGTCCGTCAAATCAACGGATGCAGATAGATTGATATGAAGGTGGGCGGCTGTCAAATGGTTTTTTGGGCGGGTAAGGGTTTTGGCATGGGGTGTGCAATTCGCCTTTTCCGGCGCGCGTTTTACGCTTAAGCTTGGCGGGTGGAAACGGCGATGGCACTGGTGGTTTTGATCTTTGCGGGCGCGAGTTTCTTCTTTGCGCTGGCCGAGACGGCGCTGTTTTCCTTGAGCAAATGGCAGGTGGCGCAGCTTTGCGAAAAGCCTGCCGGCGCAGGCAGGATTGTTGCCCAACTCCTCGAACGCCCGCAAGACCTCCAAGCTGTGCTCGCGCTGGGAAATACCTTTGCCAATGCCGCCATTCTCGCCGCCGCGCTCCGCATGGTATTCGATGCGCGCTGGGGCTTTGGCCTGACGATGCTCGCGCTGGCGGCTGTGGTGCTCCTCGTCGGCGAAGTGCTACCCAAGACGCTGGCGGTGCGGCAGCCGGAACGCTGGGCGCTGCGCGTCGCGTGGCCGCTCATGATTTTTCGCCGGGTCACGAAGCCATTCTATCGCGCCGCGCAATGGACGAATGCCGCCATTCTCAAACAGGCCGCGGCCAAAGCTGCGCCGCCCGCCGCCGTTACGGAAGCGGAATATCAGGAACTCCTCGAACTCGCGTGGCAGCAGGGCACACTCGAGGAGTCGGAGCGCGAAATCATCTTGCAGATCATCAGCCTCGACCGCCGGACGGCCCGCGATGTGATGCGTCCGCGCGCGGGCATGGTGGCGGTCTCCGACGACGCCACGGTGGACGAGATGCTCGCGGCGGCGCGGAAATACAAGCATCGTCGGCTGCCGATTTACGATGAGACGCCGGACACCATCGTCGGTATCCTGAACACGCGCGGGCTGCTGCTCGACCCCCAGATTGATCTGGCCGAGGTGATTGAATTTCCGTCGTTCGTGCCGGAATCCATGAACCTGCTCCAACTGTTTCGCGCGTTGCAGAAGCAGCAGCGCGGGCTCGCCATCGTGCTGGATGAGTTCGGCAGCGCGGCCGGATTGGTGACGATGGAGGATATTCTTGGTGGCATCGTCGGCAAAATCCGCGTAGCGACCGAGCCGCAGGGTTTCGTGTTGGAAAAGTTATCGCCCGGCCATTGGCGCGTGAACGGCACGATGCGGCTCGAAGATTTCCGCCGGGAGTTTCCGCTGCTGCCTGATGTGCCGGAGGTCGAAACGATGGGCGGTCTGCTGACGCACCTACTTGGCGTGGTGCCGGCGGTTGGTGAATCAGCGACCTTCGCTGGCTTAAAACTGACGGCGCAGGTGACGGACGAGCGGCGGGTGCGCGAACTGCTGGTGCAGCAAATCAAATGACCGCTTATCTCACGACATTCTTCGGACTGGCGCTGTGCCTGCTGCTGTCGTTCTTGCTATCGGGCATGGAGGCGGGCGTGTTCGCGTTAAACCGGCTGCGGGTGCGCCGGCTCGCGCGCATGGGCAACGCGCAGGCACAGATTCTCCACGGCTTTCTGGAGCAGCCGGAGAAGTTCTTGTGGACGATTCTCGTGGGCAACACGCTCGTCAACTTCTTCATCCTCGGCTGGGTGATTGCGAAGTTGCACGACTGGTTCGCCGGCCAGACCGCTTTGATCATCGCGCTCTTCACGGTCATCGTGTTTGTGTTCTACTCGTTTTCAGACTTGCTGCCCAAGATGCTGTTCCGCGCTTATCCAAACCGGCTCTGTCTCTCGGCGGCCAACGCCGTCCGGCTCGTGCATCTGGCGCTGGCACCGGTGGTCTTCGTGGTCGAAAGCGTTTCGCGCACCGTCTTGCGCTGGCGCGGCGCGCGGGCGTTCACGGGCCGGCTCTTTGGTAATCGCGAGGAGATGCGCGCGGTCATGGCCGAGGCCGCGCAGGCGCTCACCGGCGAGGAGCACGCCATGGTCAACCGCGTGCTGGACCTGCAACATTTCACCGTCGCGCAAATGACCATTCCCATGGCTAAAACCTTTGCGCTCGAAGTCCGGTCCCCATTGCGCGACGCCCTGAAGATGGCGCAGGAGAAGAATCTCTCGCGTCTGCCCGTCTGGGAAGTGCGGGATGGCAGGAAGCGCGTCGCGGGCATGCTGGACGTGGGCGCGCTCTTGTTCGTGGAGAACCTGGATGCGGCCAAGACGGCCGGTGAGTTCATGTCGCCCGCGCTGTTTCTCGACGACAGCACCCGGCTGGAAATCGCCCTGCGCCGGATGCAACGCGCTGGCCAGCGGCTGGCCATCGTCCTCGCGCGCGACGGCGGTGAGACGGGCGTGGTGGCGTTGGAAGACATCTTGAAGCTCATGTTCGGTGAGGTGAAACTGTGAACTGGAACCAGGTCATCGATGACGGGTTGAAGCTGCTGGCCGTGGCGGTGCTGGTGTTGTTCAACGCCTTTTTCGTCGCCGCGGAGCTGGCGCTCGTCCGCATTCGCGACACCCAGCTCGCGCCGCTCGCGGAGAAGGGCAACCGCCGCGCCCGTACCGCGCGGCACATCGTCGCACACATTGATTCGTACATCAGCGCGACGCAGTTCGGCATCACGCTGGCGAGCATGGCGCTGGGCGTGCTCGTGGAGCCGGTCTTCCGCGCGCTCCTCGAACCCGTCTTTCCGCTGCTCAACATCGCCAACGTGCAGACGCAGGGAACCATCGCCATTGTCGTCGGCTTCTTTGTGAACTGCTACCTGCTCATCATCGCGGGCGAGCTGGTGCCGAAGGCCATCGCCATCCGTCGCACGCTGCAAACCTCGCTGTGGGTGGCGTCGCCGCTGGCCTGGTTTTATCGCATCTCCTATCCCTTCATCTGGGTGCTGCACCGCTCGTCCCAGATTGTATTGCGTTGGCTCGGCTTCGCCGGTGGCGAACTGCACGACCGCCATTCCGAGGAGGAACTGCGCGTGGTGCTCTCGGCGGCGCAAGGTGCGGGCGACCGCCGCGACCTGATTCTGAACGCGCTCGACCTGCGGCATCGCACCGCGCGCGAGGTGATGCGCCCGCGCAACGAGATTACCGCGTTTGATACGTCGGCGTCAGTGGCCGACTGCGTGGCGCTGGCGGAGAAAACCCGTTACTCGCGCTTCCCCATCTGCGAAAACGGCAACCTCGACCAGACGCTGGGCGTGGTTCACATCAAGGATTTGTATGCCTTGCGCGAACGGGCGAAGACGGCGCTGGAACTGCTGCCGGTCGCGCGCGCGCTCTTCTATATTCCCGAGACGGCTGCGCTTGACCAGTTGCTGCGGCGATTTCTCGACCGCAAGTTGCACTTCGCCGTCGTCGTGGATGAGTTTGGCAGCACCGTCGGCATCGTGACCTTGGAAAACGTGATGGAGGCGCTCGTCGGCCAGATTCAGGATGAGTTCGACACCGAGAAATCCGAGCTGGTGCGCCTGGCTGAAAACCTCTGGGAAGCTGCCGGCACCCTGGCGCTGCATGAATTGGAGAAAATCATCGGGGCCGTGCCGCATGACGAGAACACCACGACCACGAGCGGTTGGGTCACGGAGCAACTCGGTGGCTTCCCCAAGCCGGGTGATTTCGTGAACGTCGGCGCCTACGAGCTGCGCGTCGAGGACATGGACGGCCCGCGCGTGGCCAAATTAAAGGTGTCGCGCAAGAGCTGATTCACCACTTCGCGCCGCGCCACGAGAAGAAAGTCGCCACTCCGGCGATGACGATGTTGACAATCACGGGCAGCCACAGATTCGCCTGCGCTGCGTTGACCGAGAATAGAACAATCGCGCCCAGCCACAGGGCTAGCGGTGCGAAGTCTGGCGCGCTGGGATTGCCCGGCTGCTTGCGAATGAGATACGGCATGATGATGGCAAGAATCATCAACGACACGAACGTCCACCCCAAGAAACTCAGCGGTGACGCGCCGAACCACGTCACGGGAATCTTCGTCGGCTCCCACAGCCAGAGATGTTTTAGGTGGGCGAACGGCTCCAGCGCAAAGTCGAACGCCAGGGCCAGCGCCGCCGTCAAACCCATCAGCAGGAAGCCGTACGTCTTCACGCGGCGCCACGGGCGCAGGACTAGCCGCGCGACGCCGCGCGAATTAAAGATGGCGATGACCCAGAGCAGCAGCACATTGGGCGGCACCGTGTTGAAGAGTGGCAATCCGCTGCTTTCGCCGAACGACAGGGGCCCGAAGGGCAGGCCGGTGCGTGCGCTCAGCCCGTGCGCCGCACCACCGATGAGAGCCGTGATGAAGGCGGCAAACAGCACGCTTTGCAGCGGTAGCTGGCGGGCGAGCGCGGCGATAGAGCTGGCAACTGCGAGCAGCAGCAACAGGGCGTAAAGGTTGCTCGCCGCGCCGGGTGGACTGACCAAGGTCGCCGTCGCTGCCACCAGCGTGAGGGTCAAGAGTAGGTAATGCGGCCAGTCCCTTTTCTTCAAGGTGGTAGCGCCCGCCGGGTTCTGAGCTGGTCCGGTTTTAGCCTGCATGACTTAAGGCTGGAGGATATTAATTATCCAGCTGCGGCAAAGCCTAAACATATCCGGCGGCGGTTTCGACTTGTTTGAGTGACGGTTTGCGGCCTACTTTTTGCGATGCAAAGCTGTCCGCATCCCGCCACCGAAACCGAGGCGCTGTTTTCCGCCTACGATTATATCAGCGGCGAGACCTTTCAAATCGCCCGCTGCCGCCATTGCGCGCAGGTCGTCACCCTGCCGGTGCCGGCCGACATCGGACGCTATTATCCCGCTGGCTATTATGGCGACAAGCAGGGCCGCCGTTTTCCGGCCTTGATGGAATGGTTGCAGGAACAGCTCCACGCCTGGCGCTCGGGGCAGGTGCTGCGCCGATTGAAGCAACCCAACGCCAAGGTGCTCGATATCGGCTGCGGACGTGGCCTGCTCCTGCGCGCCTTCCAGCGCAATGGCTGCGACGTGACCGGCACGGAGTATTCCGATGGCGCGTGCCGCTTCGCGCGCGAAGTCCTCAAGCTGCCGGTGCGCGTGGGTCTGCTGCACGAACTGAATTTTCCGGACAACACCTTCGATGTCGTTGTGATGTGGCATGTCCTCGAACACATCTCCGACCCGCGTCCGATGGTCGCCGAGGTCGCCCGCATCTTGCGCCCCGGCGGCTTGTTTCTCGTGGCGGTGCCCGACTTCGGCAGTCCGGAGGCGCGGCTCACCAAGGCCGGCTGGTTTCATCTGGACTGTCCGCGCCATCTGTCGCACCACACGCGCGAATCGTTGTCGCGGGTTTTGCGCGAAGCCGGGTTGACGCCGGGCTGGGTCAGTTCGCTGGCCCCGGAGTATGACAACTTCAGCTTCGTGCAATCTTTGCTGAACTGGCTGGGCGCGCGACCCAACCTCCTTTACAACTGGCTGCGCGGCCAGAGCGCGAAGGTCATCGGCGGCAAACCCGCCTACGGTTCCGCCCTCGTCACCGTGCTGCTCACACCCCTGCTGGGCCTCATCAGTCTGCCCGCCACGCTGCTGTTGGCGGTGCTGGGGCAAGGGGCCACCCTGACCATCACGGCGGTCAAAAAGTCGCCGCCCCCTGAACGTCAGTGAGTCAGCCCACTGCCTGAATTGCCTTGAGCGGCGGCTTGGGATTTGGTCTGCTCAATCGTATGACGCTCGATGACCTCGCTGCCAAAATCAAGAACTGCGCTTTGCAGATGAACACCCGCTACGGCGGCACCGTGTTCGATGAATGGGCCGTCGTCTCGCTGGCCGAGAACAAGGCGCGCGTCCTCCTCTACACCGGGCCCCGCAACGACGAGTTCCTCCAGAGCTTCGTCGCCGACCTCGGTCCCTTGCGCGCCGAACTGCTCAATCGCAAATACGGCGTAGGCGACTTCGAATTCTCCCGGCATGGGATTGGCACGCGCATCGAGGCGTTCACGGTTTTGGGCGGCGGCCATTACCTCATCTGCAACAATACGCAGAACTCCATGGATGGCCTGACCCAAAACCCGCGCTGGCTCGAAGCCCAGGTTCCCTTTGTGGAACTGGCCGAAGCCGTCCGCGCCAGTCCGCTGCTCATCACCTGGGACACGCGGTTCTACCTGAAATAAAAGACTCGCGCCCCGACGCCAGTTCTCCCATCTTGCCGCGCGTGAATCAACCGGTGCCCAGCCCCAACCCCCACAAGTCGGACGCCGAATACGAACTGCCCGTCGCGGGTTTTACCGGCACGCCCGAGGAGAAAGATCGCCAGTGGTTTGAGCAATGTTATCGCGGCGACACCCAGCGCCAGCTCACCGTGCGCGCCGTCGTCATGGGCGGCATCCTCGGGATGTTCACCGCCGTCTCCAATCTCTACACCACGCTGAAGATCGGCTGGAGCTTCGGCGTCTCCATCACCGCCTGCGTCATCTCGTTCGTCGTGTGGAATACCATTTGCAAGCTGTTCGCCGGCCGCGTCACACAGATGAGCGTGCTCGAAAACAACTGCATGCAGTCCACCGCCACGGCGGCTGGTTCCTCCACCGGCGCCACGCTCGCCACCGCGCTTGGCGCCTTGCTCCTCATCACCGGGGTCCAACAGCCATGGCCCGTCGCCGCCGCGTTCGTGCTGTTCACGGCGGCACTCGGCGTCTTCCTCGCCATCCCGATGAAGCGCCAGATGATCAATCACGAGCAACTCCGCTTTCCCTCCGGCATCGCCACGGCGGAGACGCTGCGCAGCCTCTATTCCAAGAGCGGCGAATCTTTGAAGCAAGCCTACTCCCTGCTCATCGCGCTCGCGGCGGGCGCGGTCATTGGCACGCTGCATACTTACTCGGAGCTGGTGGATCAATTGAAGCTCAAGCATCGCCTGCCGTCATGGTTGGAATGGCTTTCGAGCAAACTCTATCTGCCGGATACGTGGGACTTTACCGGCTTCCTGAATCCGCTCACGCGCGGGCAGATGGCCGGGCTGGCCTTCGAGCCAAGCGTGCTGCTCGTCGGCGCGGGCATGATTACCGGCTTGCGCGTGTCGCTCTCCATGTTTGCGGGTTCGGCATTCCTCTACTACTTTATCGCGCCGCACCTCGTGGCGCTGGACATCGCGAATGCCGGAGTCGCCGGCTGGATGCCGTCGTTCAAGATGTCGCCCGAAGGCAATTTCAATCCCACGCGCTGGGCGCTCTGGGGCGGCACGGCGGTGATGGTCTTCTCCAGCCTCACCCAAGTGGCCCTGAACTGGCGCACCGTCGCGCGCGCCTTCTTCATCTTCAAGCAGACCGAGCGCGATGCCGCAGACGATGCCGCCGCTGCCGTCGAAGTGCCGAACTCCTGGCTGTTCATCGGGCTCGTGCCCATCACCATCGGCATCCTCGTCGTGCAATACTTCGCCTTTCACATCGCCATCTGGCTTGGGCTCGTGTCCGTGGCGTTTTCGTTTGTGGTGTCGCTCGTGTGCTGCCGCGCGACGGGTGAGACCGATACCGCCCCCGTCGGTGCGATGGGCAAAGTCACCCAGCTCCTTTACGCCGTATTGCCCGGGGCGAAGGGTATTGCCGCAATTAATCTAATGGCCGCCGGCACCACCGCCGCCGCCGCCGGAGCCGCCGCCGATTTGTTGACCGATCTCAAGAGCGGCTACCTGCTCGGGGCGAACCCGCGCCGGCAGTTCCTCGCGCAGTTCTATGGCGTGTTCTTTGGGGTCATCGCCGTCGTGCCGGCGTGGTATCTCATGGTGCCGAACAAGCAGGCGCTCGAAGCTTTTAACCCGCCCGCCACGAACATGTGGCGCGCCGTGGCCGACCTCCTCACGCAGGGCATCAATCATCTGCCGCACACCGCGCTCATCGCCATCGTGATTGGCGCAATTGTGGGGATGCTGCTGCCTGTGGTGGAACAGCTCTGGCCCAAGGCGAAGCCGTACCTACCCTCCGCCATGGGGCTGGGTCTGGCGTGGGTGGTGCCGTTTCAAAACGCCTTCTCGTTCCTCATCGGTGCGGTGATTGTGAGCGTCTGGCAGAAGTATCACCGGAAGAACGCCAACACGTATGCCATCCCGATAGCGTCCGGGCTGGTGGCGGGCGAATCGCTGGTGGCGGCCTTCATCGCCATCGCGTGTACGCTGGTCGGCTTTCTGGTGGTGAAGTGAGCGGGCGGTGCGGCGAAAGAGATCAGCGATAGATTTCCCGGCGGTGACCGACGGTGATGACGATGACTTGCAAGACGCGGTCGTGGATTTCGTAAATCACCCGGTAATCGCCCACCCGAATCCGCCACGCCATGCGGCCTTTGAGTTTCTTCACGTCGGCTGGACGCGGGTTGGTTTCCAAGCCGGTCAGCCGGGTTAGTATCCGAGCGGCCACTTCATCCGGCAAACGATCCAGTTCCTTCTGAACCGATTTGGGCAGGACGATGAGAAACTTCACTTTACCTTGCGCTTACGATTCGCGCGGTAAGACGAAAGCGTGGTACACTGGCCGGCGGCGATTTCCGAATGCGCGCGGTCTTGCAACGCGTCATAGGCCTGAATATCGGCCAGTTCCTCTTCGGCGGCGCGGAGATGCTCATAGGTCTGCAAATCCAGCACCACGCCGGTGCGTTTGCCCTTGGCATTGGTGAGGAACTGTTCTTCTTTGGCCGCCAGCAGTTTCATGGCAATACTTTAGCCGGGTTTAGATTGTTTCGCAACCGTCATGACGGGTTCAACCTCTGTCTCCATGACACATCGCGTGTACGCTGGTCGGTTTTCTGGCGGTGAAGTGACGAAGCAGGCGCCGCCCGCAATCAGTTCGTGACGGTGAGGGGCATCCGGGAACCATCGGGATTGACCCAGACCACGGTCAACGGCTGGCCGCCCGCCGTCGCCGGGAGGCTGATGTCATAGTCATGGTCTTCCTCCGGTTCGGACGTGGTTTTATAGCCAGACACACAGAGGGTTTGACCTTCCAGATGGGACTTCATTTGCGCCCAGGTATGCGAACCGAGATAGACACCCTTGAAGTGGATGGTGACGAGGTTGTTGGCAATGGAAACGGTCGGCACCGAGTGCAGCTCAGTAAAACTCACGCCCGTCTTATGGCAGCCGGTCAACAGTCCACCCGTCAGCACCAGCAACAACAACTCCCATCGTAGAATACGCATGTGTCAACGTAGGATTACCGGCTCGGGCTGTCGAGCGGGAAAGATGGGCGTAAGGCCGATAGTGAAACTTGGTCGAGGCATCGAGTCGCGCCCGCCTCATTGTTCCTGACCAATTGTCCGGCCTTTACCCAGTCCATTGCCCGTCCAAGCCTCGTTGCCTGCCCCTCGTGTGCCCATACCCTGCCTGCCAGGTGTGCACCCCCGACCCCTCGGGTGCTGGTACAAGACCCCTCGGGTATGAACCTCCGACCCCTCTTGGGCGGACAGAAGACCCCTCGGGAGTCGACCCTCGGCCCCTCTTGGGTGGGCACAAGACCCCTCTTGGGTTGACCCCCGACCCCTCTTGGGTAGACACAAGACCCCTCGGGAGTAGGCACCCGACCCCTCGGGTGTGGGCACACTGCCCCTAGGGAACGGGTTATTTGGCGGTAAACTGTCCTGTATGTGGACGAAACGGGTGGGTTTGATGCCTTTTGGCCCGGTTTAGCCGTTCCTGCGTTCCGACGTTCCTTATTAGATCTTCACCTTGAACTCTTCGCCCTGCTTGAGGGATTGCACGAAGGCGGCCATGAGTTGCGGGATTTGTTCCAGGTCTTTTAGGCTGACCACCTCGACGGGCGAGTGCATGTAACGGTTCGGCAAACTAATGAGCGCACTGGCAATGCCGCCGCGCGTCCAGAAGATGACGTCGGTGTCCGTGCCGCTGGTGGCGGACATGGCCTCGTGCTGCAACGGTATCTTCTGCTTGGCGGCGACTTCTTCCAATCGCGCGACGACGTCGGGATGATTGCAACCGCCGTGGGTGATGGCCGGGCCACTGCCGATGCGCGTGTCGCCGTGCTGCGTCTTGCTGACGGTGGGATAATCGGTGGCGTGCGTCACATCCACGACGAGCGCGATATCCGGCTTGAGCGAGTAGGCAATCTGCCGCGCGCCGAGCAGGCCGACTTCTTCCTGCACATTCGAGACGGCGCAGACTTCGCAATTCAACTTCACCTTGGACGCTTTGAGCAGTCGCAAGGTCTCCGCCACAGCGAAGGTGCCAATGCGATTATCAAACGCGCGCCCCACCGCGAGGTCGCCGCGCAGGATATCGAACTCATCCGCGAGGGTGATGGGGTCGCCGATGCGGACGAGCTTCTCCGCCGCCTTGCGCGAGCTGACGCCGATGTCGATGAAGAGGTCGTGAATCTTGGGGGCTTTCGGTTCGCCCTCGGTCTTCATGAGGTGCGGCGCGACATTGCCGACGACGCCCTTGACCGCGCCATTGCGGGTGTGGATGAAGATGCGTTGCGCCTTGGTGATGGCCGCATCGATGCCGCCCATGCGGCGCACATAGATGAAGCCGTGGTCATCGATGTAATTGACGGCCATCGCAATCTCATCGGCGTGCGCGGCAAGCATGATGCGCGGCGAAGCGCCTTTGTTGAGGACGGCGACGCAGTTGCCATAGGCATCGGAAAAGGTCTCGTCGGCGAACTGGCCGACGTAATCGAGCCAGACACGTTGACCGCGGGTTTCGTGGCCGGTGGGGCTGGGGGTGTTGACGAGGGTTTTGAGAAAGTTGAGAGAGGCATCACGCATGGCGGCAGGCTAGTCGGCAGCGCGGGAAACCGAAAGTGAAAATTAGGAGGGGATGGGTGTTGGCTGGTCGGCCAATATCCACAGAACTGGTGACAAACGTCCGCTTGCGTTTGGGGCCGGGTGCGCCCACTCTTTTTCCCATGAAGCCCCTACCGGAGAAGCCTTGGTCGCGTCGTGACTTTTTGGGAGCCGTTGCCGCGGCGTCGGCTGCCGTCTCCTTTCCCGCCGCGCTGCGGGGCGCATCGGATAAGCCCGCACGCCTGCCGAACGTGCTCTTCCTCATGGCCGACGATATGCGCGTGGAACTGGGCTGTTACGGCAGCCGCTTCCGGGCCTTGACCCCGAACCTCGACGCGCTGGCCCACTCAGGCGTGCGATTCGATCGGAACTATTGCCAATATCCACTGTGTAATCCCTCGCGCGCCTCGCTGCTCACGGGGCGCCGGCCGTCTACAACCGGGGTCATCGGCAACCGCACAGATTTCCGCACAGCGCATCCGGACTGGATTTCGTTGCCGCAATTGTTCCGGCAGAACGGCTACGTCACCGCCCGCGCCGGGAAGATATTTCACGGCGGCATTGACGATCCAAAAGCCTGGAGCAGCACCAGTGGCGGTTCGGCGGCAGACGAGGGCGGCATGCAGTCGGCCGACCTTGGCCACGTTGTGCCGCATCTGTCACCGCCGCCCGCCGCTCCGTCTGGCAAGGGTGAATCCGAAGGCCGCAAGCGCGCAGCTTATTCCGACCGCATTGTGATTCTCGCTGGCAATGGCGAGAACCATGGCGATTATCACAGTGCGGATAAGACGATTGAGAACCTGAGGAAATATAAAGACCAGCCGTTCTTCATCGCCTGCGGCTTTGTCAAACCGCATAGTCCGCCCACCGCGCCGCAACGGTTCTTCGACCTGTACGACTTGGACAAAATCACGCTGCCGCCAGACTTTGCGGCGCTGCCTACCGTGCCGCCGGGATTCCCGAGCGCAGCCATCCGCAAGCACAACGCCGACCTGTTCATCGGGCGCAGCGCGAGCGAGACCGAGGCCAAGGAAGTTATCCGCGCCTATCTTGCCGCCATCTCGTGGGTGGACTGGAATATCGGGCGGGTGCTCGCTGAGCTGGACAAACTGGGGTTGCGCGAGAACACGATTGTGGTCTTTGTTACTGACCACGGCTATCAGCTCGGCGAAAAGGGCAAGTGGTCGAAGGCGGGTTCGCTCTTCGAGATGGGCACGCGGGTGCCGCTGATTGTGTCTGCCCCCGGCCAGGCGGGTAATGGCCAGACGTGTTCGCGTATCGTGGAGTCATTGGATATTTATCCAACCCTCGTGGAACTATGCGGTCTGCCGAAGCAAAAGGAAATTGAAGGGGCGAGCCTGACGCCGTTGCTAAAAGACCCGAACGCCAAGTGGGACAAGCCGGCTTACTCCATCTGGAGCGAAGATGGCCGGACCGTCCACGGCGTCGCCGTGCGGACGGAGCAATGGCGCTACGCCGAATACGGGAAGGACGGCGCGAATGGCGCAATGCTGCTCGATCCGCACGACCCGGACGAATTGAAGAATGTCGCCGGCGAAGCGAAGAACCAGGCCGCGGTCGCAGAACTGTCGGCGCTCGCCCGAAAATACGCAGCAGCTTTCAGTTAAAGCAAGGCGGTAAGTTCTCTGCCTACCGTCGTCGCCTTAAGTTACAACTCGCCGAAATGCTACGCGGGTCTTGGGTAGATTGTATTGACGTAAATCTTCGCATGAGTGGCAGTGATGGTCGCAATGTCGAATTGACACGCCCGCCGCAGTTTCCTAGCTTCTTCCGGCAAAGACCCCGCCGCTTTGCCCCGGATATCCGTCCGGGGATTTTTATTGGCAGCTGGCGGCGCGGCTTGCAAATACTTTATGGCTAATACAATTCTGGTCGGCGCCCAGTGGGGTGACGAAGGCAAAGGCAAAATCATCGACGTGCTTACGGAGACGGCGCAGGTCGTCGTCCGCTACGCGGGCGGCAACAACGCCGGCCACACGGTCATCGTCAAAGGCAAGAAGACGGTGCTGCACCTCATCCCGTCCGGCATCCTGCGCCCGAACAAATTATGCGTCATCGGCAATGGCGTGGTGCTCGACCCCATCGGCCTGGTCAGCGAGATGGAAGGCCTCAAGAAGAATGGCGTCAAGATCACGCCGAAGAACTTCGTGCTAAGCGAGACGGCGCATGTGGTGTTCCCCTATCACCGCGAGCTGGACGGCGCGCGCGAGACGCTCAAGGGCAAGAACAAGATTGGTACGACGAAGCGCGGCATCGGCCCGGCTTATGGTGACAAGGCGGCGCGCGTCGGTCTGCGCGTGAATGATTTGATTGATCCGGTCAAGCTCAAGACTAAGCTCGAAGCGCGCATCCAAGAGAACAACGCCGTGTTGAAGTCGCTGGGTGCCAAGCCGCTCTCCTTCAAGACGATTTACGCGGAATACAATCAGGCTGGCCAATACCTCAAGCCCTTCGTTCAAAACACGGTGGTGCTGCTGCACGAGCAGATTCGCCATGGCGCGGAGGTGTTGTTCGAAGGCGCGCAAGGGACGTTCCTCGATATCGACCACGGCACGTATCCGTACGTGACGTCGTCCAATACCACGGCGGGTGGCGCTTGCACGGGTTCCGGTGTGCCGCCGCATCGCATGGACCGCGTCGTCGGCGTGATGAAGGCTTACACCACACGCGTGGGCGAAGGCCCGTTGCCGACGGAGAACGCGGAGATATCCGACCTGTTGCACGGCATGGGCCGCGAGTTTGGTGCGACCACGGGTCGCGCCCGCCGCTGCGGTTGGTTTGATTCCGTGGCCACGCGTCACGCGACGATGGTTAATGGTATTGACGATCTGGCCATTACCAATCTCGATGGTCTCGACACCGTCGAGAACATCAAGGTCTGCGTCGCGTATCGCCACGGCAAGACCCAGTACGATTACATGCCGAATGACGCGCAGGTGCTGGCCGAGTGCGTCCCGATCTACGTCGAGTTCGAGGGTTGGCTGACACCGACCGACAAGTGCAAGACGTTCAAGCAACTGCCGAAGAAGGCGCAGGCGTATCTGAAGGCGATTGCCGAATTGACGAATGCGCACTTGTATATCGCGTCCGTGGGGCCAGGGCGCGATCAGACCATCTTTGTTTGATGCTGGCTGCTTGATGCTAGATACGGGATGGATTCTGGCGCGGTAGCTGGTTGGAACGATTGAACACTTTATGAGCTATCGGAATCTGGAGATATGGAAGCTGTCACGCAGTCTGGTGACGGACATCCATAAGATGTCGCTGACCCGGCTGCCGAAGTTCGAGATGTTCGAGGAAGGCACGCAGATCCGGCGTTCGATGAAATCTGTCCGCTCAAATATTGTTGAGGGCTATGGCCGCCGGCGTTACAAGGCGGACTTTATTCATTTCCTCACCTACGCGCAGTCCTCGTGCGATGAAACCATTGATCATCTGGAAATTCTATTTGAAACCGGGTCGCTGACGGATGAACCGCTGTATCAGGATTTGTCCAAGCGACTGGATGAGGTGGGCCGGAAGCTAAACCGGTTCACGCAGTCGGTTGAAGCCGACCATCGCACCGGCCCCGCGGAGAATACCGAGAATCCCGCATCCCGCATCCCGCATCCCGTCACGCGTCTAATCTGCAAATGAGCTCCACCAACCCAACGCTTTCAGCCGAAGCCCAGGCCAACCTCCCGCGCCATGTCGCGGTGATTATGGACGGCAATGGGCGTTGGGCGAAAGCGCGCCACCTGCCGCGCATCGAGGGTCACCGGCGCGGTGCCGATTCTGCCCGCGAAATCATCCGCACCGCCGGCGAACTCGGCATCAAATATCTCACTCTCTACGCATTCTCGGCGGAGAATTGGAATCGTCCTAAGGACGAGGTGGATGCGCTAATGAAGTATCTTGTTCATTACCTCAAGACCGAGACGAAGGAACTAAACAAGAGTAATGTCCGCCTCGAAGTCATCGGGCAAATCCACCGTCTGCCGGATAATGTTCAGGAGCACCTCGCCAAATCCATGGCCACGCTGTCCAAGAACAACGGCCTGACGCTGATCATGGCGTTGAGCTACGGCAGCCGGATTGAGATCATTGAGGCGACGCGGCAGATCGCGCAGAAGGTAAAGTCCGGCAAGCTGGACCCCGCCGACATCACGGAGAAGGTCATCTCCGACCATCTCTGGACGCGCAACGTCCCTGACCCGGATCTGCTCATTCGCACGAGCGGTGAGATGCGCGTGAGCAACTTTCTCTTGTGGCAGATTAGCTACGCGGAGTTAGTGATTACGCCGACACTGTGGCCGGACTTCAAGAAGCCGCAGTTCTTCGCGGCGCTGGAGGATTACGCCAAGCGCAACCGCAGGTTCGGCGGCATTTGACCGGGAGGCTCGCCAGCCAGGATGGTTTGGACGGACACCAGCAGCTTTTCCTTATCCAAAGGTTTGTGGAAACACGCGCGAACACCGGCAGCCGCAGCGCGCTCCTTATAGACCGATGGGTCGGTCGAGGAGATGATGACGACGGGCGATTTCCTGACATCCACCGTCTGATGAATCCAGTCGATGAGATAGAAACCGTCTTGAATCGGACCGTTGATGTTGCTGGCATCCAGCGGAAAGGACAAATCCAGTATAACCAGGTCCGGCTGCTCGGCGCGAATCAACTTCATGGCTTCGGAAACGTCGCCCGTCATCAAGACCTTGTAACCGGCGTCGCGCAGCGGGAAGTAAACGGCGCGCTGGATGATCGGATTATCGTCAACCACCAGAATCTTGCCCGTCACCTTGGTTTTAGAGTCAGCCTGCATGGTAGAACCTTAGCAATATCTACACGGCAATGCCAGACGGTTTTTGCGGCTAAACCATTTCCCCCGGACGACCGGCGTGATAACCTGCTGCCCTTGGATAAACTATTCGATGTCGTTCACGAAGATGCCGACCTGCTGGTGGTGCACAAGCCGGCGGACCTCGTCTGCCATCCGACGAAGGGCGATGAGTACTCCAGCCTCATCAGTCGCGCGCGGCTTTATCTCAAGACGGAATCCGAGCCGCATCTCGTGAACCGCCTCGACCGCGAAACCTCCGGCCTCGTGGTCATCGCCAAGAATGCCGTCGTCGCGCGCGAGTTGGGCAAGATTTGGGAGACGCGCGCCATCCAAAAGGAATACCTCGCCATCGTACATGGCCACGTTCGTGGAGAGCAGGGGCTGATTGATGCACCACTGGGCAAGGACGAGACCAGCATTGTCGCCATCAAGGATTGTGTGCGACCGGACGGCACACCGTCGCAGACGGAGTATTTCGTGGAGCGAAGGTTCTTCAGAGCGGTGTCGCCCGACACTTCCAAACCCATAACCCAGAACTCACAATCCACAACTAGCCTGTCTCCCTTCACCTTGCTCCGACTCCTGCCTCGTAGCGGGCGCAAACATCAAATCCGCATCCACCTCCAACACCTCGGCCATCCCATCGTGGGCGACAAGATTTATGGCGGTGATACGGACTTGTATCTCGCGCTGGTTGAGGGACGGTTGACGGAAGAACAACGCGGGCGGCTTATCCTATCGTCGCACGCTTTGCACGCGGGCAGGCTGCAGTTTCATTGGCGCGACCGCGACTGGGATTTCACCACACCACCGGAACCGGCGTTCACGGAGTTTCTGAAGTAGGCGGAGTCGTAACGGGCGCGCTGGCGGCTTTCGCGGGTTTGGGCGGGGTGGGTTTGACTTCGGGCTTGTTCAGGCGAAATGATTTCAACTCAGCGTAGATGGATTGTGCGAGGCCGGACTTCGTGAAGCCGACCGCCTTGGCCCCTTTCACGTTGAAGAACTGCTCCAAGTCTGCGCCCGTGAAATGTTGCACAACGGGATAATGTGTAAAGTCCTTGAGCACCTCTTCGCGGCTGGCGTCAGCGATGTCGGTAGTGATGAGGACGAAATGCAGCTTGCCCTTATTAGCGCGCAGCGTGTCGCGGCCAATGAGCAGTCCGCGCGTCTTAACCACGAACGGAAAGAGCCGCTCGACGTTCTTACCCACCGGCTCCACTGGTACTTCGTCGCTCATCACGCCAGCTTGACCTTGACCTTCTGACCTTTGATTTGCGAGCGGTTCAACTTGGCGATAATGCTGTTGGCGTGTTCGCTCGTGACATCCACGAACGCATGCCGCTCGCGCACATCCACTTTGCCGACCACCTTGCCGGGCAGGCCAGTCTCGCCCGCTACGGAGTTCACCACATCAATCGGCGCGATACCTTGTTCCGCCCCGAGACTCATCCACAAGCGCGTCTGGCCTGCGGGTGTGCCGCGGCTTTCCTTCGGCTTGGCCGGCGCGACTGGCGCGGCTTTCGGCTTGATGAACAACTTCGATTCCGGCGTCTTCACCGAGGCGAGAATCTCCTCATCAGAATAAGTCTTAACTGCTTCAACGGGCGTTTCGACGGGCGATGGCGTCACGGCGGCAATCTCCGGCGCCAGTTCAACCACGGCCACGGCTGCGGGCTTGGCTGTGACAACCTTCTTCGCCGGTGGCGGCGTAACAATCTTTGGCGTCGTAGTAGCGGCGGCCTTCCACGGCGCGACCTTCGCCTTCTTCGGGTCCGCGAACCTCACACCTTCGCGCGGGGCGCGTTCTTCGAATTGGCGCGGGCGTTCCTCGCGGCGGTCGTCGAAGCGCGGCGCCCGACGGTCATCGCGATAATCCCCGCGACCGCCCCGGTCATCGAAGCGGCCCGGCCGCTCGTCGCGCTGGGGTGGACGGTCATAGTCCTCCGTCTTGGGCGCGGGCTTGGCCGCATCGCCGCTCTGCAATTGATGGATCAGCGCCGACACGATGTCCGTATGATTAAATCCTTCCTCGACGAGCCGTTCGACCAAGCGGTCTTGCTTGGTGAATTCTCCGCTCGTCAGCAGCGCCTTCAACTTATCCGTGAACACATTCTCACGCGCCTCCGCCACCTCGTTCTCCGTCGGAATCTTGCCGCGCTGAATCCGCATATTCGTGAAGCGCTCGATGTTGCGGATTTGGAACAACTCGCGGAACGGCACCAGCGAAATCGCCCGGCCACTGCGCCCCGCGCGACCCGTGCGCCCGATGCGATGCACATAATCTTCCGGGTCGTACGGCAGATCGTAGTTGAACACCACCTCCACATCGTCCACGTCAATGCCGCGCGCCGCGATGTCCGTGGCCACGAGAAACTCCAGGCCCGACTTGCGGAACTTGTTCATCACGCGGTCGCGCATCGCCTGCGTCATGTCGCCGTGCAAGCGGTCCGCCTGATAGCCGGCGGCTTCGAGATGATCCACCAGGTCATCCACCATGCGCTTCGTATTGCAGAACACGATGCCCAGCTTCAGATCGTAAATGTCAATCAGCCGCGTGAGCAAATCCATCTTGTACCGGCGGTCCACCTCATAATAAACCTGGTCCACCGTCGGCACCGTCAGCTCCTTCGCCTGAATCTTCACACTCTCCGGGCTGCGCGAATACTTCTCGATCAAGTCGCGGATCGGCTTCGGCATCGTCGCGGAGAAGAACACCGTCTGCCGTTCCTTCGGCGCATCCTTGAGGATCGTCTCGATGTCCTCGCGGAAACCCATGTTCAACATCACGTCCGCTTCATCGAGGATGACCATCTTGATCGTCTCCAGCCGCAACGTCCCGCGCCGCATATGATCCATCAGGCGGCCGGGCGTGCCGATGACGATCTGCGCGCCCTGTTTCAGGCCGAAGAACTGGCGCTCATAGGATTGGCCGCCGTAGATGGGCAGGCAATTGATGCCGCGCTTGAAGAACGCCAGCTTGTGGATCTCCTCCGAGACTTGGATCGCCAGCTCGCGCGTCGGGCAGAGGATGAGCACCTGCACCGCGCGCAGGTTCGGGTCCACCTTTTCCACGGCGGGAATGCCGAAGGCGGCCGTCTTGCCGGAACCGGTCATGGACTGGCCCACCACGTCCTTGCCCGTCATGAGCACCGGGATGGCGGCGGCTTGGATGGGGGACGCCTGTTCGTAACCCAGTTTGTCCACGGCCTTGATGAGTTCGGGCGAGAGCCCCAGTTCGGAGAATAGTTTGGATGTCATGAAAAGTCTTTGCGACTGCGCTAATCATAGCAGGAACGCGCCCAGCGGCGAGCGCTAAATAGAATCGGCACCGGCGAAGGTTTTAGCCACAGATGAACACAGATGAAACACAGATTTATCCAGACCGGCAAACTGCGGCCATTGGGTGAGCCTAATTCCGATGCGGTGAAGTTTGTTTGAATGTTCCCGCTAATCCCTGGGCTTGATGCTGACGACACCGGTGCCAGCGTCCTTGACGATGACTAAATTGTAAGCCTCGCAGAGCGCGACGAGAGCTTGTTTCGGGGTGACATTTTCCCAGTGAAGAGAAACGGTCGGCACTTGCCCCCAACTGACGGACGCCACCGATAGAATGTTAAGTTTGTGCAGGGACTTGCCAGCATCCGTCGCTATCTTTGGATCAACCACCACATTAAGATGATCTTGTTCGACAAGGTTCTTGAGCGCTAGTTCCAGCGGCACATCCATAAAACGAACCTGTGGTATTAGTCCATTCGTGATTCCAGCCGTAGTGTTGGTGCTGACGAGTAGGCTCCAATCCACGACGTTGGCGACATGGTTGGTGCTGGTGATGAGCGCAACCGTGGTGAACTTATCCTGAACCATGACGAGCCCGTTTTCCTTGAGCACGCGGTCAAGCGCATATTCAGCGACGACATTCGTCCAATCAAATGTCAGCTTGGGTTCGACCATTCCTTTCTGGTTTGAACCATAGGGCGGCGCGAATAGCGTTTGGTCAATGATGTAATTATGGTTCGACAGTCGAGTAAGATTATCGATGGCTATAGCAATGGGTACATCGGTCATCTTTATGTGTGGGGTGTCGCCTTGCGTCTGGCAGTTGGCCGCTGTTGTGCCAACGAACAGCGTCGCGACAAGGGCGAGACTAGGCCAGAAGCGGGTCAGGGCGGAAATCATGTTTCAACTCTTAATTCCCCGGCCTTCGTTGTCGAGATATTATTTGCTCTCGATAATAGCCCAGCCATTGATGGCTGGGTAAAATACGCCAACTCCTCAAGTCCCGTCCGGGACGAAAGGTCCTTGCGGACTGCCAACTAATCTTCCGGAGTCCCTCGGGGGGACTGTGGCCTCGGCTTGGCTGTTAAAACCAGCCTTGAAAGGCTGGGCTATTATCGTCCTGCTCACCCAAAACGTCGTTAGCACGCCCTTTTTGATGCAAAACTCCAGATTCAGTTACGTTTCCACTTTAAATTGAGCATCTCAGAAATGACTTCCGGAGGTCCTCAAGGGACCGATGGACAACCCTCAGTCGTTACCAGAGGTTCGAAAATCACCAGCGGACGTCCCTTGACCGATACCGGACCTCCCTCGGTCAGTGGCGGATGTCACCAAATTGTTCACGGACGTCCAGAGGTCAGCGGAGGATGTCCGGAACACAAGCGTGGAAGAGGGTTTGGCATGGCGGCAACCCGCCTTTAAATCTTAATGCGCGCAGCAACTGGCGGGCACACCGTCCGCCAACGCCGGGCTGACATATGGAATGCCCAGCGCCATTCCGCGCAATATCAGCAGCAGCGCCAGCACGCAGACGCCAGCGGGAATCATCCCGCGCAGTTTCAGCCGCAGTGACATGGGAAAGAGCCGGCCGGAAAAACTGATGGCCAGCAGCATCGGCAATGTGCCCAAGCCGAATAAGAGCATAAATATAATCGCTTCACCCAAACTGCCGTGGGCCGCCGCCCCCGCCAGCGCCACATAAACCAGACCACAGGGCAGCAGACCATTCAGCATGCCGAGCAGCGCCAGCGAGGAGAAATTGCGCTGTCGCAATTGGACGGACATGGCAGTTTTCAAAAGTGTTACCAACCGAACCACGGGCGCGGCCAGGGCAACTTTTTTGGAGACAAGAAAACCGACCAACACCGCCAAGCCCAGCGCGATGGATAGCCAGCGTTGCACGCCGGCGAGGAATAAAGATTTGCCAACGAGACCGGCCATGACGCCGAGCAGGCCATAAGTCAGCACCCGCCCGAGCTGATAAATGAGTCGCCCGGCAATGAAGCGCCCGGGCCCGGCGGCCCGGTCGGGCAGCGCGAGCATTAGCGGCCCGCACATGGCGGCGCAATGCAGGCTGCCCAGCAACCCCAAAAAGAAGGCGAGGGTGAAATCCATTGATTACTTAGCAGCCACGACAACTTTTTCTTCAACAAAATAGCTGAGACCATTCGCGGTCCACGCGGCGCGTACCTGCCATGGCCCGGCGGTCAGCTTTGCGGTCTCGAACGTCTGCGTGCCGTCAGCCTGGGGTGCCAGCGGAAACTCGCGGTCGAGTGTCGGGTCGTTGGCGCGATAAAACGTTACGGTGCCGGATAACTTCTGCGCCAGATGCGCGCGTGGCACGGCGACAATTATTTTGCCCGTCACGGCGTCGCTCGTAATCGCGGCCCCGGCGGCTTGCGCGCGGCCGGCGCCGTCGATGTGCTCCTGATATTTCAGTTCCTGCTCGTAATAGTTCTGGTTGACCAGATCTTCGCGATGCGTCGAGGCGATGCCGACGACAGTCGCCATGCCAGCGAAGAAGAGTCCAAAGGTAATGAAGATGCCAAGGGGCCAATAATTGCGGTTAGTGGTTTTCATAAATTAATTGCGCGGGCCGATGAAGGCCGTCTTGAGGGTTTGAATTCTTTTACCGTCAGAATAAATGCCGATGACCAGCGGGGTGGTGCCCGACTTCATGGCCGCCGAATCAAGTTCGATTAACACCGAGTTCTCCAAAAGTTTTTGTGCGGGGACAACCAGGTTGCCGCCCATCACTTGCAGCGAGCCGGCGAGATTTTCCAGGCGTAGTTCCATTGGCAGATCGCGCGACGTTTTATTCACCACGCGAATGGTGTAAAGGTTACTGAACCGGCCATCAGGCATCTGTTGGAACAGCGAACCCGGCGCGCGCAACACCGTGGCCTCCGCATCCGCGCGCGTGAACAACATCAAGGCCAGCACCGTCGCGAGCGCGAGCAACACGACTGAATACACCACGAGACGCGGCGTGACGCACAGGCGTTGGCCTCGCTCAATGCCATTGAGCGAAGCGTAGCGGATTAGGCCGGGCGGGCGGTTAATCTTCGCCATCACCGCGTCGCAAGCATCTACACATGCGGTGCAATGGACGCATTCCATCTGGGTGCCGTTGCGAATATCAATGCCCGTAGGACAAACGGTGACACAGTTGTTACACGCCACACAGTCGCCAAAGCCGGCGGCGCGGCGCTGACCAAACTTGTGTTCCTGTCGAATCGGGCCGCGCTTTTCGCCACGCTTATAGTCATAGGCGACCACGATGGAATTTTCATCCAGCAACAGCGATTGCAACCGGCCGTAGGGACAAATGAAGGTGCAAGCCTGTTCGCGGAAGCGCGCGAAGATCCCGTAAAACAACAGCGCAAACCCAATCATGAACGCCAACCCGGTGACGTGCTGCGCCGGTGGATCGGTGATAATCTGGTAAAGCGACTGCCAGCCGATGAGGTAACTCAACAGCACATTGCCAACCAGAAACGACAGTGCAAAGAAGAGGATGTGCTTGGAAACTTTCTTGAGGAGTTTTTTGGCATGCCACGGCGCTTTGTTCAGCTCGCGTTGCTGAGGCGCGTCTCCTTCGATGAAGTATTCGATTTTGCGAAAGACCATTTCCATCATCACCGTCTGGGGACAGGCCCAGCCACACCAGACCCGGCCAAACGCCGTGGTGAAAACCAGAATGCCCACGGCGAAAATCAGCGTGGCGACGGCAAAGATAATCATGTCCTGCGGCCAGAAGATTTGCCCGAGCACGACGAATTTGCGCCCGACCACATCCAGCAACAGCAGCGGATTGCCGTGGATGGTGATGAACGGCCCGGCAAACATGATGGCCAGCAGCAGCCAGCTAAACCACGTCCGCCAGCGATAATATTTCCCGGCAATCTTACGCGGATAAATCCACTGGCGACGCCCCTCGCGATCGGCGGTGGCCAGATGGTCGCGAAAATCCGACCAGTCCACTTCTTTAAGAGAAGTCTCCGGCTTTTCTTTGGGTGTTTTAATATTCAAGGGAAATCTCCCGGCGCGCTGCGGGCAACGCGCCGGGAGTAGTAATGCCTATTCGAACTGGCTCGGTCCGGCGGCCTTGGCTGGCGCTTGGTTTTCCGGCGGCTTACCGGGCGTGGCGAGCTTCGCGCCACGCAGCGTGTAGATATAGCTCGCGACGGAATAGATTTCGTCCGGCTTCAAGACGGTTTTCCAGGTGATCATGCCTTTGGCAGGCACGCCGTCCCAGATAACTTTAACATTGTCGGCAAAGGCGCTGCCGTGAATCCAATAATCATCGGTCAGGTTGGGGCCGACGAGGCCGCCGCCGTCCGCGCGATGGCACGGCGCGCAGAACTTGGCATAAGTCTGGCGACCGCTATCTAACACGGTGGCGTCGGTGGAGGGTAGCAGCGTGGGAATGGACGCCTCGAACTTACCCATCGCCGCCGCCTTGATTTGTTCGCCGGCCTTCATTTCCTTGGCGTACTCCGCCGCTGACAAATCACCAGTGCACGTGACATGGTAATAGATCAGATAGGCCGCCGCGAAGATGATGGTGATGTAGAACAGCCACACCCACCAACGCGGCAGGTTGTTGTCGAGTTCCTGGATGCCGTCGTAGTCGTGGTCGAGCAGCAAGGGCTCTTTAGGATCGTTGCTCATAGTTTATCAGGGTTTGATTTCTTGGTTGGTGTTAGTCTCACTGCCATCGAGCGGCAGGGCGCCCATCTTATCCAAATATTTTTTCTTCAGCGCGCACACCCAGATGATGACGCCGATGAAAAACCCGAAGAACAGGAAGAACGAAAACAGCCCGTAGGCATTGAGGTTTTGCGCTCCGCGCAGGATTGAATGAATAATGTTATAGATCATAGTTCGCCTTGGTTATTTGGTCGCCGTCGTGACCGGCACCGATTTGATATCCGTGCCCAGCCGTTGGAGATAAGCAATGAGCGCGATGATTTCTTGATCCGATGTGGCGTTCACCGCACCCAGCTTCAGGTCGGCGACAATCTTATCCGCCTGCGCCTGCAGATCTTTTTGCGCCGGACCATTTTCATAGCCTATGGGATAAGGCACACCTATCCGGCGCAACGCAGTGAGGTGCGAGGGCAAGGTATCAATCTCAATCTTTTGCGTTAGCAGCCACGAATAGCGCGGCATAATTGAACCGGGCGAAGTTGAGCGCGGGTCGTCCATATGGTTGTAATGCCACGCGGCGGGATACTTGCCGCCTTCGCGCGCCAAATCTGGGCCTTTGCGCTCTGACCCCCACAGAAACGGATGGTCATAGACAAACTCACCCGCCTTGGAATATTCGCCGTAACGCTCGGTCTCGGAGCGGAAGGGACGGATCATCTGCGAATGACAGCCGAGGCAGCCTTCGCGGATATAGATATCGCGGCCCAGAACTTCGAGCGGTGTGTACGGATGCACGCTAGCAATGGTCGGCACATTTGCTTGGATGAGAAACATCGGGACAATCTCGACCAACCCGCCAATCAAAACCGCCACGGTGGCCAGCACCGTAAAGAACAGCGGCTTACCTTCGAGCATCCTATGGAAAGCTGATTTACCAGCAACCACGGGGGCTTTTTCGAGAGCTGCGGCCTGCGCCTCGGTGTCCGGCTCAAACTGTCCAGCCTTGGCTGTGCGATAAAGGTTATAAGCCATCATGAACGCGCCTACGAGGTAGAGCGTGCCGCCAATCGCGCGGAGCCGGAACATCGGTACGACTTGTAGGATGGTTTCCAGGAAGTTCGGGTATTGAAGGAAGCCGTCCTTATTAAATTGCTTCCACATCAAACCTTCCGTAACCCCGGAGATATAGATGGGCACGACATAAAACACGATGCCCAGCATCCCAATCCAGAAATGGTAGTTAGCCAGCTTATTAGACCACAACTTGGTGTTGTAAAGACGCGGGAAAAGATAATAGAGCATCGAGAACGTCAGGAAGCCGTTCCAGCCCATCGCGCCGACGTGGACGTGTGCAATCGTCCAATCCGTGTAATGCGAAAGCGAGTTGACCGTCTTGATAGACAGTAGCGGCCCTTCCAAGGTCGCCATGCCATAGGCCGTGATGGCGGCCACCATGAATTTCAAAACCGGATCGGAACGCACCTTATCCCACGCACCGCGCAGAGTTAGTAAGCCGTTCAACATACCTCCCCAGCTAGGCGCAATGAGCATCAAGGAGAACACCATGCCCAGCGATTGCGCCCAGTCTGGCAGTGCGGAGTAAAGCAGATGGTGCGGTCCCGCCCAGATGTAAAGAAACACCAGCGCCCAAAAATGAATAATCGATAGCCGGTAGCTAAACACCGGACGATTTGCCGCCTTTGGCAGGAAATAATACATTAAGCCGAGATAAGGCGTCGTCAGGAAGAACGCGACGGCGTTATGGCCATACCACCATTGCACTAAAGCGTCCTGCACGCCGGCATACATCGAATAACTCTTGAACAGCCCCGCCGGCATGGTCATTGAGTTAGTGATGTGCAGCACCGCGACGGTTATGACCGTCGCGATGTAAAACCAGATCGCCACATACATGTGCTTCTCACGGCGCTTGACGATGGTGCCAAAGAAATTCACCGCAAACGCCACCCACACAATTGTGATGGCAATCTTAATCGGCCATTCCAGTTCCGCGTACTCCTTGCTGGTCGTCAGGCCGAGCGGCAGCGTGACCGCCGCCGCGACGATGATGGTTTGCCAGCCCCAGAAATTGAACCAGCTTAACCAGTCGCTGAACATGCGCGCCTTGCACAACCGTTGCAGCGAATAGTAAATGCCCATGAACATGCCGTTGCCGACGAACGCGAAAATCACCGCGTTTGTGTGCAATGGCCGGATGCGGCCGAAGGTGATAAACTGGAGGTTCAGGTTCGCGCCGGGGTAAAACAATTCCACCGCCGCCAGCATGCCGACCAGCATGCCGACGATACCCCAGATAATCGTTGCGATGGCAAAAGCCCGCACAATCCGGTTGTCATATTTGAAGGTTTCTACATTCATATTTTATTTATTCCATGCTTTTAGTTCATCAACTGGCGGCGCGGCCAGCAGCCGCGCCGCCAGTTTCATCCACCATTAAAACCGCCAGACAAAGTCCGCCGTGAGCCGGCTTTCAAAAATGCCCACCGGATGCACCACGCCCGCTTCGTAGGCGATACCGACATCCACATTTTTTACGATCCGCGCCCGCGCCCCGCCGCCAACGGTAAATTGTGTGGTCCCCGACGCATCCGCGCTGCCGAAGTTGATGAGGTCATAGCCTTCGGTATTCAGCGGTACAGCTTTGAGCGACTGGCTGGACTGGCCATTACCATTCGAGAGAATGGTGTAACCATTCGCCACCGCGAACGGGATGAAGTATTGGCAGACGTAATAATCCGCCTGCAAGCTGTAGTGCAACTGCGCCGTGTTCTGGTCAAAGTTGTTCGGAATGACGAACCCGGTGTTCGCCGTAAAATGTAATTGGTCAAAGCCCTTTTCCGCCGAGGCAAACACATTCCAGGTGCCGGAACCATGCCCTTGATAAACGGCCGTGCTGCCGGTCGGAACCGTCAGCGTGAAACCCGGCGTCAACAGAAACTGATTGTCCTGATCATCGATCAACTCATATTTCAGACCCGCCGCGAGATCGCCCCAGCCATACGCATGACCCAGGGTGTGGTTCGGCTGAAACGCAATGTAACCATCCTTCGACGCAATCAGGCCCAGCTTATCCGTGAGCGCATAACGCAATTGCACCGCCGTCACCTGCACCTGACCACCCAGTGGCACACTGCCGCCTTTGAAATCAAACGTGCTCGGCAACCAATGATACATGTAGAAGGGATGCACTTCGCTCGTCACTTTCGGGTCTTCAAAATAAATCGGGTTGGCGACCGGTGAGATGGTGTTATCCAACCAGTTGGTGGTGTTCGAGTCAGCCGCGCTGGCCGTCGCGGCCAAGGCTGCGGTCAAGACGGCCGCCGAGCTTACGATTTTGATTTTTGTTTTCATTTGTTAGGGGAGTTTGGCCGTTGTTTGGTTTGTGGCAGGGTCACGGGGGAAACGGCCTTACCCCCTGCCCTGTTAAAATCATCTTCCGCCAGCACGCGCAGCGACGGCGTCAGCGTGTCTTCGTATTGCCCGCTGCGCACCGCCCAGACGAAGCCCGCCAAAAACAGCAGCGCTACCGCCAGGCTCGCGGCAATTAATATGATGACGACACTCATGCGGCCTCCTTTTGTAGAAGTTGAGAGCCAAGTGTTGAGAGTTGAGCAGCGCAACCGTCAGTGCTCTCAACGCTCAACTCCCCAACGCTCAACTTTCTTCCCAGCCACGCCGTCGCGCCGCTGGCGAAAACCACCACCGTCGCCGAGCTTAACGGCATCAAAATCGCACATACTATCGGTGCCAATAGTCCCGCCGCCGCGATGCTCACGCCAATCAGGTTGTAAAGGGCCGAGATGATAAAGCCCGCGCGCACCACCCGCGCCGCGTCGCGCGAAAAGTCCAAAACCCGCGCCAGCCGGGGCAACTCTGCCGCATCCAGAATCACGTCGCTCGCTGGCGAGAAAACTCCAATCTGCTCCACCACCGCCACGCCGACCTCCGCCTGTTTGAGTGCGCCGGCATCGTTCAAGCCGTCGCCAACCATCATCACCTTGCGCCCGCGCGTCTGCAGTTCGCGCACGAAGTTGAGCTTTTCGGCCGGACTTTGGTTGAATTTCAAGACCGCCCGTTCGCCAAAAAGCTTTTGGAACCGCGCCGCCTCCCGCGCGTTATCACCACTCAACAGCGCCAGCTCGTATTTGCCGCCGAGACGCGCAATCAACTGCGCCACTTCCGGCCGCAGCGTGTTCTCAAGTGAAAATGAACCGCGCAGTTTTCCATCAATCGCCACAACGGTAGAAATCGTGCCGGTAAGATTGTCGCCACCACTGACCCCGCATTTGCCGAACCACGCGCGCGAGCCGAGCAAGACTTTGTGTCCGGCGATCTCCCCTTCCACGCCGCCACCCGGCGTTTCTTTGAAGTTAGCCACGGGCAAAATCGAATAGGCCAGCGACTTGGCAATGCGCACCGAATTCGGATGCGTCGAGTACCGCGCCAGCGAACCAATCCAGTTCCTTTCAGCCGCGCTCAAATCGTCTTCTTTGCATTCTGCATTCGGCATTCTTCCTACTGCCTTCAAAAACTCCACGCCGCCCGCATCCGCCGTCGTCAGCGTGCCGGTCTTATCGAGCACGATGGTGTCCACCTCGGCCATGCGCTCGATGACCAGCGCGTTTTTCAGGAAGATATTCAGGCGCGCCAGAATCCGCTGCGCCGTGCCATGCGCCAGTGGGGCCGCGAGCGCAAGCGCACACGGACACGCCACAATCAGCACGGAAGTAAACGCCTTCAACGCCTTCGTGGAATCCTTGAACAGCCAGAACGCCGCCGCCGCCAGCGCGATGCCGATGACCATTTTGGTAAAACGTTTACTGTAACGGTTCGTCAACGAGTCGAGGTCGTGGTCGGAATGTTTGCGGAAAGCCTCATTATCCCACAGCGCGGCCAGATAGCTTTGGGCAACTGATTTCACCATCTCGACTTCAATCGCACCGCCGACCTGCCGACCGCCCGCATATAGATGGTCGCCCGCTTCACGCGGGACTGGCGCGGATTCGCCCGTCACGAAGCTGTAGTCCATGCACGCTTCGCCGCTGACCAGTTTTGCATCCGCCGGCAAGAGTTCACCGTTTCGTAAAATCAAATGGTCGCCCGGGTTAAGCTGCGAGATGGCCACGCTTGCCTCGCCATCGGAACTCTTACGCACCACGGACAATGGGAAAAAGCCTTTGTAATCGCGGTCAAACGTGAGCCGGTCGTAAGTCTTTCGCTGGAAGAGCCGGCCGCACAGGAGAAAGAAAATCAGCCCGCACAACGAATCGCAGTAGCCGGGCCCACGGTGCGCGAACACCTCAATCACGCTCGACAGATAAATCGCCGCCAGCCCCAGCACGATGGGCACTTCCAGCGTGATGGTGCGCTGCCGCACGCTCAGCCACGCCGCGCGCCAGAAATCCGACGCACCAAACGCAACCACCGGCAGTGCGAACGCCAGCCCCAGCCAACCCGCGATAGCCTTGAACCACGGGCCGTTAAAGCTATCGAGGCCGAAGTAAAACGGCAGCGACATGATCATGATGTTGCCGAAGGCGAAGCCGGCCAGCCCGATTTGCAGCCACGCCTTCTTGCGCCACGGCGATGGCTGGGTCTTCTCCGTTTCGCCAAACGTCAGCTCCGGTTCGTAGCCGATGGCGGTGAGCAGCGCGACCAGTTCGCTGAACTTTATTTTGTCCCGCTCAAAGGTGATGGCGGCCTCGCGCCGCGCAAAGTTTACCTGCGAATGGCCGATGCCCGGATGCAGTTTGAACAGATTTTCCAGCAGCCAGACGCATGCCACGCAATGGATGGCCGGCAGGTGCAAAGTGACCTTGGCCTGCTTGAGATCCGCATAATCCAGCAGCTTTTCCGCCACTGTCGGGTCGTCGAGAAAGGCCCATTTGGCGGCGGCCGAGGCGGCGCGGATGCGCGTGCCGGGCGCAGTTTGCAGTTGATAAAACTGTTCCAACCCGCTCTCGCGCAGCAGACTAAAAACCGTCTGACAACCAAAACAGCAAAAGGCCTTGTCCATTAGGACGAACGCCCCCGCTGGGCAGGGTTCGCCGCAGTGAAAACAGGCTTGCGGCGCGGTAGTGGTTTTAGCTGGGCTGGGCATCGCTTACGGTTGAAACGTAAAATGCCAAGCGCCCGCCAAGCCGACTAACCGTATTTTGCCAAGGACTAGAACAATCTTGCCATCGCGGAAAATCTCGACGCGGCCAGGGCTCGGGGGCTATCCTGCAAACGTACTTATATCCAACCTATGAAACACCCTCTCAGATTTACCGGCTTGCTTGCGGCCAGCTTCGCCATGGTCGGCGTCACGCTGTCGGCGCAGCCGGTCTTCTCGCAGCCGCGCGCCATCACCAACGCCTATCTGCCGATCGCTTCCCTCAAGCAGGACATCCTTGAGAGTCCGGATGAGCATGTGGAGCGCACCGCCAAGCCGGACGTGAAAAAGACCTTTACCATCGCCGGCCAGCCGGTCGCCGCCCTCGCCGTGGAGGACAAGGAAATCGTGGGAGGCAAGCTCACCGAAATCACGCTGGACTATTTCGCGCAGGACGACGCGGGCAATGTTTATTATCTGGGCGAAGACGTGGATCAATATAAGGATGGCAAAGTCTCCGGGCACAGCGGCGGCTGGTTGCTGGGCAAAGAAACCCAGACGCCCGGCTTGTTAATGCCCGCGCACCCGAAAGTCGGCGACCAGTTCCGCTCCGAAGACGTCCCCAAGATTACTACGGAGGTGGATAAAGTAGTTTCGGTAACTGAGACCGTGACCGTGCCGGCGGGGACTTATCAGAATTGCGTGAAGATCGAGGAACACGCCTCGGATGGCGCGACAGAGTACAAGTATTACGCGCCCGGCATCGGCTGCATCAAGGAAGTGGACAGCGATGGCGATTTGTCTTTGAAAGCGCACACCGCCAACTGATTGCCCGCCCGTCAGCCGGTGTGAGCGGGCTAAGCTGGGAACAGTTTTACCGCGAAAGACGCTAAATACGCGAACGCTTCTCCCTCGCCCCTCGGAGGGGAGAGGGTTGGGGTGAGGGGACGGACAAGTTTAACCGCAGATTACGCAGAGGGACGCAGATTATTCAGACACGAACCATGCAAACGCCGGGAGCTATCCCGCAGGGATTAAATCATCCAGCCCAGCGTTGCCGCAGGCTACGCTGGGTCCACGTCCCCCATGAAATTCTACCCCATCGGGGTTGTATCACCCTGGCCAGACCCACGATGCAACCCTTGCAGGGTAGTTGAATCTAGGATGCGTTTTACCCAAGGTAGCGCCCCCGCGCAACCTTGGGCTGGATGCTGGCATCCTTTCAGGATTCGGCGGCAGGGGTGGAGGTGGAAACGAGGGACGGAGCCGGACTGGTTTTATTAGTGGTAGTTCTCATAGGCAGACTTTAGCACCAACGCACCATCGCGTCAGTGGTCTGCCTTCTCATCTAATCTGGTTAGGCATCATGGATTTCCTTGTTGCGTGCTTGGTAAAATATCACTGTCACAATCGCCGGAATAATGCTGAATCCGAACGCGTTGATAAAGCTAACCTGAATGAGGGCAAAACCATGATGGCGTGAGCTAACCTCGCAGAAATAAATCGGAATGGTCATGCACGCCGCTGGAATAAGTGCGCCCAAAAGTGTGGTGAGGACTCCGACCTTCTTCTTGTGAGCTATCCGTCGCCGGCACATCAATGCAGTCACCGCGATTGCCAAGACTGCGGATATGCCTAAAACGATGAGAGTGCTCATAAACACGAATGATGCCTAACAAGTATTGTATTGAATTATTGCGGCCTATTCCATGGCGTTTGGACTTGATGGCTGTGGCAAAGGCTGCGTTCGGGCAACGCCCGTTTCCAGCAAGCTGGAAAGTTCCTCGGTAGCCCTATTTGAATCCATGACTTGAACCCTAATCTCGCCCCCGCCCCTTGGCGAGTAGAATATTGAGTTCCCTTCCCTTTTCGCGTATTTCGGGTATTTCGCGGTAATATCGGCCTTCCCAGCAACTTTATCCCCAAACCTGCCCAGAAAGGGGACATTTCGCCATATCCTTAACCATGGATGGTGCAAACAGGACCCTGTACGCCTCAGACAGGACCCTGTACGGACCAAACATAACCCTGTACGCGCCAGACAGGACCCTGTATGAACCAAACATAACCCTGTACGCGTCGCACAGGACCCTGTATGCACCGTACAAGACCCTGTACGAACCAAAAAGAATCCTGTTTGCGCCGTACAGAACCCAGTACACACCGTACTTAACCCTGTACGCGCCGTACTCGACCTAGTACAAGCCGTACTTAACCCTGTACGCGCCGTACTTAACCAAGTACATGACGTACTGGACCTAGTACGGCCCGTACAGAACCCAGTACACGCCGTACATGACCAAGGATGCACCGGCCATGGTCGTGGCTGGAGCCGGTTTCACCGAAGTGGTGAGTTGAGAGGAAGCCCACCCTTACCTCACTCCTGGCGGCCTGCGTTCCAGCCCGTTCGCGTATTTCGGGTATTTCGCGGTAGTATTCCCCGCTTTCCTTATTGGACGCCGCCGCGCTGCCGCCATTAGGGCAATCCCCAGCCGTAACCCTAATTGCACCTAGACATTTGTTGTCCTTGAAATGACAAGATATGTGGATTGACGGATTTTGCTATGGGGGTATAACAGGTTAAGGCTCGGTTAAAGACGCTTTAGAAGCTTTGACCGATTTGCCAACCCAATCCGTAAAAATTATGAGTGCCGCCGCCCTGTCTTTGAAAAAACGCCGTATCGTGGTGCTGGAGGATTCGAAACTCCTGTCGGAAATATTGCGGTACTGCATCGCCAACTGGTTCCGCGAGGCGCAGGTGTCGCTCTTCGAAGATGGCAATCTGGCCTGGGCGGAACTGGAGCAGCAGGCGCCGGATCTCCTGATCACCGACTTGCAGCATCCCGGCATGACGGGCGATAATCTGATCTGGCGGCTGGCGGAAAAGAAAGTCACGTTTCCCATTCTCCTGCTTTCCGGCGACTTTAATGGCCCGCTAAAATTGCCGCCCAACCTCAAGGTGATTTGCCTATCCAAACCTTTCAATCGCGACAACCTCTGGCTGGTGCTGAATGAACTGGTGGGGCCGTGTGATTATTCCGTGTTTGGGTTGGCGACGCCTAGTGCGTCCGCGCCGGTCAACCAACCAGCGGTCGTACACACAAACTTCCAAACGGATCAGTCGAAGAGCACCACTTCCACGCCCGGCACCGGGTCGAGCGTGTCCAACTTATCCGCGCGTTGACCGACGGGGGATTTCACCGGCACTTGCAACTATTGCTAAGAGGTGTGGCGGCGGTTGGCCGTCGCTCACGATGGCTTCGTCAGCGCGTCGATCATGCCATTGAAGACGAAATGGTGTAAGGGCAGCACGGCATACCAGTAAAGCCGGCCGGACACGCCGCGCGGCCGGAAGGTGGCGGTTTGAACGAGCTGCTCACCGGTGGCGGTCGGGACAACCTGAAACTCCAGCCACGCTTCGCCGGGCAACCGCATCTCGGCAAAGAGCAGGAGTCGTTTAGCCGCCTTATCCGCCACCAGCACGCGCCAGAAATCCAGGGCGTCGCCCGCTTCAATGTCATTGCTATGCGTGCGCCCACGGTTCAGACCGACGCCACCGACTATTTTATCGAGCAGGCCGCGCAGGGCCCAGAGCCAGTTGCCATAATACCAGCCGGTATCGCCGCCGATGCTCCAGACGCGTTGCCAGACGGCATCCGCGCGACCGGCAATGTCGCGGATGCGCCGGTCTTGGAAGCAGCCGTGCGACGGGACATTGACCGAGTGCATCAGCGCCAGACTCGCGCCCGAGGAAGCGAAGGAATCTTTCCAGCCGCTGACGACGTTGCCGGATTCGATGCGTTCCAGCGCGAGGGCGACGGCGTTTTGATAAGTGATGAGCGTTATCCCCAGTTGCTCAGCGAGATGATTTTTCCGGGGAATGATGTCGATCTTCATGCTATCCACGAGATTGGCCGCCAAGGCAAAGGAGGTGGAGGTGATGAAGTAAAGCCAGTAGGAGGAAAGACGCGGCGTCATGACCGGCACGGTGATGATGAGCCGGCGCAATCCGCGTACGTCGGCGAATTGCGTGAGCATCTGCCGATAGGTCAACACTTCCGGACCGCCGATGTCGAAGTCCTGGTTATAAGTCTCGGTCCGCAGGATTACGCCGACGAGAAACTGGATGACGTTGCGGATGGCAATGGGCTGGCCGCGCGTCTGCAGCCAGCGCGGCGCAATCATCACGGGCAGTTTCTCCACCAAGTCGCGGATGATCTCGAAGGAAGCGCTGCCGGACCCCACGACAATCCCGGCGCGCAAGACGGTGCACGGGATGCGGCTGGATCGCAATACCTTCTCGACCGCGAGCCGCGAGGAGAGATGCGTGGAGAGGGTTTGTTCATTCACGATACCGCTGAGATAGATGATCTGGCGGCAGCGGGTTGGCTCCAGCAATTCGCAGAAACGATTGGCCGACTGTAGCTCCGGCGTGGCAAAGTCGCCGATGACGCTGTTCATCGAATGAATCAGATAGTACGCGACGTCGAGGTCCGGGGGGAAAGCCACCGCGGAGGGTAGCTTGAGAAAATCCAGCTCGAGGGTGTGCAAACGTTCGTGCCGCTGATACCAATCGAACCGCGCCTTGTCGCGCACACAGCAGAACAATTCGTGCCCTTGCTCAAGCAGGACAGGAATGAGGCGTCGGCCAATATAACCGTTGGCGCCGGTAATGAGAATCTTCACAGCGACGACACTGTAGCCCACTCTGCGATTCCAGCAACTACGGCCGCAACCGCCGGCATCGCGAGTCTTACCAAATCAGCAAACGCGCGCCACTTCCAAGCCAAGCAAGCTACCGAGCTTGTCCAGCTTGTCCGCAATGTGACCGACGCCGACGGCGCAATGATGTGCGGGGCCGTGGGCATTCCAGTCGTTCACGAACTTGCGCGCGCCGATGGTGAAGCGGTAGCGGCTGTTGGTATTGCCAATTTCCAGGATGGGGCCGGGCACGGATTCGCCCTCGGCCACGAGCAGCTTTAGTTTGCCATCCTTGGTTTCCACGACGGAGAGGAGCGTGACTGCGCCGTGTTTCACGGACATTTCCACCGACAAGCCGCGACCGACTTTGCCGTGATAGACTTTTAACGGGCGCACCTTCGTCTTGCCCTCGGCAATCTTAATGTGACCGGGACCGTCGTGACCCATGAGGACGACGTCGTCGGCAAAATCCATCGCGTAATATTCGGTGAACGAGCCGCCCACGCCGAAGGTGTCCATGATTTTCATGGCCTGCACATTCTTGACTTCGTATTCGCCAGCGACGGGAATGCCGCGCGCCGTCAGCAGCGAGTTACCCAAAATGATCGAGCTGATGGCGTCCTCGTTCTCCGCGTTGCCGGTGCCATTGTAGAAATAAGCGAGCGAGCCGAGGTCGTGCTCCTTGACCAAACGGTCGAGAGCCACGGAAGTTTTGGCGGCGCGCGCCAGTTCCGCTGGCGAACAATCGGCCTGCACAGCGAACACTTTATTAAATTGCGCCACACGAATCTTGATTTGTGACGCCGTGACTTCGCGACGTAAGGCGGCGAGTTCATCCACTTCCAAAATCTCCAGATGACCGCCGAACGTGGCGCATTGCAGCGTGGTGTCGGAATAAATATCCAGCATCCCGCCGTAATAATGGCCCATCAGACCCAGGCGATTGTGAAACATCGTGTGCGCGACGCGGGCGGCTTCGATCCAGGCGTCCACCTCGTTCCAGCAAACGGGATCGTCGTGGAGCATGCCGGTGACCTGATGAAAATCAATGTGCGCGCGGCTGAAGACATTGGCAATTTCCGGCACGGGACACGCCGCGCAATGCGCCAGCCAATCGCCCGTCATCGCGGTGCGGTCGCCCATCTGGTTGAACTTCGCGTAATCAATCGCCGCGGTCGGCGCGAGGTTCAGGATGATGACGGGCACCTTCGCACGCTGCACCACGGGCAACACGGTGGACGACAGCGCGTAGGTCGTGACGTGGAGAAAAATCACGTCCACATCGGCGGCGCGGAATTGGTGGCCGGCTTCGAGCGCCTTCACCGGATTATCAATGAGGCCGAGGTTCACGACCTCGACGCCGGGGCGCGTGAGCTTCTTCTCCACAACGCGCACGTAGCCTTCGAGGCGCGGCTTAAGCCCCTTGAATTGCGGCCAGTAAGTGTCGAGACCAATGCCGAAGAGACCGACACGGAGATTGCGCTTCATTTCAAAAGGTTAGCCGGAGATTAAAATGGTGTTGGCGTATTGCACCGTGTCGCCCGTGCGGATGAGGCCGATGGCGTGCGGCACACGCTTCTTGAAATCGACGTGCGGCTCATAAGTCGTCGGCACGCCTTTCAGCGCCCGCGCAAACTTCTCCTGGGTGTTCTTGTAATTGTTCTTTAGAAATTCCTCCGCCATGTAAGCCTGCGTGAAATGATGGTTGGCGCGCACGGCGGCGATGAGTTGCAGCACGGATGGCAGATCGTCCACGACGGAGATATCCACCGTTTCAATCTCCGGCCAGAACGGAAAGCCGCGATCGGAAATGACGAGGGCGTTGGTGTGGCGCACGCGCGCGAGGAGGGAAAGAATCTGGGGATTGAGGATGCCGTGATTAATCATGCCGTCAATTTAGCGACGCCGCGCGATGTCGCCAAGAAACAAATCGGCCACCGTTGGAACACCCAACATCCCCTACCAGCCGCTTAATCAAACTCTTCCGGCAATATCAATGCTCACGCTCTGGCGCGGCGTCGAGACCTCGCCGCTGGCGGGCTCCGGTTGCGGCTGGCTGCGATAGGCTGTCCACCACGCGACGCGCTCCGCCGGGGTCCAAGCCGTGGCGAACGGTGTGGCCGCCAGTAACGCGACAAGTTCCGCCGCGGTTTGCGGGCGTTCGTCCGGCGCGGTGGCCAGACAACGCAGAATGATTTGCTCAAGCTCCGTGCTGACCGCGAGACCGGCGCGGGCACCGGGCGGGATGGGTTGGCTGGAGAGTTGTTGCTCGTGGATTTCGGTGAGCGAACCACCTTCGTAAACATATTTGCCGCCGGTCAGCAGGTAATAACCCAGCGCGCCTACGGAATACAAATCGCTGCGCGGATCGCTTTGGCCGGAACCGGCGAATGCCTCGGGCGGCATGAACCACGGCGTCCCTTCGACGGCGTCATGCGCGGTGAGTGGACCGTGTTCGCCCTGGCCACTGCGATATTCCCGCACGAGGCCGAAGTCCAGCACCTTGACGCAATCAGGCACGCCGCCACGGTCGCACAGGAAAATATTACCCGGCTTGATATCCCGATGAATCAGCCCCAAATCATGCGCCTCCGCCAATGAGTCGCACACTTGCATGAGAATATGCACCACGCGCCCTTCCGGCAGACTGCCGCATTGCGCGGTCAAATCGTGGAGGTTAAGCCCGCGCAAATATTCCATCGCGTAATAGAAGATGCCATCGGGCGTATGACCGTAGTCATAGACCTGAATGGTGTTGGGATGCGTGAGCTGGCAGGTGAGGCAGACCTCCCGCTGAAAGCGCTCGATGGCGGCAGCGTCCGCGCGGTCGGGCAGCAGCAGTTTGACGGCGGTTTCCCGTCGCATCAAAGCGTGCCGCGCGCGGTACACGACGCCCATGCCGCCTTCGCCAATCTTTTCCTCAAGATTGTATTGGCCGAGCTGTTTCAATTTAAGCTCCGCCTCGTCCAAGCGCTGTTGTGAAAGCGCGTTGGCGCAAGAAAACACAAACATCCCGACCGCGCACAACAGCAGCATCAGCGTCAATGACACGAACAACCATTCCAGCAGGTGCAGCGGGCGATACGCTTCGCTGGCGTCGATTTGAGTGGCCACGCCGAAGCCGAGTTGCGGCAGCCAGCGCCACGCACCCACTACTGGCACGCCACGATAATCGCGGCTTGGCTCGAGGTCTTCGCCCGATTCGCCGGCGACCGCATCTTCGACCAAGCGGATGAGCGGATGCGGCTCGTCATCATTGCTGGCCGGCTGGTAACCCTGCGTCAAATCGCCGCCGGGATCGCGCAAGCGGATGTTAAGCGCGGAACTCAAGTTGGTAACGGCCAGCAATCCGAGCTGATGCAACTGCAACTCATAACGGCTGCGCGAAATCAGGAGGCCGGTCTGGTCGAATGCGTAAGTTTCGCCCGTTTCGCCGGTGCGGGCCACGGACAGGATGCGGGAAAATTCGTTATCCGGGTTGATGACCAGCGCAAGCGCGCCGAAAACCGTATCATCCGGCAAGCGCAACGGCGCGGCCACCTGCATCAAGGCCGCATAGCCGCGCCGGCCGGTATTGGCCGAAACCGCCAGCAGATGCTTTTTCTTTTGAAACAGCGAATTAGTTCCGCCACCGCCACTGCCGTAGCGGAAGGCGCGCCGCTCCTGGAGCAATTCCGGCTTGAAGGGCGTAATGAGGACCGGCTCTTTCGTACGAAATAGTTCGGCGAACTTATTCGTATGTGCATCGAAGACCGGCACGGTGGTCGCCAACCGGTTACGCCCCGAAGTCGCCACCACGGTGAAGTTGGTGTTGACCACCTGGGCAATCTCGTAGCCCATGACATTCAATCGCTGGCGGAGATAATTAATCAGCCGGTCGTTTTCAAACGGGCGCAGCGTCTCGGCGGGAGCGTTGGTGAGGAGCCGCGCGCTGAAGTTGCGCACATTCGGCTCGCTGGCAAGCGTGCTGGCGAACTTGAGCTGGTTGTCCGTCCAAATTTTTAGTGCCGTAACGTTGGCGTCGAGGGTGCCGGTTAGCTGCGCGCTTAATTCCTGCCGGATGGTCGAACGCACGCGGCCGTCGCCCCACCAGCCGAACAGCGCGACCAGCGCGGCGATCAGCAGCGGAATCATCCACAGCGGCATCTTGAAACGTCCATTCATCTGGTGCAGAGACGTTAGTTTGTTGCCAGTGGTTTCGCCAGAATGATTCGGATGAACCTGATTAGACCTATAAATAACTACCGTGCGCATCCGCTTGACACCGGTGGCGCCGCGTTCCATATAGCAGTCATGCGTCTGGTGATATTCTTACTGTTGGGCCTGGCTCTGCTGTCGGGCACTGTCCGTGCGGACGAGCAGATTGGGGTGCTCAAGGTCGGCACCGACACTTACACCAACGTCACCATCACCGGCGTTTCCGCCACGGACATTTATTTCATCTACGACCAAGGCACGGGCAACTTAAAACTCAAAGACCTCGACCCCGTCCTCCAAAAACATTTCAACTACGATCCGGCCAAAGCGGGTGCCGTGGAAAAGAAACAGGCTGCCAACCAAGTGCAATACCACCAAGAACTGCTCCGCCAACCGCCCCCGGAGGATATGTCGCGTCCCATCGGTAAGGATGCCTCCAACAGCGGCAAGAAAATCTGGGCTAAGTCTTTTTTGAACCAGAAATTTCCCGGCCTCGCTGTTGAGAAATGGCTGACGCCTGCGCCCGACATCCGGGGCAAGTTCGTCCTCATTGATTTCTGGGCGACCTGGTGTGGTCCCTGCCGGAAGGCCATACCCGAGCTGAACAACTTCCAGAAAAAGTTCGGCGCCAAGCTCGTCGTCATCGGCCTGTCCGGCGAGAGCGAGGCGGCGGTGCGGCGCATGACCAATCCCCAGATCGAATATACCATTGCCATCGACTCCAACGCCGTCACCAAGAACATGATTGGCGTCACCGGCATCCCGCACGTCATGATTATGGATCCGCAAGGCTACGTCCGCTGGGAAGGTTTTCCGTTTCTGGAAGGTCACGAGCTGACCGAGCAGGTCGTCGCCGACATTTTGGACCGTTATTCCGCCAAATAACCCCAGTTTTTAGGGGTAGAATCATTTTGTTAAAATAATTTGAACAATATTCTACCGGCCCGGTCTGACATTATGTAGATAGTTTGGGTTTGGGTTAAAGCGCCTGGCTTTTTTAATGGGTTTTTGAGCCAGGCGCTTTTTTCTTTTAGGCATTCCACCGGGTTTTCGACGGATAATGGCAATTCCCTTCTTGCGTAGCCCCCAAATCTTTTTATGCTCTCCGCGCTCAAATTTATGAACTACAAAATCTCCCAGCGCGCCGCCTCCCTCGCCCCCTCCCTCACTCTGGCCATCGATTCCAAAGCCAAGGCCATGAAAGCCGCCGGCGAAGACGTCGTCGGCTTTGGCGCGGGCGAACCCGATTTCGATACGCCGCAGCATATCAAAGACGCCGCCGCCAAGGCGCTCGCCGCCGGTTTTACCAAATACACCCCCAGCAGCGGTATCCCCGAGCTGCGCGAAGCCATTGCCGCCAAGTTTCTCCGTGAAAACGGCCTCACTTACAAGCCGTCCCAAATTATCGTCTCCTGCGGCGGCAAACATTCCTGCTACAACGTCATTCTCGCCACGTGCGAAGCGGGTGACGAAGTCATCATTCCCGCGCCGTATTGGCTGAGCTATCCGGAAATGGTCAAGCTCGCCGGGGCCAAGCCCGTCATTCTCCAGACCACGGACAAGACCGAGTTCAAGGTCACGCCCGAACAGCTCCGCGCCGCCATCACGCCCAACACGCGCCTGTTCGTCCTCAATTCACCCAGCAACCCTACCGGCTCCGTCTATACGCCCGAAGAAGTGAAAGCGCTCGGCGACATCTGCGTGGAGAAAAACGTCCTCATCATGAGCGACGAGATTTACGAGCACCTCCTGTACGATGGTGCGAAGGTCAAGAGCGTCGCCAGCTTCTCGCAAGCCCATTACGACCACACCATCATCGTCCACGGTCTGGCCAAGGCGTACTCGATGACCGGCTGGCGTCTCGGTTTCTTAGCCGCGCCCGAGCCAATTGCCAAGGCCATTGACGCCGTGCAAAGCCATAGCACGAGCAACCCCACTTCCTTCGCGCAAAAAGGCGGCGTCGCTGCCCTGACCGGTTCGCAGGAACACCTGCCCCTCTGGCTCGCGGAATACGACAAGCGCCGCCGCTACGCGCATGCCAAGTTGAACACCATGCCCGGCATCACTTGCGTCAACGCGAAGGGTGCGTTCTACCTCTTCCCGAACATTTCCAAGACCGGCCTCAAATCCGCCGACTTCTGCGCGCGGCTGCTCGAGCAGGAAAAGGTCGCCGCCGTCCCCGGCATCGCGTTTGGCGCGGACGACTACATCCGCCTTAGCTACGCCACCAGTCTGGCGAACATTGAGAAGGGTTTGGACCGGATGGATAAGTTCTGCCGCACGCTGGTGAAGTAAGTTTTCGCCGTTACTTTTCAAGAGGTGAGGCTGACCGGCGGGTCGGCCCACCACTTGTCTGCTCAAAAATCGCCACTTGTGTGTCTGTTTCGGCGGTTTTCTTCAAATAGTGGCACTTTTTGCCGTTTGGCTGGCTATTTAGGCGTTTAAAGTGGTTGCTAAACGCGTTTAGTTGGCAAATGAAGACGTTCAATTGCCAGCTAAGCCTCTTTAGCAGCCAGCTAATCGCTTTCAGCGTCGTGCTAATTACGTTTAGCAGCGTACTAAATGGGTTTAGCACGACGCTGAACGACTTCATTTGCGTGCTGAACGGGTTTAGTTGGCAACTATATGCTTTCACTGGCGTGCTATAGACCTTCCGCGCCCTGCTAAAGGCGTTTAGCGTCGTGCTGAACGTCTTAATTTGGCAGCTAAACGCGTTCATTCGCCTGCTAAACGTCTTTAGTTGCCAACTAAATGCCTTCCAGCGGCAAGAAATCGGATTTTGCGGCGGGTAAATTCAATCAAGATAGCAGAATCGCTGGAATTCCATCCGTTCCTGGGTCCCGGCTTTACTTATTAAAAGGTTTTGCCCGGGCTTTTTCCTTTGTGGTTGACAGCCCGCCGATGGCGTGGCTTGGTGACACCCAACATGAGCGTCTTTTTCGATACGCACGCGCACCTGGATTATCCCGATTACGAGCCGGATTTTGCCGAGGTCCTCGCCCGCGCCCGAGCCGCCGGCATCACCAAGATTATTTCCATTGGCACGAGCCTCGCCAGCAGCCGCCGCGCCGTCGCGCTCGCGGAAAAATATCCCAGCCTCTACGCCGCCGTCGGCTGGCATCCGTCCGAGGCCTTGGCAGCGCCCGCCGACCTGCGCCCTGACCTGCGCGAACTCGCCCGCCACCCCAAAGTCGTCGCCATCGGCGAGACCGGGCTGGATTATTACCGGTTACCGAGCACCCAAGGCGGCACGACGGCGGATGACGCCCATTACAAAGCCCGGCAGGCAGACATTTTTAAACAACAACTTGAGGTCGCGGCTGAATTTGGCTTGAACGCCATCATTCATCAGCGCGCTTCTTTCGATGACACGCTGGCGCAATTAACGCCGTTTGCCGGCAAGGTGCGTGGCGTGTTCCATTGCTTCGGCGAGAGTGTGGCGCGGCTGCAAGCGATCTTGGCCATCGGCTCGCTCGTGAGCTACACTGGCATCGTGACTTTCAAGAATGGCCAGAATATCCGCGACGCCGTGGCCGCGACGCCGCTGGGGCAGTTCATGCTGGAAACGGATTGCCCGTACCTCGCGCCGGTGCCGTATCGCGGCCAGCGCGGTGAACCGGCTTACGTGAAGGAAATCGCCGCGACGGTGGCGCAGGTGAAATTGATTTCGCTGGAAGAGCTGAGCACGGTAACGTGTCGCACGGCGCTGGAATTTTTCCCCAAACTCGCATGACCAAGCAACAAATCCTCGACCTTTATTTCCTCGACGCGCGGCATAAGCTCATTGAAGTCGCCGCGTTCCTCGACCGCATGGAGCGCGCGGAGGGCACGGCGGATTTCCGGCTCAAAGCCTTTCGCACCGCCCTCGCGAAGCTGGATGGGAAAGGAAAAGCCAAGGCGAAGAAGGTGCTGTTGGCGTTCAGCGACCCCACGTCGAAGCCAATATCTGTCGCGACCACGAAGGGCGCAGTGGGAGCCTATCGCCCATGAAATACATTGAACCGCACGCCCACATGGTCAGCCGCACGACGGATGATTACGAACGCATGGCGCTTGCCGGTTGCGCGGCGGTCTGCGAGCCCGCCTTCTGGGCGGGCTTCGACCGCAGTTCCGCAGCTGGTTTCTACGATTATTTTTCGCAGCTCACCGAACACGAACCGAAGCGCGCCGCCAGGTTCGGCCTAAAACATTTCTGCTGGCTCTGCATTAACTCCAAGGAAGCCGAAGACGTGAAGCTCGCAGAAGAAGTCATCGCGCTCATCCCACAATTTATTAATCGCCCGAATGTCCTTGGCATCGGCGAAATCGGCTTGAACAAGAATTCGCGAAACGAACTGCGCGTACTGGAACTGCAGGTGGACCTCGCGGCAAAATACAAACAGTTAATCCTCGTCCACACGCCGCACTTGGAAGACAAACTCAAGGGCACGCGACTGATTCTCGATGTGTTGAAGAACGATCCGCGCATCAAGCCGGAGCGCGTCATCATCGACCACGTCGAGGAGCACACGGTGGAACAAGTCCTCGATGCGGGGATGTGGGCGGGCATGACGTTGTATCCTGAAACCAAGTGCACGCCGGCGCGCGCGATCGATATCCTGGAAACTTACGGTCACGAGCGTCTCTGGCTGAATAGCGCGTGCGACTGGGGCGTGAGCGATCCGCTGGCCGTGCCGAAGACGGCGCAGAAAATGCGAAAACGCGGCCACTTGGCCGGCGCAATCGAGAAGATTGTTTTCGCGAACCCGCAGAAGTTCCTGCGCCAGTCGCCGAACTTCAAAGGCATTTGACAGGATTTTCAGGATGGACAGGATGAATCAGGCGTTCCTGGAAAATAATTGCTGGCAATCCTGTCATCCTGTCTGCTTCAGGCCAACTTCCACGGCGTGCGGTACTCGCGGGTAAGCCAGCTGGCGTCACCGGTGCCGCCCACGAAGTTTTCGGTCGCCGGATCCCATTTGATGACCTGCTTATTGAAGTAGGTCAGATTGGCGAGATTGCAAACGGTCGCCGAACGCTGGCCGGTTTCCACATCGCACACGGGCAGTTGGCGGGACTTCATGCATTTTACCCAATCGGTGATCTGATTGGTACTGCGATAGAGGCGCACGGCATTGGAGGGTAATAATTCTTTTAGCAACGGCGAATAGTCATCCATCGTCTCCGCCTTAAGTTTGTCGCCGAGCCAAAGCTGGAACTTGTGGCGTTTGACATAAATCTTTCCTTTGTCGCCGTAGAACGTGATACCGTTACCACTTTGATGCGTGACTTCCAAACCCGTTGCGTAACGCCAGCGCACACCGGATTCACCTTTGGGGTCGGTCGTGGGGAAGAACTCCACCGGCCCGCTCGTGTCAAAGCCAAACGCCCACTGCACGATGTCAAAATGATGCGCGCCCCAGTCGCACACGCCGCCGCCGCCGTATTCGCGGTAATGCCGCCATTGGGGAAAACCTTTCGGAAAACCGCGCGGGCTCAAGATGGAGTTGTACGGGCGCATCGGAGCCGGGCCAAGCCACAAATCCCAATCCAAGCCGGGCTCGGCCTTTTCCTCCGGCAGGTCGCAGAAAATTGGCGGGCCACCGACGGCGGCATCTACTTTGTCCACCCTGCCAATCACGCCATTGCGGATGAGCTCACAAGCGGCGCGGAATTCACCCATCGAACGCTGCATCGAGCCGACTTGGAAAATGCGATTGTTCGCACGCACGGCATTGACCATTGCGCGACCTTCGAGAATCGTGTGCGCCATGGGTTTCTCACAATAGATGTCCTTGCCCGCATTGGCGGCGGCGATGGCGATGAGCGCGTGCCAGTGATCCGGAGTGGCGATGACGACGGCGTCAATATCCTTGCGCGCGAGCAAATCGCGAAAATCACTGTAATCATCACAGCCCTTGTATTCGCCCGACTTAACATCCTTGGCGTAGCGCGCCTCGACCTTTTTCTTGGCGAGGCCGCGCCGCGTCCCATCCACATCGCTGACCGCCAATACGCGAAAATCTTCGCGCGGCAGGCAGGCACCGAGCAGACCATTGCCCTGCGCGCCGATGCCGATGAAGCCCAGCGTGATTTGTTTAGACGGGGTAGTATCGGCGGCGAACAGGCCGGAGCGCAAAATAAGTGGTGCGGTGCCAGCGACTAAGGCGGTCTTGAGAAAACTGCGGCGGGTAAAGGAACGGGATGTATTCATGTTTAAATAGTTTTACGGCGGTTATTTCAAAACCAGACTACCAAGGCGCTGGGATGGTTACGAGAATTTGAGTGGCTGATGTTTGTTTGAACCAGAGGCAATAGTCACTGAGCGCCCCTGCACAGCACTACAAACTCGCCTTTTAGGCTGCGCTTCGCGACGATTTCCAGCAGTGCGGCCGGCTTGCCTCGCAAAAACTCTTCGAACTTCTTCGTCAACTCGCGTGCCAGCACCACATCACGGTCGGGATAGACCTCGTTCAGTTCGCCGAGCAGTTTTTCGATGCGATAGGGAGATTCATAGAAAACCAAAGTGCCGGGAATCGTTTTGAGCAATTCCAATTTATTACGGCGCTGGCCGGATTTGTGTGGCAGAAAGCCAACGAAATGAAATTCCTCCGTCGGCAAACCACTTGCGGTGAGGCCAGCAATGAGCGCGCACGGGCCAGCCACGGCTTCCACGCGAAAGCCAGCGGCGATGGCGGCCTGCACCACGCGTTCACCGGGGTCGCTGATACCGGGACTCCCAGCGTCAGTCACTAGCGCCACTTTCTCGCCGCGCCGAAGTCGTTCAATGATTTCCTCGCTGCGTCGTGCCTCGTTGAACTGGAAGTAGCTCAGGAGCGGTTTACTGATGCCGAAATGTTTTAGCAACTGCCCGGAATGCCGCGTGTCCTCAGCGGCCACCACATCGCACTCACGCAATACGCGGAGGGCGCGGAGCGTGATATCCTCGAGGTTACCAATCGGCGTGGCCACGAGATAAAGCGTGCTAGGCGTGAGCGGCGGCAGGGCGGCGTCCATGGCTTGACTTTACAGAAATCGAGTGTGAAATAAAATCCAATCGTTAAATGAAACCCGCCACAAACTTCGCACTGATCCTCGTCACCGCGCCAGATTTGAAGACTGCGCGCGCACTGGCCCAAGCCGCCCTGAAAGCCAAGCTGGTCGCCTGTGCTAATCTCGTTCCCAAAATCGAGTCACATTATTGGTGGCGGGGGGAAATTGAAACGAGCGCTGAGATTCTGCTGGTCTTCAAAACAACAAAATCAAATGTGGACGTGCTGGAAAAGCTCATTGTCGCGCGGCATCCCTACGACACGCCAGAGTTTCTCGTCCTACCGCTGCGGGCGGGTAATCGGAAGTATTTGGACTGGTTGGCGGCCAACTGCCGTTGAAAATAATTTGAATCGGCCAGAAGTCGGGTTAAATTTAACGAATGAGTCAGGCCGACTTCATTCCTTTGATGTTCCTCGCCATGCAAGGATTGGCGCTGGGCATCGGGTTCATGGTTTTGGGCTGGATGCTGGCAATTAACCGCCGAAACCAGCTCGCACAAAAGCCAGTCATCGCTCCGGCACAGAACTTCTTTTTGTACCCACCGACCGCCGTGCGTCGCCCCGAAAGCTGGCTGGCCGTCCGCGGCGTTTCGCCTGAGGCGGTGCAAACAGCCCTGGGATTGGGACGCACGGAGCCGTGCTCGTGGGCGGAGGGATTGTCCGGTGGCCACGAATTTTTCATCAGCCCGCGTGTTCACGGTTGGGTGATTGTCACCGGCCAAGGCTTGCCAAATCCGACTGACGACGTAGATGCGACATTCCTATTTCTAACGGCTTTGAGTCGGGAACTCGGCCATGTACAGTTTTTTTACGCCAGCCGATTCCTACGCCATCATGCCTGGGCGCGGCTGGATCATGGTTGCGTGACACGTGCTTACGCGTGGGCGGGCGAGACGGTTTGGAATCAAGGTACTGAGACCCTCCCTGAAATCGAGGTAGATGTAAAACTATCCGCCTACGGTGAGCATTCATTTACTCTTAATGACGCCGAGTCGAACTCTGAGAAGTTACCCCAGCTCGCCGCCCGCTGGAGTCTCGACCCAACGCAGGTTAAACTCAGCTCCTTCCATCCAGCCACCGGCATCGTGGGCCGTTCCGCTTTCCGCTAAAAATTTTTATTGCGCAATTCGCGCGACCAGCGCAGAGTGCGGCCAAGAAAGGAATTTATGTCATTCAGCATCGAACTCGAACTCCAGTCATTCCCCAAACACATTGCCCTCAAGGACGGCAAGAAGGCGACCCTGCGCGTGCTCCGGGCCGAGGACGAAAAGGAATTTCACCAGCTCTTCCTCGACATTCCGGAACGTGAACGGATGTTCATCAAACACCGTGTTCAGGACGTCAAGGTTATCCGCGACTGGTGCAAAAACATTGATGTGGGCCGCAACCTGCCGCTGCTCGGCGTGGTGGACCATAAGATTGTCGGCGTCGCCACGCTACACCAGCGTCTCGGTGGCTGGAAACGGCACATCGGTCGTGTCAGCGTGCTCGTGCATCCCAGTTTTCGCGGTCGCGGCCTCGCCACCAAACTCGTCGAAGAGACACTGAACATCGCCCGTCGCGCTGGTCTGGAGCGCGTCGAGGCGGCCTTCATTGCGGAACAGGAAGCCGCCATGAAGATGTTCGCGATGCTCGGCTTCAACCAACTCGTGCGCCTCGACGACTACGTCAAGGATATGCAAGCCATCACGCACGACTACGTGCTCATGGGTCTCGACCTGCGCACCGACGAGGAATACGCGGGCGTCGGCGGGTGATAAGACAAATGATGAAGTATGAATGCAGAATGATGAAACATACTTGCCACAGCTGGTGGACTTCTTCATTCATACTTCATAATTCAACATTCAAACATGTCTCCCGAGGTTTGTCCTAACTGCGGTGCCGATGTGCCCCGCAACGCCCGGGCCTGCCCTAGTTGCGGTGCTGATGAAAAGACCGGCTGGTCGGAGTCCGCCTACGCCAGCAACCTCGGTATCCCGGAGGAGAATTTTAACTACGAGAATTTCGTCAAGGAAGAGTTTGCCTCTACTCCCATCAAACCACGCGGCATCCATTGGGTCTGGTGGCTCACCGCGCTGCTACTAATTGTGCTATTCGTTTTTTTCTGCCTGCACTGAAATCCACCACGGACTTATTTCCGCTTGAGTTTCGCGACGAAGCTGATTTAGTGGGCGCAACATGAACAAAGCTGAAATTGCCGCCATCCTCCGTCAGGAAGTTGGGGAACTCGAAGTTCTCATCAAAAAACTCCAGACCCGGCTGGAGCGTTCCAAGCGTCTGGTGCTGGATATCGAAGAAGAAATCGCCGGACCGGTCAAGCCCCAGCCCATTGACAATAGTAAATTCAGGAAGGTCATTGACCAGGTCTTTGGTGAAAAACCTAAGCGCCCCCGCCGCTAACCAAGCGCCTACTTAACTGGCGCTCAGCCCTCCAAAATCGCGGTAGCCGCAGCGTAATTTTCCGTGTGCGTGAGGCTGATGTGAAGTTGCCGCGCACCGCGCGCCGCGAATAGTTCCGCACCTTTCCCGTGTAATACCACAAACGGTTCGCCCGATTCCTTGCGCCGAATCTCGATGTCCTGCCAGCCGAGTTGCGCGCCAATGCCCGTGCCGAAGGCCTTGGATACCGCCTCCTTCGCCGCAAACCGCACGGCCAGAAATGGCGCGGGATTCTTATGCGCGAGGCAGTAGGCAATCTCCTCCGGCAACAGCACCCGATTGACGAATCGTTCGCCAAACTTCGCATATGACGCCGCGATGCGCGCCACTTCAATAAGGTCAATGCCGGTACCCAAGATCATTTGCGATATTTGATATATGCTTAGTTAGAGTGTGGGGCGCAAGTAAACTCACAAACCGAAATCACTCGCCGCGATAAACCGCCCGCGCGGTGCAGGTTTCCGCCACGACCACTTCCGAAAGGAGCGGCAGCTTGGGCTTCAGCTTGCGCCAAATCCAGACAGCGACCACTTCGCTGGTAGGATTCTCCAGGCCGGGAATCTCGTTGAGATAATAATGATCGAGCTTTTCCCAGATGGGCTTGAACGCCGCTGAAATATCCGCGTAATCCATCAGCCAGCCGAGCTTCGGGTCGCACTCGCCAGCCACCACGATTTCCACGCTGAAGCTGTGGCCATGCAGGCGTCGGCATTTATGGTTCTTGGGTAACAGCGGCAGCAGATGCGCCGCCTCAAACTGAAACGTCTTTCTTAATTCCATTTTCATAGTTCTAAATCTGTCCAAGTGATTAAATCTCCCAACGCGGGCCGCCCATCATGCCGCCACGTCACGGGCGGTTTCTGCATCCGGCCCAGCGGACATATCCGCGTTGCGCCCCAGCGCGCGAACCGCAGCGCCAGTTCCCGCATTTTATCCGGCGATGCCGCGATGCCTACCGTCGAAACCTTTCCGTTAATCTCATCCACGCCCGGCATCACCGCCGCCACCTCCGGCACCGGCTTCACATAGATGAAACGGTTCAGCGGTGAGAAACGAAAGGTCACATCATGCTCAAACACCACCGTCCACGCCGTCGAATCCGCGCTCGCCCAGATCTTCGCGTCGGCACGATGCGCGGCAATGGCCTCGTAAATCGCGCGACGCGAGGCGATCGCCGCCGCGGCTTCCACTGGAATTTTACCGCGCGGCTCGCTGGCTTCACGCTTTGCCAACTCCACCGCGAGCAGTTGGGCAAATTTGTCAGACTCCACCGCACCGCGCTCCTCGACATAAAGGACATGCGGCGAAAGGCAGCCGTTTTGATCCCAAGCAATAACATCCTCCGCCGCGTGCGCAACGGTTTCCGCAACGTTTTCCTCGCGCAACGCTTCGCGCGCAATGAACCCAAAACTCACGCGCTGGCCGTAGCCGAGAAAGCGCACCTTCGGCGGCAGATGTGCGCGGATGGCCGCGAGCGTTGCGTCGCTACCCGTCGCGGTCAGGCAGTCCGCGTGGGCGTATAGCACATCTTCCAGTTCGCGCTGGCCGCCGCGCCATTCGGCGATTTCCAGGCACGCGCCGAGTTTCGGGTCGGCGTGATAAATGGAGTGGGCGAACAAGCGCGGCAGAAATGACCCGCCGCTCGCGCATTTCATAAACTGAGCGGAGCGCGTCAGCAATCCGAGCGTCAGGCTCATCAACGCCGGATTCGGCAGGTTGCCCGCCGCGATGTGAACCAGAAATTCCGGCCCGCGCGCCAGTGCGCCGGCGGTGAAGCCATCCAACCGTTCTGCGTCGCCCAGTTCCTGCGTCAGCAGCGTGTGAAAATTCTCCGGCGTGAACTGACGGAAACAACTATCCAAACCTTTTTCCAGAATTGGTCGGCTAAACCCCGTCTCCGCCGGACCACGCTCGAGCGCCAGCTTGCGAAACCGGCTCTCCGGTTGCAGCCACTCGCCAGCGACTTCGCAAAGAACTTTGATGATGTCCGCTGTCGGGCGCGGCAGCAGATATTTTTCGCGATTGCGCTTCAACGTATCGCACGCCGCCGTGATCATCGTGGGCGTTAGCACCGCTTCCGGCGGCAGGTCGGCAAAGTAGAAGTCGGGCAGGTTCATGCGGTCATCAGGGAACAGCCACGCGGCTCGGATAATTGTGCCCGCCCAATCAATTCAAAACCGTCGCCGCGGCGAACGCCCAAGTCCTCCGTCTGAATGGCGGCAACCGAATACACATTCGCCAGATCCAACACGCGGATCAATCCCGCCTCGCCGTCCGCGACTTCACGCCCCGTCTCCGGTGAGATGATTTGCCCGCGCGCCCACGGCGGGAAATGGAAACTGCGCCCAAAGTCATACGCCTGTGAGCTAAGCTCGCTCATGCCGTATTCGCAGATAATGTTTTCGCGCGGAACGCCCAGCCGGTCGGTGATGAGCGCATGCAATTCGGCTTTGGGCAATACGCGGGAGCGGTTCTTGTAGCCGCCGGTTTCCATCACGCGCGAACCGGCGGGCAGCTTGACCCGCAAATCGCGTTCCACCAGATAGTCCAGCAAGTGCACGAACGAGAAGGCGGTGCCCAAATACAATGACGGCTGGCGCGAGGCGAGCGACCCGTTTAACGCGGCCATGGTTTCTTTCACACCCAAAGTCCAAACGCCGTCCACCGACACGTCGCCGATGAAGACCCCGTCCTTCGCGCCCAACTTCTGGCGCACAGTCTCGAACATGTGGACGAGCGACGAGTGCGGCACTTGCGCGGGCGGTGGCGTCAGACTGATTAATCGGAAATCCGCCCCGACATTTTGGGCAAACCACGTCCACAGCGACGCCTCATACAGCGCCAGCGACGACGCCGAATGAAAATGCCGGCTAGGCTGCTGCGCCGTCGTGCCACTGGAATGGAATACGGCGGTGCGCGCCACCGGTGCGAGACTGGTCAACTCCAATTCCTTGAAAGCGGCCGTGGGTACGGCGGGAATCTGCGTCCAGTCCGTGACCGTCCCCGGCGTCAGCTTGCGCGCCTCACAGATTTTGCGATAAGCGGAATTGGCTTGGAACTGGAGCGCAAAGAGTTCGAGAGCCAGCTCCGAGAATTGCGGCGCATGAAATGCCGAGTGCGGAATGGCAATGAGCCCGCGCAAGTGCGCGGCGAAGGTGGCGAGGTCTTTATGCATGCGGTGTTTGTTCGTGGCTGGTTTTCCGCGACAGCCAGCCGCCAGTTTAACACGACCCCGCTTGGCCGCAAGCGAGATTGCCTTTACGCGCTAGGTCAGCCAGACTATCCGTTCGATAATGAGCAAACGGTTTTACATCACCACCGCGATTGATTACGTCAACGGCCAGCCGCATCTCGGCCACGCCTACGAGAAGATTATTGCCGACGTCATCGCGCGCGCCCGGCGCAGTCTGGGTCAGGAAGTCTTCTTCCTCACGGGCCTCGACGAGCACGGTCAGAAGGTTCAACAAGCCGCGCAGGCCGAGCAGAAAAACCCCCAGGAATACTGCAACGCCCTCGCCGCCGACTGGCAGGCCTTTGCCCAGAAGTTGGAACTCACCAACGACGACTTCGTCCGCACCACGCAGCCACGCCACAAGGAATTTGTCCAAGCCACTTTGGCCAAGCTCAACGCCGCCGGCCATTTTTACAAAGCCACTTACACCGGTTTCTATTCCGCCAAGGAAGAGACCTTTCTCACTGAGAAAGATCGGCTACCCGACGGCACCTTCGATGCCAGCTACGGCGAAGTGGCGGAGTTGAAAGAGGATAATTACTACTTCAAACTCGGGGCGCAGCAGCAATGGCTGATTGATTACATCGAGGCCAACCCCGACTTCATCGCCCCCTCCTATCGGCGGAACGAAGTCCTCGGTTTCCTCAAGAACAACACGCTCGAAGACCTGTGCATCTCGCGTCCGCTCGCGCGCCTGAACTGGGGCATCCCGTTGCCCTTCGACCCCGAGTTCGTCACCTACGTCTGGTTCGACGCCCTCGTGAATTACACCAGCATCGCCGCCGCCCACGGTGACGAAGCTGTCCTGCCGCACTCAACCCTCAGCACTCAAAACTCAAAACTTTCCCTCTGGCCTGCCGACATCCACGTTATCGGCAAGGACATTGTGAAGTTTCATGCCGTGTACTGGCCAATCATGCTGAAGGCCATGGGTCTGGCTCTACCCAAACAGATTCTCGTGCATGGCTGGTGGCAAAAGGATGGCGCCAAGATCAGCAAGAGCACCGGCAACGTCATCGACCCCATCGCCGTCATCAACGAGTGGGGGTTGGACGCCTTCCGTTTCTACGTCCTGCGCGAACTCGACATCGGCCCCGACGGTAATTGGACCGACGCCGGCTTCCGTTCGCGTTACCAAGCCGAGTTGGCCAACGGCCTGGGCAATCTCGTCAACCGCTCCCTCTCCATGCTCAAACGCTATCGCAATGGGGTTGTGCCCGCGAAATCAAATGAGCTCGCCGCCGACGCCGCCAAGGCCGCCGATGAGACCCGCGCCCTGTTCAAACAGGGTCAGCTCCAAGCCGCGCTGCAAAGCATCTGGGGCTTGGTCAATCGCGCGAACAAATTTGTGGATGAGACCGCCCCGTTCAAGCTCGCCAAAGACCCCGCGCAGGCGCAGCGCCTCGACGAAGTGCTCTACAATCTGGCGGAATCCTGTCGGGTGCTCGCGGTCCTGTTAAATCCTTTTCTGCCGGGCACCTCGGCCAAGATCTACGCGCAACTCGGTCTGACCGGCACGCCGGACAAGCTGGCCGAGGCGACCTGGGGCGGTTTGGTGGCCGGCCACGCCATTGGCGAACCGGCCCCGCTCTTCCCGCGCAAAGACGTCTGAGTTTTGGCCACAGATGGGCACAGATGAAACGCAGATGGGCGGGTCAAGCAATCCATTGTTTCGGGATTCCACCGCTAGAGCCAGCCAACCGGCTTGTTAATATTTCTAAAGGGCGGGCTCTGGGTCCAAGCCGGTTTAGGTAAAAACCGCCCGCGCGCCCTAAAAACCCCCTTTTAACTGCAACCGGCTGCTTTACAGACAGTTCCCCACCACTCACCCCCGGCGGACCACCGTTTCCAAGCCGCGCGTGAGAGGTTCCGCGCCACGCGTGAGGGGTTCCGCGCCGTGCGTGAGGGGTTCCGCGCCGTGCGTGAGGGGTTCCGCGCCGTGCGTGAGGGGTTCCGCGACTCGTGGAAGTACTTCCGCGCGACGCGTGAGGGGTTACGCAGCTCGCGTGAGAGGTTCCGCGCCGCGCGTGGGGGGTTACGCGAGCTGCGGAAGTACTTCCCAGCCGTCCGGAACAGGTTCCGCGTCACGCGGGGTAGGTTCCGCGCCTTGCGGGGCATACCCCGCACCTCGCGGGGTACACACCAGACCACGCGGGGTAGACCCCGCGCCTTGCGGGGTAGGTTCCGCGTCGCGCGGGGTATACCCCACGCTTCGCGGGGTACACCCCGCATGACGCGGGGCAGGTTCCGAGCGTCGCGGGGTAGACCCCGGACGGCGCGGGGTATGCCCCGCGCCGGCGCGAAGAGGTCCGTTTGAAGGCGTTGCCACTGCCAAACGAAAAAGCCCGCTCTCGCGAGCGGGCTGGGACGGAGATAATTAAAGGGTCAGACTTTGCCGAGGACTTCTTCGATGACCTGTTTGAAGTTGTTCTCACCGGGTTTGACAATGCCGAACTCGCGCTTGGCATTCTCGGCCGAGTCGCTGGCGTGCGCGGCATTGACCATGATGGTGGATCCAAACTCACGGCGAATGGAGCCCGGCGGCGCCTTGGAGGGGTCCGTCGGACCCAGGACGTCGCGGATCTTATTGACGGCGCCGACGCCCTCATAGACGAGCGCAATGCACTTCTCGGTGCCGGGCTTGTCCCAATCGGCCTGCGGTATCTCGCCCGGCGCATGCCCGGACATGAAACGCACGATGTTGTCGAACTGCGAGTCGCCTTGCAGGGGCCCGAGGATTTCGCCGAGGGCCTTTTGGTCTTCGGCGGACATCTTGAAGCCAAATTCCTTCTCCAAAATGTCTTTGGCTTTGGCGCTGACGCCGTCTTTCAGCTTGGCGCGGAGGAATTCGCGGACGGGACCGTAAAATTCCATGGCCTGCGTGGTGCTCATCCGCAGCACTTTGGCGCCGACGATGTACAGACCGGTGCGCGAGAAGAAATCAATGACGTTGCCGGGACGACCGGTGGCGAATTTGAAGTTGTCGGGCTTGATGAGGACGAGCGTACGCTCGGGCTGGTCGTTAATAGTGTAGTTGATGACGTTTTCCAGGATGCCGCCGTCCTTGTCCGAGTAGCGGGCCCAGAGCTTGAGCTTGCGTTCGGCTTCTTCCACGTTGGGCGCGGCGAGCACGGCGGGTTCGAAGTAACGGACATTGCCGGCGTCATCCAGAATTAAGTCGCTGTAGGTGTCGCGAATGGTTTCGCCCCCACGACGGTCGGGACTCAAGTTGCCCACCACGGAGCGGACCTTACGGACCGCTTCGTCGCCCTTGAACAGAAGCATCATGACGCGACGACCACGGCCGGTTTTGGGGTCGGGCGCGAGATTTTCCTGGACGTATTGCTTGAGCAATTCCTGAATCTTGCGGTCCTGGGTGTCGTGCGCGGAGACGATGGTCTCGGCATATTCGCGGGCCAGTTCGTGACTCGGCGCGAACATGCGCAGACCGACGAGGTCGAGACCCGTGCGCGTAATGAGCCGGCTCAAAATGCCGCCGGTGCGGGATTTATAGAGGGAGTAGGGCGTGACAATGACGTAGGCGAGCTGTTGGGACATAAATTATTTCAAGCGGTCGGCGGCGGGGTGGTGGGGGTGGTCGGGGCCGGCGCGGCATCGGCCTTGCCGAGGATTTTAAACATCACGGTGCCGCAGGTGGGGCATTTGCCTTTGATGGCGCGGCGGCCGTTTTTCATGATTTCTTCCACGCCATTGGCGATGGGTTTCTTGGCCTTGCACTTGACGCAGTATCCTTCAGACATAAAAGTTTTGCCGTCAACGCTTCATGCGCCGAACGGGATGGAGAGGCTACCGGCAAATATGGGCTAGGTCAATTGGAAAGGGGAAATCGCCGCGAAACCCCTTGAAAACCAAGGTTTAGCCATAATCCGCCGCCCGCTCCAATGAAAAAGGCGAGGCCGAAGCCTCGCCTTGAAATGGGGTGGTACGGATTACTTCGCGGGAGCGGCGACCTTCTCTTCGAGCTCTTTGACGAGCGTCGCACCCTTGCCAAGGCGCTTGCGGAGGTAGGTGAGCTTGGCGCGGCGGACATCGCCCTGACGCTCGACTTCGATCTTGTCCACGCGGGGCGAGTGGAAGGGGAAGATGCGCTCGACACCCTCGCCGTAGCTGATGCGGCGGACGGTGAAGGTCTCGTTCAGACCCGCGCCGCGCTTGCCGATGACGACGCCGGCGAAAATCTGGATGCGTTCCTTGTCGCCTTCGACGACCTTGGTGTGAACGCGGACGCTGTCGCCCACGTTGAACTTCGCGTTGTCTTTGCGAAACTGTGCCGATTCAATTTTGTGTTGTAATGCCTGGTTCATATATATTGTAAATTTCTATTTCAACAAATCTGGGCGCTGCGCTTCGGTCCGCACCTTCGCCTGCTCGCGCCGCCATTTTTCGATCTCCGCGTGGTTGCCATTCAGCAACACTTCCGGGACTTTCAGCCCACGAAAATCAGCGGGCCGCGTCCACTGCGGGTATTCCAGCAACCCGTGGCTGAACGACTCATCGCGCGAGCTGTCGTCATCACCCAAAACTCCGGGCAGCAACCGCGCGACCGCGTCAATCACCACCATCGCGGGCAATGCGCCGTTCGTCAGCACATAATCACCAATGGACAACTCGTCGTCCGCCAGCGTTTCCCGAATCCGCTCGTCAAACCCTTCGTAATGACCCGTCACGAGCAGTAAATCTTTCTCCTGCGACAGTTCGCGTGCAATGGCCTGATTGAATTTCCGGCCGCTGGGCGAAAGTAATATCACTTTCGTTCCGTCACGCTTCAAACTTTCCACCGCTTCAAAAATCGGTTCCGGCTTCAGCAACATGCCCGGCCCGCCACCGAAGGGACGGTCGTCCACGGTCTTGTGCTTGTCATGCGCCCAATCCCGCAACTGATGGATATTCAATTCCAGCAGTCCCGACTTGCGCGCCCGCATGATGATACTTTCATCGAGCGGTCCGGCGAACATCGCCGGAAACAAGGTCAGCACGTCAATCTTCATGCGTGCCTTAATTTCGATTCAGCGCGCCGGCTTATCTTCTACAATCTCCACCGAACAGCGCAGGCCTTTCTTCGCGCTGCCGGCCAGCAGCAAGGAACGGATGGCGTTAATCGTCACGCCCTGCTTGCCAATTATCTTGCCCACATCGGACGGATCGAGCCGCAGCTCGTAAACCGTCGCGCCCGAGCGATCCACGGGGGTGACCGTCACCGCGCCGGGGTTCTGCACGAGTCCTTTGACGACATATTCGAGGAACTCCTGCATGGCGAAAACAAATTAGGCCGCCACTGCCGGAGCCGCCATGGCCGCCTTCTTGATGAAGCTGGCCACGGTGTCGCTCGGCTGCGCGCCTTTGCTGACCCAGTAGTGGGCGCGGTCGAGCTTGAGGGTGAAATTCTCACCCTGCTTGAGCGGCTGGTAGGTGCCGATTTCCTCGATGCACTTGCCATCGCGCGGACTGCGGCTATCAGCCACGACAATGCGGAACACTGGCGTGTTTTTCGTGCCAATGCGTTTCATGCGGATTTTTACAGACATAAATTTTTCAAAAGAGCATGAAAACTACCGGTGCAAGGTTCGCTTTGCAAGCCTTGTTTTCGGGAAAATTGGTTGCCTGCAGCGCGCCACACTGGTTTGATTAACCCCATGAGCCGGCTCTACGAGGAAATCCTGAACGGCGCGACGCTGCCGCGCGCCATGCCCGGCGAGTGGCACGAGCAAATCTGCGCCCGGCTCCACCGCGAAATGGCCGCGAGCGTCGCGGGTCTTACCGGCACCCAGTTGCTCCCGCCGCGCACCCGCGTTTCGCTTTCGCGCACGACGACAATCTGCCCCGACCTCGCGCTCGTCATGGCGGCGTCCGGGAAATTATTCCTCGCCGCTGAAATCATCAGCCGCGACGACCACCACGCTGACACCGTCCTGAAGAAGGAAGTTTACGAGCACCACCGCGTGCCTCGCCTGTGGATGGTTGACCCGCGCTACGACAACGTGGAAATCTACCATGCGTTCGAGTTCGGCCTCAAGCTGCACGGCATATTGGCCGGTCGCGAAGTACTGGCAGAACGGCTCGTGCCGCAATTCCAACTGACTGTGATGGAGCTATTCGCCAGCTGACGCATTAAATTATTTGAACAAAACGATTATGTGTGGTGTATTAACAATTGTAAGCAACTAAACCACTACATCATTACAACTATGAAACAATTGAAACTCACCCTCGCTCTGTTGGCTAGCCTCGCGTTTGCAGGCACTACCATGACCGTCCTCGCCGACGACAGCAAAGAAACCACCATCACCGGTAGCATGGTCTGCGGTAAATGCTCACTACACATCACTGACAAATGCCAAAATGTGGTTCAGGTCACGCAGGACGGTAAAACTGTGAACTACTTCCTGAAACAAAATGACGTTAGCAAAGCCGAGCACGAAGCGGTCTGCCACGGCGACTCCGAAAATGTCACCGTCACTGGCACCGTTGCAGAAACGGATGGCAAGGAAATCCTTACGCCAACCAAAATCGTCGTCAACAAATAATCAGCTAACCATTCCAAACCCCGACCGCCGCCTGATTCATTTCTGGCGGCGGTTGAACTTTACACAGTCGTCGTATTTCACGCCGGTGCCGCCGAAGATGTCCAGCGCCGAGCCGATTGTAAGGTCCACCTTCCCCTGCCCCAGCGTCGTCACCTGTTCCAAATCCGCCAGCGAGTTCGCGCCGCCCGCATAGGTCATCGGGAGGGGCGACCATTGGCCGAGCTTAGCGACCAGGTCGCCATCAATACCCCGACACAAGCCTTCCACGTCCACGGCATGAATTAAAAATTCTGCGCAATAGCCGGAAAACTTCTTCAGTGTATCCGCGTTCACGACCAGTTCGGTGAACTTCTGCCAGCGGTTGGTCACGACGAAATAGTCTTCACCACGTCTGCGACAACTCAAGTCCAGCACGAGTTTGTCTTTACCAATGACCTTGACCAGTTCATCCAACCGCGCCCAGTCCACGCGGCCTTCGCGAAAGACCCAGCTCGTGACGATGACGCGTGACGCGACAGCGTCGAGCCATCCGCGCGCGTTAGCGGCATTGATACCGCCGCCGATTTGCAGGCCGCCGGGAAAGGTGGCCAGCGCCGCGCGCGCCTCTACATCATTACCAGCGCCGAGCATGATGACATGGCCGCCGCGCAAGTCGTCTCGCCGGTAAAGCTCAGCGAAGTACGCCGCCGATTGCTCAGCGACAAAGTTGGTGCGCGCGCCGGCCTCGGTAAGCGTGCCGCCGACGATTTGCTTCACTTTGCCTTCATGCAGGTCAATGCAGGGACGAAACATCGCGTCAGGCTAGAATTGCGCCGCCAAAAATCATACTAAAAAATTTGACGAACTGACCGTGTCAGCGAAACTTACCGGCGTTACGCAGTGAATATCTTTCCGCTTAAGTTACGCGCGCATCGCCAAGGACAATTGCTACTCGCTTTACTGGGCAGCCTTGTCTTCAGCGGCAATGCTAAGACCGTCACCACCGAAAAAACCTACGCCCTCACGAACCGCCCATGCATCGGCGCGTTCCTGAATGGCGCGCTGCCGGAAATTGCCCCCAGCATCTCGGGCAACTGGACTGCCGTGAACGCCTTCACCAACCTGCTCTTTACCAACAGCGTCGGCCTCACGTTCATTCCCGGCACGGATCAACTCACCGTCTGGGAACGCGAAGGCCGTGTCTGGGCGTTTCAAAACGCTCCCGGCGCGACGGAGAAAAAACTCGTCCTCGACCTCCACAACCAATGCCAGGGCTGGGATGATTCCGGCCTGCTCGGCATTGCGTTCCATCCGGGCTTCGCCACGAACCATTTCATGTTCGTATATTACACCTGGGTCAAGCCCGGCACCGTCGCCGGCGATGCCTTCACTCGCCCCGTGCCGAATCTACCGGACACCTATCATGACCGGCTCGAACGCTACACGCTCGATGCTAACGGCGTCGCCATGCCTGACTCGGTTAAAATCTTTGTAGATCTCACCAACCAAACCGTCTGGCATCACGGCGGCGGCATGTTCTTTAATCCCACGAATGGTTTCCTGTACTGGACGGATGGTGACAATTCCGTCGGCGACAACGACCAACTCATCAACAAAAGCCTCTACTCCGGCGTCTTCCGAATTGATGTGGATTGTCGCAGCAACGTGAGCCACGCGCCACCGCGTCAGCCCACCAACGGCTTCACCGCCAATTATTATATTCCGAACGACAATCCCTTCGTCGGTCAGTCCAACGTCCTCGAAGAATTCTACTGCCTCGGTTTACGCAGCCCGCATCGCATGACCTACGACGCGCCCAGCGGAAAGATATTTATTGGCGATGTCGGCGAAAGTTCGCGCGAAGAAATCGACCTCATCAACCCCGGCGAATCAGGCTTGAACTTCCAATGGAACATCTGCGAAGGCAATCTCGGTAAGATGCCCACGAATTGCATCGGCATCAGCCGCGGGCCGCTGCTCGACTATCCGCACACGGACGGCCGCGCGGTCATCGGCGGCTACGTTTATCGCGGCCAGAAATTCGCGAAGGATCTCGGCGGCAAATATATTTTCGGCGACAACGTCTTCCGCACCGTCTGGGCGCTCGACGATACCGCGACCCCCGTCAAGAAAACCCTCCTCTGCGTCATGCCCAAAGGCACCGGCCCCAACTCCGGTACCGATTACACTGGCCTATCCTCATTCGGCACCGATGCGGCTGGCGAACTTTACTTCTGCCAGATGAGCAGCATCGGCGGACGCATCTTCAAGCTGCAACGCGGCGGTCCACCACCCCCGACCAAGCTGATGCCGAAGTTGATTTCGCAAACCGGTATCTTCGCCGACCTCACCAATTTGAAACCCGCCAATTTCCTCATCCCCTACACCGTCAACTCACCGCTCTGGTCGGATGGAGCGGTGAAGACCCGCTGGTTCACGATTCCCACCAACACCACCATCGGCTTCTCGGCCAATGGCGAATGGACCTTCCCCGCCGGCTCCGTCTTCGTGAAACATTTCGATCTGCCCGTGGACGAAACCAATCCGCAAATCCGGCGCCGCCTCGAAACCCGCATCATGGTGCGCGACACCAACGGCTACGTCTATGGTGCCAGCTACAAATGGCGCGCGGATGATTCCGATGCCGACCTCGTCATCGCCGGTCTCACGGAGCCGATTGTGATCAAGACGGCGACCGGCACGCGCACGCAAAACTGGTTTTATCCGGGCCGACAAGATTGTCTTACCTGCCACACGACCGCGTCCGGTGGCGTGCTCGGCCTCAAGACGCGCCAGCTTAATGGCAGCTTCACTTATCCCAGCGGTATTACCGCCAACCAGCTTCATACGCTTGGCCATCTCGGCCTGTTTGATGCCGCCTTTGACGACCGAAAAATTTTCCATTATCCCCACCTCGTCAACATCACGAACACCGCCGCTGCCCTCCAGATTCGCGTCCGCTCCTATCTCGATGCCAATTGCTCCATGTGCCATCGCCCCGGCGGTGCGGGCGCGTTCTTCGACGCGCGCTTCGAGACGCTGTTCAAGAAGCAAAACCTCATCAACGGCCCCGTCGCCAACCAACTCGGCATCGCCGGGGCTAAAGTCATTGTTCCCGGTGACACCAACAAATCCGTTTTGTTCTATCGCATCAGCCGCGTGGGCGAGAACCAGATGCCGCCCATCGGCAAAAATGTAGTCGATGACAAAGCCGTCGCCGTCATCGCTAAATGGATTTCTTCACTACACGCCAATGCACCAACCTTGCCACACGGCTGGAGCAGCGCCGATATCGGCAACGTCGGTGTCAGCGGTGAAGCCGACTTTCTCAATGGCGGCTTCAACCTGCTCGCGTCCGGCAGCGACATCTGGGAAAACGCCGATGCGTTTCATTTTGCCAGCCACGCGCTCGCGGGCGATGGCTGTATCGTCGCGCGCGTCGTCTCCGTATCCTACACCGATCCCTGGTGCAAAGCCGGTGTGATGTTGCGCGAGAATGATGCCGCCGGAGCCAAGTATGTTTTCATGGGGGTCACCGGTCAGGGCGGCTCCGTGTTGCAATCCCGCGCCACCACGGACGGCGCGAGCGCCAGTGCCGACGGCCCGGAGGCCAAGCTGCCGCACTGGTTAAAACTCACACGCACCGGGAATATCTTCAACGGCTACGTCTCCGCCGACGGTACAAACTGGCTCGCCGCTGGCAGCGTGACGAATCTCTTGAACAAAAACCTGTCCGCCGGCCTCGCGTTGACCGCCCACAACAATGCCGTCTTGAACTCCACCCTGTTCGACCACGTCACCGTTACGGCGGGTAAGGTTGCCCCCATGTCCATTATTACCCCAAGCCAAACGTCCCTGACGCCCGCACTTAAGACGGAGTAAGTATTCCGTACCGAATCGGCTATCAACATAAGCCTGCGGTAAAGCGATGGAAGGGTAAGCCGGTTTCGCCCCTAATTCTAATTACTGGGATTGCAGTTGATAGAAAGTCTGCGACCAGCCGAGATTAACCGCGTTGGTGCAATTAAAATTACCGCTGCCATCAAACAGGTTGGTAGCGAGCCGCGTCCACTGGGTTACTGGCAGTGTAAGGTTGGTCGTGGTCAGCAGATAATAATTACCTCCGGGCGTGCCGCCGCTGCCAGTCAGGATGATATTGTTTCCCGCCAGCCGGGTTTGGTTGATGGATGGCGGCACGATGCTAACTACCGAGAGGGAACCATTCGTACTAATCTGATTTGTGTTCCATGCCAGCCCGGCGTTTAATGCGGGTAAGTTCAAGTTGGTAAATGCGCCGCTGTAGCTGGTCGCAGTAGCGAGCGTAAAATGGTCGCCCGCCACCAGCGCATTGGTCCCGACGTTGGTTACCACGAGCGTGCCGCCAAACTTCAACAAGCCGGTGACCTGCACCAAGTCGTTCGTCAAAGGCGAATGACTGACGCCAAATACTGCGGCGCTGCCCGCCGCCAGCGTAAGTGCATTGCCCAGCGTCAACGTGCCAATGGCATTATTACCCGGTGTGAGCTTGCCGCCAGAGTTAACCGTCACGGCCCCGGCGATGATGCCATTGCCACCGAGCGTCCCTCCGGAATTAACACTGACCGCGCCGGAACCCACCCCGGTGCCGGTCAGGTTGTTTACCAACAAGGTGCCGCCATTCACTGCCGTGCCGCCGGAGTAAGTGTTATTAGTGCCGGTCAGCATCAAGACGCCGGTGCCAACCTTGTTAATTGCGGTAGTGCCTTGGCCGTCGCTTACCCGCCCGTTAAACGTCGAATCCAGATTCAATGCACCAATCGAATAGGTGGAGGCATAAGGTGTCGCCGAAGCGCCGGAAATGGTGGTCAAGGACCCACCAGATAATGCGCCCAAGTTAATGGTTATAGCTCCATTGCGGTTGTATAGGCTGGCCGTGTTATTGCCAAGATTCCAAACTGCATTGCTACTGCCGGTGGTTCCATACAAACGGCATTGCGCGCCGTTGCCAGGAGCCCACGCAATCGTGCCAGCAAACTGGCTCCAGTCGCCCCCGGGCGTGCAGACGCCCGAGCAAGTGATGTTTAAGCTTATTACACCATTGCCCGTCAACGTCGCAGCGGGTGAAACATTCCCGGAGCCGCTTATAGTCCAAGTATTACTGGCGGAGTTAATAATCGCATTGGTGAACGAAATGGTGTTCTCATTTAAGGTGCCGCCACCCGTAAGTTGTATAGCATTGTTACCGGCGGAGTATTGGTTGTCGATTTCCAAAGTTCCGCCCGCCACCATCAACCCTCCGTTAAACGTATTGGTTCCCGACAAAGCTACGACTCCCGGCCCGAGAATGGTGATACCGTTGGTGCCAGAAATCGGACCCGCCAAGGTGTGCGCGTTGGCCGACAGGTTGCTGATGTTCAAATCGCTGTTCAACGTTACCGGCGCAGAGATTGTGTCGCCCTTGCTGCTGGCTAACTGGGTCAACCAAGCCAGGCCGGGCGTATCGTCAAACGTCAGCGAGCCGCCGTTGCCGGTCACGTTGAACGCGCCCCCCGTGGCGCCAATGCTTAAGTTCCCGACCGTGATGGACTGATTGAGGTTGATTGTCTGTGCCGCAGAAATCGGTGAATTGACTATGGCCGTGGCCTGCGTTGCATTGGGAAAGGCCGAGCCGTTACTCCAATTCGAATTCACATTCCAATCTTGCGCCGAGGAAGTGAGCGCGTTGATCCAATAAATTGGGGGTGGCCCGGCGAACGGTGTGGCACTGGCTTCCGGTGAGTTAATACTATTGCCGCCGGTGCTCACCGCATAGACGACATAGTAGTAGTTAGTACCGTTCAGCAGGCCGGTGTCGGTGTAAGTCGTGTTGGTCGCGGTGCCCGCGACGACCGTTTCGTTGCCGCTGCTAGTACCACGCAGAATGACATAGTTCGTAGCCCCGATGGACGCGCTCCAGCTTAAAGTAATTTGCGCGTTGCCGGGATACGCATTAAGGCTGGCCGGGGCGGCAGGCGGTGTGCTGACAACGGCAGAACTACCCGAGACCCCACCCGCATTCATCGCGACCACCGTAAAGGAATAAAGGGTATTGGAACTCAGACCGCCCGCCGTGTAGTTCGTCGTGGTCATGCTCAACACGTAATTGTTTGAACCCATATTTCCCAAATAAGCTTCACAAGCTGATGTTATTGACTTACACTGAAGCCGCATAAACAAAGGCTTTCATCTATGTCCAACCAACAAAAAACGGCGAATCCAACGGGTGCAGGTAAAAAACCGGGTCTGCGGAT
>CAIPKV010000012.1 GCA_903865745.1 uncultured Verrucomicrobia subdivision 3 bacterium | reverse complement strand
TTCACGAAGTTCGGAATCGCAATCGCCGCCAAGAGGCCGATGATGGCCACGACAATCATGATTTCAACGAGGGTGAAACCCGCTTTACGGATGTTTTTGGTCTGTTTCATTTGTGTTTTTCTTTCTTTTTTTAGTACGCGGCGGAACGTCGCGCCAGACGGGTTATATGAGTACGACTTTGTTCCCTTGATTGTCTGACGCAACCGCGCAATTCAACAATAGCACCCTCAATGCCAATGTCGAGGAAAACCACAAAAAACAACATGTTTTGAAGATAATGCGTTTCATAATTTGTTTTTGCCTGTGTTTTCATCCTCTAGTGGCGCAAATAAACAATCGACGTACATACTTGACCGTCATGAATCCGACTCGCCAACTTCAAAGGGAGGGTGAATACTTCTCTACGACTGAACGGTGATGGGTGCTGGAGTGAGGACAGTCACTAATCAAATTTAATAGGTTCTCCGGTAATATATTTCGGGGCGTCACCTTATTATCCACTTAAATACCCTCCTTAAACCGGTTACATTATAAAACCGTTACCACAATTCCAATGCCAAAAAACACGTTTTCATCCCAAGACCAATCATGTCAACGACTTAACCACTTTTCCTGTCCGCTCACTGTCGTATTTCATACACATAATGACGTCATTGCGCCTCACAAAGACGTCTATGTTAGCCCCAATGACGTCTATTTGTATCACAAGAACTTCCTTGGGTTACAGAAAGACGTCTATGTCGACCACAAGGGAGTCAATGCGGACCACGAAGACGTCTTTAAGCGATACAAAGGAGTCAGTGTGAGCCGCAAGCAACCCAATTTGCGCCAGATTGAAGTTAGTCGAGGCGAATAAACCTAGTACTGATCTGGGTAAGCGAATTTTTTATCTGAAAAAAAACAGCTAGTAGCACCATCCAAATCACACTAAATCTTTAAATATTAAATGTGAATTAAACAGCCGACTTACTTTCGAGACACCACCTGCCTCATTACGGGACAGTTGTGACATTACCCCATGCCGCCTGATCAGCCAACACCCTAGCCGTCGCCGAAACAATTTTGCCGGCTGGAATTGTAATATCCCCCCTAATCAGACGATTTAGCATCCCGGCTTTTTCTGAGCCCGTCACGACCCACAATATTTTCCGCGCTCGGTTCAGCAAAGGATACGTCAGCGTCATCCGCCGCCGCCCTTGGTAAATCTCGGTCAAGGCCACATCGCGGTTAACGATCTCCAAGGCTGGATCGCCCGGCACTAGCGAAGCCGTGTGCCCGTCCGCACCCAATCCAAGATGTACCAAATCCAAAACCGGCGGTGCCCCTGCGAGTTGCCCGAGCGTCCAGACGTAATTAGCGGCCGCAGCAGCCAGATCTGTTTCTTCCACCGGCATTGCGTGAATCTGTTCAGTCCGCAAGGGCGCGTGCGACAGGCTTTCGCGCAAATTCGTCAGGTTCCGATCCAAATGGCCTGCGGGCGCAATTCGTTCGTCCACCTGCACGATTTGCACCTGTGCCCAAGGCACAGTTTCATTGGCCAGCGCCCTTAACATTTGCCATGGCGTTTTGCCACCGCTCACGGCCAATACAAATTTACTTCGCGCCGCCACCGCCTGCCGTGCCTCGTCAGCGATGACTTTGGCCGCCTCAAGCGCCACCACATTGGCGTCGGGGAAGATTTTAATTTCCATGCGAAACAATAACTGCTCAAGTAGGCGACTTCATTTTGCGATAGCGACGGATCAAATTATTCGTCGAACTATCATGCTGAAGCGGTGGCAATATTTTATTTTCCAATTCAGGAACGATGCGCTGCGCCAGTGCCTTGCCCAATTCCACACCCCATTGGTCAAACGGATTTACGCTCCAGATCGCGCCCTGTACAAATACAATGTGTTCGTAAAGCGCCACGAGCCTACCCAGCACCGCCGGGGTCAACCGGTCGGCGAGAATGGTGTTCGAGGGCCGGTTGCCTTCAAATACTTTATGGGGCACCAGCGCATCCGGAACTTTTTCCGCCTTCACTTCTGCCGCCGTTTTGCCGAAAGCCAGCGCCTCGCTCTGCGCCAGCACATTCGCCAACAGTAAATCGTGATGCCGTCCCAACGGCGTGAGGGCGTGCGCGAACGCGATGAAGTCGCACGGAATCAGGCGCGTACCTTGATGAATCAACTGGTAAAACGAATGCTGTCCGTTCGTGCCCGGCTCGCCCCAATAAATCGGGCTGGTCTGGTAATTCACTTTTTTACCCGCGAGCGTGATATATTTACCATTGCTCTCCATCGTCAACTGCTGGAGATAGGCCGGAAAGCGTTTCAGATAATTTTCGTAGGGCAGCACCGCCACCGTTTCCGCACCGAGAAAATTAGTGTTCCAGACCGATAGCAGCGCCATCAGCACCGGCAGGTTTTCACTGAACGGCGCGGTACGAAAATGTTCGTCCAGTTCATGAAAGCCCGCGAGCAGTGCACGGAAATTTTCCGAGCCAATGGCCAGCATCGTGGAAAGCCCGATGGCCGAGTCCATTGAATAACGCCCGCCAACCCAGTCCCAGAAGCCAAACATATTCGCCGTATCAATGCCGAACGCCGAAACCTTTTCCGCGTTCGTTGAAACCGCAACGAAATGTTTTGCCACGGCGTTTTTATTTCCGCCCAAGCCTTTTAGCAGCCAGGCGCGCGCGCTTTCCGCATTCGTCATCGTCTCCTGCGTCGTGAAAGTTTTCGAGGAAACAATGAATAAAGTTTCCGCCGGGGCGAGACCGTGGACGGCTTCCACAAAATCCGCGCCATCGACATTCGACACGAACAAGAATTTCAAATCGCGTTTGGCGTAATGTTTCAGTGCTTCATAAGCCATCACCGGACCAAGGTCCGAGCCGCCGATGCCGATATTAACAATGTTCGTGATGCGCTTGCCTGTGTGGCCCTTCCACGCGCCACTACGGACGCGATTGGCAAACCCCGTCATCTTATCCAGCACTGCGTGGACATCCGGCACCACATTTTTCCCATCCACGAATATCTTCGCGCTCTTTGGTGCACGCAGTGCAACATGCAGCACCGCCCGGTTTTCTGTGATGTTAATCTTCTCGCCGGCGAACATCGCGTCGATGCGCCCACGCAAATTAGATTCCTTCGCCAGTTGAAGCAAAAGCTTGATGGTTTCGGTGGTAACGCGGTTCTTGGAATAATCGAGAAAAAGCCCGGCAGCCTCGGTGATTAATTTCTCACCGCGTTGTTTATCGGCGGCGAATAATTCGCGCAAGTGCAGCTTGGCGATTTTTTTATGGTGTGTCGCCAGCGCCTTCCACGCCGGACGTTGCGTTAAGGATTTGATGACAGATTTATTGCTCATAATGTTTGACAGTTTAAAGTTCAATCACTTCGTTCAGTTCCGGTAACTGCGGCTTCAATTGATACTGCTGGTCAATAAGTTTTGCCAGAATTTCGCGCTGCGGATTTTCACCGTGCGTCAACACCACGCGCGGCCGGCTCGGCGCAATAGCGCCGAACCACGCCAGTAAATCTGTTTGACCGGCGTGCGCACTAAACCCACCGAGGGTATGGACCTGCGCCTTAACCGCTATTTTTTCGCCAAAGATGCTCACTATCTTTTCGCCATTCACCAGCCGCCGCCCAAGAGACTCGGCGCTTTGATAACCGACAATCACGACATGCGTCTCCGGCTTCCAGAGATTCGCCTTGAGGTGGTGCAGGATGCGCCCGGCATTGCACATGCCCGCGCCGGCCATGACGAGGCATGGCCCTGGTTGGTCGTTTATTTTTTTTGAATCCTCAGCCGTCACGCAGGTTTTGAGGGTCTGCAAATCGCCTTCTTCCGGTTTCTGCGCAATGTATTTCAGCGTCTCGACATCGAACAATTCGTGGTGATGCCGGTAAATTTCTGTGGCGGAAATGGCCATCGGACTGTCGAGGAAAATTGGGAATGGTCGCACCATGTTGCTGCGAAACATCTGACTTAACAGCAGCATCAATAGTTGCGCGCGACCAACTGCGAATGTTGGAACTAGAATTTTTCCACCGGTGTTCACGGCATTTTTCACGATGTTGTCAAATTCCGCCACGGTTTCATCTAAAGGCTGATGGTCGCGGTCACCGTAGGTAGATTCGAGAAAAACCATATCCGCCTCAGCAAACGGTTCATAATCCTTGAGAATTGGCGCATTCTTTGGGCCGAGGTCGCCAGAAAAAACAATACGTTTTGTTTTACCATCGTCATCCACAATTAGCTGGATGCTCGCCGAACCAAGCATATGGCCAGCCTCGGTCCAGATTGCTTGAATACCCGGCACCACCGTTATGACCTGCCGATACGGAACCGGTTTGAACTGACTAATGATCGCTTCGGCATGGGCGGGTGTGTAAAGAGGTTCTAAAGGTGGATCGCCAGCGCGCTCGCGCTTGCGGTTCAAGCGCTCGATATCTCCGGCCTGAATATGAGCGGAGTCACGCACAATCAAGGCAGACATCTCTATCGTTGCCTGCGTCGCGAACACCGGACCAGCGTAATTCGCCTTCGCCAGCAATGGCAGACGGCCAGTGTGGTCGAGGTGACCGTGCGTAATCAAGACGGCGTCGAGTCCTTGCACCGGTAGGGCTGTGCGATTTAATTCATCCGCATGCTGGCCGCCTTGAAACATTCCGCAATCCACCAGCACGCTCGCGGATTTTGTTTGAACCAGATATGCCGAACCGGTTACTTCGCCGCCAGCCGCACCGAGGGTGGTGATTTTCATGATTTATTTATTTTCCAACGGCTTTGATTCCATGATTCGACTGGTTGACGCCCATTCCACTACCAACTTATATCCGACCGCCAGCAATGTTGGACCTAGAAAAACCCCGATAAAACCGAATGTCAGCGCGCCGCCAAGCACGCCGAAAAAAATCAGCAGGAACGGCATGTTGCTCCCTTGGCTAATGAGCCACGGTTTGACGACATTGTCCACATTTGCAACGCCCAGACCCCAGACCAGCATAAAAACACCCCAGCCGGTTTCCCCCTGATGAAATAACCAGATGGCCGCTGGCCCCCACGTCAATAACGTACCGAGCACCGGCACGATTGATGAAAAAAATGTCAGCAAGGCCAAAAGCATTGCACCCGGTATACCAGCGATAAGAAAACCAATGCCTGCCAACACCGCCTGTATCAAAGCGGTGCCGAGAATGCCATAAACTACGCCGCGGACGGTTTTCACCGCCAAGGTCAGCAGTTGTTCGCTGCGTTCGCCCGCGATGTGCCTTACTAATGCCGTGACCCACGCGCCAGCGGTGGCACCGCTACGAAACAAAAAGAACGCGATAAAAATACTCAACGCCAGTTTGATAACACCGCCACCTAGTAGAATTCCGCCTTTGAGAAGCAGCGCGCTGGCTGGTTCCACCAGCTTCTGCGCGTTCGCCCACAGCTGGCTAGTGTCAGTCGCAAGACTCTGCCAGTAGTCCGCCGCGCGCTGGCCGACCAGAGGTACTTTCGCCAGCCATTCCGGCGGTGCCGGCGGACCTTGCGCGATGAATTTCTGTGTCGCGTCCGTTAAATCATGGACGTTGTCCGCGAGGGTGACGCCCACAACGATGAACGGCAGCAGTAAAATTAATATCATTCCCAAGGTCATTACAAAAGCCGCAAGGGAATGCCGATCGCCGACAGATTTCAGCAACCGGGAATAAACGGGCCAACTGGAGCAAACCAGTACCATTGCCCAGAGTAGCGATGATAAAAATGGCAGCAACACCAAGAAGCATCCGCACAGCAGTGCCAGCACGACCGTGACAAGAAAACCTTCCTTGATGCCGAACTTCATAATCATTTTTTCAGCAACACCGCCTTGGTCGCCGCCAATTCCTTGAGCTTGTCCCTGCCCACCTCTGGATATTTCAAATCCAGCGACGCCAGCGTCTCGATTACCGCCGCCGACACAATAATGCGCGTAAACCATTTATTGTCTGCCGGCACCACATACCACGGCGATTCCTTGGTGGCCGTATTGCGAATCATGTCTTCATAAGCTTCCATGTATTCGTCCCAATGCTCGCGCTCCGCTGCGTCACTCGCAGAAAACTTCCAGTTCTTGTCCGGGGTTTCAATCCGTTCAAGAAAGCGGCGTTTCTGTTCCTTCTTGGAAAGGTGCAGGAAAAATTTCCGTACCACCACGCCGTTGTTGGAAAGGTACTGTTCGAAATTGCGGATGTCTTCAAAACGGCGCTTCCAGATTTTTTTGGTGACGAGTTCCGGTGGCAATTTTTGCTTAGCGAGAAATTCTGGATGCACCCGCACCACCAACGTTTCCTCGTAATAGCTGCGGTTGAAGATGCCGATGTGGCCACGGTTCGGCAGCACCTTCATGCAGCGCCAAAGATAATCATGATCCAAGTCCTCCGCCGACGGTGACTTAAAAGAATGCACATCGCAGCCCTGCGGATTGACACCGGACATGACATGCTTGATGACGCCGTCCTTACCCGCCGCGTCCATCGCCTGAAAAATCAGCAGCATGGCCCACTTGTCCTGTGCGTACAGCTTGTCCTGAAATCCAGCTAATGCCTGCACACCAACTGCAAGCGCCTCTTTCGCGCGCGGCTTGAATTCGGAATTGATACCCAACGTATCAGCCGGATCAAAATCCTTGAGTCGGAACTTTTTCCCATCCGTTACGCGGAAGGCATCCGCAAACTGTTGCGCCTTTTTGATGATCTCTTTGGTTTTCATGATTCAACTTCAGTTTGTCTCAAGGATCACGGCCAGCGCACGGCTTCGGCGCTCACCGGAGCGAATTATTCACAATCTGCTGAGCCTCCGCGACAATCGTTTTCAAGTGCGCCTCATCGCGGAAACTTTCCGCGTAAATCTTGTAGATGTTTTCTGTTCCAGACGGCCGAGCGGCAAACCAGCCAGTTGCCGTGGTCACCTTCAATCCGCCAATCGCTGCATTGTTACCCGGTGCGCGCGTCAACTTGGCGGTAATAACTTCGCCGGCGAGTTGCGATTCTTTAACGGCGTCAGGTGAAAGTTTGGATAACTTATTTTTTTGCTCTGGCGTGGCTCCCGCATCAATGCGCGTATAAAACGGCGTGCCGAATTCCGCCGTCAGTGCACGAAAATGTTCGCCCGGGTCTTTATTGGTAACGGCGGTGATTTCCGCCGCGAGCAAATCCATGATCGGCCCGTCTTTGTCCGTCGTCCATACCGCACCATCGCGCCGCAGGAAACTGGCGCCGGCACTTTCTTCGCCGCCAAAACAAAACGTGCCATCAAATAATCCCGGCGCGAACCACTTGAAGCCGACCGGTGTTTCGCACAGCTTGCGGTGATGCTTTGCCACGACGCGGTCAATCATGCTGCTACTTACCAGCGTTTTCCCGACAATCAAATTCTGCGACCACTGCGGCCGATGAGTAAGCAAGTAGCCAATGGCCACAGCTAAATAATGATTCGGGTTCATAAGCCCCACCGATGGAGTAACAACGCCATGCCGGTCGGCATCCGGGTCGTTAGCAAATGCAACGCGATATTTATCCTTCAAGCCAACCAGCCCAGCCATCGCGTAAGGGCTCGAACAGTCCATGCGGATTTTCCCATCGTGATCCACCGTCATGAACGAGAACGTCGGGTCAAGCTCTGGATTCACGACTTCGATGTTCAATTTGTAGATCGAATTGATTAACTCCCAGACTGGCAGCGACGCACCGCCGAGCGGATCCACGCCCAACTTCAAACTGGCCGCGCGAATGGCCGCTAAGTCCAAGACGTTTTTCAAATCCTCAACATAGGGCAATGTGAAATCCTTCGCATGCGTTGTCGTTGCCTTAACGGCCGCCTCAAATGAAATCCTTTCAACTCCCGAATTGTTATTTCGCAAAAGCTCGTTCGCACAATCCTGCACCCACTTGGTTACGCCCGTGTCCGCCGGGCCGCCATTCGGCGGATTGTATTTGAAACCGCCATCTTCCGGTGGATTATGCGATGGCGTGATGATGATGCCGTCCGCCAGACCGTTTTTGCGCCCGCGATTGTGGGTGATGATGGCGTGCGAAACCACCGGCGTCGCTGTCGCCCCGTCGTCGCGCTGGATGAAAGTTTCGATGCCATTGGCCGCAAGCACTTCTAGCGCCGTTCGCTGTGCGGGGGCAGATAGCGCGTGCGTGTCTTTGCCAATGATCAGCGGACCATCCGGCCCGTGGGCACGCCGGTAATTGCAAATTGCCTGGGTGATGGCAAGGATGTGCGCCTCGGTAAACGTGCCGTTCAGCGAGGTGCCACGATGGCCGCTCGTGCCAAAACTAACCAACTGGTTTACATCCGACAAATCGGGCGTCCGCTCATAGTAATCCCGCTCCAGCCGGACGAGGTCGACAAGCATTGCTTTGTTTGCAGGTTTTCCGGCATGAGGTGAAAGCGCCATGTTGATTTCCTTTTTAGTTCGGCGGCCATTCTACAACGTGCGGTCTGACGGGGAAGAAAATTGTCGTTCGACGAATCCGGGGAGCAATCGCAAAGGGTTCGCGCCCGCCCGGATTTTTTGCTTTCAGACCGGCAGCGGGCAGCGTATTTTCAATATTGGTTCGCGGCGATTCTAAGCCGTTTTAAGCCAGCTTAGCTCAGTGGTAGAGCAGCAGTTTTGTAATCAGAGGCTCCTAACCTTTTTGCGATTCCCTGCAAAAGCGGGGTGCGTCATTTTCTCCTTGTATTCATTGGTTTTTGTGGGTGTTGAATCATTGGGAATCCGGCAAGGCCCAAAGTCGAAAAGGGGTCAAAAATGCCTAAATAGGGGGTCAAGGAGGGGGTCAATGGGAAGGGGTAAAAGCTGGAGCCTGGGGTGAGAGTTGAACTCACGTGGGATTTCTCCTCGGGTTTACAAAACCCGTGCAATCGACCGCTATGCGACCCAGGCGTTAAACAGGGGAATCTGCCCGTTTGGCGATGTCCAGTCAAGCGGAGAGGGAAGACACGTAAATTTCCCATCGTATTATGCCCAGACAGGGTCAGGACAGCGGGCGGGCCATAAAGACGCGCCGTTTGGCAGGACCTTTAAGCAAGAAATGGCATCCATTAACCCGCCGGCTCGAAAAAATGGCAGTGGTGATCCGGCTTTACAGTGATGGCCTTTCCAGAATTCTGCTCGGCCACCTTTTTGCTCGAACATGTCAAATCACCGTTTGAGCCCGGCTGGACGTGCGCGCATTTTGAGCAAGTAGAATAGCTTTTTGACGTGGCTAATTTAACAGAAGGCTGTGCCTCTGTGATTTTGCCTTCTGCCCTCACCTGCTGAAACTGCTTCCGCCAATTTTCAACAATCGGCTGGATGGCTTTCTCTGCACCTTGGTCGGAGGGGTGGTAAAAGATTGTGTCAGTGCCAAGATAATCTTGGGCGACGAAATTGCCGGGATAATCTTTTGGGTGTTTGTAGAGAGAATTTCTTCCCGTTCCAGGGCTGTGCTTGTCGTGAAGATGCTCCGGCATCGGCTGCGTCCGGTTGTTTTCAACATCCTTCAGTGCGGCGTCAATTGCCGTGGATGAGCTGAACGATTTTGGAGAGGTCGTCACATAAATCGTGGCATGTGCCAAATTATGTTTTGCTTCCGGCAGCCCGATTCTGTCAACGGCCTCCCAGGCAGCGAAGGCAACCAGTACCGCCATGGAGTTGGCCATGCCGACATCTTCCGAAGCCGAAACGCATAAGCGCCGGGCGATGACATGCGGGTTTTCCCCGGCATGAATCATCTTCGCCAGCCAGTAAAGGGCAGCGTCCACGTCACCTGCGCGCATGGATTTTTGATATGCCGAAAGGGCATCGAAGTGTTGTTTTCCGTCCTTATCGTAAACCACCATTTTTTTCTGAATGCTTTGTTCGGCTACGGCCAAAGTGATGCGGATCGTGCCGTCTGCGTCTGGAGGTGTAGTGGTGGATGCCAGTTCAAGGGCGTTGAGGGCTTTGCGGGCGTCGCCATCGGAAAAAATTGCAAGATGCCGTAAAGCATCTTCGTCCGCTGAAATTTTCAAATGACCAAGGCCACGCTCGGAGTCCTTCAATGCTCGGTTTAATAAACCAACCAAATCGTGCTCGGTCAAAGGTCGAAGTTCAAACACCTGCGAGCGTGAAATGAGAGGTGCTTTGATGGAAAACGAAGGGGTCTCGGTGGTAACTCCGATGAGTTTAACAACTCCTTTCTCGACATCAGGCAACAAACTTTCTTGCTGTTTTTTATTAAAATGATGGATTTCATCCACGAATAGGATGGTTGATGCCCCTGTGGTTTCGAGCCGCCTTTTTGCTGATTCCAATTTTTTTCGTATTTCTTCAACGTCAGATTCGATAGCGTTTAATCGGTCAAATTCGGATTCGGTCTCCTTGGCGATTATTTCCGCGAGGGTCGTCTTGCCGGTGCCGGGCGGGCCATGAAATATCAGTGATTTGAATTTGTCAGTCTGAATGGCTCGGCGGAGCAACTGGCCGGGACCGAGAATGTGCGCTTGGCCGACGAATTCATCGAGGTTGCGTGGCCTCATCCGGGCGGCGAGTGGCTGGTTTTTGAGGTCGTCGCCCTGTTTTAGATCAAATGGGATGGTGTCGTCGCGCTTACGCATGGCAAAAAAGCAGCAATTTTCGCGCCTTGCTTCCTAACAAAGCGTTCGCTATTGATAACTAAGAAATGTTTCGAGATGGCACGACCCGGAACAAGCCACCCCTTCTCTTGGTGATGATGATTGGGTAAAATCGCCATGATTCAAGGAACAAATTCGATTTTATGCTGACATTTTTGCACCTTTCTGACATTCACTTTCGCAATCGCAGCACCGGCGATCAATTTGATTTGGAGGCTCAACTGCGTCGTTCCATGTTGAACGATATTGTATCCAAACCCGCAAACGGCGCGGATTATGACGGGTTGCTCATCACTGGCGACATCGCATTCAGCGGCAAAAAGGAAGAATACGATCGGGCAAAATCCTGGCTTGACGAAATCTATTCAATGGCCGCGGTGCCGCCGGAAAACAGCTATGTAATTCCAGGCAATCACGATGTAAACCGTGACATGGTGGTGAAAAATGGCGCAATTTGGAACAATCACGCAGTATTGAGAAATGCGGAGAACAGAATTAAACGACAGGAGACGCTGCAAACCCAACTTGTAAGCGACCCGGCCTGCGATCCGCTTGCAACATTGGCAGGCTTTAACGAATTTGCCCAAGGTTATGAGTGTCGAACAGCTAAAAATAATCTCGCATGGTTTCATGTTTTTCCAAAACCGCTTGACGATGGCAGCGAACTACGGATTACCGGACTGAACTCGGCTTTGAATTCTGATTCTGGAGATCTGATTGCCAATCTTTACGTTTCGCCATTTCAAACCAGCCATTTAAGCGATGAGAGTGGGGTGATTAACATGGTGCTTTGCCACCATCCGCCAAACTGGCTGCTGGATCAAAATGATATTGAGGGAATTCTCAATCGTTTTGTAAAAGTGGCATTGTTTGGACACGAACACAGCCATCGTTCAAGAATTGTCAACGATACGGTTGAACTTTTTGCCGGCGCGGTTCATCCCGTTGCGCGCGATCCCGACTGGTTGCCAACGTATCACATTCTGCAATTGGAAATCACCGGGACTGGTAAAGAACGTAAATTAGTTGTCCGTATCCATTCACGGGAGTTCCGAAATTACGATCATGTTTTTGTGCGCCGGTCGGCGGCTGGTGGCAAAGATTTCGAGGAATACAGGATTAATTTGAAAGAATGGAACCGCCCGGTGCCGGTTGTAATTCCGATAGCGCCTGCCCCCATTTCTGGTGTATCCTCCGGTTCAGCGAAAATGACTGTGACAAGCCAACCAGCCTCAACGCCACCGATGGTGTTAAGGGAGTTACTTGTCCATTTTCACCGCCTCAGCACACCGGTTCGATTCAAAATAGTAACCAAACTCGGCTTGCTCCGTGATCGCGATGATTTTCCGCCACAGCAACTATGGGATTTGGTTTTCAAGCGTGCGCGAGAGGAAAACCGCCTTTCTGAAATGTGGGACGAAATTGCCAAGATAGACACGTCGTTTGCCAAACGCCCAAACCCATTTATCAAACCGTAAATTGACGCTATGCACAAAAACCTGATTGATTGGCTGCGCAAAATTCACCTTAATGCCGACACGGCGCTTGCGACCAAGCGCTGGAGCTTGGCGGAAGCTTTTGAAAAAAAAGCGGACCGCAAAGATTTACTGCAAGTGTTGCGCGTCTTTCTTTTTGATGCCGACGCCCCCGAACTAATTCAATCACTGACAGATCAATTCCTGGAAATTGACAAGGAATTTCCCGCCAGCAACAACGCCCAAGAAATAAGGCTGATGGCCGGCATAATCATGGTCGTTGCTTTCACCGAACGATCACTTGATGCCGATGCGTATGCGCTGGGCATCAAAGCAGCGGCGTTTCCAACTGCGCGCTGCCAGCCAGCGCACCCCGACATAATCGGAGAGGCGCTAAAGTATATCGTTTCCGAGTCGGATATTTTGCGGCCATCTGATTTCGGGGATTTCGAAAACCGCGACGATCTTGTGGGAAAACTGGAAGCGGTGTTTTCAGCTGAAGATGAGAAAAAGCGCACCGGGGCGGCTCGGAAGTTCGTTGATCTGTTGCACAATAATTACGGAGTTAAAATTCAGCGGCTGGGTGAAGAAACGGAATTGCTCTGGTGGCTGTTAGGCGGATACAGCACAGTTCTTGGCCAAAAGACTGAAGATATAGATGCCGGGGCTTACGCTCTCATCGCCGCCTATGAATCGGCAGCCCGTACCCAAGTGCTGCCGCCACAACCTTCAATTTACCCAATTCTTGGGCAGGCAATCGCCAAATGCAAAGCGGCCAAGCCACAATACACGCTCAAGGATTTTGTCAGCTTGGTGGATCCAGCGTGGCGGAAAAAAACAGCAGTTGAATACACTGTCAATGACAGTCTGGCATTCGTGCCGTTCGTAGCATCTTTGGTAAAAGCCGAAGAAGCGGGGGATGCCGGCATTCTTTCAAAATTGTTGCCCAATATCTGCCCCGGCGTCTCGGCTTCTCAAAAATTGACCCCGACGGAAGCCGCCTGGCAATTTTACAATGAGTTGATGTTTCTCAATGCCCTCGCCAAGCTCAAATAACATGCCTCGGTGTAAAAATAAAAATTGTCCGTATGACAAGGATGGGCGGTGCATTGAAAACCTGCTCCCCAATTGCCCAAATCTTTCGCCGGATGAAGCCATATCGGTAGATCAAGCAACATCGTCATCGGCTGAAATTAAGGAATTCCCGACCGGCCCAGTATTTGAAGATTTGCCGTCAGGAAAAAAATTGACGGTGACTGAAGCCACGCAAATTCTCCAATCTAGGCCTGCACAGGTGGTGGTGCTGGGCGGAATGGTGGAGAGTGGCAAGACGACATTGATTGCCCGCATTTTTGAAATGCTGCAAAACAACTCTGTAGCCAACCATAATTTTGCAGCCTCACGGACTCTGGCCGAATTCGATAAGTTGAGTTGGCATGCGACCATGGAAAGTCAGGGGGCAAGCCCGACAACCGAGCATACCTATCGGTCTGAAAACAATCATTTTCTCCACCTGCGGGTTCGGGCAGTTGACAACACGCTTACCGCCAAGGATGTGCTCGTTTGTGATATACCGGGCGAAATTTTCCCGGAAGCAGTCGCCGAAGAACGCGTATGCCTGGAGCTCTGCGCCCTTCGCCGCGCAGATCATCTTGTTCTGTTTCTGGATGGCTCGGTCATGTGCAAAATTCACGAACGGCATGACCCCTGCGGTAAGATTTTGGATTTCGTTGATCGCGCCATGCAAACCGGTCAAATCGGGCATCATACAGCGCTTCACTTGGTCATTTCGAAGTGTGATATGCTGCCACAAGTTCCAGATGACGAGGTTTTGTTGTTTGTGAAAACGGCCGAGCAATCATTTTGCGAACGTTATGCCGGGAAATTTGGCGACTTAAAAACCTGGCGAATAGCGGCCCGACCAGTTCACCCCGTCCCGCCAACGGTTGAAACCATTGGTGAAATTTTCGGCACTTGGATTGCCACCAGCCATCAAAACGTCAATGGAGCAGTGGAAGCACCAAAGCGTACCGACTTCACTCGCGATTTCTGCCGCTTTGGGCTATAGAATCTATTGATATGAGCGCCACGACAACCGAACTGCTTTTCCTCGGATTGCCAGAAACTGGAAAAACGACTTTTTTCGTGGCGCTAGATGAAGTAATCCAGCGGCAGACGGATAAACACGGCCTGACCAGTGATGGGTTCGCCTCCAACCGCAGTTATATCGAAGGCGCAAAAAAATTATGGCGGGCAGGAAAGCCCGTTGGAAGAACCATTCAGGTCCTAGAGGAACGGGTAGAGTTGTTGGTAAAACATTCGCAGACAAACAACAAAATTCGTTTGACGGCCCCGGACGTGAGCGGCGAACTTTTTGACGCACAGTGGGCGGACAGGAAATGGCCGGTAGCTTATCGGGAGCGATTGGGTTCGGTTGCCGGGGTGTTTGTTTTCATCAATGCCGCCAACAATGGAAGAAATTCAGAAATCTCCGGTGCCTGGATCAATCACCTGTCGGACGCCACTGCGCCGCAAACAAAACCGTGGACGCCACGCGAGGCGGCTAAACAGGTGAAGTTGGTGGATTTGCTGCAATTCATTTCCGAGCAGGGACAGACCCGAAAGCCGCTCCCTCTTGTCGTGATGCTTTCCGCATGGGATCTGGTTGGATCAAAGACGGACCTGAAAGAGCATCCAGAAAAATTTCTGGCACGCGACTGGTCATTGTTAGATCAATATCTAAAAGCCAATCCAGAGGTATTCCGGTCCAGAATATACGGGGTGAGCGCTCGCGGAGGTAATGATGAGGCACAAGCGGCGCTGGCTCTCCTTCCCGCGCATGAACGGGTCTGGTTACGAGATGGCCATGAGGTCACCAAGGATCTGACTCGTCCCTTGCGCTGGCTGTTGGGTTTGGAATGACCTGTGCCTATGGCTGCCGCCCCTGTCATTCATCAAGCAATATTCGGCTATGACGCCGGGCACAACCTGCTGTCGTCGTCCTGCCAGATGACTTCCGAGTCACGCCGACTGCTCGCGGTGCTTACGGATGCTTCTGGACCATGGCCGGCTTCAGGTTTTGAGCGTGTGTTCACCGGGACGCCCCTGCCAGACATGCCCTATTATGCCCTCTTCTGCACATGGCCGGCACCGGAGATGCCCCGTCCAGGGTGCGTATGGAGTCAGGTTCTATTGATAGATTTAGCGGACCTTGCACGCCTGACAAATCTCGACGAATTGCGAGATTACTTTCAAAGGCCTACTGATTTCGACAAACAAAAATATTCGGAACCCCTGCTTCCGCCGAGCAAACAAATTCGGACATCCTCCCGTATTTCGGCCTCGAAATTGGATTGCGAAAGATTATTGCTGGCACTTTATGGGACGCCGGAATCCCCATGCGCTATTCAAGCTCCAGATTTCGGATATTATGAGGATTTAGTTTTTGGCTTATGGTCGCAGCAATGGCCACGGCTTCGGCGCAACTTCCGTTTTTCGACCGGCTCGTTTTCAGATCGGGGGCGCAGCGGGGCGGCCTTCGATCTGCAAATTTACCCGGAGTCCAGCCGGCGGGAACCGGTGAAGAACATTGATGCGCAAGCTCGGGAAAACGGCGGATGGATACTGCTTGCGGTGGATGACTTGCTGGAACCAGATGCAAAAAAATTCAGGTCGTTTCTTAATGCCTATGGTACCGACACAAACAACCCGCGCAGTGCATTTGCCAAATTAGCCGCCGCGTTTGAGTTGGTTGTTCTTGAGCCCGGTGCTGATTGGAAGGAAAAGCTCCGTGCCATCGGAAAACTTTTCCCTGAAAAAGCCGAGGCCGTATTGCTCAAGGAAAAGCTAATTGGTTCTGAAGATTTGGACCATGCTTGGGAGTCGGCGGATTTTCTGCTCGGCTCAAACGATGCATCAGCATATTCAAAGGTTTCGTTCGACCATGCCGGGTTGGCTCCATTGCTTTGGAAAAACAAGCGGGAAAGGGTGCTCTCGCTAATCGGTCGTCTGCTTCGCAAACAGGAGAACCCCGCGGCCAGCGCCTTTGTCCAAGCCGTAGCAAAGGCCGTGCAACCGGACGAACTTAAATACGTTTCCGATAATCAAGCGGAATTGATTCCGATTTTCCTCAATTATCAACCGTCACTCGCCTTCGATACGACAACTTGGAATTTGCCAACCCACATCCAGTGGCAAATCAACGAGGTTCTTGAAAAGCTTCCGTTAGAACAGGAAGACTGGGGTAAAATTTTGGCTGCCAAATTTATTGCCGCCTCGGCTGTGGCGGTGGAAGAAACCGTAAGCAAAGCCGGTAGTTATGCAATTAAGGGTGCTTTCGGCTGGCTCGAAAAACCACTTGCACAAGATTTTCTGCCATCTGAGGGCTGGCGCCGGGCGTTGGCCGGTGCCGCAATCGAGCGCCTGACTAGCCCCGATCCGTTATCGCCTGCATCACTAGCATTTTGTTCGTGGTTTGTCCCCTCCGAAACCATTCGTCAAGTGCTCACCGCATCTCGCCCGGATGTGCAACAATTAGCGAGGCATCCCCTTGATCAGCTTCCATGCCCATTGCGAATACGCACGGCTTTCTTGCTGGTTACGCTTGGTCTTCGATCCACGGGGCTGGAGGGAATGAAACCAATTTTAAGGGGATATTTTGAGGTTTATGACGCCCTTGCAGCCAACGATTTTCCTTGGGAGTCTTGGTCACTTCTGGTCAACGAGCTGCCTCAACCAGGATGGTGGAGAGATTGGGATCGCTGCGAACGTTTGCGGCAAGCCGTCAAGCAATGGCTTTACAAATATGTGAACACAGGAAATCCCTTGCTTGAGGCGGCTTCCAGCAAAAAACAAAGTGAAATTGCTCGTCTTACTCTGTCCGAAGAGGATAGCGAAGGTCGATTTATAGATTAGACAGTTTAACGAATTCAAAAAACTATTCTCTAGGCAGTGTCTGAGAGTGGTCTTTTGTGTCACCAAAAGTTTCGAATAGGTCGAAAGCCCCGGCGATAAAGCCGGGGCTTCGTTTTTTAGCCCGCGATGGCATCCTCAAACTTGGTGCCGAGAATGTAATCAGCGGCCTTCTGTGCCTGCGCAGCGGCCTGCACGATGAGCGACTTGTCGTTTTGCAACTGCTCCAACCAGTTCTGCAAATACGCGGCGGAATTCTGAATCGTGTTTTCGATGCCGGCGTGTCCGCACAGGAACGCTGCGCCCATTTCGGCGATGAGCTCTTCTTTGCAATACGGATTCGACCCAAAGCCGGCCGATTCCGTCAGCGTGGGGCGGTTCAACCGTGATTTCGCGCCGGTCGCGTGGATCATTTCATGGTAGATGGTGCTGTAAAAGTGGGCTTCGCTGTCGAACCGTGCGCGGTCGGGCATGGCGATGATGTCCACGCTGGGCGAATAATACGCTTTGCTCATGCCGTATTTGATTTCCGGGCGTTTCGGCATACAGGCGATGATGTCTTCCGCCGGGGTGCTGACGGTGGCGGGTGTTTCCACCGTGGCCGGAATGTTTTTGAGACCGTCCACCTGCGAGAGGTTGAAGACGTTGTAGAGCCTCAAAACGGTGTAGCCGGTTTCCTCGCCGGTCTGCTCGTCCTGCTCCTTGACGCGTTTGCCGAAAACGACGGGGCAGGCACGTTCGCCTTTGCGGACCATGCCGCCAAGCTGCTGGGCTTGGTGGAACGTTAGCCAGAATGGTGATTCGTAGCTCATGGAGTGCAATAGCAGGGTGTTGATGCCGCGATAGGGCTTCTTTGAAATCAGGTTGCGGGGCAAGCCGGTGGCGACTTTCCACGGCTTCTGCCACGGCACGGTGCCCTTCTCCAGCATCGAAATGATGCGGTCGGTGATGACTTCATAAACGCTCCCGCGTTTGTTTCCCATGTTGGGATGGCTCGCGAGTCCTGAATTGTTTTCGGTGTTGTTTATTGATGTGGTCATAATCTTTTTTTTACCCGCGTTGGTCTGGTCGGTCGTCCTTCACCACAAAACGCCCGCGCAATCAGGGCGGATAGCAGGGATTCCTTTCAAGGTTCGCGTCCATCCCCCTGATGAAGTCGGGCTGGTGAGGACGATTGACTGGACCGGAAGCGAAAAGGATTTGAACACACGCCGAACAAAAAACCCTCGTCACTCCATTTCCGCGCAGCGGGCGCGACTGGCGGGCGGCATGGCATCAAGCATGACGCCTGACGGGTGCGTTTCCTCCCGCTCGCTTGGGAATTTTCTGGAGCCGAGAGCGCAATAAAGGGGTTGGGCTGGCCGCCCGTGCGGGTCGTGGTGAGTGTCGGGATAGCGGACGACAGGAAAGACGCGCCATTTGGTAGGATGTATATGCAAGAAAGGGCATCCTGGCGGCTGGGGGTGGGAGCGCGGGTCAGCGGGCAGCCCAAAACCGGAGTGTAGCGGCGGCGAAAGGAAACTTCCCAAGGGAGTATCCCTGGGCGAGAGCAAGTCTTGGCTGCTTACGCGGTGAAGCCCGGAAGGCTGACAAGTCTTGCGCGACGGGGTGACTTCACCTCCATGTGTTGTGTGTGGTGTTTTATTCGTAGCGCAACGCCACGATGGGATCAAGAGCGGCGGCTTTGTGCGCTGGATAGAAGCCAAAGAAGATGCCAATGACTGAACTGACACCGAATGCCAAAATAATTGAACCACTTGAAACCACGGCCTTAAAATCAGCAAACATTCCTACCAAATGGGAAGCTCCCACGCCGAAGAGCACGCCGATTAACCCGCCCAGCAAACTCAACGTCACGGCCTCGATAAGGAATTGCAGCCGGATGTCGCCCGGTTGCGCGCCCACGGCGATACGGATGCCGATTTCGCGGGTTCGCTCCGTGACACTGACCAGCATGATGTTCATGATGCCGATGCCGCCAACGACGAGCGAAATGCCGGCGATGGAACCAAGCAATAACGTGATGATTTTTGAAATAGAGTTGACCGTGTCGGCGATTTCCTTCTGGTTAAAAATGTTAAAATCATCGTTCTGTTCCGAGGTCAACCGGTGGCGCTGGCGCAGCAGACTGGTGATTTGTTGCTGGGCGATGTCCATGCGGTCCGAACTGCGGATTTGCACGTTCACCGAACGCAGATAGCGGTCGCCGGTGAGTCGCTTCATCGCCGTGGTATAGGGAATAAGAATGCGGTCGTCCTGGTTGGCTCCGCCCATGCCGGCACCTTTGCTTTCCAGCAGGCCAACGATGGTGAAGGGAATATTTTTGATGCGCACACTTTGGCCAACCGGATTCAACGGGCCGAACAATTCGTTGGCTGTTTTCGAGCCAATGACGGCAATTTTGGCCGCGCTGCGAATATCGCTTGCATTGAACATCGAGCCTGCCGCCAGCTTCCAATCACGGATTCTCAAATAATCCTGGGACTCGCCAACCACGGTGGTGGACCAGTTTCGTCCATTGGCAATGGCTTGGGCCGTCACGGACACCTCCGGGCTGACGGCCGCCACATCGGGCACTTCGCGCTGGATCGCGCTGGCGTCCTCCAGAGTGATGGCACTGGCGCTGCCAAGACCGGAGTTCACGCCGCCAGATTTCTTGCTCCCGGCGAACACCATCAATAAATTTTGTCCCAGTGCCGAAACCTGGCTGGTGATGCGCGCTTGCGCGCCGTTTCCAACTGCCACCATGGCCACCACGGACGCCACGCCGATGATGATGCCCAGTGCGGTCAGCATGGAGCGCATTTTGTTGCGGCGCAGGGCGCGCAAGGCGATTAGCGCCGTCTGCCAGACTTGGAGTAGTTGGATTTGGATGAAAGTAAACATAGGCTTCAGGCAAGCTTGGCTTTTTCTTCCGCTTGGTTGAGCACGGCAATTTCATCCCGCGCCACGCGGCGCTTTTCATTGACGGTGTCGCTGATGACCTGCCCGTCGCGCATGACGACCATGCGCTTGCAATAGGCGGCAATGTCCAGTTCGTGTGTGACCATGACGATGGTGATACCGGATTCGTTCAACTCCTGGAACAAGCCCATGATTTCAATGCTGGTGCGGGTGTCGAGGTTGCCGGTCGGTTCGTCGGCGAGCAAAACTTCCGGCCGGCTCACCAATGCTCGCGCAATGGCTACGCGCTGTTGCTGTCCACCGGAAAGCTGGCTGGAGTGATGGCCGCGTCGTTCCCCCAGCCCCACTTTTTCCAAAGCCTGAACGGATCGCTCGTGCCGGTCGCGGAGTGTCACCAGCGGGTGGCTGTAAAACAGCGGCAGTTCGACATTTTCCTGCGCGGACGTGCGCGCCAGCAGATTGAAACTTTGAAAAACAAAACCTAGTTTTTTATTCCGTAGTTTGGCCAGTTGCTTGCGGTCAAGATTAGCCACGGCGACACCATCAAGGAGAAACGTTCCCGACGTGGGCTTGTCGAGACAGCCGATGGTGTTCATCAGCGTGGACTTGCCCGAACCGCTCGATCCCATGATCGCCACGAATTCGCCGCGATGGATGTCCAGCGTGACGCCGCGCACGGCTTTCACCTCGACCTCGCCGGTCTTATAGGTGCGGACGAGTTCGCGCAATTGAATCACCGGAGTACTCATGTTTTCATTCCGGCGCTTGCGGCGGCGGACTACCAAATCCGCCTTTCGTGGCGGCGGTCAAAGTCGAGGTGACAACAGATTCACCTGCCTTCAAGCCTTCGGTGACTTCAGTGTCCGTGCCATCCGTGATGCCGGGCTTGATGATGACCGGCTTTAGTTTCACACCGTCCGTGCTGGTGCTGTAAACGAGGCGCTGGCTGCGATCCAACTTTTTCGGCGGCGTGCCATCATAGACCGCGCCGTCCGGCGGCGAATAACGCAACGCCGTGTTGGGAATTTTCAACACGTCCTTCCGCTCGGAGACCAAAATGGAAACGTCGGCGGTCATGCCGGGAAACAGTTTTTGCTCCGGGTTTTCGACGGAAATGATGGTTTCGTAAGTCACCACGTTTTGCGTGGTGGTCGGCGATTTGCGGACCTGCATGACCGTGCCGTGGAAAACTTCATCAGGAAACGCGTCCACGTTGAAATCCACCGGCTCGCCCACGCGCACCTGGCCGATGTCCGCCTCGGAGACGGCGGCGCTGATGTTCATCTTGGTGATGTCCTGCGCCACAGTGAACAAAACCGGCGTGTTCATGGCCGCGTTGACCGTCTGCCCCAGATCCACTTTGCGCGAGATGACCACGCCGTCCACCGGCGCGGTGATCTTGCAATAGCCCAGATTCGCCTTGGCGCTTTCCAGCGCCGCCCCTTGAATGACCACCGTGGCCTCCGCCTCTGCTAGTTCGGCAGTGGCCTGGTCGAGGTCGAGTTGCGAGGCCGCCTTCAACGGCACGAGAATTTTTTTCCGTTCCAGATTTTGCCGCTTCAGAGTCACCTCGGCCTTGGCGCTGGCGAGCTGGCCTTCCGCCTGCTGCTGGGCCGCCTCATACACCGTCGGGTCTATCTCGGCGACCAACTGGCCTTTCTTCACCGGCGAGTTAAAATCCACATACAGCGCGGAGATTTTTCCCGACACCTGGCTGCCGACGTCCACGCTGACGACGGCGCCCAACGTGCCGCTCGCGGTCACATGCTGCACCAGATCGCCGCGTGCGACGACCATGGTGTCATAGCGGTTCGTTCCCGCACCGGGTGGTTTGCAACCTGCCAGGCCGATGGCGGTCAAGGCAACGAGACCGGCAAGCCACCATATTGAGAGGCCGTGTTCTTTGCAGAATATTTTTACCGGCCAGATTTCTTCGCGATAAAAATGAATGAATAGTTTCATAAAGATTTAATTCCAACCACCGCCCAATGCCTTGTAGAGCGAGATTTGGCCGCTGAGTTGACGAAAGCGGTCTTGCAGCAAGTCCTGCTGGGCGTTGTAAAGGTCCTGCTGGGCGGAGAGCACGTTCAAGTAGGAATCATCACCTTGACGATAGCGGAGGTTGGCCAGTTCAAACCGGCGTTGCTGCGCGGTTACCAAAAGCGACTCCTCTCCGATCTGTTGGGTGTAGCTGCGGCTGGCCACCAAAGCATCGGCCACTTCCCGAAACGCGGTTTCGATGGCCTTCAGGTAATTTTGCACATCAATGCGCTTGCTGACTTTGGCGGAATCCAGCGAAGCCAAATTTTGCCCGGCCGTGAAAATGGGCAAGGTAATTTGCGGCGAAAAACTCCAAACACCTGTCCCGCCACCAAACAGCTTTTCAAATTCCGCGCTGGTTGACCCGACCGAGGCGGTCATCGTGATGGTGGGAAAGAACGCCGCGCGCGCCGCGCCGATGTTGGCGTTGGCGGCTTTGAGCGTGTGTTCCGCTTCCAAGATGTCCGGCCTCTGTTGCAGCAACTCCGAGGGCAGCCCGGCGGGAATGTCCGCCAGCAGGTTGGTGTCATTGAAAGACCGCGCCAGCGGCAGATTGGTCGGCATCGGTTGGCCGATCAGCAACACCAGATAATTTTCCGCCTGGTCGCGGTCGCGTTCGTAGGACAGCAGGTTGATTTTTGCCGTCTGCACCTGGCCTTCCGCCGTGCGCAAATCCAGTTCGCTGCTCGCGCCGGCGTCAAACGTGGCTTTGTTGAGCGCATAAGAATCCTGCACCGTCTGCAAGGTTTGTTTCGCCAGCGCAATCTGCTCCTCGGTCTGCCGCAGGGTGAAATATTCCGTGGCCACTTCGGCGACCAATGACACTTGGGCGCTACGCTTGCCCTCGACCGTGGCAAAATATTGTTCCAACGCCTGCCGGTTCAGGCTGTGCACCCGCCCAAACAAATCCACCTCATACGCGGTCGAACCGAGGCTCGCATTCCATTGGTCGGAGGTTGCACCGTTGGCGTGAGACTTCTGATAACTGCCGCTGGCATTCACCGTTGGCAGCGAAGCCGACCAAGTGATCCGGTATTGCGCCCGGCTTTGCTCCACATTCAGCACGGCCACCTGAAAATCATTATTGTTGGTTAGCGCCAGCCCAATCAACTGCTTCAGCCGTTCGTCGGCAAAGTAATTTGTCCACGACAGCGCCGCCGCCGCGCTGGCATTGGTTGCTGTCACGCCGGGATAATGCGACGCCACCGGCGCGACCGGGCGTTCATACTTGGGAATCATCGCGCAGCCGGACAGCAAGAGCGCGCCGACCAGGTAAAATGACAGGGATTTTCTCATGGCGGTTCAGCGTTTCGGTGGTTTGGGCGGAAACGGCAGACGCGGTCTTTCCGACGCCGGAACCACTGGCGCGCTTTTCAATCCGGCGGTGACGTAGCCGATCATTTCGCGCAACACCGCCTCGCGCGATTTTGGATTATTCATTCCCGGCATTTCGCTCGCATGGATGGAAAACATCAACAACGCGCCCATCGCGAACATCGAACGCAGGTGGAGCAAATCTTCCGGGACATCCGGCCGCGCACGTTTGAGCGCCGCGATAAACACTTCGACGCCGGGCAAAAGCTCCTTTTCGATGGCCGCATGAATGAACGGCGGTGGCATCAATAAATTCCGGGCTAAAAATTTATGAAATGCGGGATGTTCCAGCCCTGACTCGAAAGGCGGACGGATCATGCACTCGACAATTTTCTCCACAGAAACCAGCTTGCCTCCCGCTTGCGTTTCCGCGTCTTGGAGCAGCCGCAGCCGTTCGGCGTTGACTGGGCGGAAGCCGCGCATGAAGGTCTCAATGTAAAGCGCCTCTTTCGAGCCATAGTGGTAAGTGGCCGCGCCCAAATTAACTTTGGCCTCATCCGCGAGCATCCGCATCCCGACACCATCGTAGCCCAGTTCGCCAAACAAGCGTTCCGCCGTGTCCAGCAGGCGGGTGACGGTCGCTAGATCCTTCGCCGATACGCTTTGTGGTTTAGCTCTCACAAATATAATAATACATACGTATGAATGATTGTCAAGCCCCCTCCCAACAAAAGTACGTCGGTCTGTTTGGCAAATTGCCGATGACGATGCTGATGTCATTACGGCGGATCGGCGAGACATTGCAACGGTGTCAATGTTCCCGACCTCGTCGCAAATCTAAACGTCGCCAACCCACCAGCATGGCTGCTAGTCATGTGCGTACGATAGGTAGTTGAATTTGAGTCGGTCGCCAATCCGCAGGGCCGATGTGAACTGTTTTTGAGTTCATGGAAATTTAACATTTCTTTGACAAACATACCAAGAGGCGGGAATTCTCCGACATCATTTGGGACGAGCGAGGGGGAAAACGGGACAAATCGGTTGTATCGCAACGGATGATATTTCAGTTATTGCCCTGCGAAAAAAGACGATAGAATCGGTTGCCACCGGGCGGGTTCACAATGATGTATTTTAAGGTGCCGTTATCCATGATGGTTTCGGGAACGATCGTCCAGTTAGCGCTGCTCAAACTGGCATTTTGTTGTAGTACCCAGTTGGTGGAAGTGGACGACCAGTAAACCATCACAGCATTGTTGGTTCGCGAGATGGCCAGCCACGGTGCGCCGTCGGTTTGCACCGCATACAGCGCCCAGAATCCGCCCGTAAGCGAATAGTTGCCACCAGTCATTGGTGAGCCGGTGGCGGCGGGCTGACCGATAGTGCCGTTGACGGAAAACACGCTGCCGGTGCTGGTGCCGCCGCCACCGGCGATGGCGAACCAATCAATCGAAAAACTTTGCGCTCGGGTTTCAGGCGCAAGCGTTGTGGCCAGCAACAGAACCAAAAGCGGGGTGGAAAATAATTTCATGCAACTTAAAATATTTCGCCTTTACCTTCACTGCTTTTCATAGAGATACATGATTTGGGGCAGCGTGTAAGCAGCGGTGTCATTGAAATTGACACTGTAGTTCCCGCCGCCCCAGATGAGCATTTCAGTGCCGGTCCAGACGGCCGAATGCAGTGCCCGCTGGGCTGGTGCGCCACTGGTGGTCAAAGATTGCCAAGAATTCGCCGTCGGACTGTAATAACCGCCATCATTGAAAAATGTGTTGGTTGACTGTTCTCCGCCCCAGACCAGCATCTGGCTGCCGGTCCAGAAGGCCGAGTGGTAATAGCGTGGTGCCGGCGCGCTGTTGGTATTCAATGACGCCCAGGAATTTGCCGACGGATTATAAAGCCCGCCGTCATTTAATGTGCTGCCATTGTAGCCGCCCCAGACAATCATTTGGCTCGCCGTCCAGATGGCAGAATGGGCCGCCCGCACGGTGGGTGCCCCGCTCGTGGGAAGTGTGGTCCAAGTGTTGGAAGCAAGATTGTAGCTGCCGCCAGAGTTCAAGTAGCTGCTGCCGTTCCAGCCACCCCAAACAATCATGTTCTTACCCGTCCAGATGGCGGTGTGATAATCCCGCACGGCCGGCGCGCTGCTGTTGGTGATGGTTGTCCATGTGTCGGATATTGGATCATATGTTGCACCAGTGCTCAGGTAACTGCCATTGTAACCGCCCCAGACAATCATCTTGCTGCCCGTCCAGATGGCGGTGTGGTAACCGCGCGCCGCCGGCGCATTCGTGGAGTTGATTTTGCTCCAGCTATCCAAGGAAGGATTGTAACGCGCGCCATTGTTGAAATAACTGCTGCCGTTGTAACCGCCCCAGATGATCATTTCCGTGCCGGTCCAAACCGCCGTGTGGCCGTAGCGCGCCGAGGGGGCATTCGTCGCGAGCGGGTTGGTTGAAAGCACATTCGTCCAAGTTGATATTGGCGTCCAGGTGTCTGACGCAAGATTATATGATGCGCCATTGCTTAAGGCACTCCCGTTGTAGCCGCCCCAGATGAGCAGGTTGGTGCCGGTCCAGACGGATACTTGCGAGTTGCGGGGAGTGGGGGCGGAATAGGCCATCATGTTCCAGATATTATTCGTTACGTCGTAAATGCCACCGTCATCAAGCCCGACGTTTCCGTCATAGCCGGCCCAGACGAGCATCCGGCTGCCAGTCCAAACCATGCTTTGCAAATATCGCGCCGACGGCGCGTTATTCGTCGCGACAATAGTCCAACTGTCTGTTGAAGGATCGTAGCTTCCGCCATTATTGTATTCCGTGCTGCCGCTGCTGCCGCCCCAGATGACCATCTTGCTGCCGGTCCAGACGGCGGAATGCTCCTCTCGCACGGCGAGCGCGCTGTTGGTGAAAATGGCAGTCCAACTGTCACTGGCCGGGTCATAGCTCGCGCCTGTGTTAAACCGGGTGCTGCCGGCACTTCCTCCCCAGATGATCATTTTGTTTCCAGTCCACACCGCCGTATGATTTTCCCGGGCAGCGAACGCGCTATTCGTCAAGATGGCTGTCCAAGTGTTCGCGGATGGATTGTAACGCGCCCCCGTGTTGAACCGGCTGCTGCCGTTGTAGCCACCCCAGACAATCATGTCGGTGCCGGTCCAGACCGCAGTGTGATCGTCGCGCGCGGCAGGCGCGTTGTTTGTGGTAATAAGTGTCCATTGATCCAGTGTCGGGTTGTAACTCGCCCCGGTCTTGAGCCAGCTGCTGCCATCGTAACCGCCCCAAATAATCATGTTCGTGCCGGTCCAGATGGCCGAATGATTTTGCCGCGCGGCGGGCGCATTGCTAACAGACATGGTTGCCCATGAATCAGCGGACGGATTGTAACGCCAGCCGTCGTTCAGTTGATCTGTTCCGTTTTGCCCTCCCCAAATAATCATTTCTTTTCCGGTCCACACGGCAGTATGCCGGGTCCGGGCGGTGGGAGCGCCGTAAGGCGTGACGGAGGACCAAGTATTGAGCGCCGGATTATAACGACGTCCGGTGTTCAAATAATTAGTGCCATCGAAGCCGCCCCAGATGATCAATTCCGTTCCCGTCCAAACTGCGGTCTGGTAGTAACGTGGTGTGGGTGCCACTGCCTGACCCAGAGTCTGCCAAAGCTCTCCCAATGCGGTTTGACCAATCTTTGCATAGCCGCTGTTCAGCAGATTGGTGGCGTTGGCATCTGACGAAAGGACAATTCCGCCCGAAGCCACGCCGCTTTGACCTGAAGCGGCAAGATTGGCGGCAGCGGTTCCCGACGCTAGTTGCGTGCTGGTGACCGTGCCGCTTTGAATCTGGCTGCCGCTGATGGTTCCCGAAACGCTTGCCGCAGTGGTGGCGGTGGTGGCATTCGCGGCGGTGATGGCGTAAGGCGTGGCGGTCACCGCCTGTCTCGGAGACAAGATGGCATAGGCGTCGCTGCTCCCGTTGGTGCGGACGCCAATTTCAAGCCAGCGCTGCGCGCCGGGAAAAATGCCGCTGCCGAAATCCAGTGTCACCATGAACAACCCGTTGGTGACCGTCGTGGGCGTAACCGCCAGTGTGTTGCCCACTTGATTGCCGCCGCTGGCGGCGTCGAAGACCGCGAAGGCAAGATCGTAATTGCCGGTTACGGGATTGCCGCCGGCATTGAGCCGCCCTTGGTAAGTGAAAACGGTTCCTTGGGCGAGAAGGATGTGGGTGGCGAACAGGGTCCCAAACAGGATGACGGCACCGAAACGAGACGGGTTTGCTTTCATAAAAAAGTGTGAATCACGTTAGCTTGTTGTTTGGCTTTTTATCGGGGCAGAGATTTGAACGAGGTTCTGAACAGTCAACGGATAACGCGGCGGGCGCGGCCAATTTTCTGGAGATTCTGAAGCTGGCGTCGAAACACCGGTTGGAGATTTCGGAACGGCGGCCTTTTCCTGGCCGGATCGGAGGATCACGAGCAAGGCGATTCCAGCGAGCAGGCATAGGACTATGAGCAACGGCTTGAGGCGTATCACACCAGGACGTTGCGGTTTAATCGACAGGTTAGGGTTGGAATGATTGGCTGGCATATTAAATTCAATGATCCACTGGGACGCAGCAATTCACAGCCTCCTTCAGTTGTTGCAGGTCGAACGGTTTTTGCAGCAGTTGGGCGACCTGCAACCATTCGTTGTCTGGGTTGAGGAAGAATTCCAAGTCCGAGGCTGCGACGATGATGGGGAGTTCCAGCCCGTGCTGTCGCACCTTCAACACAAGTTCCTGCCCAGTGAGGTAGGGCATCTGATTGTCTGTGACCAGCAAATCAAAAGTTTCTGTTTCTAGCGCTTTCCACGCTTCCTGACCGTCGGCCACTGTTGTGACGGTGTAGCCGGCGCGCGATAACGCTATCTCAGAAAAGAAACGAATCCCGGGCTCGTCGTCGGCGAAGAGAATTCTCGGCGCAATGGGACAATTTCCTCCCGGTGCCGGGCGGACGGGCGGGTTTTTCGCGATCAATTCATTCATACTCGTTATGTCGTGCTCTTTTGCGTTGCGACCTCATATTTCTTTGGAATGAGCTTCATTCCAAACCGACCGCTATCAAGCAGCGATGTGATTTGGTAAATCATGGTGCCACGATAAGCCGATAAAATCGCTGTGGTGAAGAACTGCTGTCAGATACGGTCAGCGTGCTATTGGTTGCAGTGATGGCTTTAGTCAAATTGAGCCAACTTGGTTGAAGCAGATTCGTTTTGTATTGGACTTGATAAACCAAACCCGTGGCCGTGGCCCAAGTGAGGTTAAAAGTTCCAGTTGTTTGGGTTGTGGTTTTGAATGCAACCGTTGGAATGTGGGTCACGCTGATGTCATCCAAACCAAAATAGGCAGGGTCATTTTCCGCACCGAATTGAAGGACGGTGCTGGAACTTGCAGCGGTGACGATGAATTGCAGATTGGTCCATGAAAACGCCGCCGGGTTGGTGATGCTGTAAATATTATTGCCATTCCAATTAACTTGAAACTTTTGGACAGAGCCGCTGGTTGAATTATCAAGCCAGAGCGATAATAAATATTGTTCTCCCGGAACGGTTGCCAGCGTTTGCGAAAGGGTTGCCAGTTGAATGTCACCCAGAAACGCGCCGTAGCTTCCGGAATGAACTACTGAAGGATAATTGGCTGAACTTTCCACGGCGTTATAGACAGTCCTTCTGGAGGTGGTGTTGCCCACCAACGTCCAACCGGTAAAATCGCCCGTTTCAAAACCGCCATTCAGCACCAGCGACTGCATCACACTCAATGTAAAGGGAACGCTTTGCACGGCGTGAGAATTCCAGTTGGTGAATTTGAGGCTGGAACTATAGGTGCCAACGGCAAGATTGTTGGCCGCAGCGGTCAAATTAGCGGTTACTTCGCTTGACGAGCCAGTCGCCAGAATGCTGCCAGCTGAAGAAACTTGAAGCCATGACGACGTGTTGATTATCGACCACGTCAAAGAGGCTGCGCCGTAGTTGGTCAATTGAAAAGTGGCGGAAGTCGTGTTAAACGGTCCGCCCGCCGTGCCGGTGGAAGCAAAACCTGTTGCTGGCGAAACTCCAAGCGGATCGGGCGAACCTGCAATGGCGTTGATCAGACCTTGTCCGGCTGGCGTGCCCCAGCCGGTGCAGAGGTCGTAGCCGCTTACGGCAAAAAAATTATTTGGGCTGCTCGGCCAGATGTTGTTTCCGGTTGTGATGTCATGGAAGCTCGCATTGTAGTTTGTGCTTTTTCCGAGGGAATAAATGGCCGGATTGACGAATCCGATGGTTGACCTTCCGGCTGTCACGGACTGTTGATTCATCAAAGCGGCCAGTCCCGCCCACAAGGGAGTCGCACAGCTCGTTCCGCCAAACGTGGCGCTGGATCCATTGCCGTATAGGACATAGACATTGTCTGCGGTCAGCGCCACATCAGGGATATTACGATAAGTAGTCGAACCGCCATTGGAGACCATGCTCACGTTTGTCTGCCAACTGGGAATGGAATAGTAAGAACTGATGCCACCGCTGCTGCCAACATAACTGCCATTGTCCAATCCCCAGTTCCAGACGGTTTCCGAAGACCACGACCCGCCGGGACCGGTGGTCGTCAGTGTCGTTCCGCCCACAACAGTGATATATGGACAACTGGAGGGTTCATTTTGGAGCGAGGTGTTGTCAACACCATTAGTCGAACTGGAGCCGGTTGTGAAAGCATCGCTGTCACCGGAAGCATTGAAGAAAGACTGCCCTTGCGCGGCCATTTGTTTGAAAATATTATCGGTGGTCGTGCTGGGGCCGCCACTCCAACCCCAGGAACAACTCAATTGGCTGATTTTATTGCTCGCAGCCATGGCATTCAAAACATCGTTGGGAATTCCATTTGGCCCCGCCTCAAAGACGACAATCTTGGAAAGCCCCGGTGCCATGCTGATCGCCATTTCGATGTCGAGCGAAACCTCCCCATTGCCGCTGTTGGCTCCCGTTGTCGGCGTGCCGCTGTAACCGTCCAACAAAACCGTTTGAAGGGGCACCGCTGGCAATCCTGCCGCTGTTTCGTAACTGGATATGTCGCTGGCGTAATAGCCATCAAACTGCACCAGCCCGACCATCTGGCCGGAACCGGTCAAAGAAACTCCGGGAAGATAAGCGGCACGAAAATCATTGCCCAAGTAGGAGCCGCCGGAACCTGAACCTGATTGAGGCGTCGCGAGTGACGATTGCTTTTTTAAGTTTTTCGGGCGCGGCAAGCCATAGTTGCTCAATCCGCTGATGTCGGCAATCGGGAGATTGGCGTCCACCGACGGTTCGACATCCGGCGCGTAAAAGTCGCGCGCTTCGGTTGGATGTCGATAGACCTGCAAAGTAACGTGAAGCGCCTTTTGAATATCCGCAATCGAACCATTCACGTCGAGTAAAAGCCGGTTGCCATGGCGGGCGATAATTCTGAAGCCGCTCTGTTTCGCATAATCAATGACCGCCTGATAATCCTGTTCGGTCGGCCCGAATTTTTCCGTGAATTGTTCCGGCGTCAAATACTGCCGGTAATTTGGGCTGGCCGGTTCGTAAATCTGGGACAGATAATCATCCAGTCCCTTCGTGTCCCGCAATGGCAGGCCAATGGCCAGATTCAGGCGATTGGTGGAGGGCAGAGTTCCTTTGGCTGACAAGTGAGTAGTCAGCGCAGGAACATGTCCCGGCAATGTTTTCATCGAAGATCCGGACGCGAAAACGACAGAAGCGGCAACCAACCAACCAAAGCCAACGAGAGCACAAATGCACAGCCACCGGTTCGGCGGCAATGCAATACGCACAATATCGCAAGCTTTGACGGCAATGAAGCCGCTCGTTTTCAAAATACGGTTATGCAGGCATCCTTGCTGATGTTGTGATGCCAAAAAGGTTTTCATGGCACGTTGTGTTTTCGGGGTGTCATAGTTCGTCAAACTGGCGGTTGCGTTTGGTTGCAGCATCCTTCCCGAAAGGCGGACGGCAGGTTTGCAGCCGCCGCCGCCTTCAGAAACCGGAACGAAACTTCTACTGATTTTCTGGCGGCATTCCACCCGGACCCGCCCCGCCAAATCCATTCGGACGGGCAGGCATATATTCATCCCTAGTCAGTTGGCCATCGCCATTGGCGTCGAGCGTCTTGAGTGCGGCAGGGGCATTGGCAATTTCGCTGGCGTCAAGTTCGCCGTCGCCGTTGGTGTCGAGCGCCTTCATGATGGGCAGTGTTGGAAACTTGCCGCCGTCTGGTGGCGTGAATTGTTGCCCATTGCGGCCGGATGGCATCTGCGGCTTGAGTTCCTCCGCGCTGAGTTTGCCATCACCGTTCTTGTCCAGCGTCAAAAGCGCGGCACTGGCATTGGCAATTTCGTTGGAGTCAATCACGCCATCGCCATTCGTATCCAGTGCATTGATGATGGGAGGCACTGGAAATTTGCCGCCGTTGGGTGGTCCTCCAGGACCACCAAAGCCGCCCGGACCAGGCTGGCCTTGTGCGAGATGGATGGATGCCGCCAGCCCGATGGCGAGGGTGAGTTGTGTGATGTTTTTTATGATTTTCATGTTTGTCTTTCTTCGGTGTGTGGCAACCGCACCGTCTGGCCTGCGGTGCGATTGCCACGAGTTGCATTGGTAAGATGGCCAGAAATACCTCCATGGTTCGGAAGAACCTGGATGGTCACCCTGCGTGGTTCGCTTTGTTGCCAGCCAACAGAGATTGTTGCACAACGTCGGACGCTTTCTTCACGCGACGAGTCTGGCGTGTCCTGGATTAAGCCGACGTTAAATGCGCGCCTGATGTTTGGAGAAGCAGTTTCACGTTTGGAACTCAGTTGCCATCCTTGGTCGCCGCCGGGGTTGCCGGCAGCCTGACTTTGGTTGGTTCTGGGTTGTGCTTTCATATCAAGTGCTGAAGTAATAAACCCAGACTACGTGCTCCGTTGCTGTATATGGGATGAATAGCGGGATAAACGGGATGAAACTACGCCAATTCAATAATCTCGCTTGTATCAGCGCAACTGCCGAGGGGTTGGTTGTTGCGTTTGCGTATTTCATCTTTTGTCCACCCGTCCGGAGAATGCATCTGAATCAAAGGACAACATTTGTGAATGAGTCATAACGATGGCGTGCTGGAGTTTCCACCGCTTGTATTACCCGTGCCCTTTCCGCCACCGACTTCAGAGGTGGTGGTGGTCGAACTCGTGGTGGTGACACTATTCAAGGCGCGTTGTTGGAGCGCGCTTTTTTGCGACGAACTGGTTCCGGTTCCGGAGGTGCTGCTATTTTGGAACAGGTTTTGTAGCACCGTCACCACTTGGTTCGGATCGCCGTTGTTGAGGTGATAGACAAAAACCTTCTGGTCGCGGTCTGACGACACATCCAGGCCGTTCATCATGCCCGCAATCTGGTTCATCAAATATTTAGACGCGCTCACGATAACCGCTTGGATGCGCGAATCGGCCACCACTGTCACTTGCGTCGCTGTTTTAATGCGGTCATTCTGGACACTATCGGCATTTCCACCGCCAAAAGGGGATGAGGGACCGTCGCCGACATCTTCAGAATTGATTGGCGACTGTGTGGTGGTGTCAGAACTGGTATTCCTCTGAAAAACGCTGCTCAACTCATTTGCCACATCCGATGGGTTGGCGAACTTTAGATAGAACACGCGGACTTCCGTTTCCGTCTTCGCGCTGTTGTCAATCGCCCAGATGATTTCCATCAGGTGCCGGATATTCGCCTGCGCGTCCGTAATGACGATGGAATTGCCCGCCTCGTTCGCCACCACCGTGGCCTGTGGCGAAACAAACGACCTCAAATCCGAAACCAGTTGTCGAGCCTCGATGAAGCGGATCGGGATTATTTGCGTGACCATTTCCGCGTTCTTCGGGATGTCGTCGGGATTGTTGCCGCTCTTTACCGGGATGTCGCGAGTCTTGGCGTCATTCTTGTCCACGATTGTCAGCGTGCGCCCGTTGCAGATGACAGCGCAGCCATTTTTGTTCAGAGTGGAATTCAACAGTTCCACCGCCTCGTAGCGAGTCATCGGGTGGCTGCTAATGACGTTCACATTGCCGGTGACGCGTGTGTCCTGCACGATGATGAAACCCGCCACATCGCTCAAATAGTCCAAAACTATTTCCAGCGGCACATTGCGGAAATTCATGCGCAGTTCGTCGGCGTTCGTGCCCGGCGCTGGCGGCGGCACAAAATCCGACGACACCGTCGCTCTGTTTTCGGCGAACGGCTTCGTCGGCATAATCGCGCTCGAATTGCCCAAATTATTTCCCGGCGGCGCATTGGCATCCGTTTGCGCGGACGCCGAAATCGCCAATCCAGCGACGCCGAGCGCAATGAAAACTGAAATTATTTTTCCAATTAGTGCCATGAATTCAAAATTGGTTAAGGATGGCATCCCGCAAAGATATGTTCATGCGGGCGTTCTCGTGAATGGTTTCAATTGAGCAGTCAATCTCGTCAGCGGACGGATCGATCACTTCCGAAAAGAAATCCACACCGGCTTCATGTGCGATTTGCTTCAAACATTGGTAGGCCGGTGATAATTCCTGATTCATCCGAAGAATGCCGTGGAGTTGCGCCACAAGCGCACCGCCGATTGCGCGTGTTGCTCGCGCACACCTGCTGATCGAGCTTTTAACGGGCGGCGACAACACTTCATCGCCATTGATAGCGACGATCAGCAATGCGGCATGGGCAGCATTAGTTGCCGCCGCTTGGGCAAAAGAGGCAACCCGCAACGCCGCCAGATTCCAAATACTGAGATTTAGTTCGTTCCCCGGGCCGAGGCGAAATTCGATCCGTTCACAGAGATATTTTGCGCGTTTGCCAGAGCAAACGCCGTCGTAAACAATCAGCACACCCAAGCTGCTTGCATTTATGCTTCCGTTGATTGGAAGTTCGGTTTTCACAATGTCATCTGAATGATGAAGACACCGCCGCCGGCTGTTAGTTGTCCGTTATGGGACGAAGGCCGGTAGAAACGGGATTAAGAAGACTCGGATAAAGCAATTTCCGCTTAAGAGAAAGATTGCGTCAGCGAAGGGCGTGAACGCTAGGCTACAGAGATTCCAGCCGCTGCTGGACTTCACGAACACCGCGTGTCAGCGAGATTTCCTTGCCATTCTTGAGCACAACGACATGTTCACCACGCGTTGCCGGCTCCACGGCTTTGATACGATCAAGGTTCACGATGGCTGAACGGTTCACGCGCAAGAACCGCTTGGGAGAAAGCTTGGCTTCGAGGTTCGTGAGCGTCTCGCGCAAAATGTGATTGATCGCACCGACGTGCAGGATGGCGTAGTTGGCGGCAGCTTCGATGAAATCCACATCGGCCACCTCAACGAAAGCCGTGTGCTCTCCTGATTTGACGGTGAGGCGGCTGGGATAGGCGGAGTTTTGAGCCAACCATTCCTGGAAATGTTGATTTTGTCCTTGGATTGCTTGTGTTTTGAGATTTTGACGCACCCGCTGGAGTGCCTGGCGGAACCGAGTTTCCTTGAACGGCTTCAACAAATAATCCAACGCGTGAACTTCAAAGGCTTCCAGAGCATGTTGATCGTGAGCCGTCACAAAAATCACCATCGGCCAGCGCTTCGCCGGCAGCGCGCGCAAGACATCAAAGCCATTGACTTCCGGCATCTGCACGTCCAGAAAGACCAAGTCAGGAATGTGTCGCCCAATTTGCTTGATGGCATCCGTGCCGTTCACGCATTCACCAACGATTTCCACGTCCGGCTCATCGCGCAAGAACAGATGAATGCGTTTCCGCGCGAGTGGTTCGTCATCCACGATCAACGCGCGAATTTTCATGAGATGGCCTTGGTCGTTGGTGCGGGGCAAAATGGAATTTTAATTTCCACCGTCCAGCCGCCCAGCTCCCCGTCGCTGACGGTAAATGATTGTTCGGCGCCGTAAAGCTGTTGCAGACGCGCCCGGGTGTTAGCCAGTCCAATGCCATGCCGGTTACCAACCAGAATGGCGGCATCAAACGTTTTTTTTCCATTATTGGCGACGGACAATTTGATTTGGTTCCCCTCGCGAACGGCGTGAATCGCAATGATGCCAATTTCAGTGTGCCGCTCGATGCCGTGCCGGATGGCATTTTCAACGAGCGGTTGGAGAATGAGCGTGGGCACCCGCGCCGGGAGAATTCCCGGTTCAATGTCTTGTTCAACTTTCAATCGCTCCCCGAAGCGCCGCTGTTCGATGTCGAGATAACGCTGGAGCAATTCCAATTCGCGCGCTAGGGAAATCTCGTGATCGGCCGAACTTTCAAGCGACGCACGGAATAATTCGCTCAAGTCTGTGATCATCTCATCAGCCGTTTGCGGACAGGTGTGGACGAGCGTGGAAATAGCGTTGAGGGTGTTGAACAGAAAATGCGGGTTGATCTGCATCCGCAACGCCTGCAGCCTGGCTTGGGCGAGGCTCGCCTCCAGTTCGATGGCGCGGCGGTCCCGCTCCTGTGATTTGCGAAAATGGGCGAACGCCACACAGGCGCTCATGGCCATCAAATAAATCAGGACATCCGGTGCCACGCGCATTCCGGGCGAACCCATCGGTCTTGGTATCGTTCGCATATCCGGCGGCAATGAAGTCAGATCATCTGGCGGCGGTGGCGGCAGTGATGGGAATGTCAAGAAAGTCCGGTAAGCAGCTTGAATGATGATGATAATGGCTATACAGGCGGCCAGATGGAGGCAAATCTGCGAAAAAAGTTTTGGCTGCTCCAGCGGAAATCGCAAGGATAGCCAGATGATAATTGGAAAGAAGAAAATCCACAAAAACCAAAAAGAACAGATATGCCCCAGCGAAGCAGACCACGGTTCAGAATTGACTACGGCGGCGGTAAAAGTGAATAAAATGACCACTGCGCACCATAAGCACAGCGCAACCCAAAGCGGCGCGAGTCGCCAGATCATCCGCCGGCAAGGTGAAGAAGCTTTCATTGGCTTTTAGAATAGCGCGCCCATGACGATACTAAAATATGAATTCGCACGGTCATTTTATTGCCGATGTTAACCCAACACCCAAGTTTCTGTAATATCAAATGGGACAAACAAGGCAATAGATGGGATTAACCATGATTTTGCTTCTCTTCACGCTTTAATCCAATAAAACCAATTTGTTTGTGTTGCTTGGACCCCATTCATTAGGTCACCTGTGATACCCGCTTATGAAAAGCACAAATCACCTCCGTGTGTTCACTCAGGCAGAGCTTCGTGGATGATTTCAAGATCGCGGTCTTCGGCCATGCGGTAGGCCAGAAGCTCGGCGGATTTGAAGTGGTGCAACCGATACACGGTGCCGACGGGGTCGCCGTCATCGTTCCCGACGTAAACGACCCAGACGGGAATTTCCTCTCCCTCGTCGTCAACATCGGACTGGGGCCCGTCCAAGAAAATACCGCGCCATTGCGCGCCGATGGGTTTGGCTTTGGTCGTGGTCATTTGATTTTGCGGTTAAGGATTTCGCATTCGGATTGCGGGGAGATTCGGAATGACTTGGGCGGCGGCTGGAATTGCACCGGCCCGCGAAACCGGGTTTCAAACCGGCGCGGGGGCTGATTCATCAAAACCACTGCGGAGCAATCATTCACCCGAACAATTCTGGCAAGTTTGCCGCCGTAGCGGATGACATCACCGGCCCGGAGCCGGTGGGGGTGCGTGTCGGCAGTGAGCCAGATGACGCCGACAAATTCGGCTTGGTTCGGGTCAAAGGAAAAGCGTTTGGTGTGTTTCATAAAAAATCAGGAGTAAAAGTAGCCATTGGCTTTCAGGCTGAAAAAATTGGGCTGGCCGATAACGAGGTGGTCGAGGACTTCAATTTTAAGGAGCTGGCCGGCGCGGATTAAATCCCGCGTCACTTTGATGTCGGCTTCGCTCGGCTGACAGTCCCCGCTGGGGTGGTTGTGCGCTACCACGATGGCGGCGGCACTGGTCACGATGGCCAAACGGAAAACAGCCGTGGGACTGACGAGTAAGGTGTCGAGCGTGCCGATGGAAGCAACTTGGTGCCCCTTCGCACGTCGGCGGGTGTTCAAAAGGATCACCGCCAAAGTTTCCCGCTCGGGGTCAAAGTAGGGATTGGTGGCAATGTGAAGTTTCCAATAAGCCGCAACCTTATCGGGCGTGTCACATTCCATCATCGCGGCGGGCGTGGGACATTCCCGCAAGGGCGTCACCTTGTATTCGTAGGGCGTGGCCGGAAATTTGAACGGCTGCACCAGCGATTCAATGCCGGGCAGGTTCGGCGTGTTGGTGTCCGGTTTCATTGGGCACCTCCAAGCAACGTCAAATCCCAAAGGTTGCGGTCGGGACTGGTGAGAAACGATTTCAGCAGGTCGGTGTCCTGCGGGCGGGAGTCGAGTTCAAGGGATTCACTGCGACCGCCAGCCCAGAGCAAGTCACCGGCAACGAGATAAAATCCGGCGCTGACCAGTGCCACGTGCGGACATTCGCGCTTGGTGTAGTGGAAAACATCGGAGTGTTGAACGTGATGCGGAAAGGAAACCACCTGTTCACGTCCATCGAAGATGATGACGATGTATTTGTGGGCTTGCCCTGTCCCCTGTTTTTCGGATCGGGTCAGGAGCCCTGAATTTGATTTGGAGAGACTTTCGAGAAGAGTTTTCATGGCCTTTTTTTTTGCTGTCCGGCTGTTTTTCGTATTCGGTTCTATCGCCCTTCACCGAGTAAGGCCGCGAAGCAGGGCGGACAGCGGGAGGCGCCTCGGAGGGCACCGCGCCCGTCCCCCTGCGCGAGCGGCCTGGTGAGGGCGAAAGAAGCGAAGAGAGGCGGACAGAACCGGGCCTGAAAACCGGCGTTTAGAGAAAGTCGGTGAGTCCAGACACCTCTGGCGGGTGGGGTTCGGGGCGGAAGTCACCGCCCCGGCGGCGTGAATTTAGTGAAACATCCTTACCAACGGCGGGTTTTCAGTGGCGGGAGGCTGTGTGAAAAGTCAATCACTGGTGAAACTTTTAAGCGGTGCGTGCGTCTCTGACAAGCATGAACCATCGGACTGGTCTGGACCGCTCGCAAACGCTGCTCTTTCCTGAACGTCTGGAGGATTACATCGGGGCGGAAAACCCGGTGCGGTTTCTGGACGCCTTCGTCGCCTGGTTGGATCTGCACGCGCTGGGTTTCGCCAAGGCTCGCTGCGCCAACACGGGCCGGCCGCCTTATGATCCGGCGGTGCTGCTCAAGCTTTACCTCTACGGTTATCTCCATCGCGTGCGGTCCTCCCGGTTGCTGGAGGCTGAATGTTTGCGCAACGTGGAAGTGCTCTGGCTGCTGGGCAAGCTGACGCCGGACTTCAAAACCATCGCCGACTTCCGCAAAGATAATTTGCAGCCGCTCAAAGCCGTGGCCCGGCAGTTCACGGTGCTGTGCCGCAAGCTGGAACTCTTCGGCGGGGAACTGCTGGCCATTGACGGCAGCAAGTTCACGGCGGTCAATGCGCGCGACCAGAACTTCAACGCGGACAAACTCAAAGGGTTGATCGCCCGTGCCGATGCCAGGCTGGCCGAGTATCTCCAGCAGCTGGATTCGGTGGATGCCGCTGAACCGGCTGTTGCGGCGCTCACAAAAAGCGAACTGGCGGAGAAGATCGCGGCGTTGCAGGCCAAGCAGGACTGGCACAAGGAACTGCTCGGCGAACTGGATGCGGAGCAGAAGCAGATCAGCGTGACCGATCCGGACACGCGCAAGATGCCCACAGCCCACGGGATGATCGTGGGTTACAACGCGCAGGTGGCGGTGGATGGCAAACACAAGTTGATCGCGGCGGCGGACGTGACCAACGAGGGGACGGACTACCAGCAACTGGCCAACGTGGCGCTGGAAGCCAAGGCCAATTTGGAATTGAACAAAACCGAAGTGGTGGCCGATGCCGGCTACTACAACGCGAGCGAAGTGGACCGGTGCGTGGAGCAGCAGATCACGCCGTTCATTCCCAAGAGCGACACCAGTGCGAACACCAAGCTGGGGCTGTATGGCAAAAGCCAGTTCCGGTATGACGCCGCGAAGAATGAGTATGTGTGCCCGGCGGGAGCGGCGCTGACGTATCGGTTCAGCACTTACGAGCTGGGGCGGGAGCTGCAATACTATCGGGCCACTGGCTGCAAGACCTGCGCGTTGAAGCGCCGCTGCACGCGGAACAAAGCCAACCGGACCATCACGCGGGAGGCGAACGAACATCTGATGGAAGCGATGGCGGAGCGGATGCGGCAACAGCCGGAGAAGTTCAAATTAAGGAAAACGCTGGCGGAACATCCGTTTGGAACGATCAAGCGGTGGTTCGGCTACACGCACTTTATGCTGAAGGGACTGGCCAAGGTGCAATGCGAATGGAGTCTGACGACGCTGGTCTATAACCTCAAACGGGTGCTGAACCTGGTGAGCTTCCAAAAACTGATGGCGGCGGTGGGCTGAAAGTCTGGCGGCGACGTCTGCCCGCAAAAAAGGGCTGAACTTCCACCGATAACCGGGATAACTCACCTCCGCACCAAATGGTCACTTCAGACTTCCCTAAAAACAGACTCACACTTTCCACTCAATCCGTTCTCTTCACCGCTCCGGTCAGAAAGTTTTCACACAGCCTCGCGGGGAGTATGGCGATAGCGGAAGCGTGCAAAGATGCGTGGAACAGGTGGATGTGTTGGCGAGAAAATGTTTATGAGTTTGGGACGCAACTAATACAACAAAACGAATAAATGGCCTAATTTATGCTAACAAACGGGCATGAATCCTATATTTTAGAACTTAACTTTCATGAATGTTGTGTCGGTGAATTGCACTTGGTGCGTTTACGCAAGGAAAGGTCCTGAAAACAATCTTTTCTGTTCATGTAAAGAGCAAATGACCTTTCTTGGTTTGGAAGATGTCGTTGAAGCGTTGTTCTTGAAGGACGCAAACAACCATTTTTGTAGTTTTTGGAAACCAAACCAAACTGCCAAGGAGTTGGTTAAAAAGGATGTCAAAGAGAGCAAAAAACCAAAACCTCTCGAAACCTTTGACCCTTTCGATTTGTAATTTGCAATGCTCGCAACGGGAGCTCGTTCGCTTCATCTGCATAACTTCGTCAAGTGCGGAGAATTTGCGGAGCAATGACGGTTGCTTTTTTGAGACCTCGTAATTGGCGCGGGGTCACTCCAACCCACCGGCAAATTTCGGCGTGCGTAGCTGTTCCATAGCCGTTGGGACGTTTGGTAGGCATTAGTCTGCCGTTTTTTAAGGCTTCGAGGACGGCCGCTTTCGTGGCCGGTATTCCCGCGTATTTCAAGACATTGTTCGTCCGGTAGGAAAGGCCGTTGTCTGGAAACGATACATAATAACAGGTTGGATTTGGCACGGACGCTGGATCAACGCCCGCCCACTGGCAAAGTTCCAGGTGTGCATAGATACCGTAGGTGGGCGGATAACATTGGGGATAAAATTTGCCGGCGCGCAGGGCACTGGCGATGGCTTGCTTCTCAACCGTAAAACCGGCTTTGGCCAGAAGATGGTTAAGCCGGTTGGACAGGCCGTTAGGTGGGAATTGGATTTTACGGCGCGCGGCCTGATAAATCTGCGCGGCCCGACAAGCGGAGCGGTCAAACCGTTCGCCGATTTGCTGAAAGGTCAGTTTTTCCTTGTCCCGCAAGCGGAGAACCAGCGCCTCGCGTTTGCCACGGAATGATTCGGTCTGGCTCATGGGCATTTAGCGCAACCATGTTCGTAACAGCCGCAGAATACGAAGGCTTGAACTTTCACGGGCAGATTTATAGCAGCAATTAGATGTGAAAATAAAACAATTGATTCGCGCCCGCAAACGGCGATCGCTTCACGCGCAAAGAAAACTGAATTTTGCTCGATTCCGAAATCGGCACAGGTGCGGCCATACCATCGGCCAACGGTCTTGCTCTTTTGCGAGTAATAATCGTTGTGCGAAAGGTGCTCCGAAAATACCGCGTGGCGCTGCGCGGCGTAGTTTGGGCTTTGATGGTTATCAAGCTGCGCTACCGAATAAGGCCGTCGGCGGATTATTTCAAGCCCTAAAAAACTTCCCGACAATTTAAGCCAGTGAATTTATAAATCTGAAAAACTTTAATTATTATTTCTTTAGATAACTAACAATAATCATAGGTCTTTGATTTTGCTCGCTTTTATCAGAAAAGAGCGCGGCAACGTGATTAGATTCGCAGTGCCATTCATACATTTTGCTGCCGGATTCTTTTGGGAATTCCTTTTTTGGTAAACCAAGTTGGATTGAAATCGCATTCTTAATATCAATACATGAGGTGGTTTGAGTATAAACCGCGTCAATGCTGGCGACGTTATTACTACGCATCTCAAACTCAATGTAATCGGGCAACACTGAATTCGTAGCGCCAATTAAAAATGATTTGTCTAGTGAGACTAACGGTCTTCCGAGTAGTTTTGCGTCAGGCACAGCAACTTCGCTACAAAACCCCAGCAAAAAGAATCGTAAAAATTAAAATTGAAATTACAAACGGTGTTTTCATTGTCTATGTGTTGGTGGTTGAGGTGGCGGCGTGAATCCGCTGCCAATCCAACGCGTCCCTTTACATAGTCGGCATCCTTCAATGCTTGAAGAGGAACAAGCTGGACATTCAATTTCAACCATCCTAATCAGCCAATTGTTATCTACCGTCACCAGATGATACCTTTTTCTCTGCCTTTCAGACACTGATGCCTTGAAGGAATTCTTTGAAAAAGTAATTACAGTTGATGCCGCGCTATCTACGCTTTCGATTTCTTCGGATTTCAATATTTCTAACGTTCGTGTGCGACTGTCAAATACACAATCCGCAGTAAAGAACTTGTTGCGGAACGGCATCCGATCCCTCATCTCGCGTTCGGCATCAGCTACGCGCGCCTCAAAAAACTGCCACATAAAAGTGCTAATAGAATTCATAACATTACGATATGCTTTGAAAAATCATTTCGGCGACTGATTTTTAAGACTCCTATGGAATTGGCAATAAATTGCGTGGAGGAAATAGTATGCGTGATCCTTCGCTACAAACCCAATACGCAATTCCTCCTACTATTGCCCATGTGCATGCCTTTTTTGCTGGTGGTGATATTGGTGGTATTATAGGACAAGGATTACTTGGTGGGTCTGGAGGAGGTGGCGGCGAACAAGCTAAGTCCCTTGCGGCTATTGCGGCGTCAACTATCATTCCGTTGATTTCCGATGGATCAATAAAGTATTGCTCAACGGCAGCCTCAAGCTGCTCCTCAGCAGCAATGCACGCAAGTGAATTCGGCCCGGTCGGTGAGCCGGGAGCTAACCCGCGTGCATCGTAGAGACCCGTTGGCCGATTCCTAACAAATTCATACAAATTGTTTCCGACAATCTGTCTGAACATTTCAACGAACCTCAATAGTTTGATGCTGCGAGTTTGTAAAAGCGCAAAACCCCGTTCTCCTATCGGATCTTCACTGCTCCACCGCTGCAAGGCAGGGATATACATACGATATTCGTAACTGTAAAAATCCGTATCTTCATCATGCAACTGGCTCGAAAACCAGAACGGGTTTCCAGTTTGAATGCCGGTAAGTCTGGTTGTCCGGCCAAAGGCATCATACATCCGCCGCTGGACGACATTTTGCGAGGCGTCTATTAAGGCTGTCACGTTCCCATTGCCATCCGCATGATAAAAATAATTTGCTCCGCCCGCGCCGGTCATCGCCAGCAAGCCGCCGATGCCGCCCGCGCCCTGCAAACTTCCACTCATATCCAAACCACGCGTCAACGTCAGAGTCGGGACATTGTTTGAATTGCGCAATTGGACGATGACGTTGCCATCCCAAACAAACCTCGTTTCGCTGGCCTCCGTCCATGAACTGCCGTTCCAAGTAAATTCCCGCTTGATCCGCAATCGGCTCAATCCGTCATAGACAAAATCCTTCTTAAATTTCCCGGCGGCGGTGACGTTGGTAAGCTGGTTTTCCGCATTGTAAGCGAGCGAGTGCAAGCCGTCGTTGGTGAGATTTCCATTGGCGTCAAAACCCAAGCTGACGTTCTGCGGCAGATTGGCGGTGAAAGTGTTGGTCGTCACAGCGCCATAGACATTTTGCGCGACGTTGGTGAACGTGTTGTTGCCGTCGAGCAAGGTTAGATTGGTTCGGGCGAAAGTGAAGTCCCCGTAAATTTCCGCCGCCAGCCCGTTGACGGTCACGTTGGTTGCGGGCGCGGGCGTCGCGCCGCTTAAAGTAAAGTTTCCCGCGCGAGAAATACCCGTCAACTCGTTCGCTGCGTCCACGGTGAAACTTTGAGCCAATGTGCCATTGGTGCGGGAACGTAGATTGCTCGCCGCATCATATCCCCAAGCCAGTTGCTCATGCAGGCGCGGCGAGCCGTTTGTTTCCGTGGCTTTCCAAGAAACAACCTCGCTGATTGAATCGTAGCCGACGCTGACACTTGAAGCCGTCACGCCAAGATTGCGCGTGATGTTCGTCCGCTGGTTTGCCAAGTCATATTGATAGGCGTAGCCGTCCAGCGTGTGACCCCAATAATTTTTCAAGTCGGTTTCCTGCAACCTTGCCATTGGGTCATAAAAATTGGTGATGGCCGCGCCGTTCGGCAAACCGATCTCCGCCACCAGCGACGAGGCCGGTTGATAATTGTAGTTGTAATTGAATGCGCCCGCCGGTGAACTTATGGACACAAGCCGCCGCTCTAAATCATAACCGTAATTTTGATTCCATGTCGAACCGATGTTCAAACTGGTTCGCAGCCGGTTCGTGTAGCCGATGCTAACCATGTCACCAGACCACAAGCCGCCTTCACTCGCCAAAAATCCGGCGGGCGTGTAGCTCCGCGCCGTTGTCCCCGCCGCATCCACCATGTTCGTTAGCCGGTTCAACGCATCAAACGCATAAAAGTTGGTCTGCTGTGGATAGCGAACCTGCGTCACGTTATTGGCGGCATCAAAAACGTAGAAGGTATTCCCCTTTTCCGGCGTCCACCGATTCGTCAGCCGGTTGTCGGCGTCGTAAGTGTAAATGAAGGCGTTACGGTTCAACGCGTCCACCTTGTTCGTCACGCGCCCAAACAAATCGTAGTTCCATTTTGTCGTGCGATTGTTGCCGTCTATAAGCGTCAACAAGTCACTTGCCGCATTGTAAGTAAATTGGTTGGTGGAAACGTTTGGATGCGCCTCGGTGGTTTTTCTGTCCAGAGCGTCGAAGCTGTAAAGCGTCACGCTGCCGACTTGGTTCGTGTAGCTGGTCGGGGCGATGACATTCAGTGTGAACCCGAAACTTTCCTCGCCGCCGTTCGGATAGGTGCGGCTGGTCAAGCGGTTGAGGCTGTCAAACGTCTGGCTGATGGTCACGCCGTTGGCGTCGGTCTGGCTGGCGGTGCGGTCATCAATGTCAAAGGCATAAGCGGCCACTTGGCCGACCGCGTTGCTGACGGCGATTGTCCGGCCTTGGTTGTTGAACGTGTAATTATCAACCGCGCCGGAACTGTCGGTGCGCTGCACCAGTTGTTTCAGCAGATTGTATTGGTTCGTGACGGAATAGCCGTCGGGGAAAATTGTTCGGACGAGATTACCCTGGTTGTCGCGCGAGAAGTGCGTGACATTGCCGAGCGGGTCGGTGATGGAATCCAGCCCGCCGCAATCGCAATAGGCGTAGGCCGTCACATAGCCGAGCGCGTTCGTTTCAAAAATCCTCTGGCGGATGGCGTTGTAAGCGTAGCCGGTGGCAAAGCCCATGCGGTCGGTCTTTTTTGCCAAATCCAGCTTGTTGTAAATGAAGGATTCGGCTGTGCCGTCGGGGTAAGCCGCTTGGGTCAGCCGCTGCAACGCGTCCCAAGTGTTCGTCACCGTCAACCCGCGCTCGTCGGTGTGGGTATAGACCAAGCCGTTCGTGTAGGTGTAGCTGTTGGTGGAAAAACCGATGTCGATCTGCTGTGCCAGAAAACCATTCGCGCCGTAAATGTTCGTCGTCACCAGCCCGCTTGGCGATCTGGTGCTGGTCAACTGCTCGTTGGCGTTGTAAGTGAAGCGCGTCACTTCGCCAAGGGCATTGGTCATGGCAATGACCTGATGGCTGGCATCATAACCGTAAGCAGAAGTAACAACACCGTCGGCACGTATGGCAGCCAGCAAATCTTGTCCGTTGGTGGCATAGATATAACTGTTTGTGCGTGTGCCGACGCTGCCATTGGGCAACGTCCATGTGCTAATGACGTTTGTGCGGTTGCCCCACTGGTCAGTCTGATACTCCTGATACCACTGTGAACCGTCAGGCAGAACTTTAATTGTCAGCGTGGGCGAATCCGACGTTCCCTGATAATAAGAAGCCTGGTTGCCATACAGGTCATACACGCCCCCCGGCGGCTGGCCGGGATAGGTGAACCAAGTCATTTCGCCCGGCTTGGCTCCATCCGGGCTGGGGTCTTGTTCCATCGAAAGTGCGTCTGATTGCCCGCCGTCGGAAGAATGCAGCCAATGCTGCCAGCGGCCTTTCAGAAAATCATTATCTGACAACTGCGTCAAATCCCAGTTGGTCGCGCCGGTGACAAGGAAATCGGCGGACAAGTTGGCGAACTGCTGGCGTCCCCAATAAAAAGTATTCCGATAAACGAGGTAGGCGCCATCATCGAGCAATGAGCCGTCCGGTGTGCTGGATGGGATGTTCGTCGTGTTGACATTGCTCCATGCAAAGGTCGCGTAACTGTTATAGGCGAACATCTGGTGACTGCCGTTTGGCTCGGTCACAACCACCGAACGGAGAATGCTGCTCACATAGCCATCCGTCACCAGCCAATACATATCCCACGGATCAAGTTCTAGTCCTTCGTCCGTGAAAGAGAAGCTGGTCGTGCCGTAGGGCGTGGTCAACTGGTCAAGCCAGCGGTTAGTTTCATAGCCAAACCAGTAAGCAAAATAGTCGTTGCCGACCGCAACATCCGAGTAGCCGAACGAACTGGAAAGGCCGGCCACGTCGGTTACGTTGGTCAGGTAGCCGGAAGAATCGTAAGCGAAATTGACGGCGTGGCCGTAGGGGTCTTGCACCTGCGAAATCAAATAATTGTAGCTGGCGTTGCTGGTGTAGGAAATAGTGTTGGTCTTGCCATCGGGATCAACCACATAATTCAACTCCACAACGTCGGTGGCGGGGTTGAATGGAGAATAAATAAAGGTGGTGGCGTGGCCTTGCGGGTCAAGTTTCTGACTCAAGTAAGCCCGTGTGACATTGCCGCTACTGTTGGTCGCCAGAAAATTGTAATAGTCAACCGCACCGGACGAGTGAAACACTTCAAAACCGGATAAGTTGCCGTTGGTGTCGGTCAAGGACAACATCCGCAGATTGTAATAATAATTGGGCGTGGTGCCGGACAAGTCATTGAATTGAATTTCACCTCCGCCCGCGCCGTAAAGTGTCACTGGGTCATAGGTGGTTCCGTCCGTGTCAATGTAAGATTGCCAGGAACATTCCCAGCCCGGCCCCATTGTGAAAATATTGTTGGTCGGCATGCGGTCGTCACGCTGCCAATAATTGATTTGAAACGAAACACGCCCGACACTGGACTGATAAGCCAACGGTTCATCATGCAGTCGCAAATCGATATTCGGTTCGTTCACCCTCCAATCCGGCATCCCGCCGGTAGAACCCTCCACGCCAAAAAAACCGCCACCACCTCTACAAGTTGAACAGCTACTGCCACCGCCACCACCGCCAAAACCACCACTGCCACCGGAGCCACCAGAACCGCCTGATCCCGGTGGACAGGGGCATTCTTGGCAGGGCGGAGGTGGGGGTTGGAAATTCAGTGGAAAACCGGCGAAAGCGGTTGCCTGACATAGAGCAACGGCGAAAAGACAGAGAAGTATTTTCATGGTAATCCTGTAAATGTTCAAGGCAGGTTGCTGGTGGTTCCCGGCTGGCTCACCCAAATAGAAAACCCTTCCGATACCTGTGGGCGCGTGCCATATAAATACTCCTGATAATTCAGCAGACCGTCACGGTCGGGGTCTTGGGTGGCTGAACCGATGTCCAGTCCATTCATCGCATACCAAGCATAAGGAACGCCGTAGGCGTCCGTCTGCGAGCCGTAGGGGCTGATGTGCAGCACCAGCCATTCGTAGGCGTCGGTCAAGCCCATGCCCGAAGTGTCCTGCGGCGTCCCCAGCCTCAAGAAACAAATCGAACTAGACAAGTTTGCCAGTGTGTAGGTGTTGCAATGATAGCCTTGCCCCATCCAAGCCCACGGAATGCCGTTCGTGCCGCTCGAAAGAATCGAATTGGCGAAAACATCATACGGAACGCCGTCAGCACCGCCTTGAATGGTGAACGTCACGCTCGTCGTGCCGTTGGTAGCATGGGCTGCCGAGACATTGCTGATCCAGATGTTCGTGTCATACGAACACGTCGAGGCGTAGCCATCCCACAAAAGATTGCCCTGTCCGCTGATGGCGTTGAAACCGGCAATGGGCGTATAGGCCGGGCTGGAAGTTGCATTGTTCAACGGCCACATAGCCATATTCCAAGGACTCATCATGTAGAGCGGAAGGGTTCGGCTGAAAATGTCTGAAATCGTGCTGCTATCCAGAGGCATATTGTAGGTCGCCACATTGTTAAACAGACCGTGCGATTCGTAGTTACCAGCGGCGTCACCGCCAATGGTAAAGCCGTTGGTCAAAGCGTTTGCTCCCGGATAGACCGTCACGCCGGGGCCGTTTGTTGCCAGTGCGCCGTCCAAATAGAGTAAGGAATTGGTCGCCGAAAAAGTCAGCGCAACGAAGTGAAAATAGTTCGTTTTCCACGAAATCGGGGCAGTAAGATAGTTGGAGTAGGTGCCAGAATTATCGTTGGTCTGCGCCGAAAAGTAGATATTGTCGGCGGCGGGATCAACATAAACGCTCCACCAGCCAACGCTGGAATTTGTGGTGTATTGGCCGGCTTCAATCAAGCGCGCGTATTGTCCTGGACCGCTGCCGCCAGCGTTCGTAGACGACCAGCTTCCGGGGGCGAACCAAAATAAAACGCTGCCCTGATTGACCGTCAGGTTGGTCGAGCCGCCGGTTTCCACAGTCTTAAATTTGAGCCATGCCGGAAGATTCGTATCCACAACGAGCGACGAACCGAGGCCGAGATAGGAAAAGGCAAGATTGGTGAAACTGACGGGAGCGGTGCCATAATCGCTCGTCCAGTTGGTCGGGTCGTGGAACGACCATGAATTGAGGGGCGTGTAGGTTGGCCCTGACGAACCGCCTCCGCCGCCGGGCGGTGTCTGCGCCCGCGCATTTGTTACCAGAAAGAAAAAAACCGCGCCGACAAACAGGGCGCGGGAAAGCTTCACGGTCAGGAGCTGCGACAGTATGCTCAAAAGCGATTGTGTTCTCATAAATTTATTCTCTTGGCACGCGGACGTGGGCAAGTCTGGCAAATCCGACTTGGCCGGCAAGCTGATTCAGCCACTTCTCCGCAGCGTGTGAAATTGGTTTCTTTTCGGTCATACCAATTGCCCTGGTGACGTAGCTGTGCCGCTGGTTTCTGCCGATGAAATGTGGAGTGCAATCCGCTCCATAAAATCTTCCACAATGAACGGCTTGGGAATGAAATCTGCCGCGCCAAGTTCCAAGGCTTTTGTCCGTCTTTTCTCCAGCGCGTTTCCCGAAAGAAAGACAATCGGGGTGCAATGGCAAATCCATCTTTGCTTTAACTCGCGGCAGATGTCAAAGCCATTGATGCCGGGCAAGTCCACGTCCAGCAAGATGAGATTAAATTTTTGCGTGGTTCCAAGCTCCAATCCGCGTGTCCCATTGAAGGCGTTCTCAACTTCGTAACCGGCGCGAGCCAGCAAAAATGTAATAAGTGACGCCACGGCCGGTTCGTCTTCGACCACCAGAATCTTCTTTTTCATATCGGGTTCCTCGTGTGCTGTTCGCCGGTGGCTTTCAAAGGCAAAACGAGCCGACTACCTGACAGCCTCATTATGGATACGAAGCAAACTGGACAATCTTTCAACCAACCCGAAATAATATTCACCCTGCGAAAAAGCGGTGTCCGTGAAGATAATTTCCACCGTCCGGCGTTTGGCGTCCCAACGACGAAGCCGGTTATCTCCTCGGACAGTTTTCCAGATGCGGTCATAACCCAGGTCGCCGGGCGGCGTCTCGCCAAACTGCGCTGGATTACTATCGCTTTAGCGAAAAGCTCGCAAGATTAAAAATACCAAGTGTGCTTGGTAGAGCAACGGGGACATTCTTGGTTTGCTACGATGAGTGCCAAAACGCAACAAACTATCCAAAGTGCTCGGTGAAAAAATTCGCTGCGAACGCATAAAGGCCGGCTTGACGCAGGAGCAGCTTGCGGAAAAGGCGAATCTGGCTCGAAATTACATCGGGAATATCGAGCGGGCTGAATACAAGGTTACGGTGGAAACATTGGCGCAAATCGCCAAAGCTCTTGGCGTCCACCTCCGTGATTTGGTTTCCGAACTTTGAATTGCCCTCGCGCAACATTTCATGGCAACGCGGCCTGAACGACGGATGGTAGCAGATTTGAAAAACTGACGGGGCAAGTCAGCTTATTTAGCGTTTTGAGAGAAATGGAATGCCCCTCGCCAATTTCGCGATTCAATGTCGCCGTGGACAAAACGTAAAAGTCCCATTGGGCCAAATTCAACGGCTCAATCGTTGGCCGGTCCTTGTGCTTCAATAGTGCGAAGACATAAACATCGGCCTGCCGTTTTGATGTCCCGGCATAAATACTGGTCGCTTCGTCCAGAGCTTTGGTTTTGCGTGCATCGAACTGAATGAGCGAATACTTGTCTTGCTCCCAGCCTTGTAGGTAGGCGGCGGATTTGACTTCAATCTTTAGCTGTCGTCCTGTTTCTAAAGTCATCAATAAATCGTAGGCGGCCCAAACCGTCCGCACTGCCGTTGAAATGCCCAGCGCCTTGGCGACAATGAATTCGGCCAAGTTTCCACGCGTTACGTTGTTCAACAAATCGGATGCGCTCCACTGCCAAAAATCCACCAAGGCAAAATCCATTTTGGCATCGCCGTCTTGAAACGGTTGCTCTGGTCGCCGTGGCAATGGTTTGGTGTAGGTGAAATTTGACATGCAAATCAACGCTGTGCGCCGCAGGGAAAATACTTTTCCAGCCATTCGAGAAATGGTTGGATGTGTTCGGCCTGCACGACAAACACCGTCCTGACTTGGCGCGAGCCAAGATGCTGGGCAATCGAAGTGGTCAGGTTGGTGTTCACGCCGGAAAATTGGGCGATGACATTGCTGATACGATAATTGATGGCCAGCCATTTTCTTGGCTCAAGCTTCAAATCATTGGGTTCAATTTTGCCGCCGGCCAACGATATTTTTTCATCGTCAAAATCTGCGGCCATCAACTCCGCAGTCGTCACTACAACGGGAATGAGCCGGATCATCAGGGAATGTGCGCGGCGCAAGGTGTTGGCCAGGCCGGTCTGCCCCAGGGTCACTTGGCGCAACGCATCTTCAATCGCATCGGTGGCCGATGCGCGCTTATCCCGTCCCGGCGGCTCAATTCGCGCTTCAACGCCAAAATCAAAAACGGGGCAGTCACTGTCTGCCGTCGTCAAATCCACCGTGTGTGTCATAGGCGGCTCGCCTTGGTGATTCCACCCCCCGGACAATCGCGCGTATTCGGTGTAGTATTGATTAGGCCACGGCCCCTTGGCGTATTTTATTTTCGAGAAAAATACCCAGCGCTTGTAATCCCGTGCCGCCCGTTTGCACTCCATGACAATGTGCCACGGATTATCCGGCTGGCTGTAACGATGCTTCAAAACGATGTCCACGCGCGTCTCGTCACCGTTGGGCAATGACACTGGCACCTCGGAAGCTTCAACATACCATTCATGTTTGGGGCTTCCTGCGCTGGTTGGGGATTGCAGCACCCGAATAATTTTATGCTGAAATAGATAGCCCTGCTCGTTCAAGGCGGCGCTGACAACTTCTTCCGCCGTTTGTGTTGGGTATGGTTTGCCGTGGCTCATGGTCATCCTTTCGGCTGGTATTTTTCATCGCCAGAGCCGGATGTAAACGGATTTGCTGCTGGTGGCGAAAACGCAGCCCGCGAATTTGGCTTTACCGCTTGGCCGGGCAACCGGCTGCGAACATGGTTAATGTGGTATTCGTCGGTTTCCAGCGACCGGCGTTCGCGCTTCATTTCAATCCGCCCGACGATGTAAGTCATCTTGCGTTCATCATATAGGCTGGGGCGGTCGGCGGTCAGAAATGGTATCAAGTTGCCGAGCCGGATGACATTGGGGCCAAGGTCGGTCTTGAACTCAGCATCGCCGGTGAACACCACGAGGGAATGAAAATGTTCCGCCGGCAAATCAAACAGCGACTGTAGTGTTTTGATGTGGCCGTAATTCTGGTGGAGCGGATTTTGAAACCGGGATTTGTGCCGGTAAATCTGCTGGGTCCATTGGCTTTGTCGTGGATCGCCAAAGATCCAGCCGGTATAATGTTTAGTCTCAATGACGAAGATACCGGTGTCGGCAACGAGCACATGGTCAATTTGGGTGGTGCCCTCCGGCGTAGCCAGGGTGACATTATTCAGCAAGAGATGTGGCCGGGAAAAATGTTTGTCAATGGTAGCCGCCAGCAACGCCTCGCCCAAGTTCTTACGAAACCGGAACCTTGCAGCTCCCGCTCCCAGAGCCAGCCCCAATATGAATGCAAGGAACACCCACATTAAAAAATGGCCTATACTCACGGACAAAGGCTGAACCATTGCCGGCGGATGAAACACTGGCTGGCTAAAAATTAAAGCCGGTGCCAGTGCTACGGGTGCTGGTTTTGGTGGTTCCGCCACGGCGGCTGGTGCGGTGGCAACCGGAGTGGGCGCGGTGCCAATCGGAATAATTTCGCCGGCCAACGTCAATGCGTAGGGCGTGGGCAAATCCTGAATCTTCACCAGCGCGGACTGCTCTTGAATTTCAAGGCACTGCACGCGAACGGTGCGGCCTTTCAATTTCAAATCGTATGCCTCGCCAATGGCAAAGTTTTTGCCGTTGATCGTTGCCAGCTTTTGGTCGGGTGTGCCATTGATGCCGGATAATTTAATCTGACCCAACCAAGCTGGTGCTGGAACTTGGGCGAACGCGCTGGCCACTGTGAAGATGAAAACCAGAAGCAGGGATTTCATTTTTGCATCAATTTGTTGGTGGCTTCGCCTGCTGGCTCGCGCTTTGAATAGGAGCCGACGGAACATTCCAGGTCGGCACCTCAAGAGAATCAATCGGCAATTTTTTTTCGAGCCGTTCAAGAATTCTCTGCACCTCCAAATACCGCGATATGAAAAGTTCTTCTACGGTGACGCTCTGATTTTTTGCTCTTTCGTGTGTGAGCATATTTACTGCGGTTTGGGCAAGTTTTGCGGCCTTCTCAACAAACGGCATCAGCAAATTGGCATCATAATGCGCGTTGTGAACAATGCTGTTGCGATACCGGTAAATCAAAAGCACATCGTCTTTTGTCCGTGAAACAGCCCTTTTAATTTCTTCCTTTGCAAAATCACCATCTTCGTAAAACTTTTTTACATGCAAAATCCGATTCTTAATTATTCGCTGACCGATGGCCTTGCAGATTTCATCTAGGCTTTCACGAAAATCTTTTAATGAGACCTGGCCGGTGAATCCCGGAACAAAGCCACATTTTTCTGCAATCTCTTTTGGCAAAACGTATTTTTGACCGCGAATTGCTGCAGTCAGCGAGTCGCTAAATAGCGGCCAAAGATTCAAATATAAGGTTCTACCGATTTGGTAGATAAATCCATAGGCTACTGCGGCTGATAACAACTCACTTATCAAAAACAACTTGGGTTCAAGTTTTTCATCGGGTTTTAACAACGGAGCCGCAGTGCTTGGAAACGTAAATACTTTTTCAATCACTATCCAATAATGAAGCAACCGGTCTTCCGGTCTGTCAGCCTCTTCACCCTTTCTTAACCAATGCAGGCAGTCTGTAATTTTTTGTTCCAATGCTGTTTGCTTGTCCTTGGCGGTAAATAAATATTTGCTGGTTGCATTAAAATCGTTTTTGTTCTCCTCGTCTTCCACCAGATGTTTAAGCTCGAATGATCCATGAAGTCTGATGAGCAGGCTTTCCCCGGCAGAATTTCCAGTTCCCCGCATTTCGCCGTCTTTGGAGAGGTGGAGATACTGATTTCTTGAAACCTTTAGCCGACATTCAATATTGTAGCGGCTACGAATCAGGTCGAGAGCTTTATCCGCAATTTCCACCGCCTGATTTTTGCCAGTTTCCGGGTCAATGCATGACAAACGAATAGCTGCGTTTGAAAAAAACTCTTCATTTTCCCGGCCGAACTTTTCAAACTTTTTAAGCATTTCATCCATTTTGGCCTCGCCACTCAACCTTACAAATAAGCGAGAACGCGGAGAATAAAACGTAACGGGGCCAATCTGAATCTCCGCATCGCCTTTCAATCCCTCAACCGAAAAGATGAAAATGTGTTCGTAAGATTTCCTGGTAAAATAATTAGTAAATGCCGATAGCCGTTTGTTCAGATCCAAATCTTTGGTTTCGGCCTCTCGCTTTAACTTGTATTGATTTCTTCCCTCCTCTCCCAAATCAACACAGTCCTCCCAAGTAATGACTGTAGGAAAATGATGGCTCTTCTCTGTGACATCTTGAAATATATTGCGTGGCATGTCCTGAATTGTCTTCAGGCTGTAACCTTTCAACAATAATTCGACAATCAACGAATTGGAAAGTGAATCTATCTGCGATTCATCGCCGGTTTTCCAGTTCGAATCGGCTAGGATTTCCTTCAACTGATTATACGATTCAATAAAATATTTTCCCTCTCGGAAAAACGGCATAACTGCTTTGGCTGCCTGTAACAAATAGTATTGTGAATTTTTACTGAAGCTTTGGAGTATCAAGCTGAATTCCGTCGGTAAAAACTTTTTGATGATGGGGTCGTGCTTATGGAAGTGGGCAATGGTCGTAAGCAGGTATGCCCGCGTTTCTTTGTTCCGCAATTCATTGTTTTCAATCTCGTCAATGAGCACAACCAATGCAACGTGCGGATTATTTAACTCTAATCCGTATTGGTTGTTATTGAAGTGCCGAATCAACTCAGCCCAGACATCAATCCAATATTCAATTTTTTGATTTATCATAACACATTGCTCAAATCATTCATTTGGTTGACACAATTAAAATCCCTGGTTGGCACGCAAAACATCAAGACCAGTTTGGATTCGCTCCATTGCCCATGCGGCGGAATCGGCCTTCCACTTGCGGTCGTCAACCAGATGTCGCCCTAGGCGGTTCAAATCAACATCAGCACCATGCCGAAAAATGGCGCAGATGAAATTATCCAACGCGTGAACATCAGACGGGTGGCTGGTTGGCGTTGGAGTCTGTAACCAGTTTTCAAAAAATCGGCGGCACTTAGGCGCGGTAATGATTTTGTCCAAACTGATTTTTGGGCCAACCATGTTTACAACACCGTCGCGCCGCGTGGATTTGAGAAACAACTTAAATGACTTGGCAAATGCAGTGCCGATGCCGTTGTATTCTGACATCGTGAGGCTGGAACATTCCTGCGGGACGATGTTGGTGACTTCAAAGCTATGCGGATGCTTCTCGTTCACATTTGCAATCGCGACTGCCGCTCGTGCCAATCTTTGCACCGAATCACAAACCACGAATCCAGCCGGCGCTCCGTGCATCTTCTGATAATCAGCTGATTGTTTTGGTGCACATTTCCAACCTGGGGAATGCTTTGCGAACGACTGAAGAATTGTGTGGAGCGTTTCCAGCTTTTTCAGCTTCAGGCGCAAACGGATTTTGACATGGACATCCATGACGCTTTCACCGGCTGAATTTTCCGTTCTTCTCGCGGGCGCGGCCCATGGTGACGAGCGTTTCCAAAATCTCGGCAACATCGGCGGGCTTGGCACGTTTGATTTGCACGGCCAACTCGGCGGGCGTGGCCGTGCCGATGCGATGCAACACCGCTTCGACCACCTGCACGCGCTCGGCCATTTTCTTCGGCCATGATTCCTTGCCCTTTGGCTTTTGCGCCGTGGCTTTCGCCTTTTTGGATTTTTTGTCGAGCGAGAATGGCAGTTCGGCGGGAAGCGTGACACCCGGATTCAACTTGGTTTGGTAGTCCGGGCGGAGCCAATGGATTACGCCGCGCTTTTCCTCGGCGGCGCGCTCGGCGTTCAAGGCAACCAGGCGTTCCAAAATCTCGGCGTCGGTCAGCGTGGCCGGCCAGCCGTAGGCGGCGAACACGGCGGCATCGAGGTCGTCGTGCAACTGCTTCAGCACGGAAACGAGGCCGGCGTCGTGGATGACTTTTTCCTTGTCGGTGAGTTTTTCGCCGGCGCGGATTTTTTCGAGGACGTTGTAAATGCCGGTGAGAGTGAGGCCGTGCTGTGCTTGCACGCGCTTGCGGTGCGCGTCCAATTTCTCCGCCAGCTTACCGATCGACTTTTGCTCCGCCTCGGTGGAAAGCGGAAATGGAAAAGGATCGAAGCAGCGCGACTTCGCATAAACTGGGTCGTTGCCAACGCCTAGCCAACTGCCAGCGGCGAGCGAATAGACAACGTGAATGCGACTGCTTAAAACGCCAAGATGGAAACCATCATCAAGTGCAATTACGACGAGTTTGTTGTCCGGCAAAATTTCAGATTCGAGAAATTGAAATATACGGTGTTTGGATGTTTCAACTGTCGCAATGTATCTCGAAATGCCGACCAGCGCGGGACGTATTTCAGTGCGTGGCCGTCCGAAAATCCACCAGTTTTCCCTGATTGATTTGTCACGGTTTGCGTCACGCTCTGGTTTTACGCGAGTTAAAACGTGTTGATAAACCCCTGGATATTGGTCACGCACTTGATTTGGCGTCAGTCCAAACAAATCAATTACAAATGCGCCGCGCGGTTTGTCTGCCAAATCGCGTCCATTGCGATACGGGTGGATTATTTTTTCGAGGCCACCAACTTTTCCGAGTCCAAGTTTTTCGGCTTCTTCTGGCGTGACGATGAACCCATCGCCAAACAACATCATGCCTCTACTTGTCAGATTTTCATTCGCCCTGAGTTCAACTGCGGTCGTTACATCCGCGCCGGTGGTAAGGTCGGCGGAAATTTTTCCAACATGTGATTTGAATGAAACTATTTCCGAACCGTCGGGCTGCGGTTCTTCGCCGGTCACTTCCAGTAGTTCGCCGGGCAGTTCGCCCGCCGCGCCGACAGTCATCGCGATCCGCACCGCCGCACCTTCCGCCGTGTCCACCCACGGATGGTCAGGAATGGCAAAGAGCAAAGACAGCGGCGGCTTGGCGGATAGTTGCGCCTGCACCACGCGCCGGGCAAAAGTCTGACGTAAGCTGTTGGTGGTGATGAGGCCAAAGCGATTCACCTTGCCGGCGCGGGTCGATTCGGCGGCCTTGTGCCACCAATACAAAACAAAATCAGCAGATTCCGGCACGGCGGGATAAGTTGCGCGCAGTGTCTCGGCATAGCCATCGCCCAAATCTTCCCGCATCCGCGCCGTGCCGATGAATGGCGGATTGCCGACGATGTAATCTGCCGATGGCCATTGTGCCTGGCGTGGATTTTTGTAGGTCAGCAACGGCACTCGCTTGGTTTCATCCGGCACTTCGCGGCCAGTAACAAGGTCGGTTTTTTTGCTGCGCCTGTCCCAAACAGTGATATCTTTGCCGGCATCGTCACGGGCGGGTTGCGGTTCGCCGTCGTATTCCAATACGGCGTCACGGCATTGAATATTTTTGAACGCGCGCAAAATCGGTTCCGGCGGCGTGCGTTTGCCGTGCAACCGGAAATGCCATTGCAAATAGCCAATCCACAAAACCAGCTCCGCAATGGAAGCCGCACGCGGATTGATTTCAATGCCCAGGAACTGATGCGGGTCAACTGTCTGCCGTTCCAATTCCAGCCGGAACGTATCGCCGAATTGCGCGGCCACGTCGAATACTTCACCCTCCAAGACTTTCAAGTGTTGCAAAGCAACGTAAAGGAAATTGCCGGAGCCGCAAGCGGGGTCGAGGACAGTGACTTTGCAAAGGCGTTCGTGGAACTCGTTCACCTCGGCGCGGGCTTTTTTCAGGTCGCCCGCACGGGCTTTGGTCAGTGCGGCGGCGCGGACGTTTTCCCATTCGGAACGAAGCGGTTCAATGACGGTGGGCAATACCAGCCGTTCGACGTAGGCGCGCGGGGTGTAGTGCGCGCCAAGCTGGTGGCGTTCGTTCGGGTTCAAGGCGCGTTCCAACAACGTGCCGAAAATGGCTGGTTCGACGTTGCCCCAATTCTGGCGGGCGGCTTCTTTGAGCAAGCCGAGTTGCAGTCCGTTGATGGGCAAAACGGTATCGTCAGCGAATAGCCCGCCGTTGAAGTGAAGCAATTTTTTCCGTAAGACAACCGAGATGCCTTTGCCGGTGCCGGTGTTCATTTCACGGAACAACTGGCGCATGACATCCTCAAAGCCTTCGCCGTTGGCCGGCAGTGATTCCAGCAAATCGGTGAAGCTGTCCTTGGGAAGCAATTCGACATCCTCCGCGAACATGCAAAACAGACAGCGCGTGAGAAATTGAGCGACGATGTCGGGTTCGTGTCCGGCCTGCTCCAAAGATTTGGCAAGTTCCGCCAGATGGCCGGACACTTCGCGGGTGACATCGGCAGAGCGTTTCGCCGGGTTGAGCGCGGCGGGGTCAGTCCAGATGAGCCGGAGTCGTTCGCGGATTTTTTCATCGGCAAGGTCGGCGAGCCGGACGCGGAACGTGCGCGGATCAGGAAACGGCAGGTAGGCTTTGCCGGCCTGTGAAAAATCGGCGTAGATTTCAAACGAGTGGCCGACATCCACGACGATGATGAATGGGGGATTGTCGTCTGGAATGGCGCGGACGTATCGCTCGGCTTGGCCGCGCGCTTTCATCATCGCATCATCCCATGCGCCGGTGCCGCGCACGGGCTGGGAAGATTTTTTGCGAGTGACTACGCCCGCTTCTTGGGCGGCGAGTTCAAGCTGGCTGGCCTCGGCTTTCTGCTCCTGAAACTGCTTGGATTCGAGAACGAAATGCGCGCGGCGATACAGGTCAATACGCCCGTTGCTGGTGGTGCCATCGGGATGGTGCTCAACGATTGGAAACTCGAAAAAATATCCTTTGTCTGGATGCGGGTCGGGTCGGGGGACACCGAGCAGGTCGCACAGTTCCAAAAGGAACGGTTGCGAGTTGGCCCGTTCGGACGCGCTGGCGGCAGACCAATGGGCGATAAAGTCCTGAACATCCCGGCTCGGCATGGCGGGGACGGTAGCAGAAGTTTAACACGGGCGAAAAGTAGAAACAAAAAGGCCTCCGCAGCGCAGAGGCTCGTGATGGAATCAATAATCTTCCGGCAGTAGGACGGTCGTGACCGCCCGCGACGATTCGGTGATGATCCAGAATTTGATGCCGTCGTTGCCGGTGTAAGCCGACAAAATGCGGAAACCTTTTTCGAGGGCGATGTCGTTTTCCAACTTGTCATCTTTGTCCAGGTCGCCCCAGTCGCCCGCCTGGTGGCGGTTCAGCGCGTTGGTAATTTCGGCAGCCGACAATTTACCCAGGGCGTGCGGCGTGGCCACGATTTGGCCGAGTGGAAATTTTGGTTGTGCGAGAATCATAAATTTGAAGGGGCTGGCGGCCGTTGCCGACCGCCAGCCGTTGTGGGTTACTTGTTGTTTTGGCTGACAATCCAGCGGAACGCTTCTTTCGCCACATACGCGAGAACCAGCAAATCCTCGCGACCGTAGGAATCGGTTTTCTTCCATTCTTCCCCGTCGCGGTAGCTGCGCTCGAACGTGGTGTTGAAACGCGGCCCCTTGTCGGTGTCGTTTTTCCAGATGGTGGCACGGATGCCATTGACCCGGATTTCGTGAACCGGCTTGTTCGATTCCGGCGTGTTGGTTGCGGTTGCAGGTTTGTTCGTTTGTTTGCTCATACGTTTTTTCTTTCTAGTTGGCCCCGGTTGTCGGGGCGTTTTGTTTTTCACAAGGGACTTAAAACAAACGACCCGATGACGCGGCAAACGGCAGCCGGTAGGGACAGAGAGCAAGGCGGCGGAGCAGTAGCAACGGAATGACAGAGGAACGATGGCGTGAACGATGCGCGGAGCAACTGGAACGGCGGAACGAGAGGCGGTGGAAAGATAACGGTGAGCAACACGACTAACCGACCGGACCACTCAGACGGAAAAGCCAGCCGGGTGCAGAATCAGGGGAACTGCCGTGCCGATTTGGGAAACCAGCACAAGGGGTGCGTCACCAGTCGGGCGATGAACAGCGGAGCGATGAATGGCACTGATTCCGGTCGTGGGATGCTTGGCTCGTGTGGCGGGAGAAACCCGGTGGTATTGGCGGGAAACAACCCACAGCTGGTGGGCGGCAACGGCTGCCAGTCCCGGCAATTTGATTCGAGCGGAAAAATTCTGACCGGCAAAAATCGTAAAGCTGAAAACAAAAATTGTTGTGCCATCAAAAACGCGCCGGCACCGGGCAGGCGGGGCGCGATAAAATCCTTTGATGGCAAGGGGATTACCGGTATTGACGGCATTAAATATGCTGGAATATCGGCATTCGGAAGCGGATGAAAACGAATTCCACCAGCAAACCACCAGCGGCGCGCAGGGAGGCGGCGATAGAAAAATCGTCGGCTCGAAACGGCAACGGACAAAACGGCGACGTCGAAAAACCACTGCAAAAATTAGGTGAAAAGCAGGAGAAGCGGCTGCAGCAACTTGAGGCCGTGATCCGCGAACATGGCGACAAATTTGTCGAGGTCTGCAAGGCGCTTTGGCACATCCGAGAAGAAGAGCTTTACCGGAAAACACATTCCACTTTTGAGGCATACTGCCGAGACAGATTCGATTTTACGGCCAACTACGGCACCCGATTGGTCCGCTCCGCCGAAGCATTTTCTAAACTGGAAGCCGACCTCAAGACCGTGCCAATTGGCACGGTTGTACTGCCGAAGACCGAGGGCCAGATGCGCGAATTGCTCCGGGCGAAACCAAAGGAGCGCGTCAAGGTGCTTCAGGCGGCGGCAAAGAATTCCCCCGGCCAAGTGTTGACGGCGGCGACGATTCGGGCGGCGGTGGTAAAATTGATGCCCGTCAAAAGCCCGAATTCTTATTACACGCCGAAGTCGTACACCACAGATTTGGACATTTTTTTGACCTGGCTGCGCGAGCTGAAGAGTCTGGCCGAAGCCGATGACAAAAAGGAATTGTTGCGGCAACTGGACAAAGCCATCGCGGACAAGGCGGTGCTGCCGAAGATGCCGGAAATGGTTTTGATACGGGCCGTCAATGAACCATACGGGGCGTTGGGCAACATGTCGGCCCATTCCGTTTTGCACAAAGGCGTGACCTATCGGACTTCAGAAGCGCTGTTTCAAGTGCTGCGGTTTGACGGGCACCCGGCCATTCAAAAGCAGCTGGCAGCTTGCAAGTCGCCAATGGGCGTCAAGATGATTGCCAAGAAGAACCGCCGTCTGCTGGAAAATCCCGACTCGGACGTGGATCTGGAAATCATGCGCCAATGCCTCCGGCTGAAATGGGAGCAGCACGAAGAAATAAAAAAACTGCTACAGTCCACGGGCCGTAAAATGATTGTCGAAGATTGCTCGGCGCGGCCCCGGGGAGATTCTTTTTACTGGGGCATGGCCGAAATCAACGGCCAGTGGGTCGGTCAAAACTGGCTGGGCAAACTGTGGATGAAACTGCGAGAAACAATTTAACCTTAACAATGACAAATCAATAATATGCCAAAATCAACTTCCGCACCTGAACTGTTGGGCCATTCGTTCAAAGATTCGTTCAAAGATGGCAACGCAATTACACCAATTGACCTGCATCAGGCGAAATTGGAACTCGATGCCTACCTGCTCTTCATTGGGATGGGACACAATTTGGTGCATGGCGGCCGCGTACCATTCGTCCGCAAATCATGGATTCTTCACAAATCGCCCGAAATCACCCCGCGATTGCTTGAAATAACGGCATTTCAGCAGGCCTACCAGATCAGGCCGCGCTACTCGCGCAAAGCAGCGACACCTGAGCAACTGTATTATGTACAAATGGGAGTAGCCTCGACAAAAGTTGTGGCCTTCGAGCAAGGCCGGCAAAAAGTCATGGACGCATTGAAGCCGATTGCCGGCCGGCCAGAGGGCTGGACACTGCTTGGAATCGAGAAGGAAAAAGAGCTGCTGAAGTTGTTTCGTGTCTGCTACGGGGCCAAAGCCGCCGATGATGTCAGCAAGGCAGATTTGATTCCCTACGAAATGGTCCTGCAGCTATTGGCGCGCAAAAACCACTACGCTGCCCACCCTCCGGCTGGTAAATCTGAGAAGAAAGCAAAACGCGCGACGCGAAGGAAGATTGGCCGGGCGGCCAAACCATCAGTGAAGAAGAAGGCTAAATGAGTGCTACCCCGCAATCGGAACAGCCTATTGTGGTCGAGGGTTGGACCTGGGGCCTTGACGATGTGCACTCGAAAGAGGCCGCGTTTCTAGCCAAAGAATTGGATACAGTATGCCGCATGGCTGATGAGTTGTTGGCCAAACCCATCACTGATGGCGGCGAATTAATAGGTATGTTGGTGAGAAACTTAGTTCTGCCTTTTGAAAAGGCCAACGAATTGGCGAAATACGGGAAAAAGCATTGGCAGCCCCCTTACTATTTATGCAAGAGAACAGACGCGCCTCCTGAAGAGCTGGATAAATGGGCGGCATTTGGGAACTGCTGCTGGATTCGTTCGATCGTCGAAAACCCAAACACCAGGTTGGAGACAATTGAAAAACTGGCTCGCCACTCAGATCCAGATGTGACCTATGAAGCTCTTTTTAGCAGGAGGCTCGCACAAGAAACTATTGACCGCTTTGCAAGCGATGTGGAACCGAAGATAAGAGGGGCCGTGGCAACCCTGACCCACTCCCCGGAGACACTTCGGATGCTGGCAAAATGTGATGATAAAAATGTTTTGTCTTCAATTTGCCATAATAAGCATACGCCTACGGCGGTCATAAACGAAATTGGGCGAAGGCATCTGGATTTGGCAGCGTCACACGCCAATCGAGTGACAGACCCCGCTGTGCTGCGGAGCTTATGTGATAAGTATGGAGAAAAATATGCGGTGTACCTGAACAACAAAGAGATGCCGCGCGACGCCGACTGGAGAAAACACTGGCCGCTGGTGGTTAACGGTCACTGTTGGGGGCTGAATGAAATAGAAACGCTGGCTGCTGCCCGGGAAGTCAAAGACAAAAAGTTAATTGCGCGAATGGCGGATGACTTCCTTTCGGGACGACTGGACATCAATAATTATCCGCTTTCGGGCACAGACATCCTTGAATCTCTAATTGAAAATGAAGCGCTGCCCATAGAAATAGCCAAACAGCTTCCGAGGCTGGACACAGATTGGATATGCCGACATAGGGTGGTTTCGCGTTCTGACGTCACGCCTGAAATCCTGGATGAATTTGCCGACCAACCTGGTCAATATGTCGTTAATAACATCGTTCATAATAGAAAAGTTAAGCCGGAAACCGTGGCCAGAATTGCGCTGAATGGAGAGCCACACGAAGCGATTGAAGCCCTGCAAAGCCGACGGCTGCCAGAGGAGGTTTTGGAAAAATTTGCCAGCAGTGAGGTTCCTGATTTCAGAGAAATCGTGGCTTGCCGGACCAAAGAACCGGGCACTCTGGGCAAGCTTGCATTTGACGAAGAGCTGAACGTTCGTGAGGCGGCGGTAAAGAGAGACATCATCGCCCAGGATGTATTGGAAAAAGTGGCGTTAACGGATGCCAATTTGGATGTGGTGGCAATCGCAACGGAAAAAATAACAAACCCTGAAATTCTGGCGCAGGTATTCAACCGGCTCAGCGATGGAAAAAATGCGAACCTGGCACGGGCAATTGCCAAAAATAAAAACGCCCACGAAGGCATCCGGGCGGCGGCAGCATTGTTATGCAGTCCCTGAAAATTGCATGAGCGCCTGTGTCACAACTTCAGCGCCCCCGGCCAATTTCAAATACCGGGTGATCCTGATTTTCGATATGAACTCTTTTTTCGCGTCGGTGGAATTGCGGGACCATCCTGACCTGGTGGGCAAGCCGGTCATCGTCGGAAAAAAAAGACGGCGCAAGGTGGTTTCCACGGCCACCCCCGAGGCGAGAGACTTTGGCGTTAAGAAGGGAATGCCATCATTGCAGGCAGCCAAACTCTGCCCGACGGCGACCTGGCTGCTCCCAAGAACCCTGGCCTATGAGGACGAGGCGGATGAAATCATCAAATTAACCAAGGACGAGCTGACAGCAATGGGAATTACCAACCCGGCCATCGGAACGGTCGGATTGGATGAGGCGTACATCGATTTGACCCCCTATTGCCAGGCCTCCACTTCCGACGAATCTTTGAACCTGGCCCGTCCGGTGGCTGAAAAACTCAAAGTGCGAATCCTTCGGGAACGGAAGCTGCACTGCAAAATTGGCATTGCTTCAAATATGATGATGGCGAAGATTGCCACCGACCAAAAAGCCCCGGACGGCATCAACGTCATCTACGACAAAGACTGGGACGCAATTTTACCACCGCTGGATGTGAACGAAATTCCCGGCGTAGGCGATGTCACCGAGCGATTGTTAAAGTCCGGCAAGCCGTCGTTCAAAACGATTGCGGACATTCGAGACTCCCCGCCGGGTTTTGATTTCACGGCCTATGTCGGGAAGCAAAAATATTTGGCCCCGATAATTCGAGACTTAGCTTTTGGAAACGATGAGAGAGTTGTTAAGGCGGATGGCCCGCCACAGAGCTTCAGCCGAATCGAAACCTTCGAATACGACACAAATGACATGAAAGTAATTGGCCCTGAAATCAGCTATTTCGGGAGCGACCTTCAAGCACGGCTAAATAAATTCAAGAAATTGGCAGGCACAGTGAAGGTCAATTACGTCCATGTGGCAGCTTATGAGGAAAGAAAAAAACGCTCCGTCCAAAAGAAACTCGATGTCCCCACCGATCATGGCGGCGTAATCATGGGCAAGGCGATGGAATTGGTAGCCGAACACGACCTGTTAAGAAGCAAATTGTATTCCTTGGGAGTTGCCGTCGATAATCTCGTAGATGTAGGGACACCTTTGCCCCCGCCGAAGCCAAAAAAACCTCTAACAGCACCTAAGCCAAAGCAAAGCAAAAGGGCTGGAATCGAGGAACAAACCGTCCCTCTATTCAAACTGCCATGAACAACCCCGCCAACACTAAAGCTTCCGGCCAGAGCGGGAACGAGCTAATCGCCCACCACATGTGGTGCGGAGGAAGGGAGAAGGAGAAAACTCTTTCGACTGCTGTCGCTGGTCCCCAGATAGCCGGCGAGCGCCCTCGCGTTGGCTATCGCGGACTGGCCAAAACCAGTTCCCGGTCGGACGGGTCGTCGAGGTTGACGGCATCGAGTCCGAGGAACCGGTTTTGCGCGATGAGAATGGAGTCCTGCGAAACTTTCTTCATTGAGAGGCTAAAACCAATAAAATAAATCATGTCCACCACCACGCCATCCGCCCCGTCAGCGCCACCAACCGCACCTGTCTTGGGTGGTTCGCACCTGCACATTCAGAAAATTCAGCAGCTCACCCGTGGCGAAGTATTCGTGTCGCAAAATAAGATTACCAAGTTGCGGAATTTTCAACTCTACTCCCGGGCGCTAAAAATTCGCGGTTACAAGTTCGAGTACTACGTCAACGCGATTTTTTCACCGGAGTTGTTGGACAAGGCGCGGCGGCGGGATGACCCGGACAAACCAGTTGAAATTGAAAAACAAAAGCGGGGAAAGCATCGTTCTATCAATCCCGGCAAGCGGCATGACCTTACATTGGATTTTGAAATACAGAAGCAGAATGCCCAGGGCGAATGGGTCAAGGGGCGGGGCGCGACTCCCGGCGAAAAGGCCGAACTGCTGAACGTGCTGGAAAAAATTCCGGAGGTCGCCTGGGCGGGCCAGACGCCCAACGGGGTGCATGCCGGAATTTATTTTGCGGACTGGGTGGATACGGAAGATGCCAAGCTGGTCGTGTACTGTCTGTGGGATGAAATTAAATCAAATGGCTATGCCGGGCCGCTTAGTCTGGATGAAGGAGCTTCAAAGAATTGCAACCGGCCCTCCCGATTCCTGGAATCCTTTGCATTTTGGCGACCGGAGAAGCTCATGGGCAACGTCGAAATCCAGACCATCAAGGACGCCATTTCGGTGATGCCACAAGCTAAGCCGGCCAAAGGCAAGCAGGGTAAACAGGGCGGCAGCCTGGCTGGGTTGAGCGAGCAGGTGTCTGCTTTACAGTTGCGCGCCTACAACGTGTCAGAGGAAAAAATCGCGAAGGTGTTGGGGAAACCCCTGGCTTGGGTGCAAAAGCTCTTCAATGACCTGCCGCAAAAGGCGTTCAATACATTTTGCAAAGACCTAGGCCGGGAAATCGGGCCGCGCAGCTCCGGCGGAAAATACCTCTCGATGACCAAATACAGGGCTGACCGAACGCGGCTTTACATCAATTGCCTGCTGTCCTGGAAGTCTCTTTGGGACCGGGGCGTAAAAGTGGGGAAGGCGAAACAATTGGTTTTTGCCCTTCCCGAATTCAAGCCGGTACTGGATGAAATCGAGAAGGCGTTTAACGAAGCGCTTTTGTTGAACGGTGCTCCGCATAATAAATATGCGACCTGGCAGGACTGGACGGAACGGGACATCGAACGCTGTTACGAGAAATATGCTCGGGAAACGGATGCCGTGCTGGCAGCGGTGGAAAAGGCGGTGCTGAAGTGCGGACAGATGACCTTCCATATCTCTCAAGTGCTCCCCCATACGACGTACGGAGAAACCTCAGTCCGGGATGCACTAAAGGAAATGGGTTTCATCGTGGTAAAACGTGGTCGCAAGAGCCAATGGGATGCCCCGGTCTGGTTCTTTCTCAGGCCTGCAAAACCAGAGGACTCGCCTGATGCCAGCGACAGCTCAAAGAACATCGAGATTTATTCCAAACTGCCACCCGACATTATTGACGCCATGAGTTGCGATGACACCCCAGCAGCCAGACCACGGAAACCCCAGAAGAAAAAACTCAAGCCGATGGAGGCGCTGCTGGCAATCGGGCAAATGGAGAGCCAGACTCCGCCCGCCCGTCCGGCAATTACCGAAAAGGAAATCCGACAGCGTTTGAAGGGCGACCCGCGTTTTACCAACCTGCTTGCAACTCTGGACAGGGAACACGCTGCCGCCCAGAAATTCAAAAACCCGTTTGATGACGAAGTGCTACCGCGTGATTTATTGTTGGAACTTGTCAGAGTTTGGCTGGCTGAAAATGGGGACGTGTACCACTCGTCCAGCCACCTTTACGACCTGCTCATCGCGATTTTCGGCAACGAAGGGTTGTTGCAGTCATTGCATTGGCTGCTGGCCTCCCGGCATGTCCTTTCCTGCAATGCCTGGGTGCCCGAAAAAGGCGATTGGGTCGGGTGGGCCGACTATGTTCGCGGGGAACTGCGCTTCGCCTGGCGGATCATTGAACAAGGTGCCGGCGGCGGTTCCGTCGAGGTCATCAGCGGTGCGCCCGGCACCGGCAAGACGGAAACGCTCGCCAATGAGTTGAAGGCTGCGCGGAATAAAAAGCTGGTCACAAGGGTGGGCAGCGCCACTCATTTAAGTGCCCAGCAACTGCGAGAACGGCTCAATAAGCGCGTGGCCGTGGAAACGATTCACTCCACCTATCACATCAGGCCCCACAAGCAAAAGAAACGCTTCGTCGCCTTGGACGCCGACGTGTTCGCCGGGGATGAGATTGGGCAGGTGGATTGCGACGTGGCCGGTCAGATGGCGATGAGCTGGGCTCCCGGCAAGCGCGTGCTGCTCACGGTCGGGCCGGGTCAAAACATGCCGGTCGGGCCGGGTTTGGTGGGGGAAGACCTGGTCAGGTGGGTACAGAGAAATCCCGGCACACCCGGAGTGACCGGGACGCAGCTGTCGCACAATTGGCGAACCAGCAACCATCTGTCCAGCGGCATTGTTGATTTTTTTGAACAAGTCCATCTCGGCCAAGTACCGGGAAAAATCGGGCAAGGCATGGAGGTGCATTATATGACCAGCGAGTTCCTGGTCATGCAAGCGGCGGCCGGATTTGTGACCGCACTTCCACCGGAATCCAATTTCATGGTCTTTTGTCCTCGGCACACGGACATCTTCAAGGTGAACTCGAACATTCTCCAAATGGCGCGGGCGGCGGCTGGCCACAATAAGTCCACGATTTTTGATTTCAAAAAAGGTGATGTTTTGGCGGTGGTGGAGGTCGGGGCAAAGGCCGCTGCCTACCAGATACGAAAGGGTAGCTTGGTGACGGTCTATGATGACACTGTAACCACAGGGCAAGCCTCGGACACCATTCAAGTCACATACAAGGCTGCCGATGGCTCGAAGAATGTGGGCTGGTTGACACTCGACGAGGTGGACTGGCCGTGGTGCCGCACCGGACATTCTTCCCAGGGCGTGGAGTGCGACACCGGCATCGTGGTGATGACCAAATCGCTCGTTACCAACCGGCGCTGGCTCTATACCGCCGTCAGCCGATGCCGAAAGAAATGTATTCTGCTCTGTGTGCGGGAAACCTTGGAAGAGTGCATTCACCCTGACAACAATCCCGAACGGCGGACGATGCTACCGGTGTTTCTCGACAAGGCGCGCGAGCACTTTTCCTGACTTGGAAAAGATTTCACAAAATAGATGTAGAGCGGTTTTAATCTCCAGATTAAAATAGTTATCGTGGGTGGTTTCACGCTGATTGGTTTCGGTCGGGTTCGATTCCCGACCAGCGTGCCAGTATGAAAAACACCGCCTCGACGACAAAACTAAAACTGAACCAATCCGCCACTCGTCCCCGTATAATTGAACCGGAGGCTGAAGCGCTGCGCGAACTCTGCGAACATTACGCCGCTGAAAGCTGGATTGATTGGGCAGACAAAAAAATTCCCTGCTGGCCGTTAAACGCGAGGAGCGGGAAATCGAAATGGGCGATTAACCGGGAATGGCTGGTGGAAGTCTGCGTGGAAAAAGGCTTCATGCGGAAGCTGGCCGGCACAGATTACGAAAGGAAACAATGCACAGAAGATGAGGTGGAGAGCGTCGTCAAGTTTTTGGTCGAGCTGAAAGCGTGGTGCCGCCTGAACGGGCTTGAGCTGCCTGACGATTGCGACCCCAGCAAATGGGACATGCTGTCCGGCGAACAGCGCGAAGCCATATTGGAAGGTCTGGCGCTAAACAGCGACTGGGAAGTCGCCAGCCATAAATAAAGGACACGCCATGAATCAACCTGTGCGAGACCAATTCAGAACCCTTCCGCGCAAATTAGACCCGGAAACCGAAGTGAGTGATGAGCTCTGCGAACATTACTACGCAGAGGACTTTAACCATGATGATAGTCATACCGGTCACTCGCCTTTTTGCCGGAAAAAGGAAACATCCAAATGGGCGATTAACCCAGAATGGATAAAAGTCGCCGGTGAAATAATTCGTTCATCGCCACAGGGATTGTTTTGGGTTGTAACGTTTTTGGTCGAATTGCATGAGTGGTGCCGCCTAAACAATTTGGCGTTACCTGAAAATTGTGACCCGAGTAAATGGGACATGATTCCTGCCGACCGGCGCGAAGTCATAGTCCGAGAATTTGCTGCGCGAAATATCGGGGCACCGTTCGACCCGTTCGACCTCTAACCCTAAAAGGAATGACGCTAGAGACAGAACTTTACTCTCTCCTTCCTTCCTACCACATGTGGTGTGAGATTCGTCGAGAGCACGTTGCACTCTAACAACTCAGTTTCTGCGGCAACTGACACCCCCTGCCGTTCATAATGTCTGTACGATGCTTATGATATTTAGCAACCGACTTCAGACTGACGCCCATGAACAGTTTCAATCCTGGCGTCAGGCCAATTGGCAGACGGGGGAGTTCCTGAGCTGCACCAAAAGGTTTGGGCTCACAGTCTGCAAGCTACACGCGGCGTGCTGCCGGCATTTCGGTCAGACTTCGTTGTCATCACCCCGCTCGCTTACGAGATCCCCAAAAGTCTGTTCAACGTCCCGACCCGATTTGTTTGCCTGGGCGCAAGCCCAAGGGGCAACTATCGAGGGCTGCGACTGTCTATAACACTTCCCCAAAAGATTTTTCAAAATAGTTTAGGAACAGACACCCCCCCTTCTATTACAACGAAGGGATGTCCACTCATAAATCATCTCCCACGCTGTCGGCGCTGATCCGCGCCAGACTCACTGTCATTGGCGCAATCAGGCTTCCTGCGGCCGCCCTACAGGTCATCGAAGCCGATGTGCTCAAGGGATGCCTCCGCGTCATCGAACGCACCGTCTCCGCCCCTAATGTCGGGCGGGCGGTGGAGGCTGCTCTGGCCGCATCGGCGGCCAGCAACCAGGGTCGCAAGGGGGCGGATGCCCCTTTGCCAAGCAGCGGTGATGCGCCGAAGGCGCAGAACAGCGTAGCTTGCCGCACACATAACTCTGACGGACTTCCCCCTGCCGACAGCGCCTCGGGGGTGTCTGGTTCACCTGAAGGAGGACAGCCATGAACCGCAAGACCACCAGTGTTTCCTTTGGTCGTGCCAGGCTTCCCCGGCAACTGGCGGAGCAACTTATGGGGCTTAAGCGGGGGCTTCGTGGTCGCACGGTGGCATTCATAGTCCTGGCACACACTTCGGGATTGGACATCAGCAAGCTGGTCGAGGCGGCGACGGAGATGCGCCGCCTGGGGGTGCTTATCAATCAATCGCTCCGCGTGTCCAGGGGCACCTCGGTGGACGCCCAAGCGGTGGATGAAGCGGTGCAAAAACTGAAAGGACTCTGGCCATGAACGCTCCCTACGCCATCATCAACCTGCGTGCCACCTCCCGTCCGGTGGAGGCCATAAAGTATTTTGCCAACACCAAAAAGGTGTCCCGCACATACGACGGTTTGGATGCCGGCGTGGCTAGGGGAACTCCCCGGCAACTCGCCGAACTGCTGCTGGCCTACCACCATGATCCAAGAGCCAAGCGCGTCTGCCGGACTGCAGTTATATCCGTCCAAACTCCGCGTAACGCCACGGCCGAACAGCTCGATGACATTGACCGGCGACTGTTGCAGGCGGCGAAGGATTTTCAAAAGCTGATGGGTATCGCCTCCATGCTGGGCTGGGTGCATCGCGACACCTCCACCCGGCACATCCATCTGATTTTCTCCAACTCCAATGGCCGTCGGACGCTCGACTTGCGGCCGAAATTCCTCAAGGAGCTTCAGTCGTTTGCCTGGACGCTCCAATTTATTTCCGGTCGGGGAAGGGGCAGAGGCAAGGCGTTCACGATGTATCCCAAGGCCAAAAAACTGGATGTCCGTCTGCTCGCGCTGGCGCTGCTGGATGAAAAGGGAAACCTGCGGAAAGACCGCTGGGCCAAGCTCGTCAAAGCCGGAAAAGTCACGGACTTCCGCACGCGCAAAGACGGGTCGCTCATTTCATTCAAGTACCAAGGCCGCCGCATCCGGCTGGCCACGCTCATCAATTTCCTCGGTCTGCTCACCGGTCAAGCCGGTGCGGTGGGCTGGGGAGAAAACCCAACAGAAAACATGACAACCATAATAAACCCAAGTGCAGCGTTGCCCGGAGCGCTGCAAGAAGCATTCAATGATTCGGGATTTACCAGCGCAGACGTCCAAGAAATTCTCAAGGACATCCGCGAGGCACAGGGGCACGTCCAATCGCAAGTGGTGGCCGCGCCGGAAACCAAACCGCAACCTCAAATCGACATCTCCTGATATGGACACTCCACTCATTCCGAATAACAACCCGCAGCTCGACATGGGCGGGGTCGGCGATGCCGGCAGCAAAAATAATCAGCCTGTCGTGGATGTCGAAACCTCGCTGGGGAAACATCAGCAGGAGTTTTTGGGAAAGCAACGAACCCGCCTATGTGGGTTGGTGGCCGCGAGTGACCCGAACCAAGCGGAAATCGCCGAAACATACAGGGTGATTGCCGGCAGAATTCACGTCGCAAATTGGGCTGAATTGGAGCCGTTCTTCGTGGCCCTGGGCAACTTGAGCCCGGAATACCATTCTGCCTTTATCCTGTTCGGCGGCTGGTATCACAATGGCAACCTGCAGAACCTCCAGAAGCCAAACGTGGAATTGACGAGGCTAATCGAAAAATACCGGCTGCTACGGCACGCCGAATATTGGCGGTGCAAGGTGGTGGCGGAAAAGGAAAAAGCCTGGAGCGACAACGTCAACGGCTTAGTCGTATGCCTCGCCAAGTGCCAAACTATGGTGCCAATGAAGCTGTGGCGGGAGCCACGGGAATTGGAGTTGCAAATCGAGGCTGCCAAGCGGCGGCTGGAACCCCAAATTGAAAGCGCGCTGCTATTCATGCAGCCGCGACTTTTCGTTTTCTCGCCCGAAAAAGGCAGACCGCTGGCCGGGTGGAAGGATTTTACTGGGTTCGTCAATTCCTACTATGAAATCGAGAAATACATCCAGAACTTCGACCCGTTTTACTGGGGGATTTACCCGTCAAGAATTGAGCCGAAAACACCAGGCTGAACATCTTTTCATTTGGTTGCAAATTCACGTAGCAGAAAGTTTGGCGGAGTGGAGAATGAGAGACAGGAGAAAAGAAAATATGAAAAACGTGTTAAAAGCAATCAGCGTGAAACAAACCGGAGGCCGTTATGCCTAACTGGTATTACAATGTGTTGACGATTACCGGCAACAAGGAGGAGTTGGAACACTTCAAGAAACGGGCCATTGGCAGTCATCCGTATGGGCTGGGGGAACCTCCCTCAGCCTTTAACCCGGACTCGCTGATGCCGATACCGCAAGAGGTGATTGAAGGCGAGGAAGATTACTTCGAATGGGTCTATGCCAATTGGGGCTGTCGACGTATTGGAGATTGTCGGCTGGAAAGCGAAACTGAAAACGAACTCGTCTATATGTTCGAATCAGCCAATGGTGCCCCGGAAAGTCTGCTTGTATACTTGGGCCGCCAGTGGCCTGGCCTTACGTTCCAAGACTCGTTCCACGAGCCGATGAACCTTCCGTTTGCGTGGGTAGTTGAAGTGAAAGGAGAGACGGTCACCAGTGGCCCTGGTTGTATCGAGGATGCCATCGCAGAGTGGCGCGAGCAGGCAAAATATGGAATGGCCGGCGGGCAATACAACCTCGGTGTTTGCTACGCCAATGGGCAGGGTGTCGAGCGGGACATCGGCGAGGCGGTCAGATTGTGGCGTTTGGCTGCCGCCAAGGGAAACGAAGGCGCGATTAAGGCACTGGCCATCGAAGGAAAATGAAAACCGATATATTAAAACTGTTCTTGCAAATTGCCAGTTTCGCGGCTTTTACCGAGCACGCTGAGCACGTTCGCAAACTTAAAGAGTCGGTGGAGCGAAACGAGGTAAAATTCAGGCAAATCGTCCGCGTGTTGCGCTTCAAATTCGACCAGCAGGACGCCGAAGCTCTCGCCCAGGAAATTCTCACTTTGATTTTATGCCGACCTGAGAACAACGCCGACATCGCCCTATTATTGGGAACTTCGCTAGACATGGCTTCCACACTAGCGGCGCAAATCGATTCCGTGAGAACCAAGAAGCCGTTCGACCCGTTCGACCTGTGAAAGTCCTTTTCCTTCTCTCTCCCTTCCTTCCTACCACATGTGGTGTGCGATTCGGCGAAAAAGGAGCCGCGTGCGGTCAGCCAATGCTGTTCGGGTTCCGCCCGTACCACCGAACGGCAAGTTCGGGTGCATGGCTGGCTCGGCTGCGCTGGACAGGAGCAGTTGCGGCCATGCGCTCGTTGCGGCGGCGGATAAAAATGCCGATGGCGTTTCCAAGCAGCGCTCCAAGCGCGCTGGCGAAAAAGAGGTCTCTGAGCAGGCGATTCATGTTATTTTCAGTGCTTCGGTCTGGCTATGTTCGTCCCGTAGGTGCCCGTACACCCTCAGCGCCAGCGCTCCGCCGTCTTTGTGGCCTATCCACCGGCTAAGGGTGGGGATGTCCACGCCTTGCTCAATGGCTCGTGTGGCAAACCAGTGCCTCAAATCGTGGTGGCTAAGATGGTGTATTCCCATCCATCGGCAGCTATTGCCTAAAACTTTCTTAATGCTCTTCACCTTCAGGACCTTGGTGTCCGCCTTCTGGCTGGGTGGCCGTATCTTCAACAGGAAGGCCTTCAGCGGGGCAAATAGCGGTATGCTGTATCCTCCACGCTTAGCCACGGTGAAGTGGAGCTTGTTCGCCGTCCAGTCCACGTTTCCCCAGGTGACGTGGTTTGCGGAGTCAATACGCGCTCCGCTGAGGCTCAGGAAATCGAACAGCTCGCCTCCCCTAGGGCTTCGGCCATAGACTACCGCCCGGAGCTTGGCGAAATCGGCTTTGGTGGGTAATACCAACTTCTTTGCCGGCTGCCTGAGCTGCTTCACCCTAGCTGCCGGCGAATCATGCAACAGCATCCCTTTGTTCTCCGCTATCCTGAAAATCTGTTTCAATGTGCCTAGGCATTGGTTGGCCTGTGATACGGAGTATTTGTGCTTCGTAATCAGCCCGTCCCGCCAGCTCTCGACATCATGCCTGGTCACGGAGTTAATTTTGGTCGTCGCCAGGTGTGGCCAGGTGGGCTCGATGACAACTCGCCAGTTGTCCAGCCGGCATTCGCGCGTGCGTGGTGCCTGCACCTTGTTGTTGATCCAGTTCTTCCATTCCTCAATCGGCGTCTGCATCAACAAGCCGGATCGGACGTGGGTGCTGCCGCCTCGGACACGAGCCAGCCAGGCGGAAACCTGTCGCCGTGCGTCAGGGAGCTTGTCAGTGTTGAGTGATTCCCGCACCTTCTTGCCGTGAACCTTCGCCTTCACATAGTAGCCGCCAGTCGGCTTATACCGTATCAGGTTGGTCTCAACGTGCTCCCACAAGTCGGAATTCGTCGTTTTCATGGGTTTATTATGATGGGGGTCAAGGCGGGGGTCAACAAGAAAATTGACAACAATACAAGCCAATGTTTATTGGGCTGATATGAGACACGCCCCTCTATTTTGTAAACTGCGGGTCGTCAGTTCAATCCTGACAGCTGGCTCCACTTCTTTCAGGTTTGGTTGGCCGCCGCCGTGAGCGACAAGAAGGTTTCCTCTAATTCACCCGCCGCGCCGCTTTGCCGCTGCAATTCAGCGCGCGTACCGACGGCGATAAGCTTGCCTCCGTTGATGATGCCGATACGGTCGCACATTTCCTCCGCGATACTCAATTGATGCGTTGACACCAGCACCGTCATGCCTGCGAGCGAGCGTTCCTTTAAAACGTCCTTCACCACGCGCGCATGTTGCGGGTCGAGGCCGACCATCGGTTCATCAATCACAAAAACTTCCGGGTCGTGCAACAGCGCCGACACGATGGCAATGCGCTGTCGCGTGCCATGTGATAGCCCTTCCAAGGGGCGGTCTACAAATTCAGCGAGATGGAAACGTGCGACGAGTTCGCGTGAGTTTTTCTCGATGCGCGCAGCATCCAGCTGGAACAACTGGCCGGTGAAGCGAAAAAACTCCCACGCGGTCAGCTTGTCGTAAAGAAATGGAAAGTCGGGGACGTAAGCCATTCGCCGGCGCGCCTCAAGCGGCTGCGCTTGGATGTCATAGCCGCAAATCCGCGCCGAACCCGACGTGGGTTTGATGAGGCCAGCCAGCAGCTTGATCGTCGTGGTCTTGCCAGCGGCGTTTGGGCCGAGCATGGCAAAAAATTCGCCGCGCGCGATCTTTAGCGAGACATCATTGACGGCGACCAGATCGCCGAAGTTTTTTACAAGCCGATCAAGTTCAATCATGGTTTACCCCATTCATCTATCCGGGCACTGATGTTGCCCGGCAACTCCACGCGCAATATTTCTCCGAGCGTACTGACATCCACCAACACGCTATGGCCCAAAAAATCCGTTTCAATGCGATAGATCGGCACGGCCTCAGTGCCGATCTTGACGCGGGTGCGATTTGCCCGCAACGCCACCTTTTGACCAGCAGATACGGTGGTGAGATCTGGTAAATCCATCGCTCCGAAGAGAGTGTCGCCCACATTGCCCAATAGCGCTCGAACCAAGGCATTAGGATTTTGTATATCAGCAAACGTTAAATCTTTTTCCATTAAGTTGGCGCCTCCGCCATTGATTCTTAGGTGCACCATTTGGTTAGTGGCCACCGAATGAATCGATACCAAGGTCTGGTGCGCACTGATTTTCAGTTCCACTTCCCGCCATTCACTAACATTGGAAAAACTCAGTCGACAGTCGAATTTCAAGCGGTTGGTGAAATCGCCCAGCGCAATGTTGCCCGCCAGATGAATCTGGTAGCCAGCGTGGCGAGCCAAGCCCTCCGGCGGCGGACGGTCGGCGTCCACCGCAGCCATTTCCTGACCGACGCTAGTGGAAATCTCGCAATAGCCTGAGCGGTCGCCGTTCTGATAAACGCTCAAGGAAGATGCGTCCGGCGCGGTCAAAATCTTTTTCCAAACCAGTTCCAAGGGCACCGGGGTCTCATCACCATGCGAACCGTATTCCGCCCGCCATAGCAGCACGTTCATCGTCAGCCAGAAAGCGGCGATGGCGAGAAAAGTCAGGCGCGCGGGCATCGAAGGTTATTGCGGCAGATTCAATTGCTGGCCTACGTGCAATTTTTTAGGCGTGACGCCGGGATTCGCAGCCTCGAGCGCTGCGAGGCTCACGCCGGATTTTCGCGCGATGGCGGCAAGCGTCTCGCCCGCAGCAACGGTGTGGGTGCGAGACCGCGCCGGCCGAGCGACAGAGGTATGCACCGGTGTAGCGGATGTGGCGGGCGCAGCGGCTACCGGATTTGCCGGAGCAGCGGAAATGTCATCGGGCGTCGGGCTCCCAAGTGAAACTGGCGCGGGATTGTTCGGCGGCGGATTTTTTGGCGCGGCCTGCTGGGCGGCATAATACGCGCGCCATTTGTCATTTTCATCCTGAAGCTGGCGGTTTTTATCGGCGAGATCTTCCAACTGTTTTTGGGCAGCGGGCGCGCTCGGCAACGGCAGGACATCGGCGGCGAGCTGCTGTTTACAACTGTAAACACGCTGCTTGATAACCTCGGCATTGCCGGCTTTGGGGTCCAGCCGGAGGTATTCTTGATAATGATAAATCGCCGCCGCCGGATCGGATTCTTTTTGGTCGAACAGGCAGGCGAGTTGAAAATGCGCTGCGGCCGAACGCGGGTTGGCCTCGAGCGATTCAGAAAACGCCTTGACCGCGCCGTCATAATCCATCGCATTGACACAACTTTTGCCGAGGACGTAGTGCGGCTCCTTTTCCTCATCCAGCGGGCTGGAATCAGACGGCAGGCAACCGTTCAGCGAAATCAAAGCTGCTGCCGCCAGCCCGACCAAAATCGACTTGCCAAAAAATGACATGGCGCGAAGCTAAACGAACTTGCCGCTGCGTGCAATGTCAGGCTGCAAAAGCGGCTTGAGATTTTGCCCGCCGCCGCGCAAGCTAGTCGGGTTGCGCGCGTGGTGGAATTGGCAGACACGCCAGACTTAGGATCTGGTTCCGTAAGGATTGGAGGTTCAAGTCCTCTCGCGCGCACCACTATTTATTGAAAAAACAGGCGATTCTCAAAATGTTTGCACAGAGTTTGCACAAAATATCGCCCGAACCGCTGACCGTCGCGTGAAGTTCCCTGTCACCATCCGACACCGCACCAGCAAGGCGAAAATCTACGCGCCGGGCGGAAAGTTCGCTTATTACCGGCTCGCCTACTCTACGGCAGGCAAACGCCGGATGCAAACCTTCGCTAATTATTCCGACGCCAAGACCGCCGCCGAACGTATCGTGCGCGAACTGGCGAACGGCTCGCAGGCTGCCGCGCTCAATGCCACGCAATCCCGCGACGCCCTAGCCGCGTTTGAACGGCTGCAAGGGTTCTATCAGGCCAGCGGACGCCGCGTTTCGCTGCTGGCCGCTGTCAGCGAGTTTGTCGAGGCGTCCGGCAAACTTCATGGCCGCACTCTGGACGAAGCCGTCACCGGCTATCTGCATTCCGTTGTCAGCGTGAAACGCAAAGACGTTTCCGAGGCGGTCGAGCAATTTCTAGGCGAGCGCAAACACAAGGCCATAGCAAAAGACGGGAAACGCTCTCAATTGTCCGCCAGCTACGAAACACACGTCACGGGCTGGCTGCGGGGATTTGCCAGCACGTTTCCATCAACCGCTATCTGCGACCTGAACAAAGAGCATCTAAACCTCTACTTCAAACCGCTGTCGGAAATGTCCGCCAAAAATCGGAACGACCGGCGCGCGGCGGTGAAAATGTTTTTGTCTTGGGCTGTCTGTCAGGATTATTTGTCCGTCAATCATCGGTTGTTTGAAGCCAGCGGCATGACGCGCGAAACCGTCGAGACTGCCGACACGGAATTTTTCCGCCCCGCCGAACTAAAAAAGCTGTTGGACAACGCCCCCGCCGATTTGCGCCCCGCGCTGGCAATCGCCGGGCTTGCCGGTTTGCGCGGCGAAGAGATCATGCGTTTGGATTGGGCGGACGTGTGGCGCGTCGAGGGACACATTGAAATCACCGCGCGACAGGCCAAAACTCGCCAGCGTCGTCTTGTGGAAATCTGTCCCGCGCTCGCCGCTTGGCTCGAATCGTGCCGCAAAACGACGGGCAAGGTGTATCCGGCTGGCGTCCACGTTTTCCAGCGCGGATTTGTGGAACTGCGCGACAGCTTGAAAATCCCGACACGGAAAAACGGTTTGCGTCACGCTTTTTGCACCTACCATTTTGCCGCGCACGCCAACGAAAATCTGACCGCCGCGCAAGCTGGCAACTCGCCTGCGATGATTCACGCGCATTACAAAGGGCTGGCGACAAAGGCCGAGGCGGAAAAATGGTTCAACGTGCTGCCGGAATAGCTGGCAAATCTCCTATGAAAAAATCTTCTGTGAAAAAAACGCCAATGCAATTTTGTCCGTCAGACCCTTTTAAGGATTTTGGCGTCGAGGTTCCACGCCCAAAAAAGCTTCCGGTTTCTTTTTACGAAATGTTGCGATGTCTCATGCCTCAAGTTGAAACAAAAGACGAGCGGCGAAAACGGTATTTTGATTACCTGCTAGATGTTCAGAAAAACGGCAAAGATGTCCCCGACGAGCATATCATATCGAATATAGTGCAGGCGATTTTGGAACAGGAAAAACGGCAAACCTTTAGCGCCGGGCTTTATTGCCTGCGAGCGCAACATTTTTTGCGCTGGTGGGAAGAACGGCTTGCAAAAAGGCGAACTGAATTAGGTTCTCGTGGTGGTCGGCCAAAAAAGTCCTTGGACAACGTGAAAAACGGCTGAAATAGGATTTTGCTTTTGCTAGTTCCGGTTTTGCTTTTCCAAACACTGATTTAGGTTTTTGCCCCGCTGATTTAGCTTTCTTCAATTCCGGTTTTGCCTCGTTTCACCGTTTGTTTGCGGGCATTTTTGTAAAAGTGCGTGTGCGAATGGTATTCGCATGAGCAAAGACTCAATTCAACCAGCACCGGCGAGCGGGGATTCATTCCTCGACGAAAAACAAATCTTGGCGCGGCTACCGATTTGCCGACGAACACTTTTTAATTGGCGCGCGTCGGGGAAAATTCCGCACGTTAAAATCGGCAGGCGAAATTTATTTCACTGGCCGTCGGTTGAAGCCGCGCTTTTGCGCCAGCAACGTGGAGGTGACGAATGAAAAATTCAAACTCGCTTCAAACCGTGTCGGAAATTAAAAAGTTACATTCCGAAATTCTGGACGCAGCACGCGGCACTCTCGACAAGGCCATTAAAATCGGCGAACTGCTATCTGGCATCAAGGCCGGATTGAAACACGGCGAATGGTTGCCGTGGCTTAAAGCCAATCTGACAATCACCGAACGAACCGCACAAAATTACGTCCGGTGTTTTGAAGAAAAAGACCGGCTGAAATCCGCAAATGTTTCGGATTTGTCAGGGGCATATCTCCTATTATCCGAACCAAAAAATGAGTCGCGCGCTGAACAAGCCGCCCGGCTGGACGCGAGTGTCAACAGGGGAATTGTGGCGATTGAAGAAATTTTCTCCCTGTTTCCCAAACCTGATTTGGCCGACCCTTTGCTCGACGCGCCAATGGACGCAAAGACCTTTTTTGATTTCATATCAGGTGAACCACAAGACACAGGAAATCTAATTTGTGACACATTATTCAAGGCCGTTATCGGCCTTCGATTCTCGAAAGGCGGAAAAATTACGCGCCGTGAAATAAATTATTTACGGGAAAGGTGCAACGACGCACAGCGGCAGTTTGATGCACTGACGAAGGAATGAGGCGGCATGAAATTTACGTCACCGCCGGAAGGCAAACCAGCCGAACGCACGATGAAAGATGGCGCGTGGGCATGGGTGAACAAGGCCGCGCTCGAAAAAATTCGGACGCGGTGCGAGGATGCGAAATCAGCACTCGCCGTATATCTGGCACTTTGTGAAATCGCCAGCGATGAACAGTCGAACGATTTTATGGTGTCAATGGATAAAATTGGCGGCAAGTGTTGTCTGTCGCGGCGCACTGTTTTTGACAGACTGAACGATCTTGAGTTTATCGGACTGGTGGAAATTGCGCGGAGCAAGACGAACCAAAACTTCCGCATACCGTCCGCTTACACCCTGTTACGTTGTGAATCTATCGCACAACGTAGTGAAATTGCTGCACAGCGTTGTGCAAATGAGGATGGCGCATGATTGCTCACTCTTTAAGGAATAGAAAGAAGTTCAAGTGGCGGGTGGTAAAATAATGTCGCATGAATACTGAATTTCTAAATCTAAAGATGAAATGATTAAGATTCCCAAACGCCGATTCATCCGCCACGGCCAGCGTCACTATTACCGCAAGGGCAGTCAGAGTGAAATTGACCAGCGGCGCGGCTACGTGGCGCGGATGCTGGACGCGGGCGCAACCAAGACGGAAATCCACCGTGCCGTCAGGGATAAATTCAACGTCCAGTGGCGGCAATGCGACCGCTACATTGCTTTTGTCACCGGCACAAATACCGGCACTGATACACGGCTCGCGCGCGTGCGCGCGGGACTACCTCAAACATTGCTGAATAAAATGCACGCCGATTTGAAATTCATCTACGGCGACAATGCGAAATGAAATTTCCGCTACTTTTCAACCCACGCTGAAATCCTGCAAATGTTATCGCGCTAGATGACTCGCGCACGCGGGCGCGGACGCTGGCAAAACGGGTATTGTATCCGCCCGGCTTTGGTGGTTTAATCGCATCGTCAGCTAAAAAAACTAGACCGGAAAACACACAACAAAAAATTTGCGGCTTCGGCTGCTGTCTGAATCGAAACTGGTAATTTCATAAGCAAGACAGCGTTTGAAGCACGCCCAAAGCTGGGCGTGCCGAAAGCGTTCTTGCAAGGCATACCAGTGCCTGATTCAGGGCGTGAGTAAGTGCGCCCTTTTTATTGGCAGCGGAACCGGCGACGCAAGCGGCGAATTATGAAAACAAAAATCATGGCGGTTCTAGCGGCGGTCATGGCTTCATTTGGCTGGCACGCCCACGCGCAGACATACGACACGAACAACGAAGTTGTTCAAACCTTTGCCGGTTCTGGCTTTTCGGGTTATCTGGACGGCGTTGGCCAGTTGACGATGTTCAATAATCCAAATGCGATTGTCGCCGATTCACACAGCAACCTTTTCGTTTGGGATTCCGGCAATTACAGAATCAGAAAAATTGCACCAGATGGAACCGTTACAACTTTTGCGGGCGGTGGCGGCAATGCTCAAGGAACTGGAACAAATGTTAATCTAACGACGTATGGCATTGGTAGTATGACGGTTGACAAAAATAACACGATATGGGCAACCACGCCTGGAATCGTTGACTATCTTTACAAAATCACCGCTGGCGCAGTCGTCACATATACTAATTTTAGCAGTTTCAGTGGTATTTTAATGGGTGTTTGTTCCGATTCTGCGGGAAACATTTATGTTTCTTCAGGAAATAAAATTTACCGATACGCCACCAATACCGTTTTGAGCGTGTTCGCCGGTTCTGGAAACAGTGGTTATGCAGACGGGAATGGAATTTTTACAGCGTTCAACTCTCCCGCTGCATTGGCTACTGATTCCGCTGACAACATATATGTTTGGGATTCTGGAAATCACTTAATTCGCAAAATTGATCAAACTCAAAATGTCACAACGATTGCCGGAAACTATGGCAGTCCTTACGCGCATAATACAGATGGCACTGGCACAAATGCCGTGTTCTATTCCATTTCTCAAATGTGCGTTGACGGTTCTGGCAATGTGATTTTTGCAAGCGGTGTTCCGGGAAGTTCAATTAGAAAAATGAATGTGTTATCAAATGTCGTGACGATGGCGGGCAGCTTCACACAAACCGGCTACACCAATGGTGCTGGAAATCTCGCACTGTTCAGCAATCCGAGCGGTTTGTGTTTATCGCAAGGTTCAATCTTTGTTGCCGACACCGGCAATCAGCGTATCCGGCAAATCTCATTCAATCCGCAACCACAAGTGGTTTCCGGCGCAAATCTCGGCATTGGCACTTTTGCGGGCATCACGATCAGCGGCGTTGTTGGCCGCACATATCAAATCCAATCGTCGCCGGATTTAAGCACATGGACGACACGGGCAACGGTGCTTCTCACGTCCAGCCCGTATCTGTGGATTGACCAAAATCCGATTGCCGGAAACAAATTTTATCAAGCATTGCTGTTACCGTGAATCCAGCCACAGACCAGCCTGAACCTAACCTTGTTGTCTGCCGTTGCCATTATTGCGAAGGCGACATTGAATTTGACGCCAGTGGCTTCAATGAAGGGGATAATTGCACTTTAACTTGTCCACATTGCCAAACCGAAACCACTGTCACAATTCCACCGCCAGCACCCGCGCCGCCCACTCCACCGCCAACTTTGGCTGAAATCCAAAAACTCAAAGTTGCTCAAATAAAAATCTCGTTGCGAAGCCGGCTGGAGAGCGGCAAACCTGTTTTTCTGTTTGACTCGTTTTTTTTGCCGGTGGATTCGGAAATTCTCGACAAGCAGTTTGCGAGCGAATTTGATGTTTCCATTCTTCGTAGGCTTGGACTCATGGGCTGGGAAATTGTTCAGGCTGTTCCAAAAACAAAGGGTATTGGTTTAGAGAACGTCGGGACACAAACAACAATTTTTGGTTCTATGTGGGCTGGTGGTGTTGGCGGGAATGTCATGGGCGTCCATGTGATTATCAAAAAGTCACTTTCAGTCAGCGACATTACCGATGATTCTGCCGACGACGTGAGCGAATTTATCCGCAACCATTTAAGCGATTTTTTGACTGAAGAATAAACATCTGCCAAAGGGAAAAGTGCTTTTACCGGCTAGAATTATTTTACTGCCGTTTCAATTCTCCGGGCGCGGAATCCTAAAAGCAAAACTCCCGGAGCCGGGCGGCGGGTCAATGTGGAGCGCAGCCGGATGAGGCGAGCAATACATTGACGCGACGACCGGCGACACACAATCACGCCCAGATTCACGCGCATGGCCCCGATTTCATTAGCGGAGCATCCGCCAACATCCCATCAAGACGAATTTCTCGCGTTTGTCTTGCCCTTATCTGCGGGCAATTTTCGGAAGACACCATCACACGGGAAAGGACGAGGCCGCAGCGCGGACATTTCCCGGCCTGTCCAAGTTTCGGGACACGGCTGGTTCACGGCCAGACCGAGGACGCGGACTGCCCAGGGACACGGACTGTGCGCGGATCTGGAGTGTGCGCGCCGACGGGAAAACTGCGGACGCGGATGCGGTCATAGATTGAACGCGGACATGGCCCGGTCGCGGATTGATCGTTCCCGTGGACTGGACACGGACTGACCGTGGCTGCGGACATCGGCGCGGCCATTTGGCCGGACAAATGGTGATTTCTCCGCGACTATTTCGCGGACACCAAAACCTTCGCTGGCGAAGGGGTAAGGCTTGTCCTGTGAATTTCAGGCAGTTTTCAGGCGTGTGAATGTCCGCGAGCGACGGATGGAGCTTGCGCCAGTTTGCGCGGTTCGTGAACGCACTGGACAGATGAAGTGGACACTTTCGGTGCCGGCGTGAACACAGCGCCCGCAGTTGGAAAGTGTAGGTGATACATCTGCGCCTGCCGTGGTTCATGTAAAGTTTCCGTTGCATGAATGGAGAACGGAGAGATTTTTTGAGTATTGCGCCGCCTGCCAGCGCGGGCGTGACTGAAATTGGCATCCGCGCTGAAAAAAGCCAAACATCGGCAGGCGAGGCTGGCTTCATTAACCAAAAGCAATTGCTGGCGCGGTTGCCAATCAGTCGCCGCACATTGTTCAACTGGCGCACGTCCGGCAAAATTCCGTGCGTGCGACCGGGCGGGCGGCGCATTTTGTTTCACTGGCCGAGCGTCGAGGCCGCATTGCTGCGTCACCAGCATCCGCCGGCATGATAATTCCCCTGATTGACACTCCGCCGGAATGACGCAATCTGTCCGTGACGTTTTTTTTGATTTGAAACCGAGATGATTCAATGCCATGAGCGCGAATGAAAATAAACCCGGCGGCGAAGTGATTCTGTATCAGACAGAGGATTTACAGACACGCTTGCGAGTGCGTTTGGACGGGCAGACGGCATGGTTGACACAGGCTCAAATTGCGGACTTGTTTCAAACAACACCGCAGAACATAACGCTTCATTTACAAGCGATTTACAACGAAGGAGAACTTCAGGAGGAGGCAACTTGTAAGGATTACTTACAAGTTCGCATGGAGGGCGCAAGGCCGGTTCGCCGGGCGTTAAAACACTACAATCTGGACGCCATCATTGCCGTCGGCTACCGCGTGAAATCGCCGCGTGGCACGCAGTTTCGCATTTGGGCGACGCAGCGGTTGAACGAATACATAGTGAAGGGTTTCACGATGGATGACGAACGGTTGAAAAATCCGCCGGGCAAAGGGCAAACGGATTATTTTGACGAGCTGTTGGCGCGTATCCGCGACATCCGCTCCTCGGAACGGCGGTTCTATCAGAAGGTGCTGGATATTTATGCGACCAGCGTAGATTACACGCCGGATGCGGAGGCGTCCCAGAAGTTTTTCGCCACGGTGCAAAACAAAATGCACTGGGCGACGCACGGCCACACGGCGGCGGAAATCATCCATGAGCGAGCCGATGCCGGGAAACCGTTCATGGGGATGCTGACGACGCGCCCCGGTGGGCGTGTGCGGAAAGAAGACGCGGCGATTGCCAAGAACTATCTCACGGAAGACGAATTGCAGGTGCTAAATCGCATTGTGAATCTTTACATCGAATACGCGGAGCTTCAAGCACTGGCGCGGAAGCCGATGACGATGCGCGACTGGATTACAAAACTGGATGAATTCCTGAAAATTTCCGGGCGCAAACTGCTGGATCACGCCGGGAAAATTTCGCATGACGCGGCGGTGGCAAAAGCCGAATTGGAATTTTCAAAATTCCGCGTGCTGGAAGATGCGAAACCGTCGCCGGTGGAAAAGGATTTTGAGGCGGCGGTAAAAAAATTGAAGCAACTGAAGCCAGGCAAGAAAAAGCCCTGACGCTAAATCAGTGTTTATTGCGAGTTTTGCGTTAGCAGTCCGCCACGGATTCCATGCAATTTTTACAGGTTTGGAATTTTTTTTCAGACTGCCCTTGTATTTGCGCCAATAGGCTGGTTGGAATTTTTTTTGGCGGGCTAGACAATCGGCGCAATACGGGGTTTCAAAATGGGAGACACGGCACGAACACCGAAACGGGGGTGGCGGACACGTTATTTTTCACTCTGTCCGCACTCGCCACAATGCCCCGCCTTGTGCCGTAAATGTCCTGTGGCGGGCGTTTGGTTCGTTCCGTGAGAAAAGCTCCGTTGCCCTGCCCAAAGGGGCGGAAATCCTTGCACAGAATTTGCACAAATCCCGGCTAGACTTTCGGTTTGCACAAGTTTTGCACAAGCGCGCAGGCTTGCACAGAATTTGCACAAGATAACCTGCCGAAAGTTGCCCGTAGAATCACGAATCATCTTGCATTCATTGGATAATAGCTGTTACTCTTTGGGCAATGAATGGCAATGAAACATCCCCGACCGGCAACTCTGGAAGTGGTGAATCAGAGGTTCAAGTCCTCTCGCGCGCACCACTTTTACCGAGGTTATTCACGGCTGCGTAGCCATCTGCTCAAGTTCAGGATTCAATACCGCTTAGCTACCCACCCACTTCCTAACCTACACCCACCCTCGTTGACCCAGTTTAGCGTCCGGCCAATCCCGTCGCCAGCGGCAACTCCCTCTCCAACGAGATGTAGCGTTGGTGGCAGGTCATGGAATAGTGAGTTTTTGACGAATAAACGCAGTTTTTGACGAAAAAAGCGGAGAAATCGGTAGTTGCCCCCTGAATATGAATGGTTCCGGAGCGGTCTTGGACCATCTAGGACGGGAAATGAACGACCCAGGACCGGTCCTGAACGGTTCAGGCGCGAGCTTGAACGGTTCAGGCGCGAGCTTGAACGGTTTAGGATCGAGCTTAAACGGTTCAGGCGCGAGCTTAAACGGTTCGGGAGCGATCCTGAACGGTCTAGGATCGAGCTTGGACGGTCCGGGAGCGGGAATGGATGGCTCAGGACCGGTCCTGAACGGTCGGGGAGTGGTCCCAAATGGTCCATTTCTAGTCGGAAACGGTAGCGGACCGGTCCGCGCAGGCTCATGCTCAAGCTGGAGGCCGGGTATTGTGGGTGGCGACGGCAAATAATCATGACCTTTCTGCACCAACCGCGCGCAGCCACCGATTCACCAGCTCAATTACCTGCCGCCGTTGACTTGAGACGACAGACACCAACTTTGTTACACTCCGGTTACAGGCAGGTAATAATGCCGTCACAGCCGCAATAAGTTATTGCCAAGTTATTCACAGCAAAGCATAGTTCAATAGTCGTCGAGTTAATGGAGTTACCGCGATGGATGCCCAAACCTATCTGGATTTAAACGTGGACGAGCCGCTGGTCTGCCGCTCGGTTTGGATTTCCGACGTCCATCTCGGCACGAAGCACTCGCAGGTCCCGGAACTGCTCGAATTCCTGCGGATGGTGGAATGCAAATATCTCTACATCGTCGGCGACTTCATCGACGGCTGGGAACTTAAGTTCCGCTGGTATTGGCGCGATGATTACAACGTGCTGATTCAAAAGATTCTTCGCAAGAGCCGCAAGCAGACGAAGGTTATCTACATCACGGGTAACCATGACGAGTTCATCGATCAGTTTGAAGGCATGCGTTTTGGCAGCGTGGTGATGGCCCACCAAGTCATCCACACCGCCGCCGACGGTAAGAAATATTTAGTGATTCATGGGCATCAGGCGGATGGCTTGACGCACTTCAATCATCTGCTCGAGAAGCTCGGCTCGCACCTTTATAACTGGATTCTGGATATTAATTTGTATTTCAACCGCCTGCGCCGCGCACTGGGTTTTGGTTATTGGTCGCTGGCGGCATATCTGAAGTCCAAGGCGAAATCCGCCGTGAAGTTTATCACTGAATACGAGGACACGCTCGCTTCGATGGCGCGGAAACAGTCGGCCGATGGCGTCATCTGCGGCCATATTCACCGTGCAGAGACGAAGATGATTGACGGCGTGGAATATCTGAACTGCGGCGACTGGGTTGAAAGTTGCACGGCGCTGATCGAAGATTTCGACGGCAAAATCAAACTGATTCACTTTCATGAAAATGATGTTCTGCGTGCTAGGCGAGGGTCGGGGTCACCTGACTCAGGCGATAGCCGTCAAGGAAATGGCCGAGGCGGCGGGACATCAGGTGGTCGCCGTCACACTCGGCGTGAGCGCGCGGAGGCCGATGCCGGAATACTTCGCATCGGCGATGAAGATCTCCGTCCGGCCATTGCCGACGCTGGAGTTCAAATATAAGAATAGCCGCTCCGTCAGTAACACGGCCACACTGCTCGGCGTTTTCGGCCAGCTTCCAAAATACTGCGGCATCCTGCGCCAGCTTGATGCCATCGTGGCCGAAACGCAGCCGGACGTAATCATTAATTTCTTCGAGCCGATGGCCGCGTTTTATGCCATCACCCGTCGCCAGCGACCGCCAATCGTGACGATTGGCCACCAGTTCATGTTCCAACATCCTGGCTACGTCCGCACGCCGCACTTGTGGAAGCAGAAGTTTAGCATGCGGGTTTACACCTGGCTGCTTGGCGCCCGAACCACCAAGCTGGCGCTTTCTTTGTACGCCGCGCCGGACTTGCCCAGAAAGCGCATCGTAGTTGGCCCGCCGATTTTGCGGAAGCAGCTTTTCCAATTGGAAGCGAAGCCAGCGGGTGACTTTGTCCTCGTTTATTTGCTCAACCACGGTTATGCCGATCAAATCATAAACTGGAGCGATAAAAATCCGCAGACGCGGATTCATTGTTTCTATGACAAGCCTGACGCGCCGGCGGAACTTGAACATTCGCCGTCGCTTACGTTTCATCGACTCGCCGGTGAAAAGTTTTTATCGATGATGGCCGCTTGCCGCCACGTTGTCTGCACCGCCGGTTTCGAATCCGTCAGCGAGGCCGCGTGGCTCGGCAAGCCGCTTTTTCTGGTGCCGGTGGAAAACCATGTTGAACAGCAGGTCAACGCGCTTGATGCCCAGCAGTTCGGCATCGGCCTCGCGGAAAAAAGCTTTAACCTTGACCGCCTCGCCGAATTACCAGCCAGCCTGCCGACAGAAAAATTCCGCGACTGGGTGGCCAGCGCGCCAGAAAAACTTTTTGCCGCTATCGAACTCGCTGTAAACAAATCCCGATGACGCAAGATAAAGTGCTAACTTTTCCGCCTGGCTTTATGTGGGGCACCGCCACGTCACCGACGCAGGTGGAAGGCCACATAGAAAATGAGTGGACGCAGTTCACCGCCATGGACGGTGGGAATTGCCGCATCGCGTGCGACCATTATCACCGTTATCCCGAAGATGTGGACTGGATGGCAAAGCTCGGGACGAACGCGTACCGCTTCGGCATTGAATGGGCGCGGCTGCAATCCGAACCGTTCGCGCCACTGAATCAGGAGGCTTTGGCGCACTACATTGATTTGCTTGATCGGCTTATCGCAAAAAACATCACGCCCATGGTGGTTCTACACCATTTTTCTAATCCGCCGTGGATTAATGCCGCCGGAGGCTGGACGAACGCGCAAACGATTCCGGCTTTCGTGGATTACGTCAAAAAACTTGTCGCAGCACTAAAAGAAAAAGTGTTTCTCTGGAATACCTTCAACGAACCGGACACTTACGCATGCGTGGCATATTTACTTGGCGGTTTCCCACCGCAGCATAAATGGCAGCTGGGCGAATTTCGTAAAGTTATTTCGCATATGGCGCGCGCGCATGTGCAAGTCAGCCGCATCATCCGGCGTGACGGAATTTTTGCCGGGCGCAAGCCCGAGGTCGGCATCGCGAAAAACTGGACGTTTTTCCATGCCTACCATAAGTTTTCGCCGTGGGACCGCGCAACCGCATTCGGCTGCCATTACACTTTCAATAAGTTCGTGCTGGATGCGTTTCTCGGCGGATGGCGGCGTAAGGCTTCGACCTTCATCGGCCTAAATTATTACGGACGCGTGCGCTTCCATCATTTCCGCGCGATGATCCCAGCAAGCGGCGCACCGGTTAAGACATTGAGGGAGTTCGGATTTGTCTGCGATGACATGGTTGAGCGCTATCCCGAGGGTTTAGTTAAAATCCTTTCTTATCTCCATCGGAAATTCAAGCTGCCCATCTACATAACGGAACACGGAGCAGCGTCCAGCGATGAAAGTTTTCGGGCGCGCGACTTGCGTGAAAACCTCATCGCTCTGCATAGCGCAATCACCAGCGGTGTGGGCGTGCGCGGTTTTTTCTACTGGTCACTTTTGGACAATTTTGAATGGCAGTTCGGTTATACAAAAAAGTTCGGTCTTCTCGCGGTAGATTTTGCGAATGAAAAACTACCGCGTACGCCCAAGCCGTTGGCGGAGGTTTATTCCAATATCTGTCGGACAAACACCTTGCCAACGTAAGGATTCGCGGACTGATACTAGCTAAAACAGGGATAACCATTCCTAATCGCTTACTTTCACACCTCTGCGCCGGTTTTCAAGTTCGGGTTAAGCTTCTGAAAAACAACGAGATATAAGTAGCATTAGAAATTGACACATTCCCACCTGTTCATTTACTGTGTTATGGCAACGGTGTCGTCCTGAAACGTCTTCAGGCGTCAATCCACCTTGCCACAGCAATCTTTAGATTCCGAGGTTCCTATTTATATGAGTAATGTAACAGCGGGCGTCCCGTCGGCGGGTGGTGCCCCCAAAGTTTCTCGAATTAACGAAGTCGTTATCCGTATCGCGGGTAATTCCCAGGATGGTATTCAGGCTATTGGTGGCTTCCTCGCGCGACTCGCTGGCCGTAGCGAGCAGGAGGTCATGACTTTTATGACGATTCCGTCCACGATTTCCGGTGGTCCGTCCATTTTTCAGGTGCGCGTCGGCAGTGGCGAAGTCCTGACTGCGGGCGACGACGCGGATGTTTTGCTCTGCTTTTATCAGCACAGCTACGAGGGCCACATCAACTCGCTCAAGAAAAAAGGCATTGTCCTTTTCGACAGCGACCACGTGGTACCGAAAGAAGAATGGCTGTCACAATATCACCACGTCGGCATTCCCATTTCCTCGCTGACCGTCGAGGCGATTGGTGGCACCGCCAAAGACAAGGGCAAAAACATTTATTCGCTCGGGCTCATCGCCCGGATGTTTGATCTAAACGTACCGAAGCTGGAAAAACTTCTGGGCGAACGCTTCACGGGTAAGGATCCAAGCATCCTGAACAACGCTCTGGCAGCATTCCACGCCGGCTACGCGAATTCGCCCAGTAACGTGATGGAAACTTTTCAGATCACGGAAAGCCAGAAGAAAGATGGCCATCAAGTCGTGATGAATGGCAATGAAGCCATCGGTTACGGCCTCATCGCTGCGGGCGTACGCTTCGGCGCAGGTTATCCAATCACGCCGTGGACAGACATCATGGAGTTGCTCCGCCGCGAATTGCCGAAATATGGCGGTTCGTTCATTCAGTGTGAGGATGAAATCGCCTCCGTCTCGATGGCGCTCGGCGCAAGTTACGCTGGTCGTGTGGCGGTAACGGGTTCCAGCGGTCCGGGCATCGCGCTCAAGACCGAGGCCATTGGCTGGGCGGTAATGGCGGAAATGCCGCTCGTCATAATCAACGTTCAGCGCGGCGGTCCTTCGACTGGCATGCCTACGAACATTGAACAATCTGATTTAAACATCGCCATCAACGGTGGCCACGGTGACGCTCCGCGCGTTGTGCTCGCTCCGGCAAACGTGGAAGATTGTTTTTACATGGCAATCGAGGCCGTTAACATCGCGCGCAAATATAACACGCCGGTGTTTTTCCTCACCGATCAGGGCATCGCCACGCGCATCGAGGCGTTCACTGAGCCGAACCTCGAAAAAATTTGCCAAGACATCACACCGGATTTGACGCCCGTGGCGACCTATAAGCCTTACGACCTCACCGCGAAGGACGGCGTCAGCCCGCAAATCAAACCGGGCACTCGGATTCTGGATGGCAAATATCCCATCGCCACCGGCCTCGAACACGACGAATACGGCCATCCGAGTGGCTCGCCGAAAGTTCACATGTTGCAGAACGCCAAACGCCGTATCAAATTGCAAGCACTCGGCGCGACGCTGCCACTGCCCAAAATTTACGGTCCGCCGGAAGGCAATGTCCTGCTCGTCGGCTGGGGTTCCACCGAAGGTCCAATTCGCGAGGCCGTGGACCGCTTCCGCGCCGCTGGCGACAGCGTTTCCGCGATTCATCTGCGCCATGTCAATCCGCTGCCGAACGGCTTGGAGAATGTTTTCTCCGGCTTCAACCATGTACTGGTCGTGGAAATGAACGACGAGGGTCTGTACGGCTACGGCCAGCTCGGCGCCGTGTTGCGCGCCCGCTACTGTGATGCGAAGATTCAAGGTGTCAATAAGACCGACGGCCTCACTTGGAAGGTGAAAGAAATCGTCGAGCAGGTGAAAACCAAGGTGCAGAAATAATTTCAAACACGAATATTTATGAGCCAGACTTTGACTGAAAAACCCGTTGTCCCCGCCAACGTGACCGAATCCGCCACCGGCGAACGTAAGGCCCTGACGCGAAAAGAAATTGTCGCCGACCACCCGACCTGGTGTCCCGGCTGCGGCGACTTCTCCGTGCTAGCGCTCTATTTCAAGCTGATTGAAAAGCGCAAGTTGTGGCATGAGAAGATCACCACCATCTCCGGCATCGGCTGCTCCAGCCGGTTCCCGTACTTCGTGCAGGCGCACGGTGCGCATTTCATCCACGGCCGCGCGCTGCCGTTTGCCAGCGGCGTTTCCTTGTCGCGTCCCGACCTGCACGTCTTCGCTTTCAGCGGCGACGGCGATGCGTTTTCCATTGGCGGCAACCACTTCACGCATACCGCGCGCAAAAACATCAAGATGACGCTCGTCGTCATGGACAACCAGGTTTACGGCCTGACCAAAAAGCAGACTTCGCCCACGTCGCCGGTCGGCTTCAAGAGCAAGACCGACATCTGGGGCGCGGTGGATTATCCGATCAATCCCGCCAAGCAGGCCATCGCGGTCGGGGCCTCATTCGTCGCGCGCACCTCGGCCTCAAATCCGAACCACGTCCTCGCGACGATGGAAGCCGCCATGGATCACGACGGCTTTAGTTTCGTCCACTGCCTGAGCGAATGCGTAGAATTTTATGAGGGCGCCTTCGACTCCGCGAATCCGCGCAAAGGCGGCGTCTTCAACGAAGTTCCCAAGACCCACGACGTAACGGATGAAATGGCGGCTTACAAGCTGGCCAGCGCCAGTTTCCCCGGCAACTTCGGCGTGCTCTACAAAGTCAACAAGCCGACCAAGAACGCGCGCGAAACTGAGATCAATACCAGCTTCCAGAGCAAGTTCGCCGGCTTGAAAGACTGGCAGATTTTGCAGAAGACGTTCGACCGGATGAAATAATTTCGCATTTCCGATTTGCGATATACGCTTTACGAGTCCTGCATCCTGTAGGGCTCGTAATTTTTTATGGCGCAACCTTCATAAATCATAAATCGTAAATCCCGATGGCCCACATCCACGAAAAAATTGATTTCACGGTTGCGATCTTCATCGTTCACGCCGAAAAAATCCTGCTCATCCACCATCGCAAGCTGGCTAAGTGGCTGCCGCTCGGCGGCCACATCGAGTTGGACGAAGACCCGGAACAGGCCGCGTTGCGCGAGGCCAAGGAAGAAAGCGGCCTCGACGTGGAGTTGCTCGGCGAACGGCCGCCCACCACTTCGCCCGGCACCCGCGCGCTCATCGCCCCGCGTTTTCTCGATATTCATCGCATCAGCGATACGCACGAGCACATCGGCTTGATATACTGGGCGCGCCCCAAACATTCCACCGCCGTCACCCTCGCCCCTACCGAGCATCATGCCATCCGCTGGTGCAGCCGCGCGGAGCTGGAACAGCTCTCGCCGCCCATGACCGATGCGGTGAAATGGTATTGCCACCGCGCGCTCGCCGAAATTTCCTAGCCTCCCGTGAACCTCCGCCAAAAACGCCAGTCGCTCTGCTTCACCATCGAAGGGCTGAACTCCTTTGGCACGGTACTGTACTTCACCTACCTCTATTTCCTCCTGCACGACCGGTTTGGCTTCACCGACAAGGCCAATCTCGCCGTCGCCGCGCTGCTGGGATTCGGTTACGCCCTGTCCTCGTGGCAAGCCGGACGGCTTGCGCAGCGCTGGGGTTATCTCAATGCGCTCAAGCTCGGGTTCGGCCTCATGGCCAGCGGATTGCTCGCCGGCATGCAGCTAAGTTCCGCCACCGGCGAAATCATCTGCGCCGTCATCGTCACGCTCGGGATGTGTTTCACTTGGCCGGTCCTGGAGGCGCTCATCAGCGAGAACGAGACGCCCGACCGCGTGCCGCATGCCGTCGGCATTTACAACATCACTTGGGCCGCGACCAACGCCGCCGCACTGTTCCTCGGCAAGCCGCTCACCGAAAAGTTCGGCTACCAGTGCATCTTTTACATCCCCGCCGCCATCGTCGCCGCACAGGTGATGCTGACGCTCTGGTTGGAAAAACTACCGCTGCCCGCCGTGGAACATCATGCCGCCGCGCCGCCGGATGAGAACCGCCCTGCGCCCGCGCGCGCCAAAAATTTCCAACAGCTCGCGCGGTTGGCGAATCCCTTCGCGTACATCGCCATCAACACCCTCATCGCCGTGCTATCCGGCGTCACGGCCAAATTCCACCTGACGCCAGTGTTCGCCGGCATCGCGTGTTCACTGTGGGGGTTTGTGCGACTGGCGGCATTTGTGGCGTTGTGGCAATGGCCGGGGTGGCATTACCGCTTCCGCTGGCTCGTGGCGGCCTATCTCGCACTCGTGCTGTCGTTTGCCGTCATCCTCATCGTACCCAATCTCGCGGTGGTACTGGTGGCACAGGTATTTTTCGGCGTCGCCATCGGGCTGATCTATTATTCGTCCCTGTTTTACTCCATGGACGCGAGCGATAACCGGAGCGAGCACGGCGGCATCCATGAAGCGGCCATCGGCGCGGGCAACTGTCTGGGGCCGGCGGTCGGCGCGGTGTCGCTCCAGTTCGCGGCGCAAAACGCCAATGCCGGCGCGTGGGCGGTGACCGGTCTGCTGCTGGCGGGTTTCGGCGGGCTGCTCTGGCTGCGGCAACGTCCGGCGAAGTAATTCCGCCAGCCGCCCGCTCAAAAGCTAACCGTTCAGGGTTTCCTAGACGATGATCAGTTTTATCAGCGAAGGCACCACTTTGGCCAAAGCATCCAGGCCGGCAAACCTCGCTGGGTTTTTACCCACCGCCGCAGTCAGAAATGGCTAAAAGCGGTCGTTTTGGCATTTCCGTCGGTGTTTTAGTCGTGGAATGGCTAATTTCTACCATTTAAAACTGTCCCTAATCTTACGGGGGACGTCCCCCGTAATCCGAGGGACGTCCCGCAGATGTCGAGGGATGTCCCTCGGAGTTTGAGGAACATCCCCCAATTTCACGGGGATATCCCGCAGATTTCAAGGAACGTCCCTAGAACTTCAAGGGATGTCCCCTAGAATCCGGGGGATGTTCCTCTGAATCCCAGGGATGTCCCGCAGAGGCTACGAGATGAGCAGTGGACACCCGCACCGGCGAAACGGTTCTCAAGACGGATGCCCTTTTAACCCAACCGACCAGGCGGACTACTGGCCACCGGTTATGCCAGCGGTCGGAAGCCACTAATTCCAAACAAAAATCTTTAGGAACCTGGTTCGCCCGCCCCTCCGGATTGATACACCGCCGTTTTCTTCCTGTTTCTTTCGATGCGATTCGTGTATTTCGTGGTTCAGCAATTTGATTTTAAAATGAAAGCCGTGCCCCTGCCCCCTGCGCTGTTCACGCTGAACCGCGAACGCCTCGCGCAAAAGCTGTTGCCGCGCTCGCTCGCCCTCTTCAACGCCAATGACATCATGCCCACGAACGCCGATGGTTCGATGGGCCATCTGCAAAACGCCGACCTGTTCTACCTCACCGGCGTCCACCAGGAAGAGACGATATTGCTGCTCGCACCGGATGCGTTCGACCCAACCCAGCGCGAAATCCTGTTCGTGCGCCAGCCCAACGAACACCTCGCCATCTGGGAAGGCCACAAGCTCACGCAGGCAGCGGCGACGGGTGTTTCGGGGATCAAGCATGTAAAATGGCTGTCGGAGTTTCCGGCGATTTTCCGTTCGCTCATGTGCGAGCTGGAAAATGTCTATCTCAATAGCAACGAGCATGCGCGCGCGGACGTGACGGTGGAGATGCGCGATGCGCGGTTCGTTCGCGATTGCCAAAAGCAGTTTCCGCTGCACCGCTACCAGCGCCTCGCGCCGCTGATGCACGAGCTGCGCTCAGTGAAATCGGCGGCGGAAATTGACGCCATCCAAGCTGCGTGCGACCTGACCGGGCGCGGCTTCGCGCGCGTACTGAAATTTGTAAAGCCCGGCGTGAACGAAGCGGAGGTGGAGGCGGAGTTCGCGCACGAATTCATCCGGCACAAGGGCGCGTTTGCGTATCCACCAATCGTTGCGAGTGGAGCGAACAACAATATTTTGCATTATACGCAGAACGACCAGATTTGCAAAAAGGGCGAACTGCTGCTGCTTGATGTAGCGGCCGGTCTGGGCAATTACATGAGTGATCTGACGCGGACGATTCCAATCAGCGGACGGTTCACGCGCCGACAGAAGCAGGTTTACACCGCCGTGCTGCGCGTGCTGCGCCTGATGACGCGCGCGATGGTGCCCGGCAAGACGACGAAGGATTTGCGCTCGGAATGCGAGGCGCTGCTCGCAGAAGAATGCGTTGGCCTAGGCCTCCTTAAACCGTCGCAGCTCAAAAAATCGACGCCAGAAAATCCCGCGGTGCGACCTTATTTCATGCACGGCGTGGCGCATCCCCTCGGCCTGGACGTGCATGACGTGACCTACAATCACCTGAAGATTTCTCCCGGCTGGGTGTTGACGTGCGAGCCGGCGATTTACATCAAGGAGGAAGGTTTTGGCGTGCGGCTGGAAAACACCGTGCTCGTCACCGAAGACGGCCAGCTCGACTTGATGGCGCACATCCCCATTGAGGCCGACGAGATTGAGGCACTCATGCGTCGCCGCTAAATAGCGCGGGCGGAAATTGAAATCCCCGCCACCGGCAGGGTGAAGATTGCGATTCCATCCCGCGCGTGGCGGCGGCCTTCTGATTAAACTCGCGACGATTGTTTTTTTAGGGATAATCATCAAAATCTTTAAATAGTCGCATAGCAACTAAACCCTACATGAGCAAACTTTGGCGCAGCGGAATGATATTAACAGTGGTGAGTTTTATTACCGGCCTGGGCAACTACGCCTTTCAGGCAATCATTGGCCGAAAATTGGCGCATGATGGTGAATACGGTTTGGCAAACAACACCATCGGATTAACTGGATTTCTTGGATTACCACTGGCAGTCGCCACGACGGCGATTACCCACTATATTGCCCGGTTCAAGTTCCATGGTGATCACGCGCGACTAGAAGGCCTGCTGGCTGGCTGCAGAAAGTCGTTATTCAACCTGACGATAGCCGGCTCGGTATTCGCCATTCTATTGGTCAGGCCATTGAGCAGCTATTTTAATTTCCCACGCACCAGCCTCATGTTCGTCGCGCTGCTGTTCGTGCTGGCGGGGCTGTGGGGCTCGTATGTGACCGCCCTGTGTCAGGGACTGGCGTGGTTTAAGCGTCTGGCTCTCATCGGATTACTGGGGGTCGGCCTGCGACTGGCGTTCTGCGGGATTTTCGTTACCAAGTTTCCTATTGCGGAAACAGCGGTGCTGGCATCGGTAGTGATGGTGCTGGCCAACCTCGTCCTACTTTTTTGGAGAAAGGATTTCAAACAGTTCCATGGCGAATCGGTCACACCGTGCAACCGCGAGTTCGTCCAGTATTTCGTTGTGAGTGCGGCGTGCGGCGTGGGAGGATATTTTTTCCTTCAGGGCGACCAGTTGGTGGCGCAGCGATATTTTTCCCTGACTGACCGGGACGCCTATGCGGCCGCCGAACGCTTGGCCATCGCCTTGCCTATGACCGTAGGTCCGCTGCTGATAGTTTTATTCACCCACCGTTCCGGCAGCCATTCTGGTCATGGATGGCGCGAACAATCTAGATTGCTCGGTTTTTATACCACCGGCCTTATCACTGGTGCAATTGGGTTGATTATATTGAGGACATTTCTCTTAAAGCTTCTGGGACGCTATACACCAGAAGCCGCCGCAATGATTAATCCGCTAGCATTGACAATGGTATTAGTCGGGGTGCTTCAGGCATTTGCCACTTGGGCATTGGCTAGCCGCTGGCTCAAAGTTGCGCTACTTTACGGTGGCTTGGGACTGGCCTATTGGGTCGCCCTGCTGTGTCTAGGGAAAACGCCGACATTATTGTTACGCGTGATGCCCGTGGCTGCCGCAATTGCATTGACAACGTTGTTTTCCATCTGGTTGACGACCATACTCAACAGTAAGCCCAATGGTACGCAGTAACACTTTTCAATAAGCTAAAGAGGAGGCCTACTACAGAGACCATACCGATTTCTGTGCTTGCTGATTCGATGGCTGACACAATAATATTTGATACTATTTCGAGCCTAAAATGTCGAACACCCTCCTAGTTTTTCTTCATGGTATAGGTGACAATATAATGTTGACCGGTGTATTGAGGGAATATTGCCGGCTCCACCCGGAGGAGAGAATTGATCTGGTCGTCCTCAACCCCGCTTGTCGGGAAATCTGGGAAAATAATCCCTTGGTAAAAAATATATTACTATACCCGGCACACCAGCCACAATTTTGGAACCCTTTTAAATACTACTTTTTACATCAGTGGAAGGCTCGAAAAATTGTTCGCGCATTTAATCGAGAAAGCACCTATCAAAAGATTTTATTCCCAACTATTCAAACGTTCCCCGAATTGGCACATTACATTACCCGTACCGGTTGCTTCAAATATTACCGTCTATGTAAAGAAATGGGCATAGATTCAAAACCGTATCCCTATGAACTTTATTTATTGCCTAGCGCCTCAGCCGCCGAGTTGCTGAGCAAACTTAGTTCAGAAAAGCTTGCGATATTACATCCATTTTCTACCGATAGATACAGACAAATGAATGCAGTTGAGGTCAAAAAAAACTTAAACATACTTCAAGACAGAGGATATAGAACGTTAATAGTCGGCTCAGCAAAGGAACAACATCAAGTTCATTCATCCTGGAATACAGACACTGCTTTCGGACTTTCCCTAGGAAATCTGATAGAAATCTTGAAACACTCTAAAGTCTTCTGTGGAGCTGATTCGATGGTGGGACATTTAGCCGCATTTGCTAATGTGCCAAAAATCATAATACATTCAAACGCTTGGGAACCTCAAAACTACCGCCCCCTTAGCGAACGCGGAAAGGTGCTTTTATTACCTTTGCGCAAAACTCCTAAATCAGAGAGGGCGGAAGCGTTCCGTCGGCTGCTGGAAACCGGTTGAAAAGTAACGTCACTTTGGTTCAAGCAGTATCCCGAGATTTCGTTTGAGCGTAGGAATGAGTCCACCATTCTGAGCCCACCAACCCACGGATTTAAACCCACAAGACTCAGCAAGATCACGTAAGGCGCGCGGCGTGAAATCCCGAATGTGTCCTGACGGGACGAACCGATTTAATTTGTGTTGTAAAAAAGTTGGCCAAAAACCATATGAGGCTGATTCTGTTCCAACCTCCGCACCTAGAGGCAATCCGCCAAACAAAAAAGCAATCCTATTCATCCACGCTGCACAATTCGGCACACTGATAACCACCAAGCCGTTATTTCGTACAACTCTACGAATCTCACGCAAAAACTTTTCGGTCTCGAAAATGTGTTCTAAAACATGATTGCAACTTATAAAGTCAAAAGTTGCTTCTTCAAAGGGAAGTTTTTGTCCATCCACGCTTTGTTGGTAGAACTCTGGATTAGGTAATATTTTCCCCAAAAGATTGCCTTCAGCACGAATTAAGTCCACAACTACAACACGGTCCAAACCAGCTTGGTTTTTTTGTTTTAATACCGTTGTTATGTCGAGCAAGAATTGCCCCTTGCCACAACCAATATCTAAAACAGACAATTTAGATTTATTTTTTTCCTGCCATGAGTTAAAGGCGGAGTGACTAACTAGTCTCTGCACGTCATAAACATTGCGGCCGTAAGCAGCATCGTTCCGGTGCAGGCGTTCATAAAAATTGCTTTCAATCTGCATTCAATCATTATCTTGACTGAAAGCACCTATGAAAAGAAAAATCTGGATACTTAGGGATTGCAAGACGGAATCTTACCACCGCTGTTTATAATCTCCCCGGCTAAAATATTTTTCCAGCCATACATAGGCGCAAATAAAAAAATAGCGGCTGCCCATCTCTTTGATTTTCAATTTAGCTTCGCCAAAGCGTCGGTTGCGCCAAGTAATTGGCACGACCGTCCACGAATAGCCACGCACCATTGCCTTAAGCGGAATCTCTACCGTCAGGTTGAAATGTGGCGCAATGAGTGGCTCGCAACCTTGGATAACTTTGCGTCGGTAAGCCTTGAACGCATTTGTGGTGTCGTTCAGCGGGATGTTGAAAATGACGCGGATGAAAAAGTTTGCGAGCCGGTTCACAAACAATTTCAACTTGGGATAATCAATCGTTCCACCCCCCTTAATGAAGCGACTGCCAAAAACGCAGTCCCAGCCTTCGTTTAACAATTTCCAATAGCACACCGCGTCGCGCGCATCGTCGGATTCGTCGGCCATCATAATGACAACGGCGTCGCCTAGGCAATGGCGCAGGCCGAATACAATGGCGCGCCCGAAACCGTGTTCCCCATTGTTCTGAATTGGCTGCAACGTGGGAATTTTTGCCTTAAGCTTCTGCAAGACCTCCCAAGTCTTGTCCATACTGCCGTCGTCTACAACCACGATTTCATGCGGAATGTCGTTTAGCGAAAACTCCAAGTGCAAATGCTCAATCGTCGCGGGCAGGGATTCTTGCTCGTCGCGCGCCGGGATAACCACGGAGAAAAGTTTTAGTTTCGGCGCGGATGGATTAGGCGCATTCATCAAGAACCAGAAACCTCTAACCACTCAGGATTTTGTTCCGCGTGTTCGGCAATCTCTTCCAACACCTGCGGCAAGGAAATTATTGGCGACCAATGCCAGATTTTCTCCGCGAGCGTGGCATCCAGCACCATCCACGGAATGTCGAAGGGACGCGGATTTGCGTCCATGGCCACGGGGTGCCTGCCAAAACGCTCGTCGCACCAGCGGGTCAATTGTGCCAACGACATGGTGTTGGTCACACCGCCGCTGAAATTGGCGATGCGCGGCTCATTCTTGCCGGAATGCTTCATCTGCGCGAGGAGCGCCGGCACTAAATCGCGCGGATGCAGGCAGTCGCGCACCTGGTGTCCGCCGCCATCAAAGCCAATGTATTTCAGTGGCCGCCGGCGTAGGTGCGAGTTGATCCAGAATGAAAAGATTCCCTGGTCGGCCTTGCCAAACTGTCCGGCACCCGCGAGCACGCCACAGCGGTTAATCCACACTGGAAAATTAAACGTCTCGCCATATTC
>CAIPKV010000011.1 GCA_903865745.1 uncultured Verrucomicrobia subdivision 3 bacterium | reverse complement strand
TACAAATGTCGCTACTGCAAATACAATCTGATTGGAGGCCACATCAAAGAAAGGCGCATCACGCCACCACGCAAACCGATGGTCGTCAGGATTTACATGAATGGCTGTCTTATCCTTCGTCAGCGACAATAGATACCCAGCAACGACTGGAATCACAACGCTTAATACCACTTTCCGTCCCGTTGTTAAAGCAAACCAATAGTTTGTTTTCATAAGCGTGTAATGTGGCCTAACGAAAAAAGCTGAGCCACCGCCGACTCGCGGCGTGAACCGCGACAGCGGAACTGACAGCGCCAACGGCGGTTGGCTCCGGCGACTTGTTAGGCAGCAGGCTTCTTTTTGAAACACAATCTGATGACATAAGCTAAAAACTCCACGCCGGCGACAAACATACCGCCACTGATAAACATAAGCGCAAAGTGATGGAGAAATGAATGCTGGTGAAGTCCTCGCACATAGGCGATAAAGTCAGCACTCGACATAGAATCCGCCTTGGCAAGAACGCCGCTATCTGTGCCGATGGCGAGAAATGAAATCGCCACGCTGATAATCACCAGAGCTACAAACTTCGGGATGGCGTTTTTAATAATCATAAAATGTAAATACGCGGATGCTGCCTAACAGATAATCGACGCCTCGTCGTGCAGTCTATCCTGTTTCATGGTTTTAGCCTAAGCTGGACTCAACCCCCTGTCGAACATCAAAGGGTCAGTCCTTAGTGTTGATTTACGGTTTTGGTGTCGCGGGCGACGGCAGCAAATTACTTTGCCACGGCTTTTTGGCGGCGGATGATGCCCGCCAGTGCGCGCAGTGAATCGTTCACGGTTTCGGCGTTGGGAAAAAACCTGGCCACGTCCGGCTCCAGCACCACCACGTTCGCACCGCGCTGGTAGCGCCGGAAATACTTGCCGCGCACACCTGCGGAAAAATCGTATTCCGGCTGCAGGTCTTTATCGGCGTTTTTAATGGATGGCTTCTTCATGGTATTTTCTTTCACGCTGGCTGGCCGGCCGCGCGCTGATGATGCGGATATTATCGCCGCGTTCGGTGTGGACGACAACCAGTATTCTGCCCGTATGCGACCGGCCCAATATGATGAACCGGTTTTCGGCCTGCGAATGCGCCGGGTCAGGAATGGTGCTGGCCGCTGGATCGCCAAAAACCGTGGTCGCTTCCAGAAAGCTGACGGCGTGCTTGGCTCGATTGGTTCTAGCCTTAATCGCATCCCATTCAAATGTCAGCATGAGTCAAGTTGAACCGACCACCGTTGTTGGCGCAAACAAAAAAACGGCCGCCATTACTGGAGGCCGTTCGTGTTTGTGGGTGGTCTTAGGGCACGATGATCTGCACCGGGCCGCTGGGCAGGCCGTCGCCCCCGCTGTTCTCGCCGGTGATCTGCACGCTGACGGTCTGGCCGCTGGGCAGGTTCGTGAGGGTGTAGGCGAGCGTGGTCACGGTCGCCACCTGCTGGTAGGCCGGGTCCACGCCGCCGACCTTGAGCCAGACGCCGTATTTCAGGGCTTCGGCCAGCAGGGTCCAGGCCGCTGTCACCTTGCCGGTGCCGGCTGCC
>CAIPKV010000010.1 GCA_903865745.1 uncultured Verrucomicrobia subdivision 3 bacterium | reverse complement strand
GCTCTGCCCGCTGGTCTCCGCCTCCCGCAGGATGCGGATGATTTGCTCCGTCGTATGATGTGTCTTCTTCATGATGGTTTTCTTTTCGTTACCCGAAAACCATCCCATCCTCAATGGCCTAGTTCAGAGGGGCCCAATCATAGTAGCTCAGATAATTTCTATACGAATTGGTCGTAACTGGCTTGAAATAAACCAACAAAGAAATAATCGGTTACGCTAAAGCTATTCAGAGCTTTCGGAGGTTGCTAGGGGCCGAATAACTTTGCCCAAGCTGGATATAGTCAAAAATCCACTTGCCTCAAATTGAAGCCAGCCATGAAAGAAAATTAAACCCACCTGTTTTTAGCGGTCAAATTTCGCCTAATTAATTGATTAATACCTGTTGAAAAATCACCTGCTCTTCGGGCAGGAGTTTGATTGTAAGAGCCGTCCGCAGATAAGTTTTTGACTTCGCCACACTCCCGGTTGCTTTGAGAATGATACCGTAATACCCAGCTACTGCCGGATTTTCCAATTCCTTATCACTTAAACCCTGCATCACTTTGAGCGCGTCGGCGTAGCGTCTTTGCTGGTAGAGCGAATAGGCATATGTAGCAGCAAACGCAGGACTTTTGGGTGATTTCTTATAAACTTCAAGAGCGATATCATTCGGATTCAATTCCTGGGCACCGAGTAACAGAGCGGTAAACGCCAGATTGTTTTTCATCTCCAGGTCGCCTGGGTTACGACTGGAGAGGAGGCTGAATAATTGCAACAACGATCGCGTCCGGCCACCGTTGATTAATGATTGCATGAGCACTGGCGGCGCCCAATGTTCCTCAGGATAATGGTTTACCACCAGCCAGAGTATTTCATCCGCTTCATTGGACCAATCCCAAGCCGCCGCCATTCGAAACAGGGAAATTAATTCTCCCTTATTGTTATTAGCAAGGTTCAACGCCACAGCCCATTCACCGGTACTGGCATCTCTTAAATCCTGACCGCGCAAGGCTCGGGCCAGAAAAGCGTGGCGCACAAATTCCAATTCAATCCAGTTCTGATTTTGAATGTTAGCTTGAAGGCGGTGCCAGTCACCCATGCGCAAAAGACATTCTCCCATCAAAGGCATTACTGGTTGGTTGGTTTGGAGTGATTTTGGCAGGGTTTGCAACCAAGCCAACGATTGTCCAGGCGAGCGGTTTTTCATCAACCAAACTGCCATGCTAGATAGCTTGACAGAGTCACCGGCAGCGTCATGTTCGCAAACGGCCAGTATGGCGTCCAATTCAGGGCTTTTGTCCTTGAGCAACACTTCCAAAAATAGCAACCGGTCGGAAAATTCCGCATTGGCCGGCTTGACCAGATCTCTCGCCATTGCCTCGGCGGCGGGGAAATTATTCAAACGTAGCGCATCCACAATGAGTTCACGCTTTGCCTGGTTGCTCACGATTAGATTTGTTGAGGTCAGGCTGATTTGCCTCAAACTAGCGCGTGCTGCCATGGCTTCGTTCGGGTTTTGCCCGCGTAATTCTAGGGCCGCCAGGTTTAGCTGCGGGATATAATTGGCGGGCTCTAATTTGATGGCTTCCAAAAAATGACTTTTGGCAGTAGCAACATCCCCCGCCCCAGATGCCAAAAGGCCAGCGGTATTTTGGTAAAGTGCTGATTTCTGATCTGCGGGAGCCACGCCAGCCAGCGCGTTAGAGGCAATGGCCAAATCGCCAAACGCCATCGCTGTCTGTATCAAAGCCAGCCGGTCAACTAGCGAATTAGGGTTTAAATCTACCAATCTTTGCCGCCAAATTAGTGCGGAATCCGAGTGCGTCGTTTCGGCCATTTCAGCCATAAGTCGACAGGCGGTAGGATTTTGCGGGTTCAAATTCAGCACCTGCCGGAGGCTAAGCAGCTCGGCCCGAACGTCACCTTTAGCCGCAAAATCTAGCGCCATTTTTAGCCAGTGATCTTGTTTCCAAATCTTGAAGCTGCGATACCCAACATAGCCAAGCAATAGCAGGATGATGGAACTGACAATAACGATGATGGTTTTGCGCATTATAAATTTAGTTGCTAAATTAGTTTTATACTTTTGGGGAAAGGCTGATCTCATGTTCAGCAGGCTCCCATTCGCTCAATTTAACGCCGCCGCTCGCCGCAATTTCCGGAAGAGCCGTTCGGCTTTCTGGTAAAAGTTCGGACACTATTATAATCCGGTGCACCCGCCGACGTTCAATAAGATACGGCAACTCCTTTAGTCCACCCAGTACTAGTAACCCATAAACCCATTGAAAATGTAGGGACTTTTCATCATCAATGAAACCGATTAGGTGCCGTCGATCCGACTTTTTTGAAACTTTAAGAGCGCGATCCTTTAGAAAAAGTTGTGCCCGAGTGCCGGCGCCATAAAGCAACACACGTTCCAGTTGGTTTGTGGCATCATCGTGCCGCCGCAGCCACAGGACTACTTCCTCGATGCACCGATAAACCAGCCGCGAAGCTATAATAACCGGATGACTTATGCCGGCTAAGAGCACCGCGCGAATCAGCCATTTTGAACCATTGGCCGGATCAATGACCAACGCCAGCCCCAAGCTTAAGAGAGTTCCCGAGAAAAGCCAGCACAGGACCATGAGCACATCACGCAACCTGGCTCGCTGCCATTCGGTGATGTAAGTTCGCGATAACGCGAGTAGCGAAAACGTCGGCGTCGCCCAGACCGGTAAATCTACAAACCAGGTGTGCCAGAAATCTGTGCGCTGCCCCTCAATCTCCCACATAATCGCCGCCAGCGAACCGGACAAACAAAACATATCCCAAATCGGATAGGCCAACGCCTTGGACGTCGCATGAGTTGGACGGTGCAAGCCCATCAACAAGGCCCGGCCCGTTTCGCGCAATTCAATAACAGCCAATTGCCGCATGAGAACATACACGCCGGCCAGCAAAGCTATAAGAAATATTCCGGCCGCATGCGACTGGAAAAACATGATGGAAAGCCCGACCGTCACTAGGCCACCGTTCAATATATATAGAAAAGTCGCCACGCGTTGAGTGCTCAAACCAGATTTTGCCAGACGGTGATGTAGGTGATCTACGTCTGGCTGCATAATTCCCCGTTTGCCGCCGGTACCGCTAACCCATGACCGGATTGAGCGCCGCCAGATTGCCAGCAGAGCATCGTAAATTGGCACGCCCAAAACCATGATGGGAATCGTCATGGAAATAAGAAAAGTGTTTTTCGTGAATGTCTGCAAGGCTACCACTCCGAGGGTAAATCCGAGAAACATACTTCCGGTGTCACCTAGAAAAATACTCGCCGGATGAAAATTGTAGCGTAGAAATCCCAAGCAAGCACCAATGAAGCCGGCCAGCAGCAACACCTCTCCGGGAATTTGCTGCATCAACAAAATTCCAGTGAGACCAACGGCAGAAATACCAGCTAGCCCTGACGCCAAGCCATCAAGACCATCAATCAGGTTGAAGGCATTGATGATCGCCACAAGCCAGATTACAACAAGCGCACAATCCATCGGCGCTGGCAAATCATGGCCAAGGAAAGTCCCAAAATGCGTTCCTGAAAACCACATTACTAACGCTGCTAGGATTTGACCGCCGAGTTTTACCAACGGTCGCATCCCGCGCACATCGTCAACCACGCCTACCACCAGTAGCACCACTGAAGCCAACGCATATTTTTGCCACCAGGCAAAATCCAGCACGCCACTTGAATGCGACCAGGGAAACAACACCGCCAAAAGACATGCCCCGTGAACACCAATTACCACAGCAACGCCACCGCCACGGGCGGTTATGCGCTTGTGCGTTCGCCGCTCGTCAGGCTTGTCGACAACCCCAAATCTAAACGCAATTTTGCGTACTATCGGCGTTAGCAGATAGGTTACGAGAAGGCCGGTCAAAAAAACCAGCAAATATTCGTCCAACTCACCAAACATGCGTTGATTGCTTTTGCAAATTTAGAAATCTTCGGGTCAATTCTTTTGATAAGTGGATTCAATCGCAGCCACCAGTTGTGGCAGCAAAGTTTCTTTAGAATAACGTCCATCCAAAGACACGCAATCCTTACGCTTAGCTTGGAACACGACTTGTTTTAATTCAAGAATTGATTTAACAGCTGCAGTCACGTCTCCGTGTGAAGTAACTGCACTCGCTAATTGATTATTCAATTCATCCAATATTTCAGAAATGTGGCTTGGTCGCGGCCCCATATAAAGAATTGGTGCATTTATGCGCAAAAGATTATAGGCCTTACACGGATGGACAAGGCCGACAAAAGGGTTTCCCATTACAACGAAGTGCAAATCAGCTGCCGATAAAACTTCTCCGAGCTGTTCCAGCGGCTGATAGGGCAAACAGAGGATGTTTTGGAGTTTATGCAGTAACGCAAATTCTTTGACGCGGCGATGCTCCGAACCACCTCCGACAAAGCAAAAAAAAAGCTGCAAGTCATCCTCTGCCATTTTTTTAGCGACAGCGAGAATTGTATCGAGCGGATGGCATGGACTGTGGTTGCCTGCATACATGATGACAAACTTATTTTGAAGTCCGTGCAGAGCGCGGAATCGAGAACGCCCAACTTCGTCATATTTTATCTCCGAATCGTGCGACCAGGGTGGAATAATAACAACTTTTTCAGCAGGTATTTTTTTATCCAGGATCCGTTTTTCCATGAATCTGTCGAGCACTACAATTTTTTCAGCATTGCGCAGGCTATAAAGAGACAGACGTTCCAAGCATTTCGCCCCGAATGAATTGGGGGTAAGCCATCCAGCAGCAATAGCTTCATCGGGATTCAAATCCATAATCCAGTAGCAAAACTTCGCACCGCGTAGATTGGCGAAAGCGACAGCAATCACTGAAACCAACGGTGGCGACGTCAGAGCCAGGACCACATCCGGTTTCGGCAATGATAACATTCGCATCGAGCACGAAATAAGAAACGTCATAAAATCAGCAGCTCTTCGCCATTTCGTGAGCTTTCCAAAACCAGAGTTAAACACTCGATATATTTTTATCCCGCGCCATATTTCACATTTTTGGAAAAGTTTGTAAGGATCATCGTAGGCACGACGGCTGGTTACGACTGTGACATTGTGACCTCTTTCCGCGAGCGCTATGGCAAGATCTTTCAAATGTTGTCCACTTGAGACTACATCTGGATGAAACGCCTGATTAACAAGAAGAATTCGCATTCAGTTTTCAATTTTAATTAGCTGGTTTAGACGATGCTTAAGCGAGGCCTCTGCCTTATTGGCATTTTCATAACCAGTAAGAATGACTTCAAAAACTTTTTGCCCATGATTGCCGCGCCCAGCCCAAACGCCGCGGATGAGGTTGAATCGCGTTGATTCCTGAACGGTATATGCTTCAGGTGGTAAACCTGCTTCCCAATGACATTGGTAAACTTGCAGCGGACCGCTAGATGTTTCAAAAATATAGTGGCGCATAGGTAAGACTACTGGTCCGACGGTCATAAATGACATATCCGGTCGGCCAATCATTTTTAAACCGGTAGCGGTGATGCAAACATCTGGCGTATGGCGCTTGGCGAGGTAACCGGCTACGCGGCCTGGGTTCCAAGTGAAGTAAAATGCTTGCCAATCCGTGCCATCAGCGTCACGCCAACGACCTTTCTGGCCTCCGTCAAACCTTAGTAAAGTGCGGTCATCGGCTGTGATTGGCACATCCTCATAACTAGGATTATCCCTCGGATAATTCACCGTCCAGTTTACGGTCGGCTGCAATTGTGATTCACGAACACGATACCACATTTCCACGCTACATTCTACGATGATAATCCAGATGATTAAAATCAGCCCAAACCGACTGACACGCTGATAAATTTTCTCCCCGACCGTTGGGGACTCGTAATATTTCTCCGCATATGGTTTTACCAAGGTCGAATTTCTTTGCAGATTCAAAAACCACGCGGCACCCCACAGCAGTGCTGTGCAGACGAGCAAAATCGTTAGGCCTGCCTCATCATGATATTCAGCAATTGCGCCGATTCCTTTTTTTGCTGCAATCCAAGTGAGCAATGATGCACGACAAAGATTGAGAAACATCGCCAGCGTAAAGCTGATGGGCACAAGCAGCATCCGTCGTTGCAAATTGAACAAATAGTATTCACCAAGGAACAACGAAATCATTAGACTAGACTGGAATGATCGGATGCCGCTACATGCGTCACTGATGCCTACGATGCCGGTACTAACCTCGATGGTGTTGCCATGCTGAATAGCTGGGACACCGAGTAAGCCTAGCACATTGACCACCATACCGGCGTTCATCCGGCTCAAGCCTTGAATGATTGGCGCTTCAACTAGCGTTGGCCAAGGAATCGAAACCAAAAAAAATCCAATAGGAAAAGCCAGTTGCCGCAGCCAGAATTTGCCACCGCTAAGCCAGACCACATACAGGGTCAAACCGATAGTTTCAAATCCTAGCAGCCATTGAATTGGTCGCCATTCCGGCGTTGCCTCCTCAATGAGCCGGGTTGGCAAGTAAAGAAAAGCTATTAGTCCGCAGAGTAACAACGGCGGGAATGTGCTTCCGCTGGTTGTATTATCACGTGAAATTTGTTTTGCATAATGCAAGCGGCGCAGAATAAGACCGGCGACAAATAGTGGCACAACCAAGCCGTAGCTGTATTGCGGATTTGACGACCATTCTAATCCCAAATTATCTACTAAACGAATCCATAGGTAACCGAGCGGAAGTGTCAAAAGCCCCCATTTTCGAACGAAATTATTTACTAAAACAGGCATGAATTTTAGGAGATTAATCGCTTTTTCACGAATACTGCCGGGTTACCCCGATATATTCCACGCGGCTCCAATATTTTGGACGTCACAGATCCAGCTGTTAAAATGGCATGGACACCGACCGTCACACCAGGACCAACCCAGCAACCAGCGCCAAGCCATGCACCATTTTCAATGTAAATTGGCTTAACAATAAGATCAAAACTAGACCGCTTGTAATCGTGGCTGCCGGTGCAGAGGAAAGAGCGTTGCGAAATACATACATTGTTGCAAATAGTGATGTAATCGAGGTTGAGCAGCCAGCATTCTTCACCAAACCATACATTATCACCGACGGAGAGTTTCCACGGAAATGTAATTTTCACCTGAGGCTTTATCGTAACGTTCTTTCCAATTTTCGCGCCGAACAAGCGAAGTATGAAGCATTTGAAGTTGCTAAAACTGAACGGACACAGCCGAAACAAAATCAAACTGACCACAAGCCAAAGCCCTTCAATAAGCAAGCTTGCCCCGCGGTCAAAGCGACCAGGAGAGTAGTGCGACAAATCCACCTCAGACTGACTACTGATTTGATCCAGTTTTTCGCTCATGTCATACACTAGAGGATTTTTGCGTACTGCTTCAAGAGTGCAGAAGGCAATTTGGTTTAGGACTGCCGCCCAAAGCCCACCCGTAAACGTCATGCATCTGTCTCCCGACTTTTTCCCAAGTAAAACCGAATTCTACAATTGTCCGTGCACGCCGCCCCATTGCTTTACGTTCCGCATTACTCATCGCAAAAAGATTTTTTAGACCGGCAGCGATACTGATTGCATTGGGTTCAATTTTTATCGCCGCTCCGGCTATAAAACCTTCCGGGAGATTGCATTCCGGCGTCATCAGAACAGGTCTGGCATTTGCCCAAGCTTCTAGCACGACCATTGGTAAACCTTCGCTAAACGAGGGTAAAATAAATGCATGGCAATGATGATAGCACGCCATTTTGGCGGCCTTAAATTGCGGGCCTAAAAATAAAACCGTTGGCGGAAAATTAGCCAGGGCGGGCGGCTGACGGATGTCGGCGTAGACAATATTTTGTTCGGAGCACAGATTTTTTAGCTCCGCCTCGTGCCCAGTCTGATCCCAACCAGCAATGGCCAAAATCCAGTTTGGGTCATGAATTTGCGACCACGCCCTAAGCAAATTAACTAAACCTTTTTTTGGATGAATCCGGCTTAAAAAAAGAAGAACTTTTTTTTCAGACGTAATAAATTCTCTCCACGGAGGAGTTACATCTGATGATCCAGATGGTAAATCAACCCCATTTGGCACCACGACAATTTCATTTTTCAAACCCAGTTTGCGAATGGAATCGGCTTCGGACTGGCAAAGCGCACGGAGACAATGTGCGCCTTTCAAATGCGCAGCTTCAAAAGCGTACCACGCAATAAATTTTTTCCAGCGCGAGTTTTTTAATGCCCACGGATCAAGCATGCCATGCGGCGAAACGATGTATGGACGCCTAAATTTTAGTCCGTACCTTTTTGCGGCTATGCTTGGATAAAGCCAAAGACCGTGTGTGTGGCAGATATCCGGTTCAAAAGCTTTTAATTCGCTCAAAAAACCAGGTGAGGTGCCGATGCCATTGGGCCAGCCTCGCGGAAATACAGCGGTTGAAACGGGCCTCCAAGCAGGCGAATCAACCTCGGTGCTCGCGTCGCGCAGGCCAAAAACTTTCACCTTTGCGCCATGGTTTTGTTCCGACTGCGCTAGCCGCATCACCGCATCAAAAAGACCGCCAGCCTGGCGCGAAATTGATTCGGTAAGATGAGCATATTTAACCATATAACAATATCGAATATAAATCACCTCAACGACTAACCATTAGTTGTAAGAGTGCTCTGTCAATCCAGCCAAGTTGTCTATGCGGATTTTTTAGGGCGACAGCCACGGCGTCACGCAATCCGTTGGCGAAGCAATCCGGTCCCCACCGTGAAACAATTTTTCGACTGGCCATACCGAAATTTGCTAACGCAAAACCTGGGGTGGATAATTTTAAGAATAACTTTGTGAGTTCATTCAAGTTCTTTGGGTCAAATTGGTACCCGTTATCACCAGACGAAACCAGATCTATCGAGCAGCCACAGCGGTCGGAAACGAGTACGGGCAGCCCAGATGCCATTGCTTCGTTGACGACGAGGCCCCATTGTTCAGTCGTGCTAGCATGGACGAATGCACTGGCTAGGCCAAAATAAACTGGCAAATCGTGGTATTGCTTAAACCCGGGCAAATGAACGTAGCTTTCAAGCTTCAAATCGACGATTAATTGTTTTAGCTGAGGCTTGAGCGGACCGTCACCAAGGAGAACTAGCGACCATATCTCGTTTTTCGCCAAATCGCAATAGCCCGCATAGGCTTGTAACAATCCGAGCAGGTTTTTCTTTTCTATGAACCGTGCGCTGGCTAAAAAATACTTTTCCGGCAAATTAAACTTTTGCCGGAGATTTGGAGCATCGGCACGTGCAACGCTGGCTCGCTGACTAAAATAATCATTATCCACTACATCATAACCAAGAAAGATGCGCTCGGGCGCAAGGCCCAGCTGAACCAGATATTTTTCATGCGGCGTGCCGCCAGCCAGTCCGGCGGAAATCATATTCACCAACCTCTTCTTGACCCACTCCTTCCAGAACACGCGACGTTCATCCCACGAAGTGCTTTCGGACATAACCAAAGCTGGCGTCTGATTGCTGGCGCACCACTTGAGTGCACTTAAGGCATCAATGTGTGACCAACCTGGAAGGGCGACCACATCGGGCGTGAAATCGTCTAGAGCTTGCCACATTTTTCTTCGCAAATCTCGGCGCCACTCTCGTGTATCTTTTTCTCGTTCAGTAAGTGTGATGCGCGTAAATGCCGCCGCGCCTTCGACCTTGTCCCAAGCATAGGTATTTTCCATGCCACAGGATTCAATACCACAAATAGTCATCAATCGCCCGGCAGCATTAAGCCGAGCGTGATGATATGGGCCAAAGCGCTGAAACAATACGGCGACCCGGGTATCTTTTGAAAAACAAGATATTTTGGAATTGTGTGGCATGTTCAAATTTATGCGACCTATTTTTTTGGATGCTGTAAATTATCGCGGCGGACAAAACCGCCGGAAGCCCGGTAAACAAAATGATTTTTTACAGTTACATTAGTACGAGGATTTTTTTGTGAAAAGGCTTGTTTATCAGTGTTTGTATCCGGCGAGGGTTTGATTATCTGATAATGTTCGAGAAACCAAATAGCAAGTGCCCCGAATACAAATGGATAAAGAGTAATTAAGGTAATGTCGCGACCGAGATTGAAGGTCAAAATGAGGCCAAGACTATAAAGCGGGAGCCGACCTAGCTGATGAATGGTGAGGTCAAGCCGCGCGAGCCAAACAATCCACAAGCTCATCAAAATTCCCGCCGCCGCCGGCCCCAGAAAGCGTCCAAAATTCACGACACCCTGACCGATGAAACCGGTTGATATGGTTGTATTGACACCGCCTTGGGTATCATTGGCATCGCCGTGCCCGCGCGCAATGGCATAATCAAGGCCGATTAATGGCTTACCATGCCACAACCCTCGTGGAATGGGATTCACCAGTTCTGCAAAATAGCGCTGCCCCCAATTAACTTTATAACGTCCATTATCAATAAACGTGCTAACCCAACAAAGTTCCTCGAACATGTTCAACCCTTCGTTGTGAACTTTCTGTTGCTCAGATAGATTCAGTCCTTTGTTATGAAAGGCAGCCGTGATGCTCATTTGGGATCGGTTTGCGATTATAAATTTCATCCAAGTATTGACGACAAAAAAACATAAAAAGAGCACTAGAGTTTTTTTTATCATACCACCACGTAATCGTAGAAAAACCCAACTCAAGATAGCGGGCACCGCCATCGCCAACATTGAGTTTCGGGTGCGGTCAAAAATAAACGCCGGCCATGACAATAACACAAACATCAGCGCCAACCGCCGCACCCGTTGCGTGGTAGCCAGTGCAGCGACTACACCAAACATGGAAGTTGTCAGAAGTTGAAAATAAACTGCAACAATGGAAAACGCGTCAAAACCGGAGCCAATGCGACCGTGCGACCAAGGGTTGGCCTTATAGCCCAAAAAAGGGAATAAATAATAAGGGATTTCGGTTTTCAAAATCACCAGCGCGATTACAAATAGAATAGTCCAGACTATCGCACAGCCTGTAAACAGGATGTTTAACTGTTTTTGAACTTCCGCAAAGCCGACACCATTTTTGAAAAGTTGCATCACGCCACTTTTGCGCTTTGTGAGCGGAGCATTTAACCGTTCATTTAATGAACGCACCGTTACCAGAATCACCATGATAAACCACGCTACCTGCCACCAAGCACTAGCAAGCGTCTCAGCAGTAAATATTTTAGCGTGGTTATTGGCGTAGTCATTGTAAAACGCATCCCCGACATACCACGCGGCAGTTGTGCCTAATACGGCTAATGACGGAAGACTCGTAGCGTCGTCCAATTGCTTCAAAGCAGCATATCCGCCGCCAACAAGCAGCCCCATTACAACCCAAAACGAAATGGGCATTATGGACAATAAATGTAACATGACGCAGCTAAAAGATTAACGCTGATTCATAGGAAGAGAATTCATTTCTGCAAACTTGCCTCCAGCCGAGCAAGATTTCCCGCCAGCCGGCTTAAGTTAAACTGTCGAGCTTTTTCACGCGCCGCTATCGATTGTTCCTGTAGTAATTCGGGTTGCGCCAAGTAGCGGCGGAAAGCGTCCACGAGCAAGTCTGCTTCATAAGCTGGCACTATGAAGCCGTCCAGACCGTCAGTTACGACTTCACCGCAGTTAGGCGTGGCAATTACTGGCAAACCATACGCCATCGCCTCTATCTGTGTCAGCGCGAAACCATCGGATAGCGTCGGGAGCACAAACAGATTCGATTTCTGGTACCAATCTGCTACCTGATCACGGCTGACGCGACCATGAAATATGACATTATGGGGCGCGGTCTTTACGGCAGTTTCAGAAATGCCCAGTGGTCCAACAATGTCAAATTGGATGTTTTCCGTTACCAACTTATGCGCGGCAGCCAGCAGATACTGGATTCCTTTTCGTAAAATGACCTGGCCAAGAAAAAGAACACGCAATGGCAGTTTTCGATTTTCGATTTTGGACATTGGATTGGCTGGGTCGGCTTCATAACATAGAGGAATTACAATCAGTTTTTCCGCCGGCACACCTTGACGGAGTAATGCAGTTCGGGAAAAATCTGAGTTAACAATGATGCGATCGGCTAGTACCCATTCCTGTTCTCGCCTTGCAAAATAGGCTTCGGGCACTTCCAGAGTATGCAATGACCAGCCGGGCCACTTTTTTTCCTCCGCGCGCACCAGCTCAACTTCAGTGCGATTTGGATCCATCTGATTTAAGACGCATCTAATTTTTTTTTGCTGACACCAAGCAAAACATTCAAGTGCACCGGTGTCGTAAGCGTAGAAAATAGATTCATCATTCAAATCCTTTCGACTTTGCAATTGTTCACGAACACGGAGCGAAAAGCGTCTGCCAATTTCATTAAATCCGTGATATGGTTGTCCTGCAAATCTATGACGCGATAGAAATTCCCAGCCAAGGGCTTGCAGGTTCCATGAGTGGACCAGCTTTTTTTGCAGCATTAAATCCGCATGAAATCGAGTGGCGAGCGGGCGTAATTTGCCAGCGGCGAATTGACGTGTGAACGATCCCGCCCAAAAGTCGGTGTACAGTCCTGCAAGCCGGCCATTTTTTTTTAAAGCCCGAGCAATGGCAAAATGTTCACGCGCGCCAATCTGGGCGCAAATCCAGGATGGATTATTTGAGGCCAAATCAAGAGGCTTTCATTCAACCCCAGTGTAATCTCAATTCAGCACCCTGAAATTGGTGGGGGGTGGCGGGGGAGCGATGTTTGTGCTGGTGGTACTGTTTTGCAAGGATGTCTGGGCGTTAGTCGTCCAAGCCTTGCCGGACCAATTAAATGTTATAACCTGCCCATTGGTCACAGTGATAGAACTGGCCAATGACGTCGAAGGATATATATAGAAATAGCTGCCTTGTGTGTTCACACTGTTATCAAAGCGCAAATAAGCACCGGCAGGAATCTGGCTCGGCGTAGAATCATCCAGGACAAAATTCGCCGCTGTCTGAACATACATGGTGGGATAGACCGGTCCACCACCGTAGGAAATGAGGTTGGTGGTGCCAGTGTTTCCGAAAAGTTGGTCGGCGCTATAAACGTTATTTGTCTCGATTAAAGCCATCGGTTGCCCAGATCCAATGTTATATTTTCCAAGTACGCTGTTGATAGTGTTGTCGTAAAAGCGGACATTCGTAGACCCACCTTGTTGGGAAATGATATTTACCACTTCACCAGAACCAGTATTGAAAATCGTGACTATATTGCTGCTAATGGTTAATCCATTAACAGCATAAATGCCGGAACCACCAAAGCCCGTATTCCCTGGACCGCCACTTACTACTGCAGTCAACTTGTTTGATGCGTAAATCGAATTTCCAGAGATCAAAATATTACTGTTAATGAATGTTCCCTGTGAACCTGCTACACCAATAGAAAAAGCCGTCATATAATCAGCACAATAAATCTGATTATTCAAAACGGAAATGTTGGCGCCGGGTGCCGTTTGAATCCCATTATTGCCATAACCCATAAAGTAAAATGTATTGCTACGAATGATAAACGGCGGGGAACTCGCTAACGCTCCATTGCATGCCCAACCATTTCCGGTGATGTTAGTAACCAAGTTGTTCTGAAAATAAGATGTGTTGGTGTAGTAGCTCTGAAAATATTCAGCCGTTTGAAACAGGTTCACAAACTGATTACTCGTCACATCCCAAGATCCGTAGATGTTCAGTGCCGTTGCATTACCGTCAATGAATGACGAATTGTGAATGCTAATATTGCCATTATTATTTTGGTCTATGGATTTGAACATTTCACCACGCCAGTGTTGAACAGTAACATTCGTGAACACTTGATGAGTAGCCGTGCCAGTGTTATTGCCGTTATCCGTACAAACCCAAGCGCAGTGCCCGACGTCCCACCCTTGCCCGTCAATATTATTAACGTAGTTCCCATGCACAGAGGTATTGCCCTGCTGAATACCGCCATCAAGCGTCAGGTTGTCCACGATAATGGGTAAATCATTCGCAATGGGAGCTACAACCTCAAACAAATATCCTCGCGCTGGCGAATTACTGCCCCACCCCCAAGCGGTAAAATCCTCCGGATGGAAAGCTCCCCTTGAAAGTAATATAGTTGAACCGCTGCCGAGAAAGTGTAGCCCGCCACGATGCAGGCATATGGCAGCTAGCGAGTAGGCTACACCGGGAGTCTGAACGGTTGGCATACAAAGAAAAGTGCCATTTGGAAAATGGATTATAGCATTGGTTCCGGCGGCAGCTATCGCATTGGTAATGGCAGGGGTATTGTCTGTCCCGTAAGTTGCAAAAGCATTTAGTATAGTTGCTTGGGGAACGGTAGAAATATAGATGTTTGTTCCATTGAGCACATTCGTTATGACAGCAATAAGATCAAGGTTATTTGTAGAGTTCACGCCGTAGGAATTTATGCCAATTGTTTGCATGCCAACTCCAAAAACCTCAATTGACTTACCTATATCAGCACTTGAAAGTTGGTTAACCGTTGTCACCAAAGGAGAACCGGCTGTAGTGTTGACATTTAATTGAACAGCATCGCCAACCGCTCCATAATCGGTAACGTTCAAGCTAGACTGAGCATCGGCAACCAAAACAAAACGGAGGTTAATCAATAGAACCAACAGCAATGCCTTATAAACAGACTCTTCAGATACAGTCTGTCCGCTTTTTGATTGTCTAGTCTTTAGCGATTTCATTCTTAGAACATATCTACAAGCTTTCATATAGCAAACTTTACGCCAAGATGTTTGTCAAGGCAGGTTCAACCAAATTCTATATCTACCCCATGGGATTACTCGTCGTTGTAGGAGGCAAAAGCTGCCCCCCATCAATGCCTGAAACCACCATATCGGTTCGCGGATTGCCCAACCTGCCCCGCGTTTGCAGGCATAACTAAACTGCGAATAAATTCGATAGCAAATTAGCGCGACACATTGCGGAAATGGACACCGCAATAGCATACTCCAGAATTCGTTTCTCGAATGCCGGTGATGATTACGTAGTTCGTTCCGCGCCTGCCCAGAATAATGATGCCGAATTGTCACGCCCGGCGTGTATAACACCTCATATCCGGCACCAACGCATTGCAGACCATAATCTGGCTCTTCATACATATGGAAAAATTTCGGCACAAAACCCGGCAATTCGAGATAAGCCGCGCGGCGCAACACCGCGCCGGAATTAGCGAACGACCGCGTCAGCCGCGCCAGTCCAAAATCCGTCTGCGTCAGCGTCTCCGGGTATTCGTCAGTACGCTGTGGAAAATGCGCAACGGCCAGCTTTGGATTGTTTTCAAATAACGGCGCGATGCGCGCGAGACAATCCACTTGTTCCGGGTAACTATCATCGTCTAATGCTAGTACCAAATCGCTTTGCGCCTCGCGCATCATTCGATCTCGCGAAACTATCGAACCGCAGCCGGTTTCATTGACGATAAGACGCGCAGCTGGCAGTTCATACCGGACTGTAGCAACAGTGTCATCCGTACAGCCATCGGCAGTAACAATAACTTCTGACGGCGCGGGATTTAATGTGCGCAATACCGCTAGCGTGCGACGTAAATCCGTCACGCGGTCTTTGGTTGTAATCATTACCGAGAAAGTCATCACTGAATATTTTCTATTTGTCCGGCAGGCAGAATTCCTGCCGTATATTTGGCGTTATTAACCGATGACGGCGTAAAGATCCCAGCCGATAGCGCAAGGAAATGGGGGCATTTTTTTTATGCCAAGACATGCTGTCAACGTTTGCCATGCGGTAAACTACCGCTGGAAATGGTAAGACCGGCAGTTTGTGGCCAAGATAGCAAAATTGTGCCGCGTATCGCTGATGACTATCGTTCGCTAGTAGCGTGCTGAATTCTGATCCAGGTACAAGTGAATAATGGTCAGACTTTGCGAACCGCTCATTTTCCTGGCTGAGCAATACACCTTCCGTCTGAGTGCGAAATGGTCCAGTGCATTCCACAAGGTCACTCCGGATAAGTAGACAAGAACCGCATATACGGTCAAATGTTTCTGAACGCTCAATGAAAAATCGCGCGCCATCATTCCAATACCAGCCATGGGAAATCAGATAACCCGCAGCGTCACCTTTCCGCGTCAGCCAGTCAACGAGCTGCGAACTGATTAAATCATCTGCGTCTAGTTTCATCACGTAGCGCGGATTATAATCAGCCTTGGCGTATTCCCACGCGAGGTTGATTTTAGCTAGTTTGTCTAAAACGCTATTAACATGGATAAGCGGAGACACCGGTGCTGATTGCGTTAACGACACAAAACGAAACCGCTCATCCATTTCGACGGAGAAATTTGGTTTTTCATTGCCGGCGACCACCACGCAGAAATTCCCATCCGCCGAATTCCTAATTGATGCTAGCGTCTGCCGCAGATGCGCACACGCCACCTCCCAGTTTTTCTTCGCGGAGCGCGACGCAAAAGGAATTAAGAATGCAACGGTCGGTTTAGATTTCATTAATCAGCCATTCCATTTTCCGCCGGCACCCCTTTTATGTTTTTAAGCCAGCCGCGTGAATAGCTGGCTAATAGGAGCCGGTCTTTGAACAACTTCTTATAACCGGTCAGTGCTTTGGCCGTGTTTGGAAACCTACGCGTCGGAGTATTATGCCACGAACGGAAATTTTTCAATGCAGTCTTTGCAAGCACTTCGTGCCACAGCCCGTAATACGGATTAACCCATTCGCCGAGCAAATCCCACGGCTTCGGATAATCCACAAAATGTATCAGCCGGTTAATGCTACCAAGCGGTTGGCACAGAACTGGCCAATGCTTGCGCATGTTCGCGATACAATTGAATCGCTCATCCAGCGTTACCACATTACCACGCAGCACAACGTTCAGGGCTGACTGGTCATGATAAGGAGGGTTTTGCTTGGTGATATATTCCAGCGCGCGCTCGGTCACACACTGCCGACGCCACGCTGCAACTTCTACCAGCATTACACCAGAATTGTAATATGGTTCTGTAGTGCTATTTCCGAGTTGGTCCGCTACGAAACGGTCCACCGCGTAGGCCATCGGCGCCTCTGACACAAACGCTGCTGGTTTATCATGCATTTTGAAAGCATTTAAAATACTCACATCTACATCACACAATGTATCAGCATCGATATATAGAAAACGCTCCACAGCCAGCATTTGTGGAACAATTAGCCGGTAATATGCCGCACTACTGCCGTTCAGCGGCAAAAGATTTGCGAATTGTTTTGTATCCAAACGTTGTCTTTCCAGAGTAAATTTTTTTTTTAAGACGGATAGTGTCTTTCTCAACAGCTCTATTTCATAGTTGAATAGATCGTCGCTAAAAAGAAAAAAACGGGTTTCAGAAGTTTCCTCACCAATGCTTTCCAGGAGGGAATACATTGCAACGTGTAGTCCTGGCAGCACGCGGCGGTCCGCGCAAAAAACTATGTTCATCGGCGTACTCATTTTCCGTTGGTAGCCGTACGATAAAGCTCTATATATTGCGCCGCCATTTTTTCCGCCGAAAAGTTTGTAGAAACCCATGTCGCCGCACGGTCGCCCATTACAGGTAAATTTCCAGCGAGAGCTTGCATGCAAATATCCTCCGCCATCCTTTCAGTGTCGCCAAAAGGCACTAGATTTCCTGTCATCCCGGCTTGCACCGCATCGCGCAGGCCGCCGACATCAAACGCCCAAACCGGTGTGCCGCATGCCTGAGCCTCGGTGGCGACCTGACCAAATGTTTCCATGCGCGAGGTAATAATGAAAACATCCATTGCTGAATAGACAAGACTTTGCTGCGCCCGCGACTTCATCCGACCAAGACTGCGAACATTCACACTTATACCTTTGTCCGCTAGAAAGCCGTCCCCAAAAACCAAAGCATCTACCGCGCCAAGTTTTCGCCCAACTTTATCAGCGACTTCCCAAAACCGGTTTATGCCTTTGTTGACGTCCGCCAAAGCTGCCGCACCAAAGCCCAACACAAACCTATCCGGGGCAATGCCGAGCTGCCGCCGAGCTTCGTGTTTGTCGTGTCGAAAAAATTCGCCGAGCTTTAAAGAAGGTAAAATTGTTGTAATATTATTGACGTTTCTGAACAAAGCAGATTTTCTGATGAGACCAGTAGTGAAAGCGCTATTTCCCACAACAAATATCTTTCGGCCAGCTAGTGAGTGAGCACGACGTTTCCATTCCGACGCAGCAAACCAGCGATTAAAAGGAGCCCTAAAAATAGGACATATTTCACATCTTTTTTCCATTTCATCACAACCAAAATATGTGAAACAGCCGCCAGCCAGCGGACTCATGTCGTGAATCGTCCAGACAATCGGCACATATGACGGTATAACAGTCAAAAAACTTGGTAAATCGAGCCATTGGCTTACCCAATGCAAATGCACGATGTCTGTGGCATTATCGTCTACTGTCGGTGGCGTTTGATGTGGCGCCCAGTAACCGCCATAAAAAGATTGTGCGTCGGCTCGCATCGCCCACGTTTCAAAACGCCGATGCAAGCGTTCGCGCTGGCGGTCTAGCCAGCTCCGGCAAAACTCCCGCCTTTCGGCGTCAGGCAGAATTCCCTTCCGATAACGAACGCAGCTTTCGTGGCCAAGCTCGCGCAAGGCGGAGTGTAATCGCAGCATCAAGACCGCCGAGCCACCATCGGAGTGGGTGTTGTAATGAACAATCTTCATTTCAGCTACTAGTCTTTTCAACTGATGCGAGCATAGCTTTTTGAATAGCGGCTAATTCTTTCTCGGATATTTTTAAATTGACAAATTGCTTCCGCATTTTTCGCCAGTCTAGCCAGGTCCTTGGGTAAATTTCTAGCCATAGTTTTTCACCCCGAAACAAACCGCCGATAAACAATTTTATAAGACTCCAACAGCGCGCTAGGCGACCTCGTTGCATCGGCAAGCTTGACCATTGAAATAAAAGTGCGTGACGCAAGTGCAGTTTTTGTGGTCGCGCAGCGGGACTCACATTCCAACTTGCCTGTTCTCGGTGCCAGACAATGCTGGCAGGTTCGTAAATCGAGCGCCATCCACGTCTCCAAGCACGAAAACAGAGATCCAAATCCTCGCAATATGCCGGATGAAAAAGCCGGTTGAAGCCGCCTAGTTCGAGAAATTTTCCCCGATGAACAGCCATGAAACCACCGGATGCAAACAGTGTATGGCATAGTTCTTGCCGTTGCGGCTCGTAATACCAATGGTAAAACCCGTGTTGATAATTTAGCCGCGCGGGACCGATGGTGCGTTCGGTACCACCCCAGTCGTAACTAGAAGCTGAAACGGCAAAAACATCTTTTTGAAAAAAATGCCGAAGCAGCGGAGCCAGAAAATTTTTGTCGAGCCGCAGGTCGTTGTTCAAGATGACAACGATGTCGTCCGGCAGTTGCGTAAACAGCTGGTTATAGGAGAACAGAAAATCATTTTCTGGTGCGATCACGATTTTAACTGATGGGAAACAAACTTTGATCCATTCCACGTCAGGGTCGGTGCTGCGGTTATCTAGCACAAGCACAGAACAAATGACCGGGCATTGTTTCGCAGCGGCTAGAGCGGTCGGCAGCAGATTTTCCAAGTGCTGCCGGCCGTTGTAATTCAAGATTGCCAGACAGACGGAATTAACTGAATTATTTTGAGGCAGTTTCATCCAGCAACGAATGGTAGAGTTTGAGATACTGGCTCGCGTTATTGGCCATGGAAAAGTGCTGTAAGGCCCAACGACGACCTTGAAAACTCAATTCATTCCGAAGGTTCTGATCCTCCAAAATCCGCTGGATGGCTTCTCCCAGCAGCTGGCTGTTCCCAACCGGGGTAAGCAGGCCGGTTACCTCGTGACGAACGATGTCAGGTATGCCACCGGCAGCGAACGCCACCACCGGAATGCCGCAGGCAACGGCCTCCAAAGCGGTTTGGCCAAAAGCCTCTTCTAATGATGGCATGACAAATACATCCGAGGCATTATAAGCCAGCGCAGCCAAATGTTCGCTGTGTATGCCGCCCAAATGGCGATGTGGAATATCCCCAAGCACCGGCGGCAAATGATTGCCCCACATAAGCAGAAACGGCTTTTGCGGCAACAACCGGATGGCATCAACCAGATGTTTCATTCCTTTTCGCGCATCATTGACAAAAGAAGCGGCAAACGAAAGCACCTTGGCACCGGCGGGAATTCCAAGCGCCGTCCTCGCGAACGAACGGTCTAAAGGTCGAAACACCTCGGTGTCCAAACCATAATGGATGACCGAAACCGGCAGGCCTGACAATAATCCGCTTTTTTGCGCCGCCGCCGCCAGCCAATGACTGTCTGCCACAAAACAAATCTTTCCCGCCGGGCGGGAATGAAATACCCGCTGTTTACGGTTCCAGGAACGGCGCGACAAATCGTTTTCTTGCCTGCCACCCATTAGCGGGCAATTTCCGCACTGCTCATGAAACCTAGAACAGTCCCCCGCATAGTCACAGCCACCGGTGAACGGTGCCATTTCATGCATGGTTACAACCACGGGCACGGAAGGTGGAATGGCTTCCAATATGGCCGGCAGATGGACGAAATTCCAAAAACTTTGCAAGTTGATCACGTCAGCCTTGGGCATTTGCACCAATTCGGCTCCGCCATCTTCGGACCGGTCATCCAGAAAAACGCCACGCTTCACGAAGTGCCGGTGCTGGGCGTGGAAAAAATGCCGTTGAAAAATCCGCCGGATACGAACGAATGGCTCTGGCGAAGGCGTGTAAGCGTGAACAGATGAATCCGCAGTGGTCTTAAAACGCACCCACATTTGCGAATCCACCCCCTCCCTTAGCAAAGCTTGATGCTGACGATAGGCGGCAATGCACGCACCACCATGTCGGTCATATAACCCTAAATGCAATACTTTCATATCAAACACACAATTTTGACAATGTAAAAACGGCTGCCTAAAATCACGCACGGATTTGCATTAAACTTGCGCGATTTTTTTAGATTTGTTGGCCAACTTGAGATTGTCCTAAAAGTAAATGAATAACCCGGTCGCAGCGTTCGAGCGTACTCAAGCGATGGGCGATAGTGATGATGGTCAACGTGCCTTGCAGACGGTGGATGGTTTCCATTACAGCCAGCTCTGTCTGATGATCCAAGGCGCTGGTGGCTTCGTCCAAGATTAATATCTGTGGACGATGATAAAGTGCGCGGGCCAAGCCAATTCGTTGGCGCTGACCGCCAGACAAGCGCACTCCGCGTTCACCAACACTGGTGTGCATTCCCTGCGGCAATTCTTTTTCGATGAAATCTAAAATTTGCGCGCCAAGCGCAGCCTCACGCAAGGCGGTAGCATCCACATCTTTCGATTCTATGCCAAAAGCGATGTTCGCCTCAATGGTGTCGTCCAGCAGGTAAATATCCTGCGGCACGTAGCCAATCATCCTACGCCAAGAATCCAAATTTTTTGCGGTAAGCGGCTCGTCGTCTATTCGGATCACACCAGACTGCGGCTGGTGCAGGCCTAGAATTAGATCCACCAGCGTAGATTTGCCGGAGCCAGACGAGCCGGCAATGCCTACGGATTCGTTCTTAGCAATTTCGAGGGAAAAACCGCTGAACACCGGAGCCGTCGCGCCTGTGTATTGGAAGGTGATTTGCTCCAGGCGCAATTTGTCGCGGAATTTCAACGGTGCGGCGCTAGCCGCGGCAGCGACGACCGGAACTAGTTTTTCAATTTCAATTATTTCCTCTTCAAGCTGTTTCAATGTGTAATTATTGGCTGCAACAGTAACAAATTGGGCATAAAGCAGTTGGAGCGCGGGGAGAAGCCGGTAACCAGCGAAAGCCATTACTGTTAGATTTGGCAAAATGTCCGCAAACGAACGTCCGCGCAAGGCTAGGAAAACAACGACTGCCATCAATCCACCGAACGCGACTGGTTCAATTAAATAGCGAGGGCCGTTACTGTAAATCGGAACTTTACTGGAAAAGTCGCCAATGCGTGCAGAATGTTCTAGTGCGCGGTCCATGAAATAACGGCTGCGGCCATGCACAAGCACAGTTTTGATCCCCTGCAAAAATTGGTTTGTATTTTTCCAGAAGCCAACCGTGTAAAGCTGTAAGCCATTAGAAACACTCCGAGTTCGAGGCCTCAACCAGACAAAGACCAATAAATAAAATCCACCGAAGATAACTGCTGATCCCAACGCTACCCACGGTTGCACTACGAAAACTGCCGTAATGAGTAACAATACGATAACAAGCCGCGTCAATATTTCACCAACCGGCAGCAACACGTTTTGGATAAACATCTGCACATCGAACATCCGCTGGTTTAATTCAGCGGTGTTGCGGCGGAGAAAAAAAGCATACGGCTGGCTCGCATAGGATTCGAAAAGCCGACCACGTAGCCAGTGGCAAAAACCGTAGGCATAGCGGATGCGTAGCACCTCACTGAAAAGGCTCCCGATGCTTGCTACGACAAGCATCACAATTGCAAAACATCCCGTCCAGACTAGCAACTGGGTCGTGTTAAGCGGCGGCAAAAATTGCAAAATATGACTGCCGAGTTTGGATTTTTGAAGGCGTTCCGGATCGGCTGCTAGGGCGAAGAATGGAAAAACGGACGTAACCCCAATTAATTGCAATACACCATTGAACAATATGAGTCCCAGCACGCCAAACATCTTTAGACGTCCATAAGGCAGCGCCATGCGATAACAGCGAGCTAGCAGGCCAAAAAATGAGCGGAATAGCGACATTATCAACGTTTCTATTAGGAGGTGCAGACTTTGTCCTGGTTCATTCGGAAAGTCATATCTCGCCTCAAATCTACTATTCTATCTTCATTTTCATTCATGTGCTTCACGAGAAATCACAACCTCTTCTCCCTCCAAACGTAAATTTATTCTAATGATTCGAAGTGTAAACCTCGTTTGAAAACTAAATCCTTCAAATTTTTTCGCCCACAACATCTGCCTGGGTATTTTCCGCATAATACTCTGCATATTTGTAAGCATAGTAACCACTGGACGTCGAATCGGCTCGATTCAAGATCAAACCAAGAATGCGGGCCTGACGCTGGAATAAAATTTCCAATGCCTCTCGCACGGCACGCGTGTGGGTGAATCGGCTGCGCACAATGAACAACGTGCCGTCGACCTTCGGCGCGAGCGAGGAAGAATCATCTGCCGCAAATACTGGACTACAATCAATTACAACATAGTCAAAATTTTCCCGAAATTTTGTGAGCAGGGTGTCAAAGACCGGTTGCAAAAACAAATCGCCTGGATTGCGACAGATATTGCCACGCGCGATAAAGGAGAGATTGAGCAGGTCGGTTTTTTGAATGATTGATTCCGGACTTACCTGCTGCCGGAGCAGTTCATGCAGGCCGGGTTTGGACGGTACGCCCAAGCGGTCATGGATGTGGCCTTTGCGCAAATCGCCATCAATGAGCAGCACTTTCGCGCCACCAAGTGCCATTGCGCGGGTGAGATTGGTTGCAATGGTGGACTTGCCTTCGTTTGGCACAGCGCTAGTAATCAGCAGAACGCGAGGTCGTTTGCCATCCACGGTGAGGTAAAGAAGGGCAGAGCGCAGGTTGCGATAGGATTCAGCAAACATATGCCGGTCGTCATTATCATGCAGCAACACGAGCGGACCAAGCTGCGACAACTCCGGCATATCGGGCACTTGGCCAACAACGGTATCACCAAAGCGTTCATTGACTTCAGCCAGGGTGTTGAACCGGTCGTCTCGCAGAGTAATTAGAAAGATTATGCCCAAGCCAAGTCCGAGACCAATAATAAAGGCCTGAGTCAGCATCGTTTTTGCCTGAGTGTATGAGCGTTTAGCTGGGGTGGCGGGTTCCAAAATAGAAAGCGTCTCCTGGTCAATGTTTCGGCTGATGTCCACGTTTTGCAGCAAAGCAGTCAAACGGTCATATAAACCTTGGTTACGCAGAACGTTTTGTTTTAGGCCATCGGCAACGGCAATCCGCTCGTTCACAGCACCAATTTTTTCTTCCCAGTCTTTAACTGCCTGTAAAAGACTATCAATTTTAATTTGGAGCGCCTCCCGGGAAGCGTCGATTTGTTCCTGACTTTGCTGATGATAAACTTCAATGAGTCTTTCAGACCTAGCGATGTCCTGGTTCAACTTAATCATTTTGGGATGATTCGGACGCAAATTTTTGGCGAGCCGGTCGCGGTCTAGCTTAAGCAACTGTATTTCTTTGTCGGCGCCTTGTCGTTCGGCTACCGCACTGCGGGCTGACTCAGAATTATTCAGGGAGTCAAAAACCGTGTCTTTAGAACTATTATTTGCAGGAGAATTCTCCTCCAATGCTTTCGCGGCAAGCAATTTGTATTCGAGTTGGTAATCAGAGAGTTCTGTCTTCAGTTTGGCCAAATAGCTGGCTTCCTGTGAACTTTCTTCAACCAAGACAGTCAGATTATTGCTGCGCTCGTATTCGTTGAGCGCTTCCTGGCCAAGCTTCATATCACGTTCTAGTCGCTGTACCTGCTCAGAAATGGAGGCCAAAGTGCCAGATGAAACGCGGCTGCGTATGTTTTTACGGTATTCCAGATATTGCTCCATCAAAGCATTAAGGTAATTTGGGGTAAACGCAGGGTTCGCGCTGGAGGACTGTATTACATAAACGGAGCTTTTGGGCGTAGAGCTAACTTCAATTTGCACGGAAAGCGGATCACCATTTTCGTCGGTAACAATACTATTACTATCCGAAGCGCGCATCTGAGCAAGTGTGAGATCACGCAGCACCTTGCTGCGCAGTACGTCTTCCTGTGTACCTAAATCTCGCTCCCGGTCCTCGGTAAATGCCGCACCATCCGGCAGTCGTAATTTCTCCGTCTCCCAAAGGCTGCCAACTGAGTAAAAAATCGGTGGCGAACGCAAAAAAACTACCACTGCCACCCCCAAGCTCAAAGTTAGCGTCAGCACCGGTATCCACCAGAACTTCCGCAGAAACATCAATAGCTTCTGGAGGCGAAACTTTGGCGCTGGCGGTTCCTGACCACCCTGCCTCATCGGCTCGAGCAGTTGCAGACCCGAATCTGACGACGAAATATGGACTAAATCTTTCATGGGCTCAGAACCGGATCATCCGCTCCGGCACAAAAACCAAATCACCCGGCTGAAGTACCAGGTCGTTCTCAGTTTTCCCCTTTTCAAAGATTTGCGCCACGTTCACCGTAAATATTTTTTTTCCCTCTTCCTTGCTGCCAGATGCCGGGCTCCGAGTGATGCGAACGCTTTTCTCATCGGCAAATTCGGTGAAACTACCCGCCCGTAAAATTGCCCGGCTAACGGTCAGTGTCTCATCACTCTCAATCTCAAGTGACCCCGGCGTGCGGACGGCACCAACGATGTAAATCTTACCGCGGCTGCGCGGCTTGGCATCCACGGCAACGATTACCGTAGCGTGGTAATAATAATTTTTTTCCAGTTCTTGTTTTAACCCCGCTGCTAACTCCTTGCAGGTTTTTCCCGCTGCCGGAAAACGGCCGATATAAGGTATCTGCAAATCACCGGAATCGGTCACTGTGAGCGTCTTGGGGTCTTCTTCATCCTCGATAATCTGGAAACTCAACTGATCTCCAATGTTAAGCTTATATTTATCGTCGATTGCGGAAACGCGGCTGGCAGTGTTTACGTCGACTAGGTCATTTGTTTCCGCGGCCGACAATCGCGTCGAAAAAAAAGCAATGGGACACAAGACCAGCACGAAACAAATCTTTAGGAATACCAGCCTAAAACTACTTAAGAAAAGGGGTAGGCAGCAGTTCATTGCGGATGATAGGTCAATTGGAGACCAACGAGGTTTTGGGTGTATCCGTCGGTGGAGATGGAAGACGAACGCTCTGTCAGCCGATAAGTAAGATCCAGCGTCAGCCGACTCGTCAGGATTTGTTGCATGCTAAACTGGCCACCATACCAGTCGAAATTTTCATTCAAATTTCCGGATATGTTGCCAACTCCCTGGTTGCCATGTTCATAAAAAAATCCGGTTTGAAAACTAGTGCCGCGAATGAATTTCCAATTCACATTTGGCCGCACATACCAGTCTTCGACTAAATCTGACTGCGTGCCAAGCTGCACTTCGTGGCCAGCGTCCAGCGAGTAGGCAATGGATTTGCGCAATTCTTGCGAAAGGTTAATGCTCCCATACCACGAATTTTGATCGCTCGTGTGGACAGGCGGATTAGTGCCAATGGCCGTGCTGCCACCCTGAAACTGATAGGTGGTAAAACCACCACGGAGAGTGGCCTTGAGGGTCTGGCCCGGGGAAAATTCGGCGTAGGCACCGAGCGTGTAGGCGTTATTATTATTGAGGTAGGACTGCTCGTAAGTAGTGAAGGCAGCAGTCGCCTCCGTGCCTACGGTCAAATTAGGCTCCGGCCGAACGCCAAAGCGGGCATTGAGCATATCCGAATTATGGTTGATTTGATTATTATTGCTACTGGTGGCAAGCAGGATTTGATGATCATAGCCAAGCGTTGTCGTCGCCTGATTCATATCCCAGGTGCCAGACAGGCCGGATGTATTTTGGAATACACCAAAATTATCCGTATTGGCGGTGGTGGGAGTCTGTGCCGAGTCCTGTACGTAGCTGATCCAATCGTGGAAATTAAAAGTGAAATCATCAACACCAACATCAAAAGAGAGGCCTGTCCCAGAAGAAGAGTTTAAATCAAATGAACTCAGGCTGGGATTTTTAAGGTAACGATCATAGCCCACGGTAATATCCACGAACAAAAGATTTTTTTCCGTAAAGGGATAACTGGCTCGGATACCTAGTGCCGGTTTTAGGATAAAATCATCCAGTTTGTTGGTCTTGGAAATATTAACGTTATCATTCCATTCAAATCCTGCGGATGGCTCCAGCAACAGTCTAAAATCACCATCTTTGAACGTATAATCTTTTTGCTCCGGTGACGCCATCAACGCCGAACGCTGGTCAGCGGCTGATACGCCCGCCTGAATGTTGTTGATGGCCTCTTGCGCCATAGCGGGGCAAGCTCCCAATAGCAACAAAAGAAACCATTCCAGTCGCGATGGCCAGGTAAACAGTTTAGCAGTTATCGGCATATGTTTTTTAATTATCTAAGTTATGCGGTCTGAGCGGAAGCACAATCCTTGCCGAATAACCCCGTTTTCATGTGGTCGTTCCAGATTGTCGGGCTGGATTTGTCCCGACCAGATGCTGACGCTGCCTTGAATCTGCTAAAATTTCAGTGCCGCCGGCGATCTTACCAGCAATTAAATCCTGGAATGTCGGTAGGCCAACCGGCTTTTTTTCAGCCGTCACGAGTAGGCTGGTTTTGGCATTTCCCTTTTTCTGAAAAGTAGTGTTATCTGGCTTGACGGCAGTTTTGCGCCACTGGCCGGGGCTTACGCCAAAGCGCCGCTTGAAGCAGGTATTGAAGAGACCGAGATGGTTGAAACTACATTGCTCGGCAATATTGATGATTTTGGCCTCGCCATCGCGCAACAGTGAAACCGCCTTGAGCATCCGCATCTCCATCCGCAACGACGCCACAGAGACCCCTAAATTCTGGTGGAACAGGCGGTTCAAATGCCGTCGGCTACAATTAAACCGGCTGGCTAGGTCGCCCACTGAAAGACTGATCAATTCAGCAGCCGACAATTTTTTAAAAATCTGCAAGAATTGATTTTCCGAGCCGGCCGCGCCAAATTGTGCCTGAATCGCCTTAAATTCAACAGCTAGCAGGCTGGCAGCAATCCGCAGCAATTGGCCGCGATGGTTCAAATCAAAATCCGCCGGAACCTGCGCCAGCAACCGCTGACAATCCTTCGCCAAAGGCGTGGTGGCGGCAATTACATTGGCTGTTTTGAAATTTTCGTTGAGAACGTGAAGCTGGCTGATTTCCGTGCTGGAGAACAGCGGGAGCAGCTGTTCAAAACTAACGGAAAAACTGCTGAACACATATTCCTTACCGGCCTCGGCGGGGCTGATTTTGCCCGGATTAACCCCGTTAAAAACCAAGACGTCACCCGCCATCAGACGGTGATTCGCCCGGGAGGAGCTAAATTTCCCAGCGCTGCCTTGGCTGAAAATAAAATACAGGGCGTCACCCTTGAACTCGAGTTCTAGCGGGGGTTTCAGGCGCACTTGGCGCAAAGACAAATAGTCAGGCTGGTTCAAACAAAGACTCCAAAGACCACAGCGTTTTCCGTATTAACGACAAACCCCAACACGTTAACATTAAGCCAGATTTTATACTAAACACAAGCTAATTGCCACCCTCCACGGATTGGTAAGGTAGCTATTCAAGATCGCCCCCTGACCGTGCGGGCGTATGTCGCCGCGTTAATTGTTTATCTGCACCCTACAACTACTTCGGCCAAGTTGACTGCAATCTCGGTGACTTGAGGGATTAGCGCGGCCACATTTGCTCGAATGTAGGTTGGGTTTATCGCCGTCGGTGCGGGATTTACTGCAATTGAGGTCAGATTTCTTACAGGCGGCGTAACGTTTACTGTAGTCGGGGCCACGTTTATCACAGTCGACGTCGGGTTTACTGTAGTCGGGGTCGGATTTACTGCAATCGGCGTGACCTACCCAATTGTGGAGGTGGTACTCCACTATCTTGGCGGTGACAAACACTGTCGTCGGGGCGACAAACACTGCAGTCGGGATGACAAACACTACAGTCGAGGTGGCATCGCTTACAGTCGGCGTGGCAAACACTTTAGTGTTTGCGGCCTTCAAACGGGCAAAAAGTGGCAATTCTGCAATAAAGACGCTAAAAAACGCAATATTCGTCCATTTTACGCTGTTGGGTGGTCAAACGGTTCTAGCGCCAATACTGAATCTCGCTGGCTTCACCTTCAGCAAGCCCTGTGTGGTTTTGGGACACTCAAGACAGTAATTGTCTTGAACGATGTAATTTCTCAAGGCGACTCCAATTCGATGGAAACATTTCCGGTGGGCGCGTTTTTCGAGGATCCCCTCAAATAGTCCCCAAAAAACCTGAAATTGAGCAGGAATTTACCGTGGTGCCTTCGCCCCTGTTTCCTGCCGACGACGTGGTCACTTTGTTCAGCCTTCTGAAATACCTTTGGCACTCATTATGCAATAGCAGGCCTAATGACGCGGCCAGCAAAAACCTCAAATTTCAACGTTAAGCAGTCTTGGCTGCGTTGCTTGCTGATTTTTCTGGCGTCGGCGGCAACCTCCGTGTGGGCCGGTGTGAACGTACCGCTGACCTGGAATGCCAGCACGGACACCAATGTTGTGGGCTACAAGATTTACTACGGCGGCGCGAGCCAAACCTACACTAATTCGCTGGATGTCGGCAATGTCACCAACGCGGTAGTCCCCGGTTTGGTTGCCGGCACAACCTATTATTTTGCCGCGACCACTTACACCTCGGCTGGCCTCGAAAGCAAGTTTTCAAATGAAGCTTCCTACACGACCACGAACCCGTTACCGATAGTGAATTCTACTTTGCCAACCCTGGATTCCATCGCCGATCTCACACTGAGTTGTAACGCCGGGGTGCAAAGTATTGATTTAACGGGGATTTCTCCGGGCGGAGCGGTGCAAAAACAAAGTTCAAACAAGAAGAACCCGGCAAAAAAACTCAAAATTGTCGCCACCTCGAGCAACCCGAAAATAATCAGCACGCCCAAAGTAACTTACACGAGCCCAAACTCCACCGGCGGGCTTAAACTCAAACCGGTTGCAAACGCCAGCGGCACGGTGACTATCAATGTCACGGTCACGGGAGGCACGGCGAACGAAAGTTTCACCCGCAGTTTTACCGTAACGGTTTTGCCCAAGACAAAGGTGGCAGCTGCCGCTCAGTTAGTCAGCGCAACTCAAGTCGCCGCCCCGGCCACTCTGACCACCGCTGGCATGGTTAATGGCCAGTTCACTTTCACAGTTAACGGCACGGCTGGCAGCTCCTATATCGTGCAGTCCACCACGGATTTTGTGAACTGGACATCGGTTGAGACAAACACCGCGCCCTTTCTTTTCTCGGATCCCAATTCCTCTGCTTCCGGCAATAAGTTTTACCGCGCTGCGAGTCTTTGAGTGTAAAGGCGGACTTCCTTGGATTTAATCAATTTCACGTCTGACCCTACCCGCTTTAAGGCACGGCTTATTTTCTTTAGGCTGAATTTTTTCTATTGTATATCAAGGTGTAGACAGCAAATCAGCAAATCATGAATAAAAAAGGCCTCATACTACTGGTGGATGACGACGACCAGCTCCGCCAATTGTTTTCAACATTTCTCAAAGGCGAAGGCTACGAAATCATCGAGGCCGGCACCGGCCAAGAAGGCTGGCAACTGGCGCGCTCACGTCGGCCAGACTTGGTATTACTGGATGTCGGGCTGCCAGACATTAGCGGGGTGGAAGTCTGCCGCCTGATTAAAACAGACCCAGCACTAATTGACGTTTTTGTCGCTTTCTGCTCCGGCGAAGCGACGAGCGATGAGCACAAGGTTAGCGGCTTCAAAATTGGCGCTGATGAATATCTAGTAAAGCCATTTGGCCTTCAGGAACTTTCTGCGCGGGTGCAGACGCTCTTGCGCCTGCGCAATACCACGGCCGCCTTGCGGGCGAGTGAGGAACATCATCGCAAGCTCATCGACATTTTACCGGATGCAGTCTGCCTAATTCATCCGAAAGGCCGGTTGCTTGCTGGTAATTTTCAAGCGGCGGCGATGCTTGGTTTCGTTAATACGGAGGAGTTGCTGCAAAAAAATATTTTTGATTTTACGCCCGCGGAAGAACACACACGCATCGAGGCCGATTTCATAAAAGCTTTGAAGACCGGGGTCATTCGTAACGCCGAATATACCATGCTACGTAAAGACGGCACCCCGTTCCGCGTTGAACTTTGCGCAACGGTTTCGCTGGGAATTAACAACCAACCGGCTGGCTTATTGAGCGTTGTGCGCGACATCACCGAACGAAAACAGGCACAAGAGGCATTACGCGCAAGTGAGGAACGTTTCCGCCAACTCGCCGACCATATCCGTGAAGTTTTCTGGATGACCTCCGGGGACCGCAGCAAGATGATTTATGTCAGCCCGGCTTTTGAGGAAATTTGGGGGCAGACACGTGAAAGCCTCTACGCCCGGCCGCATAACTGGAGCGACGCCATCCATCCCGACGACCGCCACCGCGTACTGGAAAGCTCGAACAGCAAAACAGATCTTGGGGAATATGACGAAACCTATCGCATCATCCGACCTGATGGCTCTATCCGCTGGGTGCAAGATCGCGCCTTTCCCATCCGAGATGCTTCCGGGAAAATTTATCGTATCGTCGGCATTGCCGACGACATCACCAAACGTAAACAGGCATGGGACGCACTTGGCGAGAGTGAGGCCCGCAAGCGCGCCATCATGCAAGCCGCCTTGGACGGCATCATTACGATTGACCACGAGGGACGCATGATTGAGTTGAACCCGTCCGCGGAAAAAATATTTGCGCACAGCCGAACTAAATTAATTGGCGAAAATGTAATGAGTATCGTACCACCGTCATTCCGGACGTGGTTCAAAAATGGCTTGGAAAATTCTTTTTCTGGTTACAAGGGACCAACGCAGGGCAGCCGCATTGAGATGCCGACTTTGCGAGCGGACGGCAGTAGTTTTTCGGCTGAGTTCACCATCACGCGCATCCGGCTGCCGGGCGATCCGATGTTCACGATTTACATCCGCGACATCACGCAGCAAAAGCGAGCCGAAACGGAATTACGCTCATTACCACAACGCATCATCAAGGCCCAGGAGGATGAGCGCTCGCGCATTGCTTTGGAATTGCATGACGGCATTAACCAGATTATTGCCTCGGTGAAAATGCGTTTACACAAGGTCGAAGGAAATTTGCCGGATCTAAAACCGGCTGCGAGGGAAATCTTGCACCGCTGTGACCGCCTACTCGTAAAGGCACTAGAGGAGAACCGCCGGATTGCACATAACCTGCGACCCACCGACTTGGATAATCTCGGCCTAACCGCTGCTTGCACCAGTTTTTGTAGCGACGTGCAATTGCGGACAAATTTACAATTTCAGTTACGCTTGCTCGAACCGGCGCAACGTTTATCGCCGGTAGTGGAACTACATCTGTTTCGCATCGTGCAGGAGGCTATTAACAACATTGAAAAACACGCGAAGGCCCAATTAGTCCGCCTGCAAATGCGACTGGAAGACGATTTTGTTGAGCTGAAAATTCAGGATGACGGCTTGGGCTTTGACCCCAAAACAGTTCATCTTTACCGGAAGAAGCGGCACGGCCTGGGGCTGACGAATTTACGTGAGCGGGCCCTGTCGCTTGGTGGCACGTGCGAAATCAACTCCAAACTCAAAAAAGGGACGACCATAAAAGTGCGGGTGCCCGCTACGATTCCACAAAAGTTTATAAGCGCTAAAAAGGAACGAATTTCGGAGGTTTAAGTGGCGACTTTTTTATTTTGCGCTGCCTTCAACCCAACAAACAGCGTAGCGAATAAGTGCGTTGGTGCTGTTTAATTTTAGCTTGCGGCGAATGCCGCTGGTGTGCTTATTGACCTCAGCATCGGTAAGTCCGAGAGCTGAAGAAATCTCTGTCGTGCTCTTGCCTTGGCCAAGTAGCTCTAAAACCTCCAATTCCGAATCGGTCAGCAGATCTAGCCCGCTTCCTTGGGATTCAATGGTTTTTGGTGTAGATTCGGCGGCAAAAACATCCTCAGTGACGTAGATATGGCCATCCAACACGTCACGAATGGCATTGATGATTTCCTCCGGGTCTTCCTGTTTCATGATGTAGCCGTCGCCTCCGGCACGCAACACACGCTGCGCGTATAAAGCTTCATCAAACATGGAGACCACGAGAATTTTAACTAGAATTTTGGCCGCTCGGATTTCCTTAATAAGTTCCAAACCACTTTTGCCAGGCAAACCCAAATCTACAACTGCGAGATCGGGCTTCAACTTGGCTATGGATTTTAGTCCTTGCTTAGCATCGCCAGCTTCACCACAAACAGTGAAATCCTTTTCCGCATTGATGAGTTTAGCCAAACCATCGCGGAAAACCGGATGATCTTCCACCAGAAATATCCGCTTTTGCCGCCCGGAGGGTTGCTTGGGGATTTTTGCCATAGTGAATAAAACTAGGGTTACTTTATCCACCACCGTAATACATACAAGGCAATTTCAAATAGATTAACCCCAAAAATGCCACTGCCGAGTTGCCCATGTCCCCATACTGAAAGTGCATGTCTCAAAGTCGTATAGAAACGACCTTCGGCAAAGCCTACCATTTTCAAAAGCAGCCATTATAAACAGCTGCATATTACTTGTGGAAATTAAATCAGAGTCTCAAGCCCGCACCATTTTGTTGGTTGACGACAACAGTGACACGCGTCAATTGACTGAGATGTTTTTAAACAATTTTGGATACGAGGTTGACTCAGCAGAATCAGCTTGCGAGGCGTTGACTCGATTCAGCCCCAACCAACATTTGCTTGTGCTTACTGATAATTCCATGCCTGGCATGACCGGTGGTGAAATGGCTAAGATTATTAAATCACGCTCGCCCGCCACGCCCATCGTCATGTGTAGTGGCAACCCGCCGAAAGATTGTTCTGCAATTGATGTCGTTATTCGTAAGCCGACTTATTTACTAGCTATAAAAGACGCCATTGACCAGTTGTTGGCTTTCTAATAATTCTCGTTTAACGGCGTTTCCCCAGTCGGCTATTTGCTTGTTTACAGCCAAAAATGCTGTCACCGTCGTTTCCGCTTTGAACCTTCTGAACATGACTAGAGCTAACCCGCAATGAATGTTCAAGCTCCATTCGGATTCGTCACGGGCTGCCACGCCGGCGATAAATTCATGGTTCAGGCCACACTGGCCAGCCTACGGTATTATTGCCCGCACGTGCCAGTCTGCCTTACCGTGGACGGCGAAGTTGATGTGTCTGACTTGGAGCAAGAATACCAGCCAATTATGTTGCGCATTGAAGAACTTCCGTCACTAGAAATGCGAAAAACTCTTGGCAGAAGTTTTCACGCCAAGCAGGCGGCAATGTGGGAGGGACCCTTTGAATTCTATGTCTGGCTCGATGCTGATGCCATAGTTTGGGGCGATTTCACCGAACAAATCCGGACCAACCTAGACTTCCAAATTTTGTGGAATGAGATTTCTGTGCCCGCCAAGGCTCAAAAAACACCTAGCTGGCTGCCACACTTTTATTTCGACCCTGAAAAATTACGTGAGTTCGATCCGGAATTTGATTGGCGCGGTCACGCATATTTTTCCGCAGGAGTCTACGCTGCGCGGCGCAATGCCTTTGATTATGATGATTATTGTCGCATCAAAAAGCTTGCGGACACCGAACCAGGGCTTTTTGCTTGGGGTGACATGGGTATGTTGAATTACATCGTCCATTCTCTGGGGCAACGCGGAAAATTAAAAACGGGCCTGGCCGATTTACAACATATCCCTGATCATCACGGTCGGGCGGAATTCGAACAGGATTGTGCCGGGGCAGGGTGGCATTTTCCAAAAAAAGTTCGACGGCCACGAATTGGTCATTTTTGCGGCCATAAACCATTTACCTTTGATAGGCAGGCTTATTCGCGGCCATTTACAATTGCCCGATTAGAGCATCACCGACGTAAACATAGCGAGATCGGCTCGTGGCTAGCTATATTGAACGAGGAATGTTGCGTGTATGCTGAAAAAATCAAACGCCGTATACGCCAACCGGCCACCAGATAAAAGCGCGTGAAAATTCACCCGTATGCGAACTTAGCAAAGTACAAGACAATTCTGCGTGCGCACAAACCCGACAATGGTTTTTTTGATTCCAATTCATTCACTATCAACTGTTTGGGACTGGCTATAAGCATGCCAGATTTTTCAGCGCACGCTGGCCAGCCTATTCAATTCTGGGAACGGTAATTTTTAGCATTGTGGTGGCTGGCCACGAACCGCCAGATTTTCCGCTACCAACTTATATTTGCTTCGCATTTCCGTCTGTCCAAAAAACCGGTGCCTACCCCAAAAAACACAAACAACAAGGACCTCGTCAGTTCATAATAATGTGCTCAAAATCATGGAAGCTTGGGAATTTGCCGATTGAAATGATTTCTAGCCGACAATCTTTCGCACTCTCTAGATGGTGGTTGATTACAGGTTTAATATTATTAGGAAAAGTCGCCACGACTAGATTTATTTATTCAAACCAAAATTAAGGGTATCCCTTATTTAAACAATGTTTTCAATTACAACCAATCAGGTGTTCCACCAATTGAAGCCACTCAGCTCTTACCTTAAATTGTCGTCATGCAAACAATTTTTGCTCAACCAGAAAACGACAGCAAGGCGGTCACCGACCAATTCCAAAGCCAATTTACCGCCGAAACCTCCGCAGAAAACGATACGAATAACCGGGCTCTGGTGGACGCGCTCACCAACTCGCGCGTCTACCGCGATTACGAGCGTGCCTTCAGCGACATGACTGGCCTGCCTATCGCGTTGCAGCCAGTTGAAACCTGGCAACTTCCTCACCACGGCAAGCGCAATGAAAACCCGTTTTGCGCCCTCATCTCCCAAAAAAGCCGCGCGTGCGCCGCGTGTTTGCAAGTGCAAGAACGCCTATGCCAGAAGGCCAAATTAACCGCAGATTCCATCACCTGCCCTGTGGGCCTGTGCGACACTGCCGTCCCAGTGCGCATGAATGATCGGCTGGTGGGCTTCCTGCAAGTCGGTCAGGTTTTTCGCAAGAAACCCACTAAGGCGCAATTCCATAAAGTGGTGCAACTTTGCGAAAAGTGGGGACTCGAGGTAACCCGCGAATCGTTACGCGAAGCCTATTTCGCCGGCAAGGTAGTCTCACAGAAAGAACATGAATCTGCGGTAAAACTACTGTCAATTTTTGCACAGCACCTGTCAATGCTGAGCAATCAGGTGTTCATCCAACAGGAAAACTCAGAGCCTCCGGTGATCACCAAGGCGCGCGCTTACATCGCCGAGCATCAGACCGAGGAAATCAAACTCGGCCAAGTCGCCAAGGCTGTGAACATGAGCAGTTTTTACTTCTGCAAGATGTTCAAAAGATTTGCCGGCATCAATTTCACCGACTATGTCACCCGTGTCCGCATTGAGAAATCCAAAAATTTATTGCTGAACCCGAATTTGCGTATCAGCGAAATTGCCTTCGAGGTTGGATTCCAATCCCTCACGCACTTCAACCGTGTGTTCAAGAAAATCCTCGGCCTATCGCCGACGGAATACCGTTCGCAACTACTCGCGCATTGACTGCGCCAATGGCTTCGCCTCACGCGCCAGAAAAATCGCAGGTCGTTCTTGATTCCGCGATTGGCATTGGCTTTGGCCGTCAAAATCCTAACATTCCCTCCAACAACGGGATGAAGGAAAACAAAAAAGAGTCGAGAGCAAACATACTGGCTCGATCAGAATCCGCCGTTCGCGACCGAGAGGAACGGCTGCGCGCCATTCTCGAAACGGCGGTCGAGGGCATCATCACCATTGACGAATGTGGCATCATCGAGTCCTTTAACCGCGCCTCCGAGACAATTTTTGGCTATTCGGCCAACGAGGTCATCGGTAAAAACGTCAACGTGCTCATGTCCACACCACACCGCGAGCAGCACGATGGCTACTTAGAAAATTATCAGCATACCGGCCGTGCTAAGATTATCGGCATCGGGCGCGAGACGTTTGCGCGAAAAAAGGACGGCACGCTATTCCCGATAGATTTGTCGGTGAGTGAAGTGAAATTGAGCGACCGCAGAATTTTTACCGGCTTCGTCCGCGACATAACGGAGCGCAAGCGGCTGGAAAAGGAAATCCTCGAAATCAGCGAGCGTGAACAACGCCGCATTGGGCAGGATTTGCACGATGGATTGTGCCAGCATCTCGCCGGCATTGAGATGTTGGCGCAGGTGCTTGCTCAAAAACTGGCAAAGAAAACCAAAGACGGCTCCGACCGCGCCACCGAAATCGCCAAAGCTGTGCGCGAAAGCATCAGCCAAACGCGCTTGCTCGCACGCGGGCTTTCGCCAGTTACACTCGAATCGGAGGGTCTCATGTCCGCACTAACGGAACTGGCGTTGAATACGGAAAAGATCTTCCGCGTCCGCTGCATGTTTAATTGTCCTGAAGTCGTAAAATTTAATGACCATGCGGCCTCGACGCATCTATTCCGCATTGCACAGGAGGCGGTTTCCAACGCCATCAAGCACGGCAAGGCGAAAAAGATTACCATTCATTTGCGCGAAGATGCCGGCCATTTACGTCTACGTGTGAGTGACGATGGCATTGGTTTTCCGAGGAATTTTTCCACCAGCACCGGGATGGGATTGCGTATCATGCAAAGCCGCATTGGGATGGTCGGCGGTTCGGTGACCATCGAACGCCAGCCCACCGGTGGCACCTCGGTCATTTTTGTCGCCCCCAAACACCGTTGAATGTGAATGTAAAATATAAAAACCCCAGCAAGCGCATCCTCATCGTGGACGATCATCCAATGATGCGCACCGGCCTGGCCCAGTTGATTGGCAACGAACCGGATCTGATGGTCGCTGCCGAAGCTGACACTGCCGGCCAGGCGATTGACCTCGTGGCAAAACTAAAATTTGACCTCGCGCTGCTCGACATTTCATTGCCAGATAAAAATGGTCTGGAGCTAATCAAAGACCTTCGGTCGTTGCGGCCGGAGCTGGCAATTTTGGTGGTGTCCATGCACGACGAAATGATTTATGCCGAGCGCGTGCTGCGGGCCGGCGGGCGCGGCTACATCATGAAGCAGGAGGGTGGGCAAAAGTTTTTGAAAGCCATCCGACAGGTGTTGGCTGGCCAGATTTACGTCAGCGAAAACATGTCCTCGCGCATTATGGAAATGTTTTCGGGACGTCAGCCGGAACATTCCAGCTCCCCCGTGCAAAAACTTTCGGACCGCGAGTTCGAAGTTTTCCAATTGGTCGGCTCGGGTGTCGGCACGCGTGCCATCGCCGAGCAATTACACTTGAGCGTCAAGACGGTGGAGGTCCACCGTGCCAACATCAAGAGCAAGCTCGGCCTCAAATCCGCCACCGAACTAATGCGGTTCGCCGTGCGCTGGGTGGACTCACAAGGACAAACCCCAAAGCTCGGCTAGCCGTATTGCAGCCCTTTCTACCGGTTCGCCGACCGGAACCGAATGACAATATTGGGTGATGATTTGCCAAAGGCGGTGAAGTCCTCGCCGCCGTTCACTGTCATTTTCTCACCATTAAATTAAATGACATTAATAAAAACATTATGACGAACATACCCAACCCCTCTGCGCAGCTTGAATCCGCGCACGACATCCTGCACACCAGCACCCGTCGGCCGCTCGACCCGATCTTCTCCCCCAAGTCTGTTGCCATCATCGGCGCCACAGAAAATCCCGGGAGCGTCGGCCGGACGATTTTGGATAACATGGTCAAGGGCGGTTTCGCCGGGAAAATATTTCCCGTCAACCCCAAGCGCGACACCGTGCTCGGCATCAAGGCTTATCCCAGCATCATCGCCGTGCCGGAGAAAGCCGACCTCGCCGTCATCATCACGCCCCCAGCAACCGTGCCAAGCATTGTCAAAGACTGCGGTGCGGCAGGCGTCAAAGGCGTCATCATTATTTCCGCCGGTTTCAAGGAGATTGGTCCCGTCGGCGTGGAGCTCGAACGTCAAGTTTTGGAAGAAGCTAATAAGGCTGGCATCCGCATCGTTGGACCGAACTGCCTAGGCGTCATGGTTCCCGGCAACAAACTGAACGCCACCTTCGCCGCCGACATGGCCAAGCCGGGCAGCGTCGGTTTCATCAGCCAGAGCGGCGCGCTCTGCACCGCGATTCTGGATTGGAGCCTGAAAGAAAACGTCGGCTTCAGCGCGTTCGTCTCACTCGGTTCGATGCTTGATATCGGCTGGGGCGATTTAATCAATCATCTCGGTGACGATCCGAATACCAAGAGCATTGTCATCTATATGGAATCCATCGGTGACGCACGCGCGTTCCTCTCCGCCGCGCGCGAAGTCGCCTTGACCAAGCCCATCATCGTTATCAAGCCCGGTCGTACAGAGGCTGCCGCCAAGGCCGCCGCGTCGCACACGGGCTCGCTCACCGGCAGCGATGAAGTGTTGCAAGCCGCGTTCCAGCGCGTCGGCGTTTTGCGCGTCGAAGCGATTTCCGAATTGTTCGACATGGCGGAAGTGCTCGGCAAACAGCCGCGCCCGAAAGGCCCGCGCCTCACCATCGTCACCAATGCCGGCGGCCCCAGCGTCATCGCCACGGACATGCTCATCGGCAGCGGCGCGCAGCTCGCCGACCTCACGTCGGAAACCATGGCCGCCTTCAACGCCATTCTCCCCCCAACCTGGAGCCATAACAATCCCGTGGACATCATCGGCGACGCCAAACCGGAACTTTACGCCAAGTCGCTCGAGATTGCCTCGAAAGACCCGAACACCGATGGCATCCTCGTCATTCTCACGCCGCAGGCGATGACCGATCCGACTGCCACCGCCAAATGTCTCAAGCCCTACGCGCAGATTCCAAACAAACCCGTGCTCGCCAGTTGGATGGGTGCGGACATCGTAGCGAAAGGTGAGGACATCTTGAATGCCGCGCAAATTCCGACGTTCAAGTATCCCGACCGCGCCGCAAAATCCTTTTATTATATGTGGCGCTACAGCGAGAATCTGCGCCAGCTTTACGAAACCCCCGCCGCCGCCCCCGACGACGAACGCGGCGAGATTGATCGCGACAAAGCGGCCGCCATCATCGCCGACGTCCGCAAGTCCGGCCGCACACTCCTCACCGAGTTTGAATCCAAGAAGCTGCTCGCCGCCTACGGCATCCCAACCGTCGAGACCCACATCGCCACCAGCGAGAGCGACGCCGTCAAGCAGGCCGCGCGTCTCGGCTTCCCCGTCGTGCTCAAGCTGCATTCCGAGACCATCACCCACAAGACCGATGTGGGCGGCGTTCAATTAAATCTCCGCACCGCCTCCGCCGTGCGCCAGGCCTTCAAGACCATCGAAACTTCCTGTGCCAAGAAAGCGGGCAAACAACATTTCCAGGGCGTCACCGTGCAACCGATGATCAAGCTCGAAGGCTATGAAATTATCATTGGCAGCAGCATCGACCCGCAGTTCGGACCCGTGCTGCTCTTCGGCACCGGCGGCCAGCTCGTCGAAGTTTACAAAGATCGCGCGCTCGGTCTGCCGCCGCTCAACGCCACGCTCGCGCGGCGCATGATGGAACGCACCAAGATCTTCACTGCGCTTCAAGGCGTGCGCGGGCGCAAAGCCACAAACATCGCCGCGCTTGAACAACTCCTCGTCCGCTTTAGCCAGCTCGTCGTCGAGCAGCCGTGGATAGCCGAGATTGACATCAATCCCCTGCTCGTCTCCTCCGAACGCATCTTCGCCCTCGACGGCCGCGTGGTGCTGCACGACTTGAAAACACCGGAGGCCAAACTGCCCAAGTCCGCCATCCGCCCGTACCCGAACCAATACGCAACGCCGTGGCGAATGAAGAACAAAGCGCCGCTGTTCATCCGCCCCATCAAGCCCGAAGACGAACCGCAGTTGGTGAAATTTCACGAGACCCTGTCCGAAGAAAGCGTTTACAACCGTTACTTCGCCGCGCTCAAACTCTCGCAGCGCGTCGCCCACGAACGCCTGACCCGCATCTGCTTCAACGACTACGACCGCGAGATTGCGCTCGTCGCCGAGTTGAAGCCCGCCAAGAAGGGTGATGAGAAAAAGATTCTCGGCGTCGGCCGCTTGAGCAAACAGCACGCGACGAACCAGGCCGAGTTCGCCATTCTCGTCAGCGACGCCTGGCACGGCCAGGGGCTGGGCACCGAACTCCTCCGCCGGCTCATCGAGATTGGCCGCGTGGAGAAACTCACGAAGATTTCCGGCCAGGTGCTGGGCGACAATCACGCCATGCACCACATCTGCCGCAAGGTCGGGTTCAAGGTCGAACACGACGCCGACAGCAATCTCTTCACGGCCAGCTACACCTACTGAACCGAGCTAATATCCCCCTGCCCCGCCCCGATTCCGCCGGCACTACCCGGCGGAATCTTTTTTATCAACTCACGGCGACTGCACGCAACGGAAGCCCAGATGATTGCTGCCGGTATCCACATCGCCTTTGCCGCGCGTACCCATCAGGTAACGAGTGCAATATTCGTCCGTGCACAGAAACGATCCGCCGCGCTGCACCCGCTGCGGCTGGTCATCCTCCGGATTGTAGGATTTGTCCGGGCCTTGCGGATTGCGCGCCATCGTGATGCCCGCAAGTTTTAGCCGCGCATAATAATCCGGGCGATACCAATCGCTGCACCATTGCCACACATTGCCCGCCATGTCATACAGCCCGTAGCCGTTCGGCGGATATTGCCCGACCGGCGCGATGCCCGCGTAGCCGTCCGCCCCATTATCGTCATACGGAAAGCGGCCAGTATAGATATTCGCCATCCACTTGCCGTTCGGGCGGAACTCATCGCCCCACGCATAGTTTTTGCCAGCCCGCCCGCCACGCGCCGCGAATTCCCATTCCGCCTCCGTAGGCAGGCGTTTGCCTGCCCACTTCGCGTAAGCCAACGCGTCAGCGTAGCACACTTGCACCACCGGAAAATTCTCCTTGCCCTTTATTGTACTATCCGGCCCGGTAGGATGCCGCCAGTTCGCCCCGTGCACATACCGCCACCACTGGAAGAAATCATCCAGCGGCACCGCGTTCGTCGTGGGCGTGAAGACCGTGGAACCGGCCACCAGATTTTCTGGCGGCGCGGTAGGGAACTGTTCCTTCGTCGGCGCGATTTCCGCCACCGTCACGTAGCCGGTGGCTTTGACGAACTGCTCGAACCTCGCATTCGTCACGTCATTCGTGTCCATCCAGAAGCCGTCCACATAAACGCGATGAACCGGCTCCGCATCATGTACGGCGTTCATCGTGGCCGGGGTGCAGATGCCCTCGGACGGCGTGATACTGCCCATGGAAAACTCGCCGCCAGGAATCCACACCATACCGGGCGGCGCATTCGTCGGCGCGGGGGCAGTGTTGGGAAGAGTCGGGCCAAAGGGCGAATTGCTGGTGACCACGGCATTCGAATCCTCCCCCGCGAACACGGAGAGCAAGCCTCCCGTACACAGGATGAATAACAATAGAAAGCGAACTTGATACACGCGGGCGAGTTTAGCCACAGATAGTCGCAGATGAAATACAAATGGGCGGCAATGAATATTTGGACTGATATGCCGGTCAGCCACAATTTTTTTAGCGACAATCTTGACCCTCAAGCTTATATGCGATTATTTAGTGGATTATGGGGTTACACAAAAAAAGGTTAGCGACTTTAGGGTCCAGTCGAATTTTATAAGAGGTTGAGAGTTGATTTTGAATATTGGTTTATGCAGACCCGTAACCAGAGCAGCCCATTTAAAGTACTTTGCGTACTGTCTTCGGCAAAGGTCTGTGGAGCGCTTTGGATTTGGCCAGTCTAGGAGAGAACTGGTAAAGTCAGGCGAGAATTGTCAAGCATTTGGAGGGGTCAGGCCAACTGGTCGGTAATGATTTTTAAACCTTTGAACTTAACGCGGAGCGGGCCATTCATCAAAATATCCTTATATGGCATCTTAAATGCTAAATAATGTTAGAATTTTGAAGGGCAAATTTATGAACGCCAATAAACGCATCGGGCATCCGGGCTTCACACTCGTGGAAATCATGATTGTCGTTGCGATTATTGGTCTGCTGGCGGCCATCGCAATTCCTAACTTCATCAAGGCCCGCGCCAAAAGTCAGGCCAATGCGTGCATCAATAATCTTCGCCAGATTGACGCAGCGGCCAATCAATTCGCCATCGAACATGGCGCGACCACCGGTCAAACCATTAACTTCCCCACGGATTTGGCGACTTATATCAAATTGAATAAATCGGGCAGCATCCCGCCCTGCCCCGTCGGTGGGGATTACTATCAGGACAACGTTATCGGGTCGAACCCGACGTGTTCCCTCGGCACTACGGTGACACCGGCACATGTCCTGCCATAATGGGTTACGGGTTTCGGTCATTCGCGAGAAGGTGGAAAATTTGGAGCGCCAAGAGGGAAAAACTTTTACAAAAGGTGGGCGGAGTGGCATTACTAATTACAGATATTTAATTAAACATTATTGGCATCTCATCTGCTCGTTGTACTTGAACTCATAAAAACTATACTATGAAAACTAATAAAAAAACCAGTTGGGCGGTTTCACCCTCGTAGAAATCATGATTGTCGTAGCTATCATCGGCCTGCTGGCAGCCATTGCGATTCCTAACTTCATCAAGGCGCGCGCCACCAGCCAAGCCAATGCCTGTATCAACAACCTTCGCCAGATTGACTCGGCTGCCAATCAATTTGCTGTTGAACACGGTGCGACGACTGGTCAAACAGTAAATTTTCCCACTGACCTTTTGCCCTACATTAAGCTCAATAAGTCGGGCAGTTTGCCACCCTGCCCGGTCGGCGGTGATTATTATCAAGATAATGTTATTGGATCGAACCCGACGTGCTCGCTGGGTACTACGGTGACACCGGCTCACGTACTGCCCTGATTTCTTCTGGACACTGTTCGCTTTTGGGACAGTGTTTACGAGGTAGCTGAAATATGGTTTAAAAGAAAAAATCTCTCGGTGTAAATACGCCGAGAGATTTTAGCTAACGTAAACTATCAGCCAGTGCTGGCTAACCGGCATCAGATGAGCGCTTTACTTGTGAAAGAGCTTGGATTTGATTAAACCCATTTTGGCGAGGCGGAACTTGGAGCCGGTGCCGAGACAGCCGAAGCCGTACTTGACGCTGCGCTTGAAATTGATGGAGGAGGCTTCAGTGAAATACTTCGTGGGACAACTGACTTCGCCAATCGTAAACCCATGCCAGATGATTTGCGCGAGCATCTGGTTGTCGAATACGAAGTCGTCAGAATTGTGCGATAGGTCGAGTTTCTGGAGTAGTTCCTTGGAGAAAGCCCTGTAGCCGGTGTGGTATTCGGATAGTTTTGCGCCGATCATGATGTTTTCCGCCGCAGTCAGAAAACGATTGGCAATGAATTTCCACCACGGCATTCCCCCCATCAGTGAATAACCGCCCAAGATGCGGCTGCCTAGGACGCAAGGGTGGAGGTCGTTGGCTATCATGGAGGCAAGCGCTGGAATCAGCTTGGGAGTATATTGATAATCCGGATGCACCATGATGACGATGTCGGCCCCCGACTCGAGCGCAAGGCGGTAGCAGGTCTTCTGGTTGCCGCCGTAGCCGGTGTTTTTCTCGTGGACATGGACGCGGACACCGAGCAGTTGGGAGGCCACTTTCACAGTATCGTCGCGGCTGCGGTCATCCACGAGAATGATTAAATCCACGATCCCCTGCTGGTGCACCTCATCTACAGTCTGGGTAACCGTCTTGGCCGCGTTGTAGGCGGGCATGACGACGACCACTTTCTTGCCGTTATACATGGACAGGATGCTGCCGGAAGCACGGGCGAGGGTGAAGACTAAAATTCAAAGTTGAACGCAAATAAGACAGCGCAGTCTACTTTCCGATGCCGTTTTTGATGGACAAAATAGGATTTTGCCTTTCAACTATGCGACTTCAATCGATTTATAACGCATGAGCAACGACAACAAAAACAAGCCCACCGCGACGACCAAAACCGCCGCGCCCACCGCTGCCGCTGCACCTATCATTGTGCCGCCCCTGTTCCGCCGGTTTGACTGGCTGGCCCTCATCATTACATTCGCATCAGTGTGGGCGGTTTATCTTTGGACTCTGGCTCCAGAGCTGACCCTCGAAGATTCAGGTGAACTTTGCACCGGCTCCTACTACGCGGGCATTCCGCATCCTCCAGGCTATCCGTTTTGGGCGATATATAGCTGGTTTTGGACGTTCGTTTTGCCCATCGGCAATGTGGCATGGCGCGTTGAAGTTGGCCAATCCTTCGCTGCGGCGATGGGCTGTGGCATGCTGGCACTGATGGTTTCGCGTGGCAGTAGCATGTTGATTGAGGGCATCGAGGAATTGAAATCACTTACCAGCGAATGGGAAAACGCCATTTGCTTGGTGTCGGGCTGTGTGGCAGGAACGCTTTTGGGGTTGGATATCTTCATGTGGAGCGAATCGGTAGTAATCAACCGTATTTCAGTGTTTGGGGTACCTTGGCTGATTGCCGTAGTGCTATTTCTGATGCGCTGGATGTATGCGCCCCAGCAGCGACGATATCTTTATCTGGCGATGTTCATTTATGGTTTGTGCGCGACCATCCACCAGACGCTGCTGTTGAGCGCGATGGGAGTGGAAGTGCTAATTGCGGCCGTATCCCCTAAGCTGGGAAGGGATTTGTTTTTTGGCAACGCCGTCATTTATGTGGTCTGCTTGCTGTTGCTAGCGGGCGGCAATATTCCGGCCTTAAACAACATGAGTTCGATTGAACAAGTGCTATTCCATGTCGTCGGCATCGGTTCAATTCTCACGGCCGGCTGGCTGGCCACCAAGACCAAGGGGTTGTTCACCGAATGGCAATCAATCATCTGGATGGGCGTGCTGTGGGTGCTGGGTGTGTCGTTTTATTTCTACGAACCCATCTCTGGCATGACCGTGCCACCGATGCAATGGGGCTATCCGCGCACGGTTGAAGGTTTTTTCCATGCACTGAGCCGTGGGCAGTATGAGGGGGCGCACAGTTATAATATTTTCCAAAACCCCTCGCGCTTTGCCTTCCAGCTGAGCTACCTCGCACAGGGGCTTTCAGACTCCTTCAGCCGGGTCTACATGTTCATCGGACTGATGCCGTTCCTCTTCATCACAAAGATGCACAAGCGCGAACGCTCGTGGATCGTTGGTCTCACGGCAATTTATATCTGCTTGGCCGTGCTTCTGGTAATTTTGTTGGATGTAACACCGGATCGTTCGACCTCGGAACTCAATAAAGTCTTCTTCACGGCATCGCACGCGCTCTTTGCGCTGATGATTGGTTATGGTCTAACCCTGATGGCCGCTTACATGGCCACGCAATATCAGAATTTCCGCCGCTGGGGTCTTGTAGGTGGTGTGGTGGCGGTAGTGCTGGCGCTCTACTGCCTTGTTGATGCAACCGGTAAACTCTATTTCGGACCCGCCGGCCAAATCAGCCTGTCACAATTACCTCATTACGTGGCTTTGTCGTTCGATAAAGATCAATATGGTCTACCCGTGTTTGCCGGTCTGATTTTGGTAGCCATCCCAATGATTTTCGTGGCCGCCCTGCTAGTGTATCGCAAGCGCGGTCCGCTGCTGATTTTGCTTGGGCTAATCTGCATTATGCCTTTGTGGTCCGGCATGTCGCATTGGTATAAGAGCGAACAGCGCAATCACTGGTTTGGCTATTGGTTCGGACATGACATGTTCACGCCGCCATTCCTTGACCCGAAGACGGGCAAATTAAGTTACGACAACACCCTCCGCGCCGAGTTGCTAAAAGATCCGAAGAACGCCAAAGTGGTTTATCCTGAAATGGCGCGCGACACGGTTCTCTTTGGCGGCACCGACCCCGGTCGTTTCTGCCCCACCTACATTATTTTCTGCGAGAGTTTTATTCCGCACCGTTGCCAACCATTACAGGACCAAAAGTTCGACCGCCGCGACGTCTATATCATCACGCAGAACGCTCTTGCTGACGGCACGTATCTCGAATACTTGCGCTCCCAATATAACCGGCACCTCCAGATTGACCCGCCGTTTTTCAGCCGGTTTTTCAAATACGTCTCCGCACTATTCCATCTAACTACCCCAGGCTTAATTGCTGTTGATGGCGATTTGGGCAGTGGCGATTCTGGCAACGGGCTCATTGAGGGCGTAGCCAGCGTACTCTATAATGTGCTCGACCGGCCGTTCACCGCGTGGGGCAAGTATGTTGAGGACTACCGCCGTAAAGGTGGCGTTTATCCGCCTAATGAGATTTATATCCCCTCCCCGGCGGATTCGCAGAAGTGTTTTGAGGATTACACCACCGATGTGGGCCGCCGTGCACAGCTCAATCAACTCGCCCCCGGCGAAGATGTTCACATCGAGAACGGCCGCGTGCAGGTTTCCGGTCAGGTCGCCGTCATGAAGATTAACGGCCTATTGTGCAAGGTCATCTTCGACAACTGCCCGACGAACGAGTTCTACGTCGAGGAAAGCTTCCCGCTCGACTGGATGTACCCCTACGAGACGCCCTTCAGCGTTATCATGAAGATTAACCGCCAGCCCGTAACAGAGCTGACGCAGGACGTGTTTGACCTCGACCACAAGTTCTGGACCGACTTCACCACGCGCCTCTGCGGCAATTGGATTACTTACGACACCTCCATCAGCAACATTTGCGACTTCATTGAGCGCACCTACATCCACAACAATTACAAGGGCTACACCGGCGACCGCGCCTTCGTCCGCGATGATGACGCCCAAAAGGCCTTCTCCAAATTGCGAAGCTCGCAGGCCGGAATGTATGCCTGGCGCTTGAGCCCGCAATGCCCGCCGGAATACCGCCAGAAGTCTCCTGCCTCCCAAGCTGCGCTAATCCGCGAGACGGACTTCGCTTTCAAGCAGGCGTTCGCCTTCTGCCCTTACAGCCCGGAAGCCGTCTATCGCTACGTCAATTTCATCCTGCAAATGGCGCAGACCGAAGAAATGGCGGGCCACCCAGAAGCGGCGCTGCGTCGCTTTGACGATGCCATTCTCATCGCCCAAACCTGCCAGAAGCTGGACCCGTTCAACGACCAGATTACCGGCCTCATCAAGAATTTGCAGGACTACAAGACGCAGTCCACCGCGCGCGCCCAGACCGTCAGCCAGATTGACCAGATGGAAGCCACCGCCCGTACCAATCCCGGTGATGTCCGCAACCTCATCATGCTCGGCGTGACATATATCCAGATGCAGCAGACCAATCGCGGTGCGGAACTCTTTGACCAGGCGCTCGCCAGCCCGAACGTGAAGGTCGCCGATGCCGGCGCCATTGCTGGTTACTACTCGCAGTTGGGCAACATTCCGAAGCTCGAACACGCCTTGGAACGGCTCACGGCCTTGTCCCCCGACCAACCGGAGCCGCATTACGACCTCGGCGCGCTGGAGGCTTACCTTGGCCAGACCGCGCCCGCGCTCACCAATCTCACCATTGCGATCAACCTGAGCAATGAACGTCTCAAGACCAATCCCGCCGCACGCAATCTGCTGACTCAGGCCCGCAGCGACGTTCATTTGAATTCCCTGCGCGCCCTGCCGGAATTCCAGAAGCTCGTCCCGCCACAGTAAGTGTTTCAGTCCGGAGATACCGGCTGGAATCTTTGAAGAAAAGGCTGAGCAAGCGTTCGTAAAGAACGTTAGACAGCCTTCATCTACATGGGGAAAACACTAAGAAGATACTGTCTGACTTCGAATGGCTCCAGAGGAAGGACTCGAACCTTCAACCACACGGTTAACAGCCGCGTGCTCTACCATTGAGCTACTCTGGAACTCGAAGGGCGTACAATTTACAGGGCTGCACGGATTCGTCAAACCGTTTCGTCAGACTTTTTGACAATGCGAACAGTAAAATGTGCTGCGCGCCGCCTGCACCATCCGCTTGATCGGTGAACCACACACCCCGCACGGCTTGCCCGCCCGATCATACACCTGCAACCGCTCCTCATAATAATCCGGCGCATTCGCCGCGCGTCCAAAATAGAACAGCCCGTCCGTCTTGCGCGGTGCAAAGTTCAGCGGAATCGTGCTGCCGCAATCAATCGCCTCCTGCATGACCTCGCGGATGGCCGCGAGCAACTTTCCGGCAGCTATCGCCGTGAGTTTATTCGCAGCGCGGCGCGGAGAAATGCCCGCACGATACAACGCTTCGCTTGCGTAGATGTTGCCGACGCCCGCAATCAGAGCTTGGTCAAGCAGCTTCACCTTCACGGGCTGGCGCGAGGTTTTAAGCTTCTGCTGAAACAACTCCGGCGTGAGACTTTCGGCCCATGGTTCCGGCCCCAGCTTTTCCGCCGCTGAAATGTCCAGCGTCAGCCGACCGAAGTAGCGCGTGTCTTCGTAGATGAAATCCTTCGCGCCGAGATTCAGCACCACCGCCGCGTGTTTCGGCAACGGTTCGGTTTTAGGCGCGAGATACATCCGACCCGTCATGCCGAGATGGCCAAGCAGCAGAAGCTTTTCGCGCGAGCTTGGGGACCGCAATTCAAACAGTAGATATTTCCCGCGCCGTTGCAGGCCGCTAAACTTCGCCCCGCGCAATACCTTGGCGAACTTCCCCGGCGACGTCGGATGCAACACCTTCGCGCGCCGCACCGTCACCTCGCGAATCGTCTTGCCCGTGAGCAGCGGACGCAAATGCCGCGCGAGCACCTCGACTTCAGGCAATTCGGGCATGGCGATTAGAAACTAGATATTGGCCGAAGGAAGCTGGGGAAGCGGGCTTTGCCGCCCTTATATTCCAACACCCAGCTCCCGGCCACGCGTTCAACCCGTGACCAGCGTGCCCACCTTTTCGCCGAGGACGACGCGCTTGAGATTATGCGGACGGAAGAAGTCGAACACGATGATCGGCATCTTATTATCCAGGCACAGCGAGAAGGCCGTCGAGTCCATCACCTGCAAGCGCCGTTGCAGCGCGTCGATGTACGTGATCTGCTCGAAGCGCTTCGCCTTCGGATTCTTCTTCGGGTCGCTATCGTAGATGCCGTCCACCTTGGTCGCCTTCAAAATGACTTCCGCGCCAATCTCATTCGCGCGCAGCGCCGCCGCCGTATCCGTGGAGAAATACGGATTACCCGTGCCGCCGCCAAAAATGACCACGCGATCCTTCTCCAGATGCCGCACCGCGCGCCGGCGAATGAACGATTCCGCGATCTGCGACATCGCAATCGCGCTTTGCACGCGCGTCGGGGCGCCCAGCTTTTCCAGCGCATCCTGCAGCGCGAGCGAATTAATAATCGTCGCCAGCATGCCCATGTAATCGCCCGTAGCGCGCTCGATACCGCGTTTGCTGCCGCTCAGGCCGCGAAAGATATTGCCGCCGCCGACCACCACCACCACCTGCACGCCGAGCGCGCGCACCTCGCAAATCTGTTCCGCCATGTTCTGCACCGCTTCGGCGGAGATGCCGACGCCAGCGGTACCGCCGAGCGCCTCACCGCTGAGTTTGAGGAGAATCCGTTTGAATTTGGGGCGTTTGGTTTTGCTCATAAGTAAGAAAGGAAGTGAAAAGTCACGACTCACTTTTAACAACCAAACCGCGCGCGGTCAAAACCAAACTCCATATTGCTGCTTTTTGAGGAGCTCTATCAGCGCTTACGGATGGCGGGCACTTAAAAAGTCGCCCTTACCGCCGGATACGCAAACTCATTGCCACCATGAACCAACTCCTTAAAAATCCCAGCTTTGTACTCCGAAATTAAGTGCCATTGCTCCCCATTCGCCCGACGAACACGGAGAGGGAGAAGACTTTTACACGGTCATGAGGCTGATGGGGTTGGTATATAAACCGAACGAGTTCGCACCAATAGCGCACAAACGTATGGACACCAGCCAGTTCAGTGGGGGCAATGTGTGCGTACAGGGCATGCCAGGTGTGGACACAGGCTTAAGCAGGTGTGGGCACATGGCAGGCAGGGTATGGACACCTCCTAGGCAGGGTGCCCACTCCCTGTGGGCAGAGGGTCCATCCTCTGTGGGCAGGAGGTCGATACCCCCTAGGCAGGGTGTGCATCACCTATGGGCAGGGTATCCATACCTCCTAGGCAGGAGGTCAACACCTCCTAGGCAGGGTGTGCATCCCCTGTGGGCAGGAAATGGAGGCTTTTGAGGTAAATTGACGGGAAAAGGCCAGATAACCGGTTGGGAACAGGGTGTCGGGCGCAACCAGATGACCTTGACATCGATTGATGACCTGCGAACCTCGAATTCATGAAACAGGATAGACTGCACCACGAGGCGTCGATTAGCTGGTAGGCATATCTAGCTATTTGACACATGAGTTCATCCAGCAATAACGACTTTCGATACTGGCTATTACCGTTGGTTTGGGCGGTGATCATATTTTATTTGGTGTCAGGCTATGTTCTTTATGTAGGTAAATGGACTGGCATACATATTTATTCCCGCAAGAAGCAGCCATCAGACTATTGGTTCCACTGGTTTCTCAATCTCGCAATAGCAGTTGCTATCACATACGTTCTTGTTATTAAATTTGGCTGAAGACCGATATGTCTACTGATAGGCTACAGAACGGTTCACAGTGCCTTGGGGGTTCGCGTATTTCGTGTCTTTCGCGGTAATCCTTTCCCACCCCGCCCCTGCCCGCCCGGCCCATCATGAAAAAATGAATGGCATGAAACGGGCGCTTGGATGAATATGTAAACCATGTCCGCCGATTCTGACAATACCATCGCCATGGTCTCCGTGGATAAAATCCAGCGGGACTGGTTGAACCTGACGCTACGCGTGGCGCAGGCGGAAACGGAATGCCTGGCGTTGGAAGCGGAAAACAAAGCCCTGCGGTCGCTGCTGGAACGCGTCATTGAACATCGCCAGAAATCGCACGGTGAACTGGTCAACCTCCTCACCACCCTCGTCAGCAAATTGCCGCTCAATGATATTGGCGTCATCGTGGCGCGGCTCGTGGAACATAACCAGCGCGTGACCGAGGTCTCGGCCAGCCTCATCAAGGGCAAGCTGGAGGATAACGTGCTGCAGCCGGCCCTGCTCAAGAATCTCGACAAGACGAAACGCGACCTCACCGACGCCTTCAAGCCGGAAGTGGAGACGTTGCTCAAGCTGGAGGCGCCCTTCGAGCCGGGCCTGCTGGCGTCGCTGCTCGACAAGCCGGATAACTTCTTCTCGCCGCACGTGGCCCGGGCGAATCGCGCCTTCGTGAAGGGCCAGATTCCGCGCGAGCGCGTGCTCAAGGAGTTTGGCCCGGACGCACTGGTGTTCTTCAAGGATGTGACGACGGATGTGAAGTTCAATCCGCGCCCCAAGCCGGAGGAGATCATGCTGGCGTTCAAGCCGGAGTTTGCCGAGTTGCTCACGCAGAATCCGAATATCAGCCGCCGGCCGGAGCTGGAGGCGTTGCACACGAAGCTGCGCCAGAGCCGCGAGAACACCGAGGCGTCGCGCGCGCAGAAGACGGCCTTCGTGCGCCTGTCCTTCTTCCTCGAACTGCTGCATTACTACGAGAACCAGAGCACGGAATCGCCGGATGTGGTGTTCGCCCAGCGCCTGCCGCCGCTCATCGAGCAACTGGCCATCACCGGCGAACGCGAGGTGCTGGATGAGAAAGCGTTGCTCGCCGCGGAAGCGTTGCTCGGGCTCATCATCAACGCGGACCATCGCAAGGCGGTCATCAATAACATCGGCAAGGCAGGCGGTCTGCCGCGCACCTTGCGCTACACGCTGACGTTCCGCGCGGAGAAGCTGACGGAGATGGACCCGCTGACGCTGGAGTGCGTGAAGCATTTGATCCCGCGCAACCAGCCGCCGGAACCCGCCGCGCTCGCCGTCGTGGTCAAACTCTTCAACCCGCACATGCAGCAGTCCATCATCCGCGCCATCGGCACAACGGACCGCTTGCGCAAGGAGGACGCGGAGAAGCTGGGCAAGGATATCGCCGCCGAACTCGGCTTGAAGGAGATGCTCGACCGCTGGAACGAGCAGTCCACGGTGTCACCGGAACGCGAACGGCAGCTTGCCTGGGATCACATCAAAGACCTCATCGGCACGCGCACGACGCCGCATGAGATTATCAGCACCATCCGCAAGCGATTGCACGGCCGCTACGATGCCGATGAGGTGAAGGCCTGCTGGCTCGTTCTGACGGAGGCCGACCCGATGATATTCGTGCGCGTGTTCTGTCTGTTCCCCTATCTGCCGGATGGCCAGGCCGACCCCCTCGCGCGCCCGATTCTGGAGACGTTTGTCTCGCGGCTCATGCATGAGAAGTATGCGACGGTCTATACCAAGACGATCAACGCGCTGAAGAATCTGTTCAAGGTGAAGGCGGATAGTCCGACGCTGGTGAACTTCATCGCGCTCGTGCGCTGGGTGGATACCGACGCGGCGGCGAAGGTTTCCAATGACGTCGGGATGACGGCGTAAGCCGTCAGCGGAGGAAGTCCCGTTCCAGACGCGTCATCAGGTCGTTGACCGCCAGCATCAATTCCCCATGCCGCTCGGCATTGGTCTCATCGGACATATCAATGGGCGCACTCATCGCCTCGGCATAACGATGCGTCAACGCCATCTGCTCCTTATTTTGGCCCATCAAACGTAGCAGGCCGCGCACCTGCTCGGCTTGGGCGCGGGCGGCGGTAATCTTCTTCAAGGCGGCGGCGGGGGTGATTTCCTTGGACTCAACGCGCTTCAGCAGGCCGCACTCGAACAACTGGCAGCGCTTGGGACGGTCGGCGTAGATGCGGCAGAGTTTGCCATCGAAGCCGGCGCAGGGCTGGGCGAAGGCGGTGGTGAACTTATTCTTCTTGAGCAAGGTCAGGCCGAGCCGGCTCAAGCGCGCAGCATTGTCGCTGGCGCGCAATTCGACATCCGCGAACAGGGTGCTATCGCAGCACAAGCCGCAATTGGGACAGAGTTGGTCAATGCTGTTCATGAGGATGATTACCGCCAGAAGTGTTTGGGATACTTCCGCGCCAGCTCGGACTTGATCTTGGGGTAATGCTCGCGCCAGAAGTTCGCCAGGTCCTGCGTCACTTGAATCGGCTTCATGCCCGGTGTCAGGATGTGCACCGTCACGGGCACGCGATTCAGGGCGATGCGCGGGGTCTGGTTCACGTCGTACAGTTCCTGGATGCGCAAAGAGATGAAGGGCGCGCGGCCCGGCTCGTAGTTCACCTTGGGCGTGCGACCGTTCGCCAGCGTGAGCCGCTCGGGCGCATGCTTGTCGAGTAATTCGCGCTGCGCGTGCGAGAGCCACGAGGTGACGATGGGTTTGACCTCGCGCTCCTTGATGTCTTTGTAGCTGACCGCACCGTGGCATAACTGTTCGATGATGGCTTTCTTGTCGTCTTCCGTGATGGCGGGCAATTGTAGGTCGGCACATTCCTTGCACAACAGGTTGAGGCGTGCCAGCCATTGCTCGACATGATGATCCCAGTTGGGCAGGAGCAAGCGTCCGGCGAGAATCTCATCGGCCAGCAAGCGCGCTGCCGCATCGGCGGGAGGCGGGTCAATGCGCTTGGCCGCCAGCGCCAAATCGCGAAAGCGCAACAGCTCGGCCGCCAAGACGCGCTTCTGTTGCGCATCGAATTGGACGTGCACCTCGCTCTTGAGGTCGTCGGGAAAGAGTTCGCGCAACCATTCCACCTCGATGGCGGTGCCGAGCGACAGGATGGTGTTGACCTCGCGGTCGCGTCCTTCGATCTCGCGAATCTCCGCCGCGACGAAGAGCGGACTGGATTGCACGGAACTCTCACGCGCCAGCACGCCGCGCCGGCCGTGGACCAGTTCACAGCGCAACGTGCCTTGATCCAGACGCCGCGCCACGCGGTCGCTGAACCCGATGAGGATGCACTTCTGGAGATTCTCGTCCTTCACCTCGTGCGGCTTCGTGTCCAGACCTTCGTCCTTGGCGATGCGGAGGAATTGGTCGAACAGCGGGCCGACCTGCTTGGCCGTGACGGCGTGGATGCCGAGCTTGCGGCAGGCGTCGAGGCGGAACTGGTTGTTGAAGGCAAAGCTCCAGGCGCGCATGAGAATCCAGAAGTCCGACGACGCCTTTTCGCCCAGCAAATCTTCGCGTGCGGTGTCCACTTCCTTGCCGCAATTGCGTAACAGCAAGTCGCGACCCTGCGTGAGCGCCGCGACGAGACAGGCCTGATAGACGCAGCCGTAAGCCTGCGCCGCGAGCAGCATGCGCGCGTAACGCGGGTGCAAAGGAAACGCCAGCATCTTGCGTCCGATGGCGGTGATCTTGTGATCGTGAATCGCGCCCAAGTCCGCGAGCAATTCCTCGGCGTGCGTCAGCGAAATCTCATCCGGCTTCTCGAGCCAGCGGAACTTGCGCAAGTCCTCGACGCCCGACGCCTTCAAGGTCAGCACGACCTCGGATAAGTCGAGCCGCTTAATCTCGGGCAATTCCTGCACGGCACGATGCGAATGTTCTTCGCGCGACCACAAACGCATGCACACGCCCGGCGCCGTGCGTCCGGCTCGGCCCGCCCGCTGGTCAGCGCTCGACTGCGATATCTTGTCGATGAGCAGCGTGTTGATGCCGCGGTTCGCATCGTAACGCGCCACGCGGGCGAGGCCGGAATCAATCACGAGCCGCACGCCATCAATGGTGAGCGAGGTCTCGGCGACATTCGTGGCGACGACAACTTTGCGCCGGTCGTAGCGCGCGACGGCAGCGTCCTGGTCGCGCGGTGGCAGTTCGCCATGCAGCGGCAATAGGATAAACCCCTTCGCCTCGCTCGTGTGGCGAAGGGTTTCGATGGTCTGGGCGATTTCAAATCCGCCCGGCATGAAGACGAGCACGTCACCCTCGCCGCCGCCATGGACGTAGCGGCTAAACGCGTCCGCCGCCTGTTCCCACACGGGGCGTTTATCGGCGTAGGCGGGCAGTTCGGCGTATTCGTGTTCCACCGGAAACATCCGGCCCTCGGACGCGAGCACGGCGCACGGCGAAAGATACTTCCCCAACTCACCCGCGTTCAAGGTGGCGGACATCACGGCGAGCATAATGTCAGGGCGATATTTCTCCTGCTGGTCGAGGGTTTGCGCGAGTGTGATGTCGCCGTAAAGATGCCGCTCATGAAACTCGTCGAACAGGATGGCCGAGACGCCGCGCAGTTGCGGGTCGTCAATCATCTGGCGCAGCAACACGCCTTCGGTCACGAAGCGGATCTTGGTCTTGGCCGACGTGACGTTCTCGAAGCGGATCTGATAACCAACTTCCTCACCCAGCTTCACACCCAACTCTTGCGCAACGCGTGCAGCCAAGAGCCGGGCGGCGAGCCGGCGTGGTTGGAGGACAACGACCTGACTATCACCGAGCAGGCCATGTTTGAGCAACATCTGCGGCACCTGCGTGGATTTGCCGGAGCCGGTGGGCGCGGAGAGGATGAGGCGCCGGTCGCTTTGCAAGCGCGCGATGAGGTCGCGCTCGATCTCGTAAATGGGCAGTCGGTCGGCCATGAAGCTGGGAGGATAAACAAACGGACGACCGGACAGAACTCTTTCCCAAGGCCGGTTAACTCGCCGCCTGCTCGGCAGCGCGCACGGTGTTCTGCAACAGCATCGCAATGGTCATCGGACCCACGCCACCGGGATTGGGCGTAATCCTGCCGGCGATGGGTTGCACGTTCGCGAAATCCACATCGCCGACGAGCTTGGTGCCGGTCTTCGAAGTGGCGTCCGGCACACGGTTCACGCCCACGTCCATGATGACGGCACCGGGCTTGACCATGTCAGCCTTCACAAATTCCGCCACACCCATCGCCGCGACAATGATGTCGGCGCGACGGCAATGCGCCTTGATATCGCGCGTGGCAGAATGGCAGATGGTCACGGTGGCGTTGGCGGCTTTGCCCTTTTGACAAAGCATCGCGGCCATCGGCTTGCCCACAATATTACCGCGACCGAGCACCACGACTTCCGCACCGTCGGTCTTCACGCCCGAGCGGATGAGGAGTTCGACCACACCGGCGGGGGTGCAAGGTTTGAAGCCGGTATCGTCGCCGAGCATGAGCTTGCCGACATTCACGGGATGAAAACCATCTACGTCTTTAGTCGGGAGCACGGTGGCGAAGACAACGGATTCGCGGATATGCTTCGGTAAGGGCGCCTGCACCAGTATGCCATGAACGTGCGCCGTGGCATTCAGTTTGCCGATAAGCGTCAGCAAGTCCGCCTCGGAAGTGGCTTCGGGAAGAACGTGCGTTTCAGAAACAATGCCGAGTTCGGCGCAGGCTTTTTCCTTGCGACCGACATAGACCTTAGAGGCGGGATCTTCACCCACGCGCACGAAGGCTAGTCCAGGAACCACGCCGCGTTGCTTTAAGCTCGCCACGCGCGCGGCGAGCTCCGACTGGATTTGCGCCGCGATGGCGCGCCCATCAACGACGTTTGTTGCTGAGGGCATGCGGACTGTACACGCGTTTATAACCCTCGGGCGGGTTAGTCGACACTACGTAAATCTTCTGAATGGTCAGCACCGGCGTGTCTTTCCAGCGGGCAGAGATACCCTCCTCACCACTAACAATAACTTGATACGAGTTATAGAGCGACAAATCCAGATTGGTGGTCGGAGAATAGAGATAGTTAATCGTATTGCCGCTGGACGAGTCATAAAGTTCGTAGCTGGTCGGCGCAACAATGCTAGTCGCGCCCCGCACATAGCCCTCATGGGACACAACGCGCGGCGGCGGCGGATTGGTATCCACGGTAGCGGCAGCGGTCGCATTGGTATCAACCACGGCGGGGGCAGCGGCGTTAGTATCAGTGACGGCGGGAGCAGTATTCGCGGCCACCGTCGTCGTCGTTTGATTGGCGTCCGTCGGGGGCGTAACCGGCGCAACCGCCGTAGCGGCAGCCGTCGTCGTCACTGGTGCGGCAGATGTCACCGGCGGCTGCGTCACAATCGGCGCGGCTTCGGCAACCGTATTAGTCGTCGGCGCGACGGCGGCCGCCACCGGCGTTTCAACTTGCGCGGGCGCGGCATTGGTCACCTCAACCGCGGGCGCCGCTTCCTGCTTCAAATACATCGCGGCCACATAAGCGAAGGCGTTCGTGGGCGTTTCGATTTGTGACCAAGCGCCCTTTTCAGACACTTCGGTGACGGGCGTACCTTTTTCAATCATCCCGAGCACGCTGTAATTCTCGCCGGGGCCGGCGCGGAGATTGAGCTTGCGAGCAATAACCGTCTTGGTCGTTGCATCCACATACTTGGTGTTGACCCAGACCTTGGTTTCCGTAGGCAGCGAAATCTTGGCCCATTGCGCCGGCTCATCGGCGGTGTGCTTATCGAGATTGATTTGCGCAATCACATTGACGGTGTCGCCCGCCTTCAAGTGGCTGATGACTTCGCCCTTCAGGCCAGCCTGGCCGCGCACATTGAGATTCTGTGACATCACCGTGGCGGGACCCGCGGTCAGCGCGACGGTCGGCTCGGAAATCTTTTTGACGACCTTCTTTTTCTTGTGCTTAACCACCGGCTTCGTGGCGGTCGGCGCCGTAACCACCACATTGGTGCTGACCGGGGCGACGACCGGAGCCGGCGTCGCGAGTGTGGCCGGAGCGGGAATTTCGGGCAATTTGTTCGTGTTGACCTGCGCCACGGCAGCCGTGGCCAGCATCGTACCTAAAACCAACCAACAGTTCTTTTTCATAAATCAGTATTCAAAGTTTTTATTTCCACCGCGTTGAGCGTCCGCCATTTGCCCGGCTTGAGTTCGCCCAACCGGATCTTCCCGATCTGCGTCCGCTGCAATTTCTTTACCGTGATTGCTTGCGACTCAAACAGTCGCCGCACTTCCCGGTTCTTACCCTCGCCGAGTTCCAATTCCACCACGCATTTGTGGCGCGTACCGGAAACGATTCGGGCCGCCAGCGCCTTCAATTTTTCACCTTCGTGAAAAATCCCGCGCTTAAACAGCTCCAGCGTCGCCGCCGTAACTTCGCCTTCAACGGTCACCAGATACTTCTTGCGAATGCCGTAGCGCGGATGGGTCAGGCGCAACGCGAATTGTCCATCATTCGTAAGAAAAATCAATCCTTCGCTATTATAGTCCAGGCGTCCGACCGATTGCACTGTCTCCCACTCGCGCGGCAGCAGCTCATAAATCGTCGGGCGGTTCAGTTCATCCTTGCGCGAGCACACACACCCCACGGGCTTGTTCAGCGCGGCGTAAATCAGCTTCTTCGGCCGAACGACCTTGCCATCTACCGCCACCTGGTCGTGGTCAGGGTCAACCTTTGAGCCCAATAACCGGACGACGTGGCCGTTCACCGCAACGCGCCCCTCCAAAATAATTTGCTCGCCGGCGCGTCGGGAAGCCACCCCGGCATCGGCGAGAAATTTCTGCAAACGAACCACAGGATTTACGATTTACGATTCCCGATTTACGATTGCAACGCCCCTAACCGACCGTCAGCGCGCCCGCCGTAAATCAAATATCGTAAAGGTCAGGCCGCCGGCTTCGTCTTGCGCAGACCGGTGATCTTGTCGCCGGGCTTACGCTGACCGCGCTTCTCGAGGAGCGCCGTGCGTTCAAAACGTTTGAGGACATTGCGCTTGCCACCGAGAGTGGAGGCGGCGCGGAGGCTGGGATGCTGTGACATAAATTATTTATTCGGTTGTTTCGGAAAAAACGAGCGCAAAGAATAGCTGAGTTCCGGTTGATTGCAAACGGTTAATTTGGCTGCCCCCGCCTCCCCGGCCCCGCCCGCCCTACTGCAACAGCGCGCGCTGCCAGTTCATCAGCTCCGGTGCGTGCTGTTCCCAATCCCGCGCCAGGTCGCCCAGCACGGATTTCGGCGCGATCAGCGTCGGATCAATCTGCAAGTGGTGCGCATGCTCGTCCCGAATCGTTTCCAACGCGCGAAACCGCTTGAATTCCGCCTCCGTCGGGCGCTGCGACCGATGATGGATCTTCGCCGGAAACTGTTCCGTCGGCACCGCGCGCGCCGCCCGGACCGTCGCCAATAACGTTTCGCGCCGCCGCGGATGCATCCGCGGCGGTATCAATTGCTCGAACGGCTGTTGCTCCGCCACCGCGGACGACAACGCAATCATCGTCTCATGCGACAACACAAAAAATGGCGGTCGGCTCGCGGCCACGGCCTCTGCCTCGCGCCAGTGCCACAGTTCCCTTAGAACCGCGAGCGCCGGGCGTTCGAGGAAGGTGCTGCCCTTGATGCGCCAGACATCATCCGGATCAATCACCGGCGGCACCGAACTCTCCGCGATCAATCGCGCGCAACTTTCCTGATGCCACGCCAGCCGGCCTTTCGCCACCAGTTCCGCGCGCAGCTTTTCCTCCAGCGTCTTCAGATAACGCGTATCATTGCGCGCGTAAGTTTCCATGCGCGGGGTCAGCGGCCGCTGCGCCCAATCCGCTTTCTGCGGACCTTTATCCAAGACCACCCCAAGAAATTTCTCCACCAGCGCGCCCAGCCCAAATTGCCGCTCGCCCAGCAACCGCGCCGCCAGCATCGTGTCGAATATCTCCGTCGGCGTGAAATCATGATGCTTCTTCAGCAACCTTAAATCATAATCCGCCGCATGAAAAATCAGCTCGCGGCCGGCCAACGCTTCCAGGAAGGGCGCGAGGTCGAGGCTCGCCAGCGGGTCTACCAGACGGTCGCCCGCGGCCGTGCTGATTTGGATGAGGCACACCTTCTCCGGGTAGGCGTGCAGACTGTCCGCCTCCGTATCAATCGCCAGCCACGCCGCTGCCTTCACGGTGGGGAGGAAGGCGGCGAGCTTTTCTTGGGTATCAATCACGGTTGGACAGAATGCCAGACCCGCAGCCATTTGAAAAGTATTCCCTGAAGCTGGCTCCCTCCTCCCGCTTGTCAAATCCCACGCCGTGGTTTATTGTCGCAAAATGTCGTTGTACAAACATCTCGCGGTCGCGGCCCTGCTCGGTACCGGCGTGTCCGCAGCGCTGGCCGATACGCTCCAGCTCAAGGACACCGCCGCCGTCACCGGCAAGATTTTAGAGGAAAAGACCGACGCCTACATCGTTGACCTCGGCTACACCGTCCTCGTCATCCCGCGCAGCGCCGTCACCAGCATCGTCAAGTCCGGTCCCGCCGCCGCCGCCACCGCCATCGTGCCGTCCGCGCTCGGTCAATTTTACGCCAGCACCACCAAGACCTCCGCCGCCCGCGATGTCAGCTCCCTCGTCAAGCAAATCGGCGAAGCCGTCGTCCAAGTCAAGACCCCCGAAGGCCTCGGCTCCGGCTTCTTCTTGAATGAAGACGGCTATCTCATCACCAACTTCCACGTCATCGAAGGTGAAACCGAGATTTCCGTCGAAGTTTATCAGCAGAAAGACGGTCAGCTCGACCGCGAGACCTACAAGCAGGTCAAGATTATTGCCATCAACAAATTCCACGACCTCGCCCTGCTCCATATCGAGGACAAGAACGCGCCCAAGTTCAAGCCCGTCACCCTCGGCAACTCCGACGCCTTGAATGTGGGCGACGGCGTCTTTGCCATCGGCAGTCCGCTCGGGCTCGAGCGCACCGTCACGCAAGGCATCTTGAGCACCAAGACCCGCCAGCTCGAAGGCGAACTCTATTTGCAGACCAGCACCCAGATCAACCCCGGCAACAGCGGCGGCCCGCTCTTCAATCTCGCAGGCGAAGTCGTGGGCGTGACCAATATGAAGATTACGTTTGGCGAAGGGCTGGGTTTTGCCATCCCCGTGGAACTCGTCAAAAGCTTTCTCGACCATCGCGACGCCTTTGCGTATTCCACCGACAATCCGAACAATCCATTCCGCTACCTCGAGCCGCCCAGCCGGACCAAGGCGAAAGCCCCCGAAGCCAAGTAGACTTTAGCCACAGATGGGCACAGTCTGGAGCATTAATTTAGACAAAGGGAAATTAGCAGATTACTGGTAAAACTAAAGACTATTTGGTTTAACTCGCCAGAATTTTTGGCTGCTGGCGTCAGCTTTGACTGACAGTTTCACTGACAGTGCCAGTAGCCTAAGAATAGAAATAACCCAAAGCGCGGAGGGATAAAAAATTGCCGTTGCCGATGATGACATGGTCGAGCAATTCCATTTTCAAAAGCTGACCGGCGCGGATTAGGTCGCGGGTCACTTTGATGTCGGCTTCGGAGGGGGTGCTTTCACCGGAGGGGTGGTTGTGCATCACAATCACGGCACTGGCGGCGGTAACGATGGCCAGCCGGAACACTTCGCGGGGATGCACCAAAATCGTGTCCATCGTGCCAATGGACACAAGCTGATGCCCTTTGACCTTCCGGCGGGTGTTCAACAGCAACACAGCCAGACATTCACAGTCAGGGTTAAAGTGGGGATGGCTGGTAATGTGTAATTTCCAATAATCGGCGGCTTTGTCGGGTGTCTCGCATAGCTGCAAAGCCTCCGGCGTGGGACATTCCCGCAAGCTGGTCACTTTGTATTCATGGGGACTGGTGGCAAACCTGAACGGCTTCACCAGTGATTCAAGACCTGAAATAGTTTGATTCATGGCAATAACTCCTTTCAGGCGGGCAAAACGTCGGCGGGAAAGTAGCAACGATATTTGGCGCGGGGGTCGTTGGGATGACTGCCCAACGGGTCAAAACTGCCGCAAGGATGCTGCCAGACACCCCGCCGCTGATTCCAGTGAAACCCTAAAGACCAAAGCACTTTGGCCAGCATCGGCTTGCGTGCCGGTGAAACATCGAGCCAAACCCACTTGCCGACAACCTCGGCAACTTCATATTGCTGGGGCAACTGTGTCCGCAAGCAATTCAAGACCGCCTCCGTGGTCAACCGACGATTGGCGCAATGCCGAACAAAACCAGTTTGTTTATTTGATGATAGCTGGCTGGCGTTTGCTGGAGCCGCTGCTTCAATTGAAATTTTGTTTTTCATAAGCTTTTTTTTGATGATCTGATTGGGCCCCTCTGAACTAGGCCATTGAGGATGGGATGGTTTTCGGGTAACGAAAAGAAAACCATCATGAAGAAGACACATCATACGACGGAGCAAATCATCCGCATCCTGCGGGAGGCGGAGACCAGCGGGCAGAG
>CAIPKV010000009.1 GCA_903865745.1 uncultured Verrucomicrobia subdivision 3 bacterium | reverse complement strand
TATCAAATCCGCCTCTCGAACGACAATAAAACTCATGAAAGATTAGTCTAAATCAGCAACAATGATAATAAAAAACACAAAACCAGCACACCAAGGAGCTATCTTCCATCACAAAAAATAAATTATGAAAACCAGAATGCAGACGGAAGTGTAAAAAGAAAAAACAGCAGACACTAGGAGCAAAATAAATATCACGGTCTTCGTTTAGCGGACCGTCGATATGCTCAAAACTGAAAATAATAATAATAAAATCAACCAGTGCCGCAAGCAGCGTGTTCAGGAACATCACCGGCCAAACGAAGTGCCGATCTCCATGAACCACACACGCAAAACACCATATTCTCAATAACCCCGCCTCGGAAAACAGCAGGGCACGCAATGACGTCTCCAGAGTTTTGATCAACCATGCGGGCCTTTAAAATTTCATTTGCCGAAGGGCCCGTAACTACACGATTGAGAGACATTTCACGCAAGTCATCACGCCGCGGCAGAGAAGCGGTGGGGGGTAAAACGACGCCAAAAGCAGAGCCCTCGCACGGGCCAGAAGGGGGAACTCCGACCACTACGACAGGGCGTGGAGGACGGAGACGTAAAAGAGGGTGACGGTCACGGGCTTCCACCGACGAAAATTCCAAATCAATGGGAAGCATCTCAGTGGTGTTGCAAAAATCAGCCAGGCCGGAATAAAAATGGGCGACGGCAGCGCGCTGCGCACGAAGCAAAATATCACGGCGTTCATTAAGCGGGCCGTCGACACGCTCAGAGCCGGCGAAATCCGAAAAGTCGGAAGCGTCATCTTGGGAAGGGCCGCCACCACGTTCATTGTCGCGCTGGAAAGCAAGGCTGAGAAGGACGCGACGGCCATACTCCATGGCGCCCAGCGCCGCCAAGCAGATGACGTCCCACAACAATTGATGGATGGCCGGCTGCGGCGGACGAAAAAGCCAGATGTGCTCCCGAGAGAGATGAGGACGCCCGTGGGGAGGACGCGGAAGGACGGCCGTAATGTGGTCTCGAATCGCCATGGCAATCGGGCAATCCCAGAAGACGTGGGGACGGCCGGAAGGGGAGTGAGGGAGATCGCCGCACGGACACCGGCGGTGAAGTCTGCTAGCTGTTGGGCATTCGGAGAGGTCCAGTGCGAGTCATGGTTCGCGCTTGCGCCGTGCCGCTGGCTTCCGTGCGCGAGGTTTCATCCCCGCGTATGTCATGGGTATAAGTCGTGACATTGCCGTTCCAATCGGTGCGGCTGGCAAGAAAGCCCTTGGTATCATAGGTGAACGCCTGACCGCCTGCATTCGGTACAGGCGTGCCGGTTACTGCTGTTGGCAAGACCATGCCGAATACAGTAGTTAGGGTATAGCTGTGAACATTGCCCAGCGCGTCCTTGACGGTTGATGATCCGTCGGCATTGTAGGTGATGGTGACTTGATCTGCGCCACCCGCATGTTTGCTGGATACAGCCTGCCCGAAGGGGTCATATTGATAGGTGGCGTAGCGATTGCCCAACTCGTCGATAATGCCAGTCAAGGCATGAGGTAGGTTAGTGCCCAATGTGTTGGCCGACTCGTTATAGACATACTGGCGAACGGTCTTGTCAGGATAGGATACTGAGGTAAGATTGTTGTTCGCATCATAGCCGTATGACAAAACGCCGCCATCCGGCAAGGTAACCGTAGCAATAAGGTTGCCGACATTGTAAGTGAAAGTCAGTTTATGCCCGAAAGGCCCTGTGACCGAAGTCAGGAGATTACTGCCATTATAGGCGAGGGCGGTGACATTTCCGGCACGGTTGGTGACTGAACTCAAAAGCCCATTCGCCGTATACAGTTCGGTATTGTCGTCTGCTGTGACCAGTTTCCAACCATTTTGCGTCGAACCGCTTATCACCGCGCTTAAGGTACTGGTGACATTAGGGCTTGGAATCCACACACCGGAATTATAGGTAAACGTATCTACCCCGCCATCGGCGCTGTTAACGCGGGCGGTTGTGCCGTCCGCCGAAAGCGAAACAGACCGCTGCCAAGTGTCATGCCAATTTGCGCCAAACGCGGTGGCTATGGCAT
>CAIPKV010000008.1 GCA_903865745.1 uncultured Verrucomicrobia subdivision 3 bacterium | reverse complement strand
CTTTCCTAAGCCTGGGAAGTCCTTCCGGACGGGCACCATTTCAACCGAACCGGCAGCAGCCGAAACAACGCCTCCATCAGCAACCAACAACCAGTAAATATTTATGCCACTGAAATACAAATATCCGACCCGGCAGGAAATTCCTGCCGAACAATCGGCGCTCTACGTGGAGCGCGAAGGTGCCTTCTACCTGGATGTCGAAGGCGTGACTGACAAGGTGAAGGCCGATGAGTTGCGCACGCACAACATCGAACTGCGCAAACAAATTGAAGAGCGCGACGCGCGCTTCGAGGGCATTGATCCCGAAGCGGTGCGCCAGCTCGCGGCCGAGAAGCTGCGGCTGGAAGAAGAGCAGCGCCTGAAGGACGGCAAGTTTCAGGAAGTGATGGAGTCGCGGCTCAAGGCGCAGAAGGTTGATGCCGACAAGCTGCTGACCTCCGTGACCGGCGAACGCGATGCGTATTTCGCCCAGCTCACCGCCATCCAGATTGATCAAGGTGTGCTCACCGCCGCCACGAAACGCGGCCTGCGCCCGACGGCCTTGCCGGACATCACGGCGCGCGCGCGCCAGACGTTCAAGCTGGTGAAGGGCGTGCCGCAGGCGTTTGAAGCCGACGGCAAGACGGTGCGTTACGGCAAGGACGGTATCACGCCCATGACTTTGGAGGAGTGGATGGACACGCAGGTGTCCGACGCTCCGCATCTTTTTGAAGCCAACGCTGGTGGCGGGGCTGCCAGCAACGGTGCCGGGGGTGCCGCGGCTTCGGCGCGGACAACGAAAAATCCGTTTCGTCAGGAATCCTGGAATCTGACGGAGCAGATGAAACTGCAAAAGTCTGATCCCGGCTTGGCCGCCCGGCTCAAGGCTTCTGCGTCCTAGCGGACTGCCACAGCGCTGGCGCGCGGGAAAAAACAATAACCAAAGGCAGTGCACCAGCACCGCCCAAAATAGAAAGGTAAAATTATGAGCAAGACAGCCGTGGCGGACATCATCATCCCCACAGAATTCGAACGGTATGCGATTGAACGCACTGCCCAACTGAGTGCGTTTGTGCAGAGCGGTATTGTGGAACACGCGCCGGAGTTTGACGTCCTGGCCGCCGGTGGCGGGCGCGAGGTCATGATGCCGTTTTGGAAGGATCTGACGGCAACGCGCCAGTTGTTGAGCGACAGCGCGACGCTGGCGGTGAATAAAATCGGCAGCGACAAGGACATCGCGCGCATCCAAAACGATGCGCAGGTGTGGAGTGTGAATCATCTGGCGAAGGTGGTCTCCGGTGACGATCCGATGCAGGCGATCATTGACCTCGTGGGCGACTACTGGGCGCGGGTGGACCAGACGCTGGTGGTATCGTCGCTGAAGGGCATCTTCGCAGCCGGTTCGATGGCGGGCAATAAACTCGCCATTGCGAGTGAAACGGTCGCGGGTCAGTCCGCAACGACTCGGCTCAACGGTTCCACCTTTGTGGATGCCACCGTGAAGCTCGGTGATCGCGGTGATCGTTTGACGGCCGTGGCGTTGCACAGTGCGACGGAGGCGGCGTTGCGCAAGCTGGACTTGATCGACTTTGTTCCCGACAGCGAGGGCAAGGCGCAGATCAAGACGTTCCAGGGTCGGCGCGTCATCGTGGATGACAACCTGCCGACGCGCGCAGGCACGACGGATGGCGTGGTTTACACGAGCTACCTGTTCGGGCCGGGTGCGTTCGCGCGCGGTGTCGCGCCGCTGGAATCCGCGCCGCTGCAAGGTGGCCAGGGGACGGAGGGCGTGGAAATCGCCCGCGTTCCACTGGACTCCGATACTGTGCTCATCAACCGGCGTCGTTACATCCTTCATCCGCGGGGCGTGAAGTTCACCAGCGCCGCCGTGGCCGGGGACACGCCGACCAATGCGGAGTTGGAGAACGGGGCCAACTGGACCCGCGTTTTTGAAAACAAAAACGTCCGCATGGTCGCCATCGACCACAACTGAGCGGCGAGCCGCCGCTGGCAAATGCGCTGCGCGCAAGACATCTGCGCGCAGCGCTCATCAAAACCTAAACCTCAACTTAACCGACAAATTTTATGGGCAAAGACTTACCTCGTGGACATGAAAAGATTCGCAGTGGCGAACAGATTCAGTTCGCCACCTTCACCAACGTCGCCGCCGCCGTCGCGGCCGGTGTGACGGCGGCGCAGTTTCCGCGTCGCATCATCTACCTCAGCGCGGGTGGCACGGGCGGCGTGCCCTGCCTCGCCATCAGCGATGGCACGAACTGGAAACAGGTCGCCATCGGCGCGAACGCCATCTAAGTGCGCTGACTGCGTCAGTGCCACCAACCTTTTTATGAACGCATTGCTCCCCATCATTCGGCGCAAACGGCGGCCGCTTATCGAGGAAGACGCGCCACCTGTGGCGGTCGTGCCACCGGCACCGCCAGTCACGGTGGAGCCGACGCCAGTTGAAACTGTGGAAATTCCACCGGTTGCCCCGGCTGAAATTGCTGCGCCCGAGTCCACGCCAGTTCCGCCGCAACCGAAGCGCAAAAAGAAAAATGCTGACGCTCCCGAAAATTGACCGGCGCGGTTTTCTCGCGCTGTGGGCCCAGGACCGTCGCCGCAAGCGCGTGCGTGGCGCACTGCCCACTCTGCTACCCGCACCGGTGCTGCGTGCGGCGTATCCGGATTTGCTGCGGTGGGATTGGAGCTTGGCGAATCCGTTCAAGTGGAATGTCTGGATGAGCATGGACGGCGGCAACAGCTACATCCTGATCGAAGATTATTGGATGTATGGCGACGCCCGCCAGTTCGCGCCGGATGGCGGTGGCGAACTGTATTACATCGTCGGCATCGATGAGACCGGGCGTGAAATCACGCAGCACAGCAATATCATTCGCCCCGATGACGCGCCGGTGCCGCCAAATCTTCTCAACGGCTTGCTGGCTTATTGGGCAATGGAAGCATTGGACACAACTGAACCGGACTTGTCGGGCAACAACAACTATCTCCAAAGCGATGCAAGTCCCAAAGTTTCCGGCTTGATTGGGCTGGCTTACGATGCCGGTGGCGATAGCGGCGGCTGGTGGCCGGGCATGACTTGCATTGGCTATCCGTTGGACGGTGCTGGGGATTATTCATTCTCGCTCTGGGTCAGCGGCAATATGCCGGTGAATGGCGTCCTGCTTTCGGCCGGCAACTTGTTTGTCGTCAATGGCTGGAATCAAGGTGGCTCCATGCAAGACATCACGGTCCATCCGTTTGACGACGGCACCAATTCAATCAATCTCGGACTGGGCTGGGGTTACAACCCGGTAGGTTGGTCGCATCTGGTCTTCACCAAATCCGCCACGCTGTTCAGCTTTTATTTCAATGGCTCGTTGGTTGGTTGGGCCGACGTATCCGCATTCCCGTATTCCTCGATGATGGATCAGATTGCCATCGGCACCGGCGGGAGCGGACTGATTGACGAAGTCGGTCTGTGGACGCGCGAACTGTCGGCTGCCGAAGTGGCGTGGCTTTACAACGGTGGCGCCGGGCTGCCTTACGAAAACTTTTAACCTGAAAGGAAAATTATGAACGCAATCGCAATCAAACCAAAAACCATCGAACTGGCACCGGCACGCACCGGCAAAGTATCTGAAATCACTTGGCGCACAAGCGATGACTCTTTCCAGCGCAAGCTGCAGGTCATCGTGAACAACGCCACGGCCTTCACCGTCACGGGCGCGGATTATGACGCGCTCGGCCAATGGACGGATGAAACCATCAAAGGACTGATTATGGCGCGTTACGGTCTGGAACTGGCGTAACTCTTATGCCGCTCACGCTCATCAAAGAGACCGGTGCCGGTCTGGCCAATGCGAACGCATACGCGGACGTGGCGGACGGCGACGCGTTTCACGACGGGCATCTGTATGCCACGGCGTGGACGGGCGCGACGACGGCGAGCAAGACAGCCGCGCTCGTGATGGCGACGCGCCTGATTGACGCCGAATACCAATTCAGCGGCGTCAAGACGACGGATTCCCAGACTTTGCTCTGGCCGCGCTACCGCTGTCCCGATCCGGACCGCGATGCGACGCTGCGCGTTGGCCTGTTGCTGGCTTCGGAAAACTGTGTGCCGGAAGACAGCGTGCCGAAGGCGGTCATCCAGGCGACGTGCGAGTTGGCGCGGGAACTTTTGATTGCCGATCGCACCGCCGCGCCTGCGGGCGAAGGTCTCAAGTATTACAACGATGCCGGCAAGCAGACCGGCTACGACAAGACCGACACACGTCCGGTGATTCCCAAACTTGTCCAGGCGATGCTGGCAAAATACGGCAGCCTCATCAGCGCCAAAAGTGGAGCCGTGAAACTGATCCGTGTATGACACCGAATGAAGTCATCAGTGCTGTGGATCATGCCGCCGGAATGAATGATCGCTGGTTGTTCCTCGCCGCCTTCTGCCTGCTGCTCATCGGCGGCGGGGTGGTGATTTACTGGCTCGTGCGCCAGCTCCAATCTGTGATTGAAGATCACAAGGAACTGCGCAACGAACATCACGCCGCGCTGGCGCAAATCATCGACAAACAAAGCGAGACGGCATTGAAGCTCGCCGTCTGCATTGATCACAACACCGCCGCGCTCAACGACTGCGCGTATGAGCTGCGCCGTTTTCAGGAAAGAAAGGAACCATGATGAACCCGACCATTGAACGCAAAAAATGCAAGAAACGGAAGAAGTGAGGAATTTATGAAAAAATATGCTGCTGTTTATTTGGGAACCCGCTGGGGACAGGATTACCCGTGGGGGATTACAGTTGAAGCCGATGGCAAGCCGCCCATCCTGCTCTGTGTTGGTTGCGCGGAAGAGCGGGCGAAGGAGTTGGTGACTTTGCTGAATAGCCGACAAGAAAATTCGCGTCGCACTGGTAAACTTGCGGCGGCGGTGGCCGTGCTGCTGGCCGCCGTATTTTTCTCCGGCTGCACCATTGCGCCGCTCAAGGGCGGCAAGGCCAGCACCAGTCAGTCGGCTGGACACATAGAACAGGCCGTCAGCCAGGGCGACAACCCGGCCCAAGCATCTCGGCAGGATCAGGAGACTGTTCGCACCAAATCTTACACCGTGCCGGCTGGATCTCGCATGGTGGAGACACACGTCACCGCCGACGCGGGCGGAGCGCTCGTGACAAATGCTTCCTCGTTGCTAATCAGTGCGCCGATGTCAGTGGTTGAACATGAAGAGACGCGAGCCAGTAGCGAGCTGGGCGCGGCTCAGAAGGACACGGCGCGCGAATTAAGCGCGAAGCTGGCCAGCCTCAGCGGCATTGTTTGGGTCGGTGTCGCGTTGTTCTTGTTGGGACTGGCGACTTTGTTCTACCCACCTCTGCAAGTCATCATCGGCAGCGTGACGACAAGTGTGGCCATCACTGCGGGCGGTCTCGCCCTCATGATTTTGCCAACGCTGGTGGTCGGCCACGAAATGTTGATCCTGTTCGGCGTGGCCGTGGGCGTTGGCGGGTGGTTCCTGGCGCATCGTTACGGCACGCTGCGCGGAATGGTGAATGCGGCCGAGGCCGTTGTGGTGACGCCGCCGGATAATTCCGGGAAAGGAGGCGCGCAATGAAAGACGAGCAACAGCGCTTTCTTAATTTGCTGGGCCAATTGCCCGCCCGCCTCACCGCCGAGCAAGCCGCCTGGGTCATCAATTGCCAGTCGCATGATATTCCGGCGCTCGTCGCCGCCAAATTAATCAAGCCGCTCGGCAATCCGCCGGCCAATGGCATCAAGTTTTTTGCCACGGCGGATTTGTTGGAATCTGCCAAAGACCGCAACTGGCTGGTGCGCGTCAGCGCCACCATCTACCAGCATTGGCACAAGAAAAATGCCCGCAAACTTCTTTCGCTGCGGCCACCAGTCCCGGCCTTGTCTCTTCCGCCCAACGGAAATCCGCGCGAAAGTGACCTGACCAACGCGAGCGGTTAATGTGACCAGCACAAAAAATCAAAAGCGGTTGAGTCGTCAGACTCAACCGCCTTTTTGTTTTCAACCGGCCTCAAGCCTTCACTGCTGGCTGTAATGTCGCCGCATTCTTTTCGTAGTCCTCAAGGGATGGCGCGATGATGACGGCCTTCTTGGCATAGGCGCGGTGAATCGCCTTGCTGTTGTGGCCCAGCGCCGCCTGCGCGAACCGTTCCGGCATTCCCACCACTTTGGCGCGTTCGGCCCACGCGTAACGGTAGCAATGCAACGTCACGCCGGTCACACCAGCTTTGTGGCAGCGGCGGCGGAACCGGCTGGCCCGGTCGCTTTCCGACCATTGGGACAAGTTCGGGAACAACGGACCGGTGGTCGGCAGATGGCTCAAGACAGTTTCCAGTTTCTGGCTGATCGTGAACTGTGCCAGCGAACCGGTCTTTTGCCGGAAGTAGGAGATTGTCCGCGTCTGCCAGTCAATGTCCTCGGCTTTGAAGTTGGCGGCATCGCTTTGCGCCGCACCCGTTTCCCAGAGCAGTTCCAGATACAGCTTCCACTCCGCCTGTTTTTCCTTGGCCAAGACGTTTTGATGCTCGTCCAGCGTGATGCCGCGCCGGTCTTTGGGTTCGTATTTCGGCCAGAGATACGGCGCCACAATCGGCAGGGCAATCCAGCCTAGGCTCAGGGCGAAGTTGTGCAGCCGCTTTAGAAAATAGGTGATGGCAACTTTGTTCTCCTTGAACACCGCGAAAAAATCATCGGCGGTCGTTTCCAGAAGTTTTTTATTTCGCAGGCCGTCAAAGGATGGTGACTTGAACACGCTGGCGTAACGCTCGCGGCTGCTGTCCTTGCCGCGGGCTTGCAACTGCGCCATGACGGTCTGCCAGGTGCGTTCCACAAAGGCCGGATCGCTGGCGGTCAGATAGGCGCGGGCCAGGTGCAGGTTCAGCACCGGCTGGCGGTGCGCCTCGTTGCGCGCGTTGAGCAGCTGCAACGCATCGGCTTCGTCGCGGGTGCGCAGACTTTTTTGCTGGCCGGTCGCCGAATCTTGGGAATAATAGATTCCGTTGCGCCGGAACAGGGTGTATTTTGTTTTCATGTGCATGGTTCTGAATCATGCACTAGGATTGTCGCGACACGTTAGAGCGTCGTGGGCAGGTTTCAGCGGGACGTCATCCGGTTAGTGAGGGATTGTTTTCCAACCCCGCGCCGTGCTGACAAATCCGCTGACAGTGGCCGTCCACCAGCTCAAGAAACCCTTTATTTATGCGGGCTTGAACAACTTGAACACGGATGGGCACAGATGAAACACAAGTGGGCTGGACTTCCCCGCCCAACCCAAGCAACCTCGAACCTGTGAAACGGAATGGGCTGCAAACTCCGAGGGCTTTATTGCTGTTTCCACATACATCATGACATTCCGCATATTTTTGAGTATCGCCATCGGACTCCTTTTGTTGGTTGTAGGCTACGTCGTTGGATATACGCGCAGTCACCGGGCATTTTTACATAATGAGACTGTCTTCGACTTGCAACACAATCTGATGCTTTATAGTTTAGTGAAACAAGGCGATACAAACCGCTTAGAAGGTAAGCTTCGATTTTCAATTTACAGTTATTCCGCTTACTACGACCAGAATTTCGGTGACTGGACGGTTACAGACAAGTGTTTGATTAGAAATTTGACGCAGGCTCGTGCTATTGCCAATCAAGAGAGAACGAATATCGTGTTTTTTTCCAATTCGCATTCTCTTTTGCAGCTCATTAAAGAAAGAATGGAGACGAATCGCCCGAGACCGTAGGGCTTCCCGCCTGCCCGTCTGCAAACCCCATCTGTGAAATCCGTTCGCTAGTTTATTCCAAGACGCTGGGCGCGTTTCTCCCTCTCCTTGGAGGAGAGGGCCGGGGTGAGGACGGTCTTCCCACTCATCTAATTAGTCCCCGAAGCTCGCCCTCATCCTAGCCTTCTCCCCCGAGGAGAAGGAACCACCTGCGCTCCCAGCTACCCACCAATTTAAGCCCCAGCTTCCGCGCCGCCAGCAGGTAAATTCGTCTGTTGGATGGGTCTTTTCTTTAAAACACCAACTGGTTCCGTCATTACTCCAGCTGGTTTCATCACCAAACCAGCTGGTTTTATCATGACACCAGCTGGTGTCGTCGCTAAACCAGCTGGTCTAGCCCTAAAACCAGTTGGTGCAGACACAAAACCAGCTGGTTTCGTCGTAACACCAGTTGGTCCGGTCTCCAAACCAGCTGGTCCAAGAGTAAAACCAGCTGGTGAAATGACCAAACCAGCTGGTTATTTCAAACTATTTTCGTTCGGCGACGCTCTTTTAGACGATTTATCCGACAACTTAACAGCCATTGCACCCTGATTAACATCCACTTAGGGCTTTTTAAGCGCGGTAAATCTGCTTTCAGGTGGAGCGTGCGATTTATCTCGCTACTTCAGACAAACAGCCGCAAGGTCAGTGATAAGCCAAATTCCAAACAAAAATATATGACTCTCCAAATCGCTCCCATCCACGTTTCCCTCGCCTTCGCCAAATTTGATGACGCGGATATTATCGTATTTGCCAACGGCGTCGTTGATTTGATGGGCAAGAACATCGTGCTCTTTGCTGACCCCACCGTGCCGCTGGCCAGCATCACCGCCGGCATCCTGTCGTTTGAAGCGTCCATCACCGCCACGCAACAACAAGGCTCCGCTGCGACCGAAGCTAAGAACAACAAAAAAGCGTTCCTCGTCAGTCTCCTCCGCACCCAAGCGGGCTACATCCAAGCCTTACTCGGTCTCACCGAAGCCACCGTCCTCCTCTCCGGCTTTACCGTTGCGGACTACGGCCATCATGCGGCGGTCGTCCTTGTCCCACCGGTCATCCTCAGCCTCACCAATCCGGCCAGCACCCAAATCGGGGTCGGCCTCCAAGGTTCGCCCGGCGCGACTGGCTATGATTTACGCGTCAGCGTGGATGGTGCGCCGCCCGTCGGTTGTGGTCATTTCTCCTCCACGCTCGGCATCATCGTCGTCGACCGCAAACCGGGTTCCATGTGCGCCATTCAAGCGCGTGCCTGCGCGGGTAATAATCAAGTCAGCGCCTGGAGCGACCCCGTCAGCCACATGAGCACCTGAAGCGGGGGTGGTGAGGTGATTGGTCTTATCGGAGAAGTCCGCCCTCACCCTAGCCCTCTCCCCCGAGGAGAGGGAAAAGGTTGCGACTGGTTTTGGTGATTTGGTTGACCTTCTCTTCAATCCCGTCGCGGGTTTTACTCGGGAAGACGGGGGCGTGACAGCCCTCTCCTTGGGTAGAGGGTGGGGTGAGGGAGGTCTTAAAACGTTTGCACCGGCTTTTCGCTATCACGCCAGCGCGGAAGAGTTTGAACGGTTGAAAAAAACAATTTTATTGAGTTACAACAACCTTGTGGCCTAAAAGCTTAACCGGTTGCCAACTTTAAAAACGGTTCACTGACCGGCGTAATAGTCATCCACCTTCTTGCTGACGTCGCGGTAGGTCACGTCGGCTTCGTAGATGATGAGGAACTGCTCGATGGCCTCGGCTTTCTTGCCCATCTTCTCGAAGACGATGCCGAGATTGTAAATCAAATCCTTCTTCTCCTCGTCAAACCCGGGCTTTTCCTTGATCGCATTCTGCAAGGTGCGCACTGCGGAGTCGTTCATGTTGCGCTTGGCGAAGCATTGGGCGAGATAACTCATGGCGGCGAGCCGCTTATTGGGGTTGCCCTGCGCTTTCTGAAATTCTGCCGTGGCTTCGCCAATCTTGTTCGCCTTGAAATAGAGGACGCCCAACTCAAACTTGATGGCGAGGTCGGTCGGATACTTCTCGGTACGGAGTTTGCACTCGGCCATCTGGTATTCCGCCTTCTCAGCGTTGATAGCCGCGACCTTTTCAGCGTGATCGGCGTCGAAGGGATTTAATTGCGCGATGCGCGCGTCGAATTGCCGCAGGGTGACGTCGGCGATGGCGCGGTCGAGCGTGGCATCGGCGGGGCCGGCGGCCTTGATGCGGTCGTACATGGCGAGCGCTTCGGCGTAGCGCGCCTTCTGCGTGTACAATTCGGCGAGGGAGCGGATGAGTTTGACGTTGTCCGGTTCGTTGGGCAGCCGGGTTTCGTATTCGCCAATGAGGCGCTGGGTGACGTCCTCGGATTTTTGGACGCGCTTCTCTTGTTCGAGCGAGACGGCCTCCTCTTTATTCTTCAAGACATCGCGGAAGGAGCCGGTGCCGGCGGCGAGGGAGTTGTAACCGCCTTCATCCAAAATCTTGTGGGCGGAAAGATTCTTCTGCGCCTGCTGCAACTCGGGGTCGTAGGGCGAGGTGCGGATGAGTTCATCGAGAAACTGTTCGGCGAGGTCGGCGTTGGTGCCGGTCTCAGCCACGGCATTGGCAAACTCGACGACGAGGGCCTTGTCCTTGGGCGACAGGCGCACCATGGTCTCGATGGAAAGGAGGGCGGTCTGCGGCAATTCGAGGGCGTAGGCGGCATCCACGATGATGCGATGGGCGGATGGATTATTGGCATCGCCATTCAAGACTTCTTCCGCGATGGCCATGGCTTCGGCGGGGTTTTTGCTGAGCGCCATCTTCGCTTTCATGATCTGGGGCGATGAACTGGTGGTGCTCATCATCTTCTTGAAGAAACCTTTGCTCTCGCCCGCCGAACGTTTGGTCTGCGCGGTGCGCAAGGCTTTGCGCGCCTCGAATAAACCAGGCTCGGTCTTCAGCACCTGACAGAAAAGTGTGGTGGCGTAATCGTGATTGTCGCGCTGGGCAGCTTCGACGGCCTTGGCATACATGCGGCGCAGGTCGGGAGAAAGTTCGTTCAGATGTTTTTCAGCCATAAATCGATTGGGTAAAGTTGCGATGTAAACGTTGCTGGAATCAACCGCACTGGGCGCGCTGGCGCAACGCGTGATCCACGAGGACGAGCGCGGTCATCGCTTCGACCATGGGCACAGCGCGGGGCAGGACGCAGGGATCGTGACGGCCGCGACCCTTGAGCGTGGTGTTGCGAAATTGTTCGTCGACGGTGGGTTGCTCGTGCATGACGGTGGCGACGGGCTTGAAGGCGGTGCGAAAGAAAATCGTTTCGCCATTGGAGATGCCGCCCTGGATGCCGCCGGAACGATTGGTGGTCGTGAAGACTTTGCCGTCTTTCGCGCGAATGGGGTCGTTGTGTTCGAGGCCGGTCAGCAGAATGCCGCCAAAACCGTCGCCGCTCTCAAAGCCTTTGCACGCGGGTAAACTCAACATGGCCTTGGCGAGATCGGCTTCGAGCTTGTCGAAGACGGGTTCGCCCCAGCCCGCCGGTACGCCGCGCGCGATGCCTTCGACAATGCCGCCGACGGTGTTGCCCGCGCGACGGATTTTCTCGATGAGGCGAATCATTTTCTCCGCCATTGTGGCGTCGGGACAGCGCACGATGTTGGCCTCGACTTGCTTCAAGGTGACGGTGTCGGGGTTCACGTCGCCGATGAGCTTTTGCACCTGTTTAACGTAGGCAAGCACTTCGACGCCGAACTTCTCGCGCAGAATCTTCCTGGCAATCGCACCCGCCGCGACGCGGCCGATGGTCTCGCGGGCGCTCGCGCGGCCGCCGCCTTGCCAGGCGCGGATGCCGTATTTGGCGAAGTAGGTGAAGTCCGCGTGCGAGGGGCGGAACTTGTCCTTCATCTCGTTGTACGCCTCGGAGCGCGCGTCCTCGTTTTTCACCCAGAGACAGATGGGCGTGCCCAGCGTCTTGCCGGTGATGGAAACGCCGGAGAGAATTTGGACGGTGTCGGATTCTTTGCGCGGCGTAACGATTTTGGATTGGCCGGGCCGCCGGCGATCGAGGTCCGGCTGGATGTCGGCCTCGGAAAGTTTGAGGCGCGGCGGGCAGCCATCGACGACCACACCCACGCCGCCGCCGTGCGATTCGCCCCACGTCGTGATGCGGAACAATTGTCCGAAGCTGCTAGCCATGAGTTGATGATGCAAAAATTCCGGCGAACGGTCAAATCTCCCTTGCGACTTGAAACTTGAAACCTGAAACTAGACGCATGAACCGTATCGTTGAGAAGTTCGCGCAGTTGAAATCGGCCGGTCAAAAAAGCTTTGTGGTCTATATTGGCGCGGGCGACCCGAATCTGGAAGCCACGCGCGCGCTGGCACTCGCCTTCGATAAAGCGGGCGTGGACATTCTGGAACTCGGTGTGCCCTTCAGCGATCCGCTGGCTGACGGCGTGGTGAACCAGCTCGCCGCCCAGCGCGGCTTGGAGTCCGGCACGACTCCGCCCCGATTGCTCGAGACCGTGGTGGCCATCCGTAAGGAGTCGCAGATTCCCATCGTGCTCTATATTTATTTCAACCTCATCCACAAGGTCGGTATGGAGAAGTTCATCCGCGACGCGGCGAAGGCCGGTGTGGACGGCTTGCTCGTACTGGATTTGCCGCCGGAAGAATCCGACAACTACGAAGCACTCATGAAGTCAGCCGGGCTCTGCCACATTTATCTCGTCGCGCCCACCACGCCGGAAGAGCGCATGGAACTCATCGTCAAGCGCGGTAGCGGATTCATCTATTACATCTCGCGCGAAGGCGTGACCGGCATGCAGACGAGTGTCGCAACGAATCTCGCTTCGCAGGTCGCCAAAATCCGCGCGCATACGGGGCTACCCATCGCCGTCGGTTTTGGCATTTCCAATCCGGCGCAGGCCAAAGCCGTCGCGTCGGATGCGGACGGCTGCGTGGTCGGTAGTGCGGTAGTGAACCAGATTGCCGAATATGGCAAATCGCCTGAGTTGGTCGCGAAGGTCGGTGCGTTTGTTAAGTCGCTAGCCGACGCGGTGAAAACTGCCTGAGACTAGAACAGCCGTCGCCGATGTTTATTGGGGTGACTGTTGTCGGGCTTGACGAATTTCGGTCATGGTCGGCAGCGACATGAATTCCACCGCGTCGAGCAGGGCTTTCTTCTCAATGCTATCGGTCGTGGTCGTCGCGAGTTCTTTGAGCACGGGAATAGCGCTGCGATCGCCGAACTGGATGGTCGCCTCGATGGCGGCCATGCGAACTTTCTGCTCAGGATTTCCCAACTCGGTAAGAATCGCTTTTAGCGAGGCTGGATCGTCATTGGCTTGCAAATCCTGAAGCTTATCAATAGTTGCCTGAACTGCGGCTTCATGTTCGGCATTCGTGTCCGGCGCGTCCACCACCGGAACCGGATTAGTAACCACCGGCGGCACAGCGCCGGGAGGCGGAACCACCGGTCTGAACGGAGCGGGTGCGGGTGTAGCCACCACTTCCGGCTGGCTGATGGGCGCGGCTGGAGGCGCGACGGGCGGAACGACTGGAATGGCGACGGTTGTCGGTGCTGACGCCGGATGTCTTAGCCAGACAATGCCGGTTATACCAGCCAAGCCAATTAGCAGGGTGATTAAGACAACTTTAAGTCTCATGTCGATTCTGACAGTACAATAAAAAACCGGTTCAAAACAGCTTTAAGCCATTCTGAACCGGTTTGAAGCGTTTATTAATTACGGGAAGGCTGACAACACGCCGGCACCGCTGTAGTTCGCAGTGCCAGTGGCGGGCAAATAGTCGTAGCCAGCATGTTGCACAATGCCAGAACTGATATAACCACCATCGTACGCCTCACCGGACAGGTTTGACGTTTTGAACGATTCAGTCGAATTCCAATACCCATTCACCGGGTAGGACACGGTCCCGATGTAGGTATAGGTACCATAGACATCGAAGGCATAATCGTTTAGATCAAGCGCGTTTTGATTGCCGTTGCTATAATAGCCAATTTCCACGGCGCCGCTTTCGAGATACTTTTCAAAACCATTCTTTTGATAATAGTTATTGTAAGTATACTCGTTCAGGTTGGCGTAAAGAACGTTATCGGTGGTGAGGTCGGCCACAATCAAAGTCGTTAATCTATTGTAAATCACTACATCACCATCCCAAAGCGCCAAAATAACACCATTGGGCGGGGTCCCACCAAAATAATAATTTAAAACGTCTTTGTTCGTGAAGGTGACTTTTTGAAGCTTGTTCTTGGCCCCCACATAGGTGCCAACAACTTTGAAGGTGAAGGGGCTGACCAAGTAATTCTGATAGACTGTCGCCTGGGATTTGACCGGCGCGAAAGCCAGCAAGCCGGCGACCAAGGCACAACCCGTAATGATTTGTTTTAATTTCATAATTTTCTTTATTGGTATAGTTGCAGTTTATATTAGTCGTGATGGCCAAAATTAGATCACAGGTACAACCTTGCCGCTGCCACTGCCAGACACTGAGCCCGAAGCGGGAAAATAACCGTCATTGATGAAGTTCAGGTCGAAGTCATATAGATCACCGGAAACGCCGGCCGTACTAATATTTTCCGAGACGTTGATGTAGCCATTTTTCGGAGCAGAATAAGTTCCGCTCCAAAGATAAGAACCATAGACGTCAAACCCGTATTCATTGTTATCATACGTGTTATCATTGCCATTGCTGCCATAGGCGATTTCAACGGTGCCGTTGGCGGCAAATTTGCCCCCGCCATTCTTACCGGTAACCTCATTGTAAGAATAGGGCTCCGAAAAGCTAATATAAAGCACGCCATTGGTGGTGAGATCTTCCCAAACGGCCTTGCCCGAGATAATCACAACGTCCCCTCCCCAACCAAACTCAGACGGTATAAAGGCCAGCTTGGCACCTTTGGGTGCGCCCGCATTCTTCAAGATATCTTTGTTGGAATAGGAGAAATTCACAATCTTCGCCGTATTATTGGTGCTCACATAGGAGCCAACCGCTTTGATGTTGATGGGAACAATCACTGTGTTGGTGGCAACGGCTACGGCGTGCGCTTGGGACGGGGCCAAAGCCAACAGGCCGGCGACTAGGGCGATACCCGTAATGATTTGATTTAACTTCATAGTTTTCCTTGTGTGTATGTGATGTCTGCGGTTTGTTTTTAGTCGATTGCTCCCCGCTGGTCGGGAACCCTAAATCCAACTACTGGGTTATTTTTATGAGAAATGCTCTTTTCTGTCAATGCTTTCCCTAATTTAAGTCTCTTTTGTCAAAAGCTCGTCTTTCGCAAGTCGCTGGCGGACGTCCTTAGAGAAATCGGCTCCGGATCGCTCCAGCCAGACAAAGAAAAAACCGGTTCAAAACAGCTTTAAGCCATTCTGAACCGGTTTGAAAGACTCTAAAATATTACGGACCAACCTGCTTGACACTGCCGCTGGCGTCCGCCGAGCCGACCGCCGTCATATATCCGCTGTCACCAGTTTCAACGTCATTGTCTACGGCCTGGCCAGACAGGCCTGAGGTGGCTAGCTTAAGCGTTTCGACAGTGTAGTTTTTATTGACGGGACTGGAGAAAACACCGAGAGCCAAATAGGAACCAGTAATATCGAATCCGTATTCATTGTCACCAATTGACGTGTCATTACCGTTGCTGCCGTAGCCAATTTCAATGGTGCCGGTCGAAATATATTTGTAACCATTCTTGCCAAGAATTTCTTTAGATGAAGTCTCCGATGGGTTGATATACATGACCCCGTTGGTGGTGAGGTTTTTCCAAATGGCACCGTTGTGGATAATCACCAACTGCGTACCGTAGCTGCTCAAGAATGCCAGTTTGGAACCTTTGGGGGCCTCTGCATACTTCAGGATGTCTTTGTTCGAATAAGTGAATTTCACAACCTTGAGGCTGTTGGTTTTCGAATAATTCAAGTAGGTGCCGACTACCTTGACGTTGAACGAAATGATCGGCAGACCGATTGTTGGGGAGCCTTGGGCTTGGGACTGGACGGGGGCGAGAGCCAGCAGGCCGGCGGCCAGGGCGATACCCGTAATGATTTGATTTAACTTCATAGTTTTTCTTGTGTGTGATGTTTGCGGTATTTTTAGTCGGCCGCTCCCAACCGAAGTTGGAAGCCCTAAACCAACTGATTTTGAATCATTGTTGAAAACGCCCGATTTTGTCAACTATTTTCGGCCTGTAGGGTTGGCATGCCCCCCAGCGCGCAATCGTCAAGCCGCAGGGTGGTGGCCAGTTCTGGGCTGGAGGCCGCCTCCGGCAGGAGCACAACCGAATCTTAGGTTGGGGCATCCGGGAGTTCACTTGGGGCATTCCAGGGTTCACTTACCACTTCCGAGGATTTACTTGGGGCATCCTAAGGTTCACTTGGGGCGAGCGGGCGTTTACTTGCCCCAGTCGAGAGTTCACTTGCCATTTCCGAAGGTTCACTTGGGGCATCTGAAGGTTCACTTACGCCAAGTGAAACCTCGCGCGCCCCAAGTGAACCTTCGGATGCCCCAAGCGAATACCCGTTTGTAGCAGGGCAACGGGGCATTTACGGGCTTTTGACCGTGGGCGGCACATTTCAGTTGGTGGGGAAGTGAAAAGAAATCGCATTTAATCCATTGCTAAGGCAGCGGCGCCTGCTAGGTTCCCCAGTGGTCAAAGGTCGTAGGTGTAGCCAAAGGGCCTGCTGGACGGCTAAAACATTCAACTAAAAATATTAAAATGCCCATTCGCATCGCTCACGATTACCGCAACCTGGCCGAACAACCTTTAGTCGCCCGCGGGTTCACCGTCGCCGGCCTGATCCTCACCGCTACCTATACCGTCGTCTCCACGGTCACGGCGGCAATTTTGAAGGCCAAGTCACAGGCCGCCTTTGATGCCATCGTCGTCTGCAAGACGGGCACGGCGGAAGACACCATCAAAAAGAACGTCCTGCTCGCCGAACTCCTCACCTTGCTGGACACCTTCGCCAACGATGTCGAGAATGCCGCCAACACCGCCAAAAATACTGCCATCGTACCCGCGTTTGGCTATTTGCTCGCCACCTCCACCCGCACCAACGTCGAGCCGGGCCTCACCGCCATCCTTAGCGTCACGAACTCCGGCCCCGGCGGGCTCAAACTGGAGCTATTGTTAGATCCCAACGCCCGGTGTTATTTGGTCGAAGACACACTCATGTCCACCGGCACCGTTACCATCCACACGTTCACCGATCCCAACGATGTGAACTTAATCAATCTCACGTCGGGTTCCATGCATTCGCTGCGCGCCTGCACGATGGTTGCAAATAACAAATGCGGCCCGTTTTGCGAACCCGTCCAACACATGAGCACCTAGGTCCTGGCGGAAGGCCACCGGGAAACTCAAACCCGCCGGAACCAGTAATGGTTCCGGCGGGTTTGCTTTAGAATGTGGCGTCGCGATTAATTGCCCGCCGGATTGCCACCGCCAGCGTCGGGGCCCGCACCGCCCGCGCCAACACCAGCGGGGGCGGGCGAGGAATTACCAGGGGCGGTCCCGGATGCATTCTGCACCTGATCAGGATGATGCGCCTGCAAATACTCCTGGTGACGGGCAGCGGCTTTAGCCCTAGATTGCGCCTGCGCCTGCGCCTCTTCGGGAGTCAGGACGGGTGCCGGTCCATCACCTTTGGAAGCGAGTGTGGCATCCGGCAAGGCTAGAAACTCAGCCGCCTTGAGCATGGCTATCTGTTCCTCCGTATCGGTCGTGTTGATGGCAGCGGCTTTCAAGGCGGGAATGGCATCCGTGCTGTCAAACTGTTTGGCGGCCTCAATGGCGGCGAGGCGAATATCTTTCTCCGGACTGGTCAGGTCATTCAAAATGTTGGAAAGCGATTGCGGATCGTTATTCATCTCCCAAGTGGTCAACTGAGCTTTCTCGGCCTTGATGGCGGCCGCCTGCACCTGAGGCGTCGGCGTTTTGACGACCTCCGGCACGGTGGGCGGCAGGAGTTTGGGCAGGGCAGGCGTGGGCGTCGCTGTCGTCACGGCGGAAGCCGGAGCGGTTTCGGGCTGGGGCACAACCGAGGCCGCCGGTTGTTTCAGGAGAAATGCGGCAACGACGACCACGAGGGTCAACACCAGCACGGACAGGACAAATTTAGGCCTCATAAACAGGACAATAACTACCACCTACAGTAGTGATTCAAAGAAAAAACTAGCCCGCTACAGTTTAGCGCCTCAGGTGAAATTGTATTTAAATTTTATTTAATACTAATTCCAGCAATCAACGGTGTCTTATCCAAGAACATTAGCGGTGACGGAAACGAAGATTGACGCGGTGCCGAATATTAATTAAACAGCCCGCCAGAGTTTCACCGGCTTAAACTAATTTATGAAAAAACCCAGCACTGGCATTCAAGACCGTTTCGTCATCATCATGGCCGGCGGCCGCGGCGAGCGCTTCTGGCCCTTGAGCCGTGAGAAAATGCCCAAACAGCTCCTGACGCTGTTCGGCCAGCGCTCGTTTCTCCAGTCGGCCGTGGACAACGTCCTGCCGCTCGTGCCGCTGAAGAACATATTCATCATCACCAACACCGCCCAGGTCGCGGAGGTGCGGAAACAGCTACCGAAACTGCCGAAGGATAACGTCGTAGCTGAACCGTTGGGCCGCGATACCTGCGCCGCCGTAACGCTCGGCGCCGCGCTCGTCGGCGCGCGCTCCACCACCGGCGTGATGGCCGTGCTGCCCGCGGATCATGTTATTCCCGACCCGAAGAAGTTTCAGCAGATCTTGTCAGACGCGTTCGATGTGGCGGCACAAGGCCAGGCCATTGTGACCATCGGCATCAAACCCACGGAGCCCGCCACCGGCTACGGCTACATCCAGACTGGCGTACAACTGCCAACGCCGGCGGGTGCCAAGAAGACAAAGACGATTTTCTATAAAGCCGAGCGTTTCGTGGAAAAACCGAACTTGGAGACGGCGCAGGCGTACGTCAATAGCGGTGAGTATCGCTGGAACGCGGGGATGTTCGTCTGGAGCTTTATTACCGTCACGAATGGTTTGGAGAAACATCAGCCGGAGATGTTCGCCGCCTGCCAGCGCTGGTTCAAGGTCGCCAACCAACCCGCCAAGCTTGCCAGGGTGTTGGCGAAGGAATATCCGGACATCAAAAAGATCTCGATTGATTTTGCGCTGATGGAGAAGGCGCAGAATGTTATCGTGGCCGACGGGGCCTTCGAGTGGGACGACCTTGGCGCCTGGCCGGCGCTCGCGCGGCATGTCAAACAGGATGCCGAGGGCAACGCGGCCGTGGCAAATTTCATCCACGTGGATGCCGCGCGAAACATCATCTACGACGCCCGCACCAAAAACCGTACGCCCATCTGTGTGGTTGGGCTACGCGATTCGATTCTCGTGCAGACGGACGACGCCGTGCTGCTCGCTCATAAATCGCAGGCGCAGAAAATCAAGGAGCTGGTCAAGAAGCTGGGCGAAGACCCCAAGTTGAAGAAACTGGTCTAGCCGCGCAGGCCCTACGGGTCAGTGAGTTTTGAAAAGATGGCCGGAAACCGTGGCTAGTTTAACGCCCACGGAGCTTGACCTTTGGCGGTAAATCTCCATTATACGCAACCCGGCATTTCCGCCGCTTTACCATTCGTGCCATTGAGTCACGTCTGATATGTTGAGCGACGTGATTGATCCGAACATTTACGATATGAAACACATCCGCAACCTCGCCATCATCGCGCACGTCGATCATGGTAAAACGACTTTGGTAGATTGTTTGCTCAAACAATCCGGCACCTTCCGCGAAAACCAGCACGAGACCAAGGAAGAGCGCCTGATGGATTCGATGGACCTCGAAAAAGAAAAGGGCATCACCATCCGCGCCAAGAACGCAGCGTTCAAATACAAGGATTACAGCATCAACATCGTAGATACGCCGGGACACGCGGACTTCGGCGGCGAGGTCGAGCGTATCATGAACATGATCGACGGCGTGCTGCTCGTCGTGGATTCCTCGGAAGGACCGCAGGCGCAGACGCGCTTCGTGCTCCGCAAGGCGCTCGAAGCCGGCGCGAAGCCCATCGTGGTCATCAACAAGATTGACCGCGAAAATGCGAACCCGAAAAAGGTATTGGATCTCGTGTTCGAATTGTTCATGTCGCTCAACGCGACGGACGAACAGCTTGATTTCCCATTCATCTACGCCTCGGCCAAGGCCGGTTACGCCAAGACGGAGCTGGAGCATGTCAGCGGCACGATGGAGCCGTTGTTTGACGCGATTGTGAAGTATATCCCACCGCCGCGCGCCAAGGCTGGAGACGGTTTCCAGGTACTCGTTGCGAACCTGGATTACAACGATTACGTCGGACGTATCGCATTTGGCAAAATCGTCGAGGGTAAGGTCAAGGTGGGCGACCCCGCCATCTGCCGCCATGGCGACGGCCGCATCACGAAGGGCAAGATTACCATGATCTACCATTTCGAGGGCATGAAGCGAATTGAGATTCAAGAAGCGCACGCCGGCGATATCGTGGGCCTCGCAGGTTTTGAGGACGTATTCATTGGCGAGACGATCTGCGATAGCGATGCGCGCCCTGCGTTGCCCTATATCCCAATCGATCCGCCGACCATCCAGATGGAATTCGCTGTCAACGACGGTCCGCTCGCAGGTCAGGACGGCAAACTCGTAACCGCGCGCCACATTTGGGACCGCCTGGTGAAAGAAATCCGCACCAACGTCGCCCTGCGCATTGCCCAAACCAGCGACCCGAAAGTGTTTGCCGTCAGCGGCCGTGGTGAAATGCAAATCGCCATTCTCGTGGAACAAATGCGCCGCGAAGGCTATGAAGTCCTCGTATCGCGCCCGGAAGTGCTTTGGAAAAAAGGCCCGAACGGCGAACTCCTCGAGCCGATTGAAAAATTATTCGTGGAAGTTCCGAGCGAAAACCTCGGTGCCATCATGGAAAACCTTTCCAACCGCAAGGCGCAGATAACGAATATGAACCACGTTGCCAATCAGGTCTCCGTTGAGGCGCTGGTGCCGATGCGCGGGCTAATTGGCTTTGAAACCGATCTCGTGAACCAGACCAAGGGCATGGGCGTGATGAGCCATCTCTTCCACGAATACGGCCCGGACTGCGGCGAGATTGCCGCGCGCAAGAACGGCTCGCTCGTGAGCATGGACGCGGGCGAAGCTACCAGCTACGCGCTCAACATGGTGCAGGAACGCGGCCGCCTGATGATTGAGGCCGGCGACGCCGTCTACATCGGCATGATTGTTGGTGAAAACGCGCGCGAGAATGATATTCCCGTGAACCCCGTTAAGGAAAAGCGTTTGACCAACATGCGTTCGCAGGGCGACGGCAAGGGCATTCAACTTGCCCCGCCGATGAAGCTCTCGCTTGAACGCGCGCTGGAATACATTGACGTGGACGAGTTCGTGGAAGCCACGCCGAAGAATCTGCGCCTCCGCAAGAAAGTTTTGGACGAGGCGCTCCGCCGTCGCACGGAAAAGTCCCGCATTATCAAGTTCGTGCAGGAATAAAAACCTATTTAGCAAAAAGCCTCTTCCGTCAGGAAGAGGTTTTTGTTTTTAGGATTTCAACTCCGGCCTGCCGAGGTAGTCCAAGCCAACGAGGCAGACGTCGTCATCAAACTCACCGTTGATGGCAAAGGCGCGGACGACTTCAATCAGCCCGTCAAACAGTTGACCGGGCGGGAGGTTAAAGAGATTTTTTATGTCGAGCGTAAGGCGTTCCTGTGAATACAACTCCTCATGCTGCCCCTGCACCTCGTAAAGACCATCCGTAAAGAGCATCAGGAAATCGCTAGGTGTAAGCCGGGTCTCGCTGGTGGTGTAAGGTGGGTCCTCAAACAAGCCCAGCGCGGGCTGGCTGCGGCCAGCGGTGTTGGCGAGCGGCTCCACTGTGCCAAGGGAGCGGCGGAGAATGAACGGCTTCGGATGGCCGGCATTGGCAAAGCGCAGCAGGCCGGTGCGGCAGTCGGCCACGGCGTAAAAACCGGTGGTCAGCATCGGGGTGCCAGTGTTCTTGAGGATGCTGCACAAATCGAAGTTCAGCTGCCTAAGAAAATTCCCCGGGTCACGCGCTTGCGGCTTCAGTTCTTCCGAGAGTGCCCGGATCATCGCCGTCACCAGGGCGGCGCGGACGCCATGGCCGGTTACGTCGCAGATAAACACGCCAACTTCGGTATCGGAAATTTGAGTAATACTAAAAAAATCACCACTGACGGATTCTGCTGGCTCATAGCGATGAACAAATTGGAAGGCGCTTTGTTCTGGTGTCGCAGTCGGTGGAAACACCGGGTACTGCTGCGGCAACATGGTGAGCTGAATTTCGCGCGCGGTACGGAGGTTTTCCTCCATGACGGCATTCTTGGCGCGCAATTCTTCGCGGTTGCGGGCGAGTTCGGCGGTGGTCAGGCGAATTTTTTCCTCGGCACGAATCTTTTCCGTAATATCCCACACCATGCCCTGCAAGCCAATCACCTTACCAGCCTCGTCGAGAAGCGGCGTCTTGATGACGTGATGATATTCCTTTTCCGCCACCCCGGGCACCTGAACTTCTTCCACAATATCCATCGTCGTACCCTGCTCCATGATCTGCAGGTCGTCGCTCCAGTATTTATCGGCTGACGCCTTGGGAAATAAATCGAAGTCGGTCTTGCCGATTAGCTCTTCTGGCGTCTTTTTATGGAATTTGCAATAGGGCTGGTTGGCAAAAGTGAAGCGCCCCTGTAAATCGCGGCGAAAAACCCCCTGCGGCATCGTCTCGACGAGCGAATGATACAGTGACTCCGAGCTCCGCAACGCTTCCTCCACCAGCCGGTGTCGCGTGATGTCCTCAACTGTGCCCTCGTAGTAAAGCAGTTTCCCTTGTCGGTCGCGGACGGCGCGACAGTTCTCCGAGATCCAGATGATACTGCCGTCCTTGCGATAGATACGCGACTCAAATCCGTTCAACGTATCATTCTCCTGCATCAGCCGGACAAACTCGTCGCGCCGGCCGTGATCCACATAAAGGCGGTTCGCAATATCTTTGATGTTTGCCATCAGCTCCACCGGCGAGTCGTAGCCATAAATCCGCGCCAGCGCGACGTTCGCCATCAGATAATTGCCGTCCGGTGAGGTGCGGAAGATCCCTTCCACCAGATGATCGAAGATGCCGTAGTAATTTTCCTTTTCCGCGACCAACGCGATCCGCTCCTGATGGCGCGCGATGGAACAGTGAATGGCGTGGCGCAACGTGGCCGGCGCGAGTTGTTCGCGCCCGAGATATTCCTGCGCGCCGCTATACACCGCCTCGGCGAGAAAAGCCTCATCCTCGCCGGGGCCGATGACGAGGACTGGGAACTGCGGCGCCTTGGTGGTGAGTAAAGTGATTTGGAACAGCGCGGCCGTATTGACTACCGCAATGTCAAACAGCACGACCTGGAAAGCATTGGTGGCGAGCATTGCCAGCCCGGCGTCGGCGGATGGCTCGATGGTCACATCCACCGTGTCGGCCGCGCGGAGCAGCAGTTCGCTGAGGTGGTGCGCGGAATCCGCGTCGCCGCTAATCAGCAAAACTTTAAGCAATTGGTTTTCCATGCGTATCCCGTCCGCTGAAAATACAAGGTTCGCGCCCACCCGCAAGCGCGACGTTAGCCATTCCCGCGCGTTTCAACTTTGCAAGCCCCCCGCCCGTGCTATCTTGTCCGCCAACTCATGCCGAGTGTTTTCATAAAAACTTATGGCTGCCAGATGAACGAGCGCGACAGCGAAGCCGTCGCCGCGCAACTCGTCGCCAAGGGCTATACGCTCGCGAAGTCCGAGGCCAGCGCCGATGTCGTTTTGCTCAATACTTGCAGCGTCCGCGACCTGGCTGAGCAGAAAGCCATCAACAAGATGAAGAACCTCGTCGGCACGGCCCGCAGCGAGAAGCGCGACCAGATCGTCGGCTTCATGGGCTGCATGGCGCAAAGCCGCGGGCAGGAGCTCATTGATAAGCTGCCGGACGTGGACTTGGTGCTCGGCACGCAAAAATTTCATCGCGCGGCGGAATATCTCGACGAACTGCTCGCCGGCACGCGCAAAAAAATCGTGGACACCGCCACCGAAGCCAAGAGCGAGGCGACCATCCGCGAACATCTGCTCAACGGCAGCGCCAAGACCTCCGTTTCCGCATTCGTCAGTATCATGCAGGGCTGCAACCAGCATTGCACCTTCTGCATCGTGCCGGCCACGCGCGGCGAGGAACGCAGCCGCACCATCCCCGACATCGTGGCCGAATGTCGCGAGCTCGTGGCGCGCGGCGTCCGCGAAATCACCTTGCTCGGTCAAATCGTCACCAGCTTTGGCAAACGCGATTATCCGCTGCTCGATGGCAAATCCGCCTTCGTCCAACTGCTCGATGCCGTTCACGCCATCGAAGGCTTGGAAAGAATCCGCTTCACCTCGCCCCATCCGAAAGGCTACGGCGATGACCTCGTCGCGGCTTACGCGCGGTTGCCGAAACTGTGTGAGAGCGCGCACATCCCATTGCAAAGCGGCAGCGACCGCCTGCTGAAACTGATGCACCGCGGCTACACCCGCGAAAAATTCCTCGGCATCATCCAGAAACTGCGTCAGGCCAAGCCGAACATCGGCATTTACACCGACATCATCGTCGGCTTTCCCGGCGAGACCGAGGAGGATTTTGAACAAACCCTCTCGCTCTGCCGCGAAGTGCAGTTCGATAACGCCTACATTTTTAAATACTCCCCGCGCCGCGACACCCCCGCCGCCATGATGCCCGACCAGGTGCCGCTGGCAATCCGCGAGGAGCGCAACGAGCGCCTGCTGAACCTCGTCAACGAAATCGCCGCGCGCAAATACGACGCCTTCATCGGGCGGCAGGTGGAAATTCTCGTGGAAGGCCCAAGTAAGAAGAACGCCGCCCGCTACACCGGCCGCACGCGCTGCAACCGCATCGTGCTGTTCGACGGCAGCGCCCGCCATCAGGGGCAGCTCATGGATGTGAAGATCGAGCGCACCGGCTCCTTCACCCTCTACGGCGATCCGGCCGTGGTGAATCTCTAAATGCCTATACCAAGCAGGCCTCAATGCCGGAACCGGACAAGATACCAGGAATCGTAGGTGGCCGGATCGGAGGAGACGAGCGAGATGCTGCGTTTCATTTCGAAAATTATTTCCGCGTGGTAAAGATTTAGCCAGTCTTGCAGGCTCTGGCCGTAACGGCTTTGCAATCCGTTAGCCGTCACCACGGCATATTCTAAATCTGTCGGCGGTGGCGGCTTGGCGCCCAAAGGCAAACCAAGTTCCACCACGACGCGACTGCCGAACGGTTTCCACAAGCCATAGGACGTATCACGGAATCCGGCGGCATAGCCGAGTCGTGTCGTGCCCGGCAGCAATTGCTCCCGCAACGGCGCAAGGTCATCGCGCATGACCGCCCAGTAATGGTATTTGGCGGCGACGGCCTGAAGCGCATGCTGGTGGAAAATTTTTGCAAGCCGCTCAAATGGAATAACCGGACGCGCTGGCGTTAGCAAAATGATAGGCACGACCGCGAGCATTCCAACTCCCGCAACCACGCCAGCGATTTTGCGGCGTTCCAAAGCGGCGACTCGCGGCAAGTGCAAAATTGAAATGACCATGAGCGGATAAAAGGATGCGCAATAACGGGTGACATGGGAGAACGCCACCTCGGCCATGACCACAAAGAGCGAAATCCAAGCCGCCCACGGCGCCAACCGCCATTCCCAAGGAAAACTAGCAGAGACGTTGCGCGGTACCGGTTTGACAAACCAGACACCAATAATTAGTAACAATCCATACAGTCCGAGGCCGCAGCCGAGACCGGCGGAGCCTTCGTAAACCATGTCGCCGAAGACGACGCCGTCGCTGTTAGGCTGCGCCCAGCGAAGCCATTTCATAAAATGTGTCTGGTTAAGCGGCTCCAGCTTCGCGTTGATTTTTTTGGCAATGGGGAAAACGGACGGCTGCACGGTATCGTTGATCATGGCGATGGCATTGGCCGTAAACGCGCCGGCGTGGTTGCGCGGATGGGCATTCCACTGGTCGCTTGGATCGCCTGTCCAGTCGCCAGTGTGTTTCCAGCAGAGAAATGCCTGCGGAACGAATGAGCAACCAACGGCGATAAAAACAATGACGAGGGTTTTCCAATTGAACCAGCTTACTACGCGCAATACCGGCAGTAGCAGCAGGCCAAGCGGCAGGAACAGCGGCAGGTTAGAAAGTTTTGCACTGGTCAGCAGCGCCGACGCCAGCAGCGCCAGCCAGAGAAAAATCGCGCAACGACGGACGTGGGCCAATACAACAAAGGCGGTAAAGGCCAATGTGTAGATGACCATGTAGCCGTCATTTTGCAGACCGCTGCACTGGAGCGCGTAGCAAAATCCTGTCGGCAGTAGCCACATCCAACGTCGCGCGCTGCGACCGCAAACACCTAGCGCGCGGAACACAAAGAACAGCAGCCCGGGCATCAGCAAATACGGAATCCAGCTCAGCAAAAAAATCAACCGGTCGCTATGCGTTAAAAGGATGAGGGGGAGCATCTGCCATTCGTAGCCACAACTGCTAAAGTCGAGCCGGTGGTCGATCGTGCCAATCCAATACCAGTGGTGTGCCACCCACCAATAAAGCAGGCGCGGCAACCGGTAGCTTACAGCATCAAAGCTCCATGGGGTGTGAAAGAGCGCAGCCACCAGTGAAAGCGCTACGATGCAAAAATAAATCATGGGCAGGGGCTGCAAGAAACGCCGACGCAATTTCGCAGCAAGGAAGCAATTCAATTTTGTCCCGGCGCTTGCCGTAGCCCTGAGCCACCACCAGCCCGCACCCAGCAAAATTGGCAGCGCGGCCAGATAGCCCCCACTGTCCAGTTGGTGCACGGCGGAAAGTCCCCAGCCGCACCATTGGCACCACACGACCCAGATAATCCACAATCCGGCCAGCCGGAGGATCAGGGGAATTCGATGGGCAGGCATTTCAAGAATGTGTTGCGGTTTCCTTGAAATCAATTATGGGTCAAGCACGTCGGCCAACATACATCAGCTTGCCCCGAGACTTTTGGCAGACCTCGGTTTGGAATTGAGCGTCCAGCAATCCCCAAATTAATTCAGATTGGCCAAGCCATTGCTCATAGGTACGGATTTCATGTTCAATCATGATTTGGAGGGCGTCGAGTTTCTTGCTCAAGCGCCGGGCAACCGGGTTTCGCGCCACTACATGGACGAACCTAAGAAAGGGCGTAAGCCACGGCTCAACTACCACGAATCGGCCGCCTGGTCTTAACACTCGGTGAACTTGCGCCAAGGTTAGTTCCAAATCTTGCGGCAGGGTGGGCAGGTGATGAAGACCGCCTTGGACAATGGCAATATCCCGTGAAGCATCCGGAAATGGCAGCTGGCGACAGTCGCAGCATTCAATATTTCCCGGACCACGGTATTCAGCCAGCAGCTTGGGTGAAAGATCTACTCCTTCAATCCGCGTGAAGCCTAGTCGATGTAATGCATGGAGTCCGCTGCCACGACCACAGAACAGCTCCACAATTTGAGCGTCCTTCGACCACTGGTGCGCGCCGAGCTTGCGCAGTCGAGTCATAAATTTCTCCACTTCCTGTTCGGGCGTTTCGAAGGACAAATATGCGGCCTCCCATGGATCTGGGTTCGGACTGTTGGCCGGAGCGGCTGCGGTTGGATTTGTTGGGGTTTTCATGGAGAAGATTTGGTTACACCTGCTCGGGCGATGAAATGCAGCGACCGGCCAAACAGCCAGTTCGCCCACGCCGGATAGAGGCCGAGCTTGTGCTGCCAGACTTCCACCTTCAGACCAAGCTCGCGGAAAGCGCCCTGCCATTGTTCGCGCCGCCAATAGTTATAAGGCAGCGCCACGCCGTAGCGCGCATTGCCTACACCATCCATGAATCGCAGCGTCGGCCCGGCAAGCAGGCCATTACGGGTGTGATCTTTGAGCAGGACACTGTGTCGCGCCACCCGCCGAGCCTCGCGTAAAAGCACGAGCGGATCGTTCGTGTGATGCAAAACGTCCACGAACATGACCACGTCAAAGCTGCCATCGGCGGCCGGAATGTGTGTTCCGTCGAAAGGTTCGATGGGGATTGCTGTCTGCGGTCGCACCAGTACGTCAATGCCGCGCACCCGGACATCGGGCCGCAAATCCTGAATTAGCTTCGCGAGCGAACCGTCACCGCAGCCGACATCCAGAACCGAGACGCCGGGTGGCAACAAGCCCGCTAGATGACCCGCCAGAATCTGGATGCGTCGGCTAGCGACGTAATTTCCATGGATTTTTTCAATGGCGCTCACAGCCGTTTCATCCCCAAAATGCTCACAAAGAAACTGGATAGAATGGTCTGGAATCCGAGCGCCGTGAGCGTAGCCCCAGGAATCACCCAACGCATGGTGTGAGCATAATTCATTGGGCCGAAGCCAGAGTGTTGCCACAGCCAGACAGGCCAGGACAACAATGCCAGACCGCCCAGTAAACCGATGCCACCTGCGACAAGTCCTTTCTCCAGATTCACCAGTTCAAAAAAACGGGTTAGAGATTTGTCTGGTGGAAGGATGCCCTCGCCAATGGCAAACGTCTTCGTGAATATACTGAACATCACAGACTGATAGCCCAGCAGGATAGCTAGGCTGGCGAATAACAGCGTATGAGCATCGAAGTTTGCCCGCCCTATTTGCAGGCCGGGCAGCGCTAAGGCATATCCGAGCAGGCCGAGAAAAATCAGTACAAAGCCAGGCATCAGGAATAGCCAGCGCGGTGTGCAGAGCAGGAAGAATCTTAAAGTCCGCCAACCGTCACGAAAGGTCTTGAGGTGCGGCGCATGGGATTTGCGACCGTCGGGATGAAGCGTAATCGGAACCTCCGCTACTTTAGCCCGAAGGAGACTCGATTTGATAATCATCTCCGTGGCGAACTCCATGCCCAAGCAACGCTGGTTCAACGATTGCTGGAAGTCTTTTCTGAACCCGCGCAGGCCGCAGTAAACATCGTGAATCGGGGCGTGAAACCACCAGCGGGCCAGTAGTGAAAACATTGGATTGCCCCACCAGCGGTGAAGGAAAGGCATGGCACCCGGCTTGATTACCCCGCCGCCGGCAGGCAACCGGCAGCCTTGCACGAGATCAAAACCCTCGCGGAGTTTTTCGACGAAACGGGGGATTTCCAAAAAATCATAGCTATCATCGGCGTCCCCCATAATGATCCACCAGCCTTGCGCCACGGCAATCCCGCCGCGCAGCGCGCTGCCGTAGCCTTTTTCCGGCACGGTCACCACACGGGCGCCGAGTTTTTCGGCGATGGCCTGCGAGCCATCGGTGCTACCATTGTCAGCCACGAGAATTTCGCCCGATAGGCCCGAGCGTTCTAGGCCAATGCGGGCTTTCTCCACGCATTGAGCCAAGGTATCCGCCTCGTTAAGGCACGGCATCAGGATGGTTAATTCCATGGATGGCAAACGGGGTTTAACACCGGTATAGGTGCAGATGTTGCGCCAAAACAACACCGTTGACAAGCGTGTTGCGGACGCGATGCGGGTATGAATTTAACGGACTGGGTTTTCAATGTGCAATAGGCTCCATTTTTGCGGCCCCGCCGATACCAACTCGATGATAGACTGTGTCAGCACGATTTTCGCAGAATGTCCTTGTGCCCATTTTTCAAACGGAATCGGACTGATTTCCGGCCAGATATCTTCCTTGACCACCACCCATTCCACACTTGGATGCTGCAGAAAATGGCCAATGTCCGGGCGCAAATCCTTCACCAACCGCTGGCCGAATGGATGCCAGAGCGAATAACTCGTGTCATTCTTGCCTGCGATGAAGCCAATTTCCCGCGCATCGTCTGGCAACGCAGATCGGAGCGGCGCGAGAATGTCGTTGCGGTGCGCGTAGGCAGCATACGTCGTCGCCAGCCGTTGTAGATTTTGGCTGTTGGGATGCGTGCGCGCCAGCCGGGCGGTCACGGTTTGCGCCGGCCACAGCGGCCGCGACATGGACAGCACTAGCACCGGCAAAGCAGCTATTGCCGTCAGCATCAGAAAAACCCGCCATGCCCGATGGCGCAATAGATAATTTTGCGCAGACAGCAGCAACCAAGGAACCAGCACAAGTGGATAATACGGGAGCATTAATCTCGGCCCGGCTTCTGATCCCAGTTTAGCCATACAGACCAGCAGCGCAACCCACGCTGCCATGACCGGTGGCGGCCACAGGTAAAATATATTTTTAAGGAGACCCGCTCGACAAAATCCGCAGAAGGTAAGCATAGATACGATCAAAAGCGGCAACATGATGGCCAGATTTAGCGCCGCACCTTCCTCGCCGGGCAGCTCGTTGATCTTGACCGAAGCTAGCCGGGGAAAACCTTCTTTTACAGATTCCGGCAATGCTTGAAACAACTGCTTGTGGATTTTATTTGAACCGGGCAGCACGGGCGGCACGAGCGATTGTTCCATTTGCAAGAAGCCATTGCCCAGCAGGCCAACGACCGGTTTTTTAATTTGCATCCGATATTCGTTCTGCGGGTCACCATTCCAACTGCCGGCATAAATCTGGTTCAGCGCCATGATAGGTAGCGCGGAAATCACGGCGGCCATACCAAGTACAGCAACGCTGCCCGCCAGATTTTTTTTTAATTGTCGCAGCGCCGGCCAGACGGCGACGAAGCACGGCAAGGCTAGCGGCAGGTTGGACAACTTCACTCCGGTTAGCAATGCAGCTGCCAACAACGCGAGCCAGACATCCGTCAATCGGCCGGAATGGCGTACGCGCAAGCCGAAGTAAATGGACAGCAGACAAAACAACGCACCGAGAAAATCATTCCCTATGCTACCAGCCTGCGTAAGGTAGCCGTACGCAAGCGGCATTAGCCACATCCATGTCCACGCCACCTTGCGCGCTACACCAAGCTGCCGGAAAATGGAAAAGAGCAGTCCCGGCATCAGCAGGAAGCCCAGCGCGTTGATCAAAAACATTCCGCGATCCGAACGCAACAGTGCCAGAAACGGCATCGCAATCCATTCCCAGTCCACACCGGAATAATTTTGCCGTTCATTGATGGTGGAAATCCAGAACCACTTTCCGGCTGCGAGCCAGTTGAGCATCCGTGGCAGCCGGTAGGTTAGCGCATCAAAATTATTCGGCGCATATAAGATGCCCCCGAGAAAAACCAGTGCGGCGAGCAGGAAAAAAATGGCCGGCAGCGGCCGGCGGCTACGGCAAACAACTTTTTGTAGTTGGAACTCCAGCGGGTTTTGCTTTAGCCACACCATCGCTAAGAAAATCGCAGGCAACAAAGCCAGTATATAGCCAGTCGAATTAAGCCAATGCAACGCCGCGAGCAACCACCCGGCACAAATGAGGTAAGTGCAGCCGCAAATCCAGATGGCGAAAGCGGCGGGCATTTTTTTATTCCCCGTTGAAAAAATTATATTTGCAGATACACCACAACGCCCGGAAACCATCGCGCCAGCCAATTTTTTTACCCTCGGCGTAGGTACGCCCGTAATAGGAAATGGCCACCTCGTAGATGCGAACTTTCAGCTGGGCCACTTTCGCGGTGATTTCCGGCTCAAAACCGAAACGGTTTTCCTCAATTTTAATCTTTTGGATCACTTCACGACGGAAAGTTTTGTAGCAGGTCTCCATGTCCGTCAAATTTAGATCCGTAGCCATGTTAGACAATGTGGTTAGCACATTGTTGCCAACCGAATGCCAGTAATACAACACCCGGTGTGCACCGCCGCCACCGAAAAAGCGTGAGCCGAAAACTACGTCCGCCTTGCCCGTCAGAATTGGCGCGAGCAGCCGGTAATATTCCGCTGGGTCGTATTCCAAATCCGCGTCCTGGATGATGACGATGGGCGCCGTCGCATGTGCAATGCCGGTGCGCAACGCCGCACCCTTACCTTGGTTTACCTCATGCCGGACAAGCTTGATACGCGACTCATTCTGCGTAAGCGGCTGAAGTTGTTTCCAAGTGTCATCGCTTGAACAATCATCGACGATGACAAGCTGCTGTACCGGCCGTTGGGCAAGCACTACGCGGACTACCTCAGCCACGGTGGAGGCCTCATTATAGACCGGCATAACCGCCGTCAGGCACGGTTGGATGTCGGCGTTGGATTTGATTTCAGCCATGGGTCGGTTTAATTCGGCGGAAGCTGACAAAAAACCGCAAACTATTCAATCCGCAAATATGCGGACCGGATATACGGCCGGTAATTTAAGATTTGCACCGCCGACCAAAATCGTAAATCGTAAATCGCCAATCATAAATTCACTATGCCTTCATTCGACATTGTTTCGCAGGTCAACTCGATGGAAATCGAGAATGCCGTCAACCAAGCCAAAAAGGAGCTGGCCAACCGCTTTGATTTCAAGGGCAGCAAATGGGAAATCATTTTGGAGAAAACCGAAATCAAGCTGACCGCCGATAATGAGTTCAAGGTCGCCACGCTGAATGAAATTGTCATCGGCAAGCTCGCCAAGCGCGTCATCTCCATGAAAAGCGTCGAGCAGTGCGATCCGGATATTTCGCCACTCGGCCACGCGCGCCAGAGCATCAAAATCAAGAACGGCATCGAAAGCGCCGTCGCCAAGGAAATCGCCAGCTTCATTCGTGAAAGCAAACTTAAGGTGACGACGCAAATCCAGGGCGACGAGTTGCGCGTACAAGGCAAGAGTCGCGACGATTTGCAGGCGGTCATCGCTGCCGTGCGTGCGCATGAATTTTCCGTGGCGGTGCAATTTGTAAATTTCCGGGATTGAATTCGCCCCGGTTTGGCCGTTTCATTCCGACCATGCAGAAGAAAATTTCCGTCATCGTGCCCTGCTTCAACGAGGAGGCAGTGCTGCCCGCCCTGTTTCAGCGGCTCGGCGCGGTCGCGGCGTCATGGTCCGCCGATTACGAAATCATCTGCGTGGACGACGGCTCACGCGACCGCACCTGGGAAATCCTCAAGGCGCAAAACGCCCAAGACCCGCGCTGGCGCTGCCTCTGCTTCGCGCGCAACTTCGGCCACCAGACCGCCGTCAGCGCCGGCCTCCATTTTGCGACCGGTGACGCGGTGGTAATCATTGACGCTGATTTACAAGACCCACCTGAGGAAATTTCCCGGTTGCTCGCAAAATGGCGCGAAGGTTTTGAAGTGGTCTTTGCCACGCGCGTCCAACGTCAGGATCCGCTGCTGAAACAATTTCTCGCGTGGGGCTTTTACCGGTTGCTGGCGAGGATGACGCCGCTGCCAATGGCGCGCGATGCCGGCGATTTCTGCCTGCTCGACAAAAAAGTGGTTACGGTGATGAACTCACTGCCCGAACGCAACCGCTACCTGCGCGGCTTGCGAACCTGGTGCGGCTTTCGGCAGACGTCAGTCGAATTTGAGCGCGCCGAGCGTGCCGCTGGCGTGCCGCAGTACACGTTCAAGAAATCCTTTCGTCTTGCGATGGACGGAATGTTTTCATTTTCCACCGTGCCACTGCGGCTGGCGACCTATCTCGGCCTGGCGGTTTCCTTATGCGCGTTTCTCGGCGCGGTCTTCACTTTTTGCGAAAAGGTGTTTGCCGATACATTTGCGAAGTTTGGTTTCACACCCGGCCCGCACGGCATTCCCACACTAGTGATTTCCATCCTCTTTCTGGGCGGCGTCCAACTTATTTGCCTCGGCATTCTCGGCGAATACATCGGGCGGATTTATGAGGAGGTCAAAGGGCGGCCGCTGTGGGTTCTCCGCGACAGCGCCGGTCTGGCCGCTGAAACGGTTGCCAAATCCTAAGGGCTTTCAGGCCTTGTTCTCGAACAGGCTCGGCGCGGTCTGGCGGGCGAACTCAACACAACGCGCGAAGATTTCCGTCGGCGATTCGCTGGCCAGCGCGAAAGCCGCCAGCTCCCGCGCCTCATCCAGCTTCACGCGGCGGATAATATATTTCACTTCATCCAACACGGCGGGTGCCGCACTCAATTCATCCACGCCCAGCCCAAGCAGCAGCGGCGTCAACACCGGATCGCCAGCGATTTCGCCGCAGACGCCCACCCAGATGCCGTTCGCGTGCGCGGCATCCACGGTCATCTTGATGAGCCGCAATATCGCCGGATGCGTCGGCTCGTATAGGTGCGAAACCTTTTCGTTCGTACGGTCGGCAGCGAGCGTGTATTGGATTAAGTCATTGGAACCGATGCTGAAAAACTTCACCTTCTTCGCCAGTGAATCGGCAATCAGCGCGGCCGAAGGAATCTCAATCATCGCGCCAATTTCCAGATTCTCGGCGAACGGAATGTTTTCCGCGCGCAATTCCGCTTTGCATTTCTCCACGAGCGCGTTGGCCTGGTTCAATTCGTCCAAACCGGAAATCATCGGATACATCATCCGCACGTTACCCTCGGCACTGGCGCGCAAAATCGCGCGGAGCTGGGCGCGGAACATCTCCGGCTGCGCGAGGCAGAACCGGATGGCGCGCCAGCCCAGAAACGGGTTCATCTCCTGCGCGAGTTGCAGATGCGAGGCAAATTTGTCGCCGCCCAAATCCAGCGTGCGGATGATGACCGGATGCGGCTTCAACGCGCTGGCGACCTGGCGATAAACCTCGTATTGCTCCTCCTCGGTCGGCAGCCGGTCGCGGTTGATAAAGAGAAATTCCGTACGGAACAAACCCACGCCTTCCGCGCCATGCGCGAGCACCGCTTCGACGTCGTGCTGATCCTCGATGTTCGCCGAGAGATGAACATTCCTGCCATCCAGCGTAACGGCAGGCTGATGCTGAACTTCGCGAAGTTTCTCATCGAGCGAAGCCTTGATCTTCGCGAGCTGGCCGTATTCAAACAGCGTCTGGTCGGTCGGGTTAACAATGACGGTGCCGTTGTAGCCGTCCAGCAGCGCATAATCGCCCGTCTCCAGTTCCTCGCTAATCGTTAGCGCACCGACTACGGCGGGAATATCCAGCGAGCGCGCCAGAATCGCCGAGTGCGATGTCTTACCGCCAATATCCGTTACGAAACCGAGCACCAACTTCTTATCCAGCTGCGCGGTCATCGACGGACTCAAATCATGACTGACCAAAATACACGGCTCGTTGATATGCTTCAGATCCAACGCGTCTTTTACCTCCAACAAATTATCGAGCACACGGCCGGTCAGGTCGCGCAAGTCGGCGGCACGTTCGCGCAGGTATTCGTCTTCAACCGCTTCGAGCACGGCGATGTAGCGGTCGGACGCCGTATGAAAAGCAAAGTCCGCGTTCGCCTTCTGTTCGCTGATAATCTTGATGACCTCCTCGATCAGCACCCGGTCTTCGAGCATCAGCAGGTGCGCATCAAAGATATCCGCCTCGTTGGAGCTCATCGTCTCCGAAACGCGCCGCTGAACTTCGGTAATCTGCTGGCGGGTACGGACGAGCGACTGCTCGAAGCGCTTCACCTCGGCGTCAACATCGGCAGCCGCCAGTTCGCGGCGGGCAATGACGTGGCGCGCCTGGTGCAGCACCAGGACTTTACCCCGGCACACGCCCGCCGAAACGGGGATGCCGCGATAAACTTTTTCGCCTTTGACTTGCCCTGACATAAGAATTCAACCAGAAATAACCCAGCCCGCCGGAGTTGAAAAGCCTTTCCGCTCAAAAATCGGAAAAATCTTTGTAACAATAAAAAAAAGCCCGCGCGAGGCGGGCTTTGATTCGAAGGTCTAAATCTACAGTTCGCGTCAGGCGCGTTCCATGTATTTGCCGGTGCGCGTATCAATCCGGATTTTCTCGCCCGTCTTGATGAACAGCGGCGCCTGCATTGTTATGCCGGTCTCCACCGTGATGGCTTTCTGCACATTATTCGCCGAATCACCGCGCACGCCTTCCGGCGCGTCCGTCACCGTCAGGATGACGCTGGCCGGGATTTCCACGGTCACCGCTTTTTCCTCGACGAAAGTCACGGTCACTTCACCGTTCTCCACGAGATAATTCCGGGCGTCGCCCACCAATTCCGCCGCGAGCGTCACGGTTTCGTAGGTGGTCGGGTCGGTGAAGACATAATCCTCGCCGTCCTTGTAGCTGAATTCCATCTTCGTCGTGATCATCGGCACCGGCTCGATTTTTTCGGTCGAGCTCAGGCGGATGTCCGAGGACTTGCCCGTGCGGATGCTGCGCAGCGAAGCCTGCACGAACGCGCGCAGGTTGCCGGGCGTGCGATGCTGGAAGTCCAGCACTACACAGATGTCGCCGTTATAATTGATCGCCATGCCGCGGCGAAGGTCGTTTGCTGTTGCCATAAAATAATTTTACTCGTTGTTTCTCGATCAATGAGTTGCCCAGCTTACCCGTAAAAAGGCCGAAGGCAAGACGCTTTTACGCGTTTCGGCGGCATTCCTTGACACCACAAATAATAGTGTGTTACAAAGGAGCAGCCACTATTAGCAGTGGTTTTATGCGCTGCCCCAAATGCGGATGTCAGGACGACAAGGTCATTGACTCACGCGCCTCCCGCGAAGGCGCGACTATCCGCCGACGCCGCGAATGCGCCGCCTGCCAGCATCGCTTCACCACTTACGAAGAAGTCGAACACGAAGGCCTCATGGTCCTCAAGCGCGACGGCCGCCACGAAGAATTCTCCCGCGATAAACTCATCTCCGGCATCCGCAAAGCCTGCCAGAAGCGCCCCGTCTCGCCCAAAGCCATGGAAGACCTCGTCGACCACATCGTCGCCACCGTCACCGTGAAGTTTGAAGCCGAAGTCCCCGGCGAATTCATCGGCACCATGGTCATGGAAGGCTTGCGCGAACTCGATGAAGTCGCCTACGTCCGGTTCGCCAGCGTCTATCGCCGCTTTGCCGAAGCCACCGATTTCGTCCACGAAGTCAAAAAACTAGAGGCCGCCAAATGATTGCTCTAAGAAACGACTGCTTACTCTTCGAACTCAGCAACGGCGAAAGCATCCCGTGCTCGCCCGCCATGATTTGCGTCGAATTCGTGGATGGCATCGACAACCAGCTCGAACCCGACCTGCTCCGCCACGCCGCCGCCAGCGTATTCCATTATTTCAAAGTCGAGTTGCAGCGCGAAAGCGTCACCGTCGGCGAATTCTCCCTCGCCCTCGAAAAAGTCCTGCGCCATCTCGGCTACACCATCAACACCGGCGGACCGGACTCCGAAATCCACGATACCGACCTCGCCCGGCTCATCCGCGACACCGGCGGCAGCCTGGAACTCTTCTTCTTCCCGCGCCTGCGCGATGAATTGCGCGACCAACTCCGCCGCGCGCCGCGCATCGTGCGTTTTCGCGGACTGCGCCGCTGCGTCAAGCAGATCGCCGGCGCGCGCCGCTGGAGCATCCGCTGCGAACAACTTCAAGACCAGATCGTGGCCTTCCTCCGCCAATGCATGGACAGCGAAGCCGATAAACCCGGCTGCGCGCTCCTCGTCGAATAGTTTTGGATTTTGAGTTGTGGGTTTTGAGTTAAGCTTACCGGCGTCAATGCTCGCCGAACTCAACCCGCATAATCCATCACGCATGACTATATGAAGACCCTGTTCGAAAAAATCAGCGCGCGCGAAATCCCCGCGCACATCGTCTATGAAGACGACCTCGTCCTTGCCATCCGCGATATCCATCCGCAAGCGCCCGTGCACGTCTTGATATTCCCGAAGCGGCCCGTGGCGCGCATTGGCGAGGCCACGCCGGCCGACCAGGCGCTGCTCGGCCATCTGCTGCTCAAGGCCGCCGAAGTCGCGCGGCAATTGGAGTTAACGTCCGGCTACCGGCTCGTCATCAACAATGGCGCGGACGGCGGCGAAACCGTGCCGCACCTGCACTGCCACATCCTCGGGGGCCGCCCGCTCGGCTGGCCGCCGGGGTGAGTGGGGGAAGTTAGAAGGCCGAAGGTTGAATGCAGAAGTAACGCCCCGCGCGCCACTGAAACGTTGCTTTAAGAAAACAGCTTGTCGAACTCGTTGTGCGTGCCGATCCAGAGCCATTGGATGGTGTCGCCGGAACGGTAGCCCACCGCACGGTATTGTTCGCTGATGCGGACCGACCAGAGGTCACCACCCCCTTGAAGTTTCTTGAAGCGCAGCGACGGCTGCTCCGGATTCTCGGCGAAGAGTTGATAGGCCAGGCGGGCGCGGGCTTTGACGGCCGGCGCCAGCCGCTCGTAAGCGCGCCAGAAAGCCGGTCGGGTCTGGGAGATCACAGCTTGGCCGGGTCCAGCGGTTCTGCGGTACCCTCGCGCAAGGCTTCGGCAGCGAACTGTTCCAGCTTGGGGTAGGTGCGCCGCTCGGCGTGGATGCGTTCCCATTCACGGTCACCGGTCTGCTGCTGGAGAAACCGCGCGAAGTCCACAACCGCGCGGGCCTTCTCCTCGGGCAAATCGTCCACGATGCCGATTAATTCTTGGGTTGCCGAACTCATGCTGGAAACTTAACCCGCCATCCGCCCCCGCGCAATCCCGAAGCCGCTGGTGATGGGATTTAACGCAAGGACGCAAAGGCGCGAAGAATTAAACTGGCTGAGCTTAGGAGAATGTCTGGCTGTTAGGTTGCAGATATCTCTTTTCTACCAACATAAAACCCAATCAACAGCCCGATAAATGCACCGACAGGCAGGAAAAAGAAAACTTCGTAACCCACAAACAATCCAAGGAGCGTAAGAATAGTAACCGACAAGTAAGCTGCTACGGTTCCGAGCAATGTTGAATATCCGATGGTGCAAAGCAAACCACAACGTGTGCGCCATCCAAAATGAAACCAAAGCTCCATAGCAACCATGTATAGAAAGGCGGGGAAGATTCCGAAAACGTATGTCAATAGTAGGCAACTCAAAAAACCTTCAATAATATGCGAAAAACCTTCCTGTCTAATTGACAATACAACAATACAAACCGTGACAAGAAACGGTGGTGCAAGCGCTTCAACAATCATGCGCTGGTTTTTACTCATAGAGCGAGCAGTACCGCTGATCTCATGAAGTGGAGGTTGCGCCGGTCGTCATTCGTAGTCCAGCCGTTTTTTGGAGTGACGCTCGCCCTCACCCCGGCCCTCTCCCCCGAGGAGAGGGTGAACCGGTTCCCGCGCTTTAGAAAATGGCCGCGACGGTATTAGCCAGACCGTCAATGAATTCAACGGACGGGTCTTCGCTCGTTCCCTCTCCTGGGGGAGAGGGTTAGGGTGAGGGCGGTCGTTAAACCAATATTCACCCGCCCGACCCGAAGCCGTCGCATAAAAAACAGCGGCCCCCATTTCCGGAGGCCGCTGCGTGAGCGAGGTGGGCATTAAAACTGTCGCTCTCAGCTTTTTGTAATGGCTTGAGGCATCATGAGAATTGCCGCCTACCCCAGCCTGATGATGTCCACTCCACTGCTATAAATGGCGGCAAATTGTTTTCACGCCTGCACGGCGATGCTGACGGACTGGCTCCAGACGCCCACGCGCACATTGTTCAACAGAAAGATGGCGCTATAAGTCCAGACCGTGCTCGCCACGGGGAAGGGTTGCAGGTCCGTGTAGTTGGGCGTGATGGCCACGACCAGCGGCACGCTGCCCTTGCCGTCGTTGCGGTTTACCTGCCATTCAATGGCATCCAGATAGGCGGCATAGCCACCAAAACCGGAATGCAGCACCACTTGCCCACCCACGATGCTGAGGGTGAACACCGGTTGGATGCTGGTCAGGTCCGGCCCGATCTGCGCGCTGCCAATGATGCCGAGGTCAATGCTGATGGACTCGATGCACTTGGGGTTTCGCTTGAGAATCTGAATGAAGGCGAACAGGCGGGTGAGCACGCCGGGCAACACGGCGACCACGCCGGTGGGCAACGGGGGCGGGATGAACAAGGGCAGCACTTGCACGTCGGTGTCGGTGCCAGTCTCCATCTCCGTGATGACGGTGGTGCTGCTCTGCGCCCAGATGCGGACGGCAGGCTGCCATTTTTGCAGGCAATAGATGAGCCACGCGCAATCCGCCAGGATGGCGGCGAGCACCTCGGCCTTTAGCCCCAGCTCGGCGGCGTAATGGGTGAGCTTATCGCCGAAATTACCGACCCAGATGATTTGATCCCCGATGCGGATGGGGAAATAAGTGTTTCGTTTCATAATAATATTGCTGCTTTGTGCTATGCGTTGGTTAACCGAGTTGTACCGGACTAAAGGGAGCAACCGGGGTTGCCGGCTGGAAAAATGCGGTTTTTTGGCAAAAAACGTCGTTATTTACCAAAAGGGGCATCCCCCTTAACAAAAGTAGTGAGAAGTTTTTCAAAAGGGGTGGCAAATATTGCCCAAGGGGGGCGAACCTTTCTGCAAGGGGTGCACCCCATTGCTCAAGAGGGGCCACTCTTTGGTAAAGGGGTGCGAACCTTTGCTCAAGGGGTGCCCCCCCTTTGGCTGGGGTTGCACCCCCCGGATAAAGGGGTGCACCCCTTTCCAAAACTACGTCACCCCTTTTGAAAAACTTCTCGCCCCGCTCGGAAACCACGTCACCCCTTTTGAAAGATTTCTCAAACCTTCGGCAATGGGGTGCATTACTTATTAAAAGTGGTACGCCCCTTGGCGATTCTTTGCCAACCCTTGGCAGAACTTGAATCGAGGACGGACAAAGGGGTGCTGATGGAGCGCCGAGCGGCGAGGAGGGAGACATTTCCTGAATAAGAGATCCTGCGATGGGTACAGTTTTAATTAGCGCCGAATGCCGCGCCACACCGCCTATGCTTTTTACTGACCCTATTTTGCTGTCCTGAATGGCTGCCCAACGCGTCCAAACGGAAGACTTTGCCCATGTCCGCCTTCCCTTCCGGCCTTCCGGCTTTCCTGATTAAACCTCCCGCCGCGCGCCTTCTGCGATTGCGTCCAGCCGGTTTGCCGCTTAATTTCTCGCGCGTGTCCGGCCGCGCTGCCCAATTAAAATCCTCGCAACTGCTCCTGCTGTTGCGCGTGAACGCCACCCATAGCTGGCGGCGGCTGCTGGATGTCCGCAAACAATCGCGGCTGCTCACCGGCATCATCAGCTTTTTTGTGGTGGGCTACCTCGTGCTGGCGTTCGAGCTATTCTATTACGGCCTGCAGTTCATCGCCAAATTTCCCGGCCTCGGCGCGGTCCTGACGGAACGCCTGCTCTACACGCTGTTCGCCTTTTTGTTCGCGCTGCTGCTCTTGAGCAATCTCATCATCAGCTACACCAATTTATTCCGGAATCGCGAGACCGCCTTTCTGCTATCGCTGCCGGTTTCCAACCAGACCATCTTCAATTGGAAATTCATCGAGTCCGGCGTGCTGGCGTCGTGGGCGTTTTTATTTTTGATCACGCCGCTGCTCGTCGCCTTCGGGCTGGTGCGCGGGGTGCCGTGGCATTTTTATCCGCTGACCGCGCTGCTCATCGGCCTCTTCATTATTTTGCCGGGCGTGTTCGGGTCGGCATTGGCCATCGTCATCGGCCGGTTTCTGGACCGGAAAAGTTTTCAGATCACCCTGCTGCTGCTCGCGCTGGTGCTGCTGGCGTTCGTCGCGTTCTGGTGGAAGTCCAATCCCGTGGACGATGACCTGCTGGACAAACGCACGCTGGAGGCGCTCGACCGGCTGCTCGCCAAAACGCGCTTCACGCTGTTCCCGTTCCTGCCGAGCTACTGGCTCTCCGGCGCGGTTTTGCAATGGGCCGAGGGCATCAAGACGACCGCCATGTTTTTCGCGGCGGTGCTGTTGAGCAACACGCTGTTCTTCGGCAGCCTGGCGTTCACGCGCTTTGGCAATATGTTTTACGACACGGCGTCCGCGGTGCAAAGCCGCTCGGGCGGCGGCTTCAAATTCAGTTTAACCCGGTCCAATGGTCGCGGCTCGGCGACGCCGGGCTTGCTCGAAAAGCTTTTTGAAAAATTGTTCTGGCTCCAGCCCGATACCCGCGCCATCGCCGTGAAAGATATCCGGATGTTCTGGCGCGATACCACGCAATGGGGCCAGTCGGTGATGTTCTTCGGCCTGCTCGGCGCGTACATCATCAACCTGCGCAACTTCACGCATCAGCTCACCAGCCCGTTCTGGATTCATGCCGTCGCGTTCCTGAACCTCGGCGCGTGCGCGTTCAATCTGGCGTCCGTCACCACGCGGTTTGTCTTCCCGCAATTTTCGTTGGAAGGCCGGCGCATGTGGATAGTGGGGATGTCGCCGATGGGTTTGGTGCGCATTGTCACCACCAAATACTGGCTCGCCAGTTCCGCGTCGCTGGCCGTGACGCTCGCGCTGGTCACGCTCTCGTGTTACCTGCTGAAGATGCCGTGGAACGATGTCGCCTTCTTTGGCGCGGTCGTCACGGTGATGACTTTCGCGCTGAACGGCCTCGCGGTCGGCCTCGGCGTGCTGTATCCGAACGTGAATGAAACGAACCCGAACAAGATTGTCAGCGGGTTCGGCGGGACGCTGTGTTTCGTGCTGAGCTCCATCTACATCATCGCCTCACTGGCGCTGCTGGTGGTCGGCGGCGGCGGCTTTCACGCGCACATCGGCCTCGCGCTGGCGTGCATGTCGGGGTTTGTCCTGCTGTCCTTCGCCATCGGCTGGCTGCCGCTGAAGTGGGGATTAAGACACCTGGCGAACTTCGAAGTCTAAGGGAATTTACGATCTAAGATCTACGATTTACGCGCAGCGTGAATTTAGTTGCGGCTCGTAAATCGTAGATCGTAAATCCTAAATCTGTTCCAGAGCGGCAAATAATCCAGCGGCATTCGCAAAATGTTTCCGCCCGCCGACTGACACGAGATTAAATCCTTTTCCGTAAGCTGGTCCGTTGGCCACGCAGTAATCTGTCGCGCAATCCGCCAGTTGCTGTTCCGCCGACCGCAGCGCGTCCGCGCGCTGACCGACGGCTTCAAACTTCCAACCGATGATTTTCGTCTGGGGAAACCAGCCGCGCAGCTTGGCAATGATTTTAGGTGTCGGCACCAATTCAGCCAGCAGCGCACCCTGGCGCGTGGAAATCTTCTTGGAAGCCTTGAGCGCGGTGAATTCGCCAGCCTTCGTTTCGGTAAATATCTGGCCGAACGTAAAGTCACTCACCGCTGCCGCGTGAAAGATGGCGTCCACTTTCTTACCGGCATACGCCTTGAGCTTCGCCTGCAAATCCGCCGTCGTGGAAAATACTTTCACCGACTGCGCATGGCGTTCGCCCGCGTAAGTCGCCGCTTCGCCAACCAGCAGCGTCACGCGATGACCGCGCGCAACGAGGAAGTTGGCCAGCTCCGTGCCCAGCCGACCGGTGGAAAAGTTCGTAAGCCGGCGCACGTCGTCCAGCGGCTCGTAAGTCGGTCCGGCGGTGATAAGGCAGTTCATGGCGCGAGCATAATCCAAGCGGCGGCGCGACTCAATCCGCCTTCAGCGGCTCACGCGCACGCGCAGCAACAGCGTGGGAATCGCCAGTCCCGTGCCAATCGCGCCGATGGTAAAGGTCACGCGCAGCGCAAACTGCACGGCAGTGATGAGTGTTTCTGATGCGTCGGTGGTGGTCGAAGTTAGCGCGAACATGGCAAGAATCGCCTTCGCCGCAAAGCTGCCGGGCACCATCGGGATGCAGCCGACGACGTCCAGCGCGTTTTGCGAAATGTCCGCGCGTGCGCGCAGCACTTGCACGGCGGCACCGACGGTGAGCGCGGCGGCGAATGACGCGGCTTCGAGATTCCAGCCGAGTCCATCCAGACAATAGGTGCGCACGGCCAACGCGAGTGCGCCGCTGACCGCGCACCACGGCAGCGAGCGGAAGCCGATGTTAAACAGCATACCGAAGCCGACGGCAGCCAGCGCGCCGCACAAAGTCTGGTGCAAAAGAAATGCAAGCGTCAGGTTCATGTTTCAATCCCCCAATGCGACAACAGTACTTTGCCGAGCCACAATCCGGCGGCGGCGAAAATTAAAATCACCGCCACCGTCACCGCCCGCGCGCTGCCCAGCGTGGGATGGCCTTCGAGAATATCGTTCAGCGCATTCACGGACGGCACGCCGGGAACCAGCAGTAAAATGGCGGCGATCATAGCCATATCAATTTTTGCGCTGCCCGCCCAATGCGCGCCGAGGCCGCCGAGCAGCGAACCGGAAAACGCCACCACGGCGGCGCAGATGAAAACATTGACGTGACGGGTAATGAGTTCGCGTCGGATGAGCTGGCCGATGGCCGCCGCGAAAAAAACCGGGCCGGTGCCGAGCCAGTCCACTTTCAACAACCGACCGAATGCCGCGCACGCCAGTCCCACCGCCACCGCCATGACCCACGCAGAATGGCGTGGCGTTTTCGTCGCAAGCCGCGTGAGTTCCGCGCGCGTCTGCGAGGTTGTGAGTTCGCTACGCGAAACTTTTTCCGCGAGATGCCACAGTTCTTGGTCCAGCCGCTGGTTCACGCCCAGATGCCCGACCTCGCGCATCCGCGTGATGCCGTTTGCGCCGATGCCGATGGTAATGGCCATCGAAGCATAGCCGATGCGCAAGTCCACGCGGTCTGCGCCGAGGCCGCGTGCAAATTTAGAAACGATGGCGTCAATGCTGTTCGCACTCGCGCCAGCTTCCATGAGCATCCGCCCGGCATCGAGCGCCACCATGGCGATTGGCTCCAGCGCCGGCGTGGAACCAGTGTCTTCGGGAATCAAACTGTCAATCGCATCCATGTTTAGTCCGGGAAAAATTTCCGTCCAAACGGATGTTACCAATAAAACGAGCCGTCTCAAATTGAATTTTGAAACAACCCGTTACGGGAATTTTTTTGGCGCGGTGCGAAGAAAATTACGCCCGCCGCTCTTTGATGCTCGCCAGAATGTCCGCCACGACTTCCGCCTTGGGCTTCGCGCCTTGCGGGCCGCCGTGGTGGAGACGCACGCTCACCGCGCCGGCTACCATGTCGCGGCCGCCGATGACGAGCATCGTGTGGACGTGCATTTGTTCCGCGTTGGCAATCTTCGCCTTGAAGGGCATTGAGGTCGCCGGCTATTGCTTCGGCTCTTCAAACTTGGTGTTGAGTGACGCAAAGTTGAATAGCTTGGCTTCGACGAATTTGTCCGTCGCGTCGCCGCTGTAGGTTTTTCCGCCGGTGAGCGTAAGCTTTTTCACCGGAGCGCCGGACTTGAAGTCGAGGTCGTCGAGCTTCACCCAGAACGTGGCCGGGGTCATGGCGGAATCGAACAGCACGATGCGATTGGAACTGTCGCTCACGGTCCGCCAGATGGTGGAGGAAACCCACGGCTGGTCGTCGAGGGAAAAGCCCAGCGGCGTCCCGATGCTGCGCATCAGGGAGAGCACGCACATCGCCGCCTGATAGTGGAACTTCTCCTGCGGTGAACCGCTGATGTATTTTTTCGCCGTCTCGACCGGAAGCGCTTCGAGCAGGAACGAGGCACGGACAAAACGGTCGGCGGCGCTGGAGGTGCCGGGGAGAGACTTCGTCAGGCCACCGGCCATTTTCCAGTATTCCATGATGGCGAGTTGCTGGTCGTAAATGGGCGAGTTGGTCAGCACCTTGAATTTCTTGCCGTGATGGATGACGAGCTTGCCGTTCACGTATTCGAAAATAGCCGAGTCGCCGGAAGCGTCCGAGATCGCGAGATGCATATTGGCGGGCCGACCCGTGGGCAGCACGATGGTTTGCACGCGGAATTCTTCTTTGCTCAAATCCGCCACCGCTTCGGCAACCGTGGCGTGGTTATCCAAAATATATTGCGCCCAGGTGCTCATGCAGATGACCTTGCCGCCGACGGCGGGCTTACCGTAATCCGATTCGACCAGCGCGAGCATGTTGACGACGAGACTTTTTTCGTTCATGCCTTCGCAGGTGCCGATGTCGTAGCCGGACACGATCAGGCTGCCGTATTTCGAAACCCACTGAACGGTGTTCGTGCCGCCCATGCCGTCGCGCTTCATGCCGCGCGGCAGCACCCACATATTGGCGTGCATGTCCTCGCCCCAGTCCATCGAGCGACCAGTGAGCACCGTGCCGTCCTTCGCGACGTAAAGCGCCCGCGTGCAGGCCGAGGCGGGCATCTGCCCGGCGAGGATGGCGATGGCGCTGAAGAGCGCAATCAGTTGGTGGTGGAGCTTGGATTTTTTTGGCATGGTTGTTTGGATTGGAACCGCCGCCAGTCTGCCCCTCGCCTGTGTCCGTGGTCAAGCTCGCCGCTCTCTAATACTCGCCAAAATATCCACCACCACTTCCGCCTTCGGCTTCGCACCCTGTTGACCACCGTGATGGAGACGCACGCTCACCGCGCCGGCTTCCATGTCGCGCCCGCCGATGACCAGCATCGTGTGGACGCGCAATTGTTCCGCGTTGGAAATCTTCGCCTTGAACGGTGTCGCGCTGAAATCCGCATCCACGCGCACCATGTTCGCGCGCAATTCGGTCACGATGGGTTTGGCGTAATTGATCAACGCTTCGTCGTCGTTGAGCGTGATGACGCGCACCTGATCCGGCGCGAGCCAGAGCGGGAAATTGCCCGCGTAATGCTCGATGAGGAAACCGATGAACCGCTCGTGCGTGCCGAGCGGCGCGCGATGGATGCACAGCGGCGTCTTGTTCGAGTTGTCCTTGTCGCGATAGGTGAGGCCGAACTTGGCGGGCACGGCGAAGTCCACCTGGTTGGTGGCGATGGTGAATTCGCGGCCG
>CAIPKV010000007.1 GCA_903865745.1 uncultured Verrucomicrobia subdivision 3 bacterium | reverse complement strand
TGTTTGAAGACTGGCGACGGTATTACAACCAGGAACGGCCGCATCGTTCGTTGGGCTTGCAAACGCCGGCGCAGTTTGCCAAGAATCAGCGTGAGCAAGGTTCCGGTTCCCGGCGGGCGACGCCCGCCTTCCACCGGAACCTTGAGTGGCAGCAAAACAACAAACTGAAACCACCGGAAACTGTCTCATCACAAGTGGTCTAATGAACGGGGTCCAAGCAACGGGATGCAATTTGGGGTGGCGGGATATGCGCTATTTCTCAATCGGATCTTTGGTTCCCAGCGCGTGGGCTGGACCTTGTGCGGCTCCTTTTCCTTGCTCGCACTGCTCCACTTATTTCAATCCGAAACCAATTGGTCGGCCGACGCCCAGGCGAATGTCACTTTCGAGGCCATCTATTCACTCACCTCATTGCTGCTGCTCACCGGCATGGTTCACATCGGCACCCTCTACAAGGAACGCGTCTGGTTTGAGCAAAAGGAAAAGCAGCTGCGCGCGGAACTCGAGGTTGAATTGGAAAAAAGAACGCGTTATTTGATGCGCGCCGTCGAGGGCTTGGATTTGGAAAAAGCCGAACGCAACCGGATGCAGGCCAAGGCCGCCTGTCTGGACCTCATCAAACCCTGCTTGTTTGACTGTTTTTCAGATATGATTGCGAATATCCCCACGAATTCCATTATCCGGGTCCTGACCGAAGAAAGTTACATGCTGGGCGTAGATCTGGCCAAGCAACGTCCCTTGCTGCCCACGGACGTAGGTTCGATTTTAATTTTCTCCCAGTTTGTCGGCGCCGGCGGCAAGTGTCCGCACAGTTATTTTGCCGGCATCCGCTTGCCGGCGGAGCACGTCGCTTTCTATCAGAAGACCATTGACCGGCTGCTGCTCGCCGGCGAACTCCCGCATTATTCGGCAGCGGAATTTGAAAAAACCTTCGGCCGCCATGATGACAGCGGACATTACGTACCGCTGCGGGAGATTTCATTGGCCGACACAGAGTTTCTTTACGCTACGGCTTAATTAGAAAGGGGATTACGGGGTATGATTATTCATTTGATAGAGTATATGGCACTCGGGATGACTTCATTAATTGCGGGTTGGATGGCTTACTTAGGGTTTAAGAATTAAACCAGCTGCTGTCGCTGGGTATAGCGAATGTAATGCTGGTCTTCCAGATAAGGCTGCAGGAAGAAAAGTATTTTCTCCATTATTGGTGTGTCCGCAAGTATGGCGGGAGCATGGTCAAGGCAACCGGACCAATAAAAGAGCCGGAACAGTTTTAGCCGTTCCGGCTTTGAACTTCTTGCTGGCCTCCACCAGCCCTCAACCCTCAACTCTTAGCTCTCAACTTGCATTTGCTCTGCCCCATAGTGGCCCTCCGCAAGGAGTGGCCCTGACGCAGTCAGTCAGTCGACGATGCTGGAGCTGCACGCCGATTAACCTAAACTAAAACCATTCTGCGAAAATCTGCGTTATCTGCGGGTAAAATGCCTTTCCCCTCATCTGTGTTTCATCTGTGCCCTTCTGTGGCCAAACCCACGGGTTTCACAGGCAGAGTGGCCGGGTCGCCAGCACCAGGAATTCAATGCGCGCGCTGCGCCGGCTTATGGGAGAAAGCGAAGATGAAGATTAACATGGCTCCCAACAGCGACGCCGTGGCTGTATAGCGGCTTAATGCCAGTCCGCCGTGATCTAAAGGTTTGTCCATGAAATCGCCCAGTACCGCCCCGAGCGGTCGCGTCAAGATGAACGCCGCCCAAAAGAGGATGGTGCGCGAGACCTTGGTCCAGAAGTACGCCGCCGCTATCAGCGCCAGCAAGGTGCCGAATACCACGATGCCGCCACCGTATCCGAGCGATTCCGTGTCCGCCACCCAATCGCCCAAAGCGGTTCCGAGCGTTTGTGAAAACATGATGGTGACCCAATAAAACGCTTCGGACTTGGGCGAGCTGACGGTATCCACCGCCACCGATCCCAGCGTGCGATACCAAGTGAACAGCGACGCCAGCAAGAGGGTTAGCAGAATGGCGGAACCGCCCGTGTAGCCGATCCCAAGCGAGCGGTCGGCGAAATCCGCCATGGTGGTGCCGACCGTGGTGGTGGCAACGATGGTGACCCAGTAAATGACGGGATGGAACTTCGTGGCAGAGATTTGTACGCCCACGGCGACGAGGAAAATGACGGCAAATATACCGGTGCCAACGAGGTAACCGAGATTCATGGACATGGACACGGCGTCGCCCCCGGTCTCGCCGAGGGTGGTGGCAAGAATCTTGAGGATCCAGAAGATGACGGTGACTTCGGGAACTTTGCTAAGGACGGCGGACTTTTCGGTATTCATGGAATCAGGTGCAATTTGTCGGCGCGCAAGGATGGATTCAGGCGCGGCAAAAGTCCAGTGCGAGCCGAAAGGTTGATGGCTAAACTACTTGGTCGACCCAGACTAGATTATCTCTGGAACGGTTTAGCTAACAGATAAAATTGACCAGTGTTTGGGCTTACAATACGCTACCTTTGTGAAATTTTGCTTCAAAAAACCTTATTTAGTTTTCTTTTTTGTAGTGATTTGGCGCATTGCTTTACTTGCATTAACAGTTCAGCCAGTCCCGACGAATGATTCATTTTCCTTTGATGGCCCAGTAATAAACTGGCTGACGCATGGGCACTACTATAATCCCAGTCTTTCAGTGGTTTTCCCAATTTCCGGCACTCAAGTCTTCTCGGCTTATCCACCATTATATCAGTTATTTTTACTATTCTGGATGACGATTTTTGGTACTACGGTGATTTCTGCGATGGCTTTTCATGTGACTCTTTTCGCAATTGCCGGTTTTGTGACTTTAAAAATCCTTGAGAATTATTTTCCGGCGAACCCCAACTACGGGCTCGTTTCACTTTTGTTTCTGGCCGTAACTTTTGATGACCGGCCGGAAGGATTAGCGCACATATTTGGATTGTTAGCTTTGCTAGGGATAAGCAAGTTAGTTGCTAGCGATGCAAAGTGGGCCATCGCGGCTACATCCTTGGCTTTTATATTTGCTTTTTATACCTCAATTATCGTGGCCACGCTTTATTTTGGCATCGGCTTAATTGCTGTCGTAATAGCGTGCCTGAACCGGCCGAAAATTATATATTTCTTACCATTCTTAATCGCCGCATTCATGTTTGCGGCGATTACTCTTACTATTGCTAAAAACGAGCCGCTCCTCTGGGCGGGGTTCCTCGAAAACGCTCGCCAAACGCCATTACGAGTCATGGGCTTTCACAAGCCATATCTGCGTGAAATCCTAAAACTTGTCCGTAATGCCCCGGTATTCTTTTTGGCAATTCTGGTTTTACCTTCCCTGTATAAGCAGCGTAAGGAACTGATTAACTTCAATGGTCAGTGTTTGGCCCTCCTCACTGGGATATTTCTGATGGGGTGGATTTTGCTTGGTTTAGCTATGATCTTATTCACACCGAACTATGTGATTTACATTTTGTTCATCCAAATACTTCTTGCCGGTGGCATCCTATCGCTCGCAGATAAAATATTACCCTGCCAAAAGGGATTAATGACGATTGGGGTCGCGGCTTGTGTCGTTCTTGTTTCCGTTCGTTCAGTGGGAATGTCAACTTGGGGCGTGGCTTGTGCCTGGAAGAATAGTTATTGGAAAACTCATGAATGTTTAATGAAAGAATTTGCGCCTTTCGCAGAAACTAATTCTACGATTGTTGTATCTTCCGCTTTACTTTATGTCGCAGCAGAGGCGAACGTGAGAAAACCCGTACAAGCAGATTGGTATTTTGATCGCGCAAATTGGACAAACAACGCTGACCTTAATGGCTTTATTAGACTTCGTCCTCGCAAACTCGTGCTGGTGCAATACGACTATTATCAAGACTTTGTCCCACTTCTGAAGCGTTTACGTGATCGTCAAAGGGGGGTGCTAATCTCCGTTCATGATTTATCACAGGTAAAGACTCCTGATTCAATTCCATTTGTCTGTCACGTCCTTCAATATATCTCGTGGGCGCCAGTAATTGTGGATCTTAAATGGGAGAATGACGATTCAGTAAAATCATCCGCAGAAAAATAATGTTCCTAATATTGGCCTGTTTCTCTTCGGAGCGTTTCTTCCACCGTTTCCATTCTGAGATGTTGTTAAAGAAAAGCTGTGCCAAAGGCGGTTGCAATTATTTGCAAATTTATGGCAGGGGGATTTATCGTGTTTTATTTTACCTGGACGGTGGACTCGATGACTTTCTTGCGTTCTAACTTCTCCAGCTTGGGCGTGATGACGACCTGACAGTAGGGCTGACGGGCATTGGCGTCGTAGTAGCCTTGATGGTAATCTTCCGCCGGATAGAACTTCGTGAACGGAACAATCTCCGTGACGATGGGATGCTTGAAATCGGCTTGGGCCGCGAGCTTGGACTTCTCCGCGAGTAACCGCTGCTTTTCATCATGGTAAAGAATGATGGAACGATAGGAGGTGCCTTCGTCAGCACCCTGCCGGTTGAGGGTGGTGGGGTCGTGCGCCTGCCAGAAGACGGTCAGCAGGTGGTCGTAGGAAATCTTGGCGGGGTCATAGGTGATCTGCGTGACTTCGGCATGGCCGGTGGTCTCGGAACAGACTTCCTGATAGGTGGGGTTCTCAGTGTGGCCGCCGGCAAAGCCGCTCGTCACGGAGAGGACGCCGGGCAGACGTTCGTAAACGGCTTCCATGCACCAGAAACAGCCGCCGCCAAGGGTGGCGGTCTCGATTTTGTTGGTTGTCATAATTGAATTAGTCTGCGCGACCGTCGCAAGGCTGATGGCCGCCGTTGCGAGCAGGGTGCAGAAAGTGGTTTTCATCGTTGTGAACTTTGACCGCCGGGTGGCGAACGGGTTCAATCTAATCCGGAAGGGAGTTAACGCAAGGGCGCAAAGTAGCGAAGACGCAAGGCGGGCTGGTTTAATTTATTTCTCAAGCTTTGTGGCTTGGCGTCCGGGCGTTAAATGCCCGGATCACTGTCGGATGATGGCAGTTAAGTCCCAGTTCTTGAGTTTGACCATGTCCAGACCGTGCACGGCAATCTGCAATCCGTTGGTATCCGGCAGGTCGGCGAGATTCTTCGTGGGCACCACGAGAATGTAAGGCGGGGTATTGGTGAGGAAAGCTTTCGCGGCTTTGAGGTCGCCCAGCACGATGTGGTTGGTGGCGACTTTGCGAAATTCCCAGACGAGGCTGGATTCGGTGTAGCCGAAGCAGCCGATTTTTGTGTCCGGGCGCACGTAGGTTTGCGTCGCCTGCCAGAGTTTGGTGGTGAGAAAATGATTTCGCGCAACGGTAAAGCCGACGAAGGTTAGCAGGAGAATGAAGACAGTCATCGCGATGATGCGTTTACCAAACCAGGCGAGGGTGTTTTTATCCGGACTGATTTGCCGGGCTAGCCACAGCGCGATACAAGGAAACGCGGGTTGGGTGTAATGCGGCAGCTTCGTCCGCACGAGGGAGAAAACACCGAACACCAAAGCGGCTTGCACGAGGAGATACCAGCCAAAATCATCGCCCTTACGCTGCGGCCACCAGTGCTTAAAGGCTGCGGGTACGCGCGTGGACCATGGAAAGAAGCTGACAAAGAAGGTAACGAAATACAACGGCACCAGCGCGAGAAAACCGAGCGTGCCTTTGACGCCGTGACTGTCGATGACGCTGACGGAGCGATTCAAGACGTGTTCGCCAAGGCCAACTTTGAAGAAGGCATTGTTCGTTTGATCCATGGCGGGCAAACCCCACGCGGCGACGAGTGCGAGCGTGATGGTAAGACCGACAATGGTTTCGTTTAGCGGCAGGCGGAAGGAATCTTTACGTAAGCCGCGGCCAATTAAGATTCCGCCAAGGGGGAGCCAGGCGATGGGTCCTTTGGCGAGAAAGCCGAGCGCGAGGGCGACATAGAAGATCCACCACCAGAAGCGTCGGCGCGCTGGCTCGGGACGGGTAAGTTCCCATCCGCTCCAGGCCGCGAGGGTGCAGAAGAAGACCAAAGCCATGTCGGCAGTTGCCACGCGTCCAATGATGGCGACGTGCAGTCCGGCCACAAACATCGCGCCGGCGAGCAAAGCAGTTTTGTTATCGGTGGTAATTTTTTTGCCCCATCGCACCAGTAATAATGCGGTGCCGGTGGTGAAGAGCGCGGAGGGCAGACGCGCACCAAACGGGTTGTCGCCAAAGACATCGTAGCTGGCAATCTGGCACCAGTAAATCAAGGCGGGCTTGTCGAGTCGCCACGCGCCATTGAACCAGGGCACAACGTAATCGCCACGCTGCCGCATCTCGCGCGAGGCTTCGCCAAAGCGGGCTTCGTCGCGGTCAGTGAGCGGGAGAATCCAATTGCCCGCGAGCAGGAGCGCGAGGGAGAAAAGCACGATGGCACGCTCCCGGCGGCTGGCAATGCGGTCGAGCCATGAATACATAGACCCCACAAGAATGACGGAGACAACGCGAGGAGTCGCGCATTTTTTTGAATTGAGGATGGTGGAGGTGGCTGCATAAGGTGGGGCCGGTGCGATTTGGGTTTTTATTTTTGGGCGCACAGCTTACCTTCGGAACATGTCTCGGTCGGTACCGTTAAATGGATCAAGTTCGCGCTGGTGGCTCTGGCTGCTGGCGGGCATTGTGGTAATTGCACTTGCATGGCCGCTCGATGCACGGGTCGGTAGCGCGCTGGACGTGGGTCCGCGGATGGACGGAGCGCGAAAGCTGGCGTGGTGGTGTTCTAAAATCGGCGAAGGCTGGGTAATTGCAGTCTGGGGAATCATCTGTTCCGCTATATTACTGGCATTGAATCGTCCACAGCCTGCCGCGAAAATCTTCTTTGTCGTATTAACCGCTGAGTTTACTGGTGGCGTGGCAACCGTAATACGAGTATTGGTTGGACGGACGCGGCCTAATAACTTGGAAGTGCCGCAAGGCTTTTACGGAGTGTGGCACGCCGGACATTGGATTATCGGCCAAGCCAAGTTCAGCGCGTTTCCGTCCGGTCATGCGGCTACGGCGGTAGGACTTGCGGCGGCGGCGTGGCTGGTAAATCGTGGCTGGGGCGCGGTCGCGGTAGTTTATGCGCTGGCCGTGATGTGGTCGCGAATCGCCTTGCAAGCCCACCATCTGTCGGACGTGGTGGCGTCCACCGTACTGGCGATTCCGCTGGCGTTAATGTTGAAACGCGTGCTGCTACCTTCGGTGGAATTTCAATTCGGTAACCTGAACCGCGCGTTGGCTAAGAAATAATTTTTTTACATTCAGGGTTGGTAGAGGAAGTACATTAACCCAGCCTGAAGCTTTGGAGCCTCGACGCCGAGATCGAGTTTGATATCGTGCGCCTGGCTGCTCTGGCCGAACATCGATAGAAAGTTCGAAAGATCATAGCGTTCGCGGTATTCGACAAGGTTGGCTGAATCAATCTTCGCAATCTTCAGTGCGCGGTCAACGGTGTTGTCAAAATCGCCCAGCTCGTCCACGAGACCGAGGTCGAGCGCCTGCGACCCGGACAGCACGCGGCCATCCGCGAAATCCGTCCAATTGTCCGCGAGCGCGGCGCCGTCCTTCTTGTTAAGCGCATGGGCGTCGCCACGACCTTCGGCGACGACATTGGTGAACTTACCGTAAGTTTCATCAATCAAACCTTGCACCATGGCGTGTTCTTCGGGCGGTATTTCGGACGGTTCGCGTTCGCCGCTCAGCATGTCTTTAAACTTGCCACTCTTGAAGGTCATGGGCGCAACGCCAACCTTGTCCATGAGACCACGATAGTTCCAACCGTGCATGATGACGCCGATGCTACCAGTGATAGTTAGCTCATTCGCAACAATCCAGCGGCAGCCAGAAGAAATATAATAGCCGCCCGAGGCCGCGAGACTGCCCATCGAGCAGATGACCGGCTTGCCCTGGTGGGCAACCTTGCCGTGATCGTCGGTTTCGTCAGTTTCAAAATCGCGAATGGCTTTGTAGATATCGTCCGAGGCCATGACTTCGCCACCGGGGGAATCTACCTTCAAGATGACGGCCTTGACGTGCTTGTCATCCGCCGCGCGGTCGAGTTGTGCCTGAATCACGTCAACCATGTTGTTGCCGTCGTCGTCAACGTTGTGGCCGGAAATAATCCCATCCACAGTGATGACGGCAATTTTGTTTTCCGAATCATTGTTCTCCAAAATGCATTCCTCAAGTTTCGGTCCGACTTCACGGGCGCCGACGGTTTTCATGCCGTGACTGAAGCTCAACGAGTGCACCAATAACTGAGCCACGATAATCAGGCTGGCGATACCGAGTAGGACGGCGAGAATGATCGCTGTAATCATCCAGCCCCGGCTCTTGCGTGGCTTAGGGGTGGGTGGCGTGATGAGCGGCGGTGGTGAAATTGGCGGAAAAGGCGTGGCGTCCATAATGTGCAGAAGTTATCGCAAAGCAGGCAGGGCAGCAAGGTGGTTTGGCGCGCGTTGCGATCTGGCGTGAAAGATTAATAATCTTCGGCATTGAAACTGGGTGCGAATGGTCTATGATGCACTTTCCAATGGTTCGGGGCGTAGCGTAGCCCGGCTAGCGCGCTTGCTTGGGGTGCAAGAGGTCGGGAGTTCAAATCTCCCCGCCCCGACCATTGTTTTAAAATTTACCTCAGTAGATGCGGGTAATACTAGTAATTTGGGAAATGCTGGAGTTCTTGATCTGTCGCCGCTGGTTTACACAAACCTAAATTAGTTGACGAGAGTAAATGAACTACAGCTCTCTAAAATCCAAATAATGAAAGTCCTCTGCAAAATATTTTACTTCGGTGTCATGCTAATGGCTGGAATAGTTCTCTCAGCCGCCCCAACCCAAAGTTCAATAGTAGATAGAAAAATTAAAATCGTACTTGTAGGCGATTCTACTGTCACTGACAACGCCGGTTGGGGGCTAGGCTTTAAGCAGTTTCTCACTGATGGTGCCGAGTGCATTAACATGTCGCAGGGTGGGCGCAGCTCGGAAAGTTTCCGACGCGAAGGTCGCTGGACGAATGCGCTGGCATTGAAAGCGGATTATTACTTGATTCAGTTTGGTCATAACAATGAGCCAGGCAAGCCGGGTCGGTCGACCGATATGCCGACCTTCGTGAGTAATATGGTCAGTTATGTTGAGGAAGCACAGGCCATCGGGGCAACTCCCGTCCTCGTTACGCCGCTCACCCGCCGGCAGTGGGATAAAAATAATCCCGGCAAAATTAAGTCCAGCCTCGCGCCCTATGCCGTGGAGGTTCGCAAGATTGCCGCCGAGAAGCATATTCCGCTGGTGGATTTACAGGCGCGGAGCATCGAGCTATGCGAATCACTCGGGCCGGAAAAATGTCTGGAGTTCAGCCCATTCAAGACCAATGCAGATGGAGTCATTGCGCACGATGGAACCCACTTGAATGATAAGGGTCATGTTATGTTTGCGCGGTTGGTGGTTGATGAGCTACGCAAGGCCGTGCCTTCGCTCGCGCCGGTGTTATGCGCCGAGCCTATGGACGCCAATCCCATTGCGAAGGAGGCCAAATATGACGCGGTTGTTTCCTTTGACGGCTCCGGCACGCACACAACGGTTCAGGCTGCCATCGCCGCCGCGCCGGAGAATTCGACTAAGCCTTTCAACATTCTCCTCAAGCCCGGCAGGTATGAAGGACAAATTATTGTTCCAAGAGATAAAAGCAACTTGCGCCTGGTAGGTGAGGAAATGGAGAACACCATTTTGACATACGGCCTGAATGTCCAGGAGACGAATGCTACGACCAACCTGCGGTATAAAGGCACCGGCGTCATCCTATTGGCGGATAATTTCCGCGCGGAGAACGTCACTTTTGAAAACACTTCCGGCGACCACGGCCAGGCGCTGGCGCTGCGCGTGGACGGCGACCGCGTGGGGTTCAAGCATTGCCGTCTACTTAGCTGGCAGGACACTTTGATGGTCAATGATGGCCGCCAATATTTTACGAACTGTTATTTCGAAGGACGCGTGGATTTCATTTACGGCTCAGGCACGGCGGTGTTTGACCATTGCGAAATCCACAGCAAGAACGGTGGCTACATCACGGCTGCCAATACGCCACCGGATCATCCTTTTGGATTTGTCTTTATGGACTGCAAACTTACTGGCGATTCCACTGCTTGGGTCAACCCGACGAACCCTGCCGCCATTAAACCGGCGCGGAAACCGATGGCAGATCTTGGTCGTCCGTGGCGACCCTATGCCAGTGTCATCTATCTGAATTGCGAAATGGGTGATCATATTAAGCCCGAAGGCTGGAACAACTGGCGTAATCCGACCAACGAACTAACGGCGCGCTATGCCGAATATAATAGTTTCGGGCCAGGCGCGAACCCGGAACAGCGCGTCAAATGGTCAAAACAATTGAGCAAAGAAGAGGCGGAAAATATTAGCGTCGATTCGGTTCTCGGTGGCAGCGACGGATGGAATCCCGCACAGCCTTAAACGCTACCTACTATGTTGCGAAATATTTGCGCCATAATTCTGGTTGGCCAATCGGTGTATGGTTTGTCAGGCAAAGCTCAATCATTTGTCGTCCCGACGCTGCCGGAAATCTCTGGAAAAGTGTTTAATATCACGAGCTGCGGTGCAGTGGGCGACGGCGTAGTGACGAACACCGTAGCGATTCAGACTGCCATCAATGCTGCCAATGCCGACGGCGGTGGAATTGTTGAGGTGCCGGCAGGTGTTTTCCTGAGCGGCCCCTTAGAGATGGCCAGTCAGGTCAATCTGCGTGTGAATGGTACGTTGCGGATGCTGCCGATTGACAAATATCCCGGCGGTATCACTAATCCGGCGAATTTCATCAGTGGCAAGGAGCTTCACGATATCGCCATCAGTGGTGCGGGCGTGATTGATGGCCAGGGAATTCCTTGGTGGCCTTATGCCAAGAAACCCGGCGCAAAGCGACCGCGGATGATTTCGTTTTCTTCATGCGAACGCGTGCTAATCGAAAATGTTTTACTGACCAACTCGCCAATGTTTCATATCGCCATTAGTGGTCGGACAAGCGATGTAACGGTGCGGGGCGTTACAATTCGTGCCAATCCATCGAACGACTCAGTCAACCCTAGCCATAATACGGATGCCTGTGATGTCACCGGCCGCCGCATCCTAATTGAGAACTGCGACATCAGCGTGGGCGATGATAATTACACCTGCGGAGGCGGCACTTCGGATGTTCTCATAACCAACTGCACCTACGGTTATGGTCATGGTGTGTCCATCGGCAGTGGAACTTACGGCGGCGTGTCGAATGTGACAGTCGTTAATTGCATTTTCAACAACACCGAGTCGGGCATCCGTATCAAGACCGACCGTGACCGGGGCGGCTTTGTGCACAATATAAATTATCTGAATCTCCGCATGACCAATGTGGGATGCCCGATCTTGATTTATTGTTCCTACAACACCACTGGTGCCTATCGCAGTCTGAACAACCTAACTCCTGCCATGGCCGCGAACTATCCGCGGCAAGCGATTACAGCAAAGACGCCGATATACCGGGACATTATCTTCAGCAATATAACTGCAACGGCGCAACCTGGACGGCGGGCAGGGTTGATTTGGGGATTACCGGAAATGGCCATCACGAATGTCCTGTTGCAGCGAGTCAACATCACCGCTGATAAACCTTTCGGCATATATGACGCCCAAGCCGTCCGGCTGGTGGATTCCAAGATTATGACGCCGGACGGCGAGAATAAGCTGGCCTGCGCCCATGCGCAGGTGACGATTGTTCCTTAACTCGGTAGATTTTGCATGGCAATTAAAACTTCTATGTCCCGAATCTTTCTTGCTTTGCAAGTGCTTTTTTGGGGGTCTTCCTTTGCTTCCGTCCGCGCCGCCGATGCGCCGGTGGTTGAGCAATGGGGGATATTTGATGTGGCCTTCAATGGGCCGACCAATGGTAATCCTTTTTTGGAAGTTGACCTTGCTACTCGCTTTGTGCGGGGCACTAACTCGGTCGAGGTGGCTGGGTTTTA
>CAIPKV010000006.1 GCA_903865745.1 uncultured Verrucomicrobia subdivision 3 bacterium | reverse complement strand
TCGTTCACGCCATCGTGCCTCTGTCATTCCGATGCTGATGCTCCGCCGCCCGCCATTCAATCGCTCCCGGCTTCGTTTGCACCTTTTGCCGTCGGTTTGTTTTGGGTCTTGGTGAAAAACAAAACGCTCCGGCAAGTCGGAGCCAAACAAGAAAGAAAATAAAATGAGCAAAAATAAACCGGCAGAAACTGCCACCAACAAACCCGCACATGAAATCCGTATCAATGGCATCCGTGCCACGATTTGGAAAAACGAAACCGAAAAAGGCCCGCGCTTTAACACCACGTTCGAGCGTTCCTACAAGGACGGTGAGGCATGGAAAACGTCCGATTCCTACGGACGCGAAGACCTGCTGCTGCTGGCCTACATGGCTCGCGAAGCGTTTGCCTGGATCGCCAAGCAACCCACCAAGTAAAAACCAACGGCTGGCGGTCGAACCGGCCGCCAGCCACTTCTGGTTAGATTATTTTTCGCGGCTAATTTGTTCGTGTTATTATTTTTTATTTCTCCTCGACCCCGCTTGTCTAATTGGCCGGACTCTAAATCCATAGAAATATTTGCCGTAAACTGACTGCCACTCCGTAAGCACCAAATCAAAATTATACTGCTTGCCAACTGTCCATGTCCTCGCCGTGGCCAAATTCGTTGAGTCAATTTTGATCATTCTTCCATACTTTTCAAAATTTCCGCGCATACCCCAAACGTCATCATCCGTCTCGGTGGCTGGCGACGGTTCTCCTGCTGGCGGCGGTTCTGTTGCTTGGTCAAATAGCATTGTTTGGGTGATTGGTTTTATCTTCGCCGAATCGTCCGAAGACTTTCGGCGCAGAGGTGTCGGGTTGGTAGTCAAACTGACACCCCTTGCCACCAAAGATGGTTCCAGGTTGCCCATGCCAAACGGTGCCAATGCCAGATAAATTGAATTCCAATCACCCGCACTAAAAGTTTCCGCCTCCGCGACGATTTCAGCCTTGTGGACGAAATCGTCCGGGTTCAGGCCGCTGGTTTTATTCAGCCATTCTTCAAGAGTTTCGCGCTGGCTTTCCCGAAACGACAATCCGCCCGCCATTTCATGGCCACCACCTTTGAAGATATAACCCAAGGCCAACGCCTCCTTAATCTTTTCGCCCATATTATATCCCTCGATGCTACGCCCCGAACCTTTCCAATAACCGCCTTCCTTTTCTTCGCCTTTCTTTTCTTCCTCCTGCCAGGCGCAAACAATCACAGGCCGGTTGAACTTCTCTTTGACATCGGAAGCGACAATCCCGACCACCCCGGCGTGCCACGCTTTTTCGGCCAACAGGATCACCTTGGAATCCATCTGTTTTTTTGCTATTTCCAAAGCTTGCTCGGTCGCCCGCTTTTGAATTATTTTCCTTTTCTCATTGATATTAAAACACCTTTCAGCCAGTTCGGCGGCGGCGGTCTCATCGCGAGCCAACAGCAGGTTTAGCGCATCCATGGGGTCATACAGTCGCCCCGGAGCGTTAAGACAAGGCCCCAAATAAAATCCATAAGTTATTTCAGTGAGCGGCCCCGCCATGAATTCATCCTTTTGACGGATGTCTTCCAAACAGGCCAGGCCGGGCGAACAACTTCTCAAATGGGATTTAACATTTTCAGCAGATGGCGCAACTGTTGCCAGATAAAGCGAGTGTTTTACCAGAGTGCGATTGATGCCAATCAGCGGCACCATGTCAACATACGTCCCCAAGCCGGCAATCAATAAGGCGCGTTGTTTGTCCCAAGTGGTTAGCTTGAATCTTTCCACCATCGCCTCCACGAGCAGAAATGAGAGCCCGGCAGCACTTAACAGTTTTAATTCCCACTCCTCGTCAGGCAGCTTGCGCCACGCCTTGGGATTGATTAACACCGTTTTAATTGACTTATTATCGTCGGGTAAATGATGATCGACCACGACCGAATCAATCTTGTTTTCGTTCAGCCAGTCTATTTGCGCATAACTCGTAGTGCCGCAATCTAAAACGATTAACAGTTCGGGTTTATGTGCTGCCACGCAGCTTGCCAATGCTTCCGTTGACAGACCATAGCCGTGGCGGTGGCGGTCGGGGATGAAAGTGCTGCAATTTTCCCGCCGCAGCTTGGCGGTCATCAAGAAATCATGCAGGAGGGTGATGGATGTCACACCATCACAGTCATAATCGCCGAACAAAACAATTTTTTTCTGCGCGTGAACCGCCGCCATGATTTTTTCAGCCGCCGCCGCGAATTCTTTTCTTTTCGCCAGCGGATTTCGCAGATAAGGACAGCCAAATCGCAACTCTTGATGAAAAATATGGCGGACACCGGGGGGACATTTCGCTTGAGTCAGGCGATGCTCGAACGCTTGCTTGATGACGGAATTTTTGTCCCCACCGCCCGTCAGTGGAACAATCCGATCCACGGCAAAATTCACTTCGGGCGGTTGCCTGATAATCATGATGATGTTTTAGATAATGTCTTGCCGGCCATTCCAAAGATTGCCTTACTATCGGCATTGAATTATGTGCCAGAACAGTTTTGACGACGTGCTGCGTTCCGTCCAGCCGGAATCCGCGATTCGGGATTATATCGCCGAGAATCCCAGCAAATTTCCGGTTTTGCTTTTACCCCTTGGCACTGAAATCGAAACCGAACGGGATTTGAAAGGCAAAATGGAGGTGCTGGACATATTGAGCCTTGATGAAGCAGGCCGGCTTTGGGTCACTGAATTGAAGCGCAACGGGATTGATCGCGATGCCGTGGCCCAGATCGTCAGCTATGCTTCATGGGCGGATAAATTGTCCATGCCGGGGCTAAAAAAAAGATTCCCCGGCCTCGGTAAAAAATTCTTGAAAAGATTCCGGCGCAAATTACCGGAAAAAATCATCCGCCCGCCGGGCATGATTCTAGTGGGAAGATTTTTTCCCGAAGCGATAAAGCGACTTTTAATTTTTCTGCGCGGCAACTTCAAATTAAACATCTTGCAGGTCGAGCAGGAGCAGACCAGACGGGCATGGAAATTTCATGTGCTGAATGATCTGGTTCCGGTTCCCGAGGAAGAGCACGCCGGACAGCCCGCAATGGAATTCTTTTTCTCCCAAAATGAATGCGGCGCGACTTGGGATGACTGCCGCGAAAATGGTTTTTTGCCGCTGCCGCAAACTTGGCCAGCCGGAAGAAAACGATTGCTGGTGCCGAATACGGAAGTTTTTGTTCACTATCGGGAAACTGGCTGCGTGGGGCGCGGCGTGGTCGAAACCAGCACCGGCAATCCAATTGACTTTTCAAAATTAACAGCAAGGTGTTCGCGGGACACGGTCGAGCTTTGGGAAAAACTTGAAATCAAACCTTCAGTCATCCGCATCCGTTGGAAAAAAACTGTCCCCCGCAATCAGGCGTTTTCATTTTTGAAATTCAGCAGCGACAAACCTTTGATGCCGGTGGTGGATCAGGAGCGGTTGATGACCTTGAAACAGACTTTCCAATAGACTTGTCAAAGTTTGGCAGGCAAATATGCTAATCAACGGAAAAAAATTAAATTTCTCCAGATTCCCCCAGTTTTTCGCCGGAGGTCAGGGTTCTTGACATTTAGTCAAGACTATACGGAAAGAACAGCACTTGTCAAATGAAACTTACATAAGTCGTTGGTATTAAATAGAATTTAATTTTATTTTAGGGGTTTATTTACTTTTCGGGATTGACCGTCTGCCTGCTTTTTCCGCTTCGGATTTCGGTTCAATTTCAGCCAGAAAAAAAGCCTGTCCCAAGCTTTTAGGCTCCGCCTAAAACAGAGTCATTCAAGACAACATTGAATGGCAAGTCAGCACTTTTTTATTATCAGGCAACAGCCTCATCGGGTTCATATTTTCTTTTTAGCCTTCGTCTGTTTCAACGGAAATCGTGGTCAAACACGATTTTCCAATGCAAAAAAGACTCGTTCAGAAAATCGTCGCCGACAGTAGCCGCCCGAAGCTCGCCAATTTCACACATGACCGGGATTTGAAGAATGGCAAAGAGGAATGGCTGACCCCGCCAGAAATCATCCGTGCGTTTGGCCCGTTTGAACTTGATCCCTGCGCTCCAGTGAAACGGCCATGGGAAACAGCCACGAATCACTTCACCATCGAAGACGACGGCCTAGCCCAACCGTGGTCAAATTTGGTTTTTTGCAATCCCCCTTACGGACCGAAAACCGGCGTCTGGCTGGCGCGTTGCGCCGAGCACGGCAATTGCCTCGCGTTGGTATTTGCCCGAACTGATACCAAGGCATTTCAAAATCACGTCTGGCCGAAGGCCACTTCGCTTTTTTTTATCGCTGGCCGGCTTTCATTTTATCACGCCAATGGAAAACAGGGCGGCACGGCGGGAGCGCCGAGCGTTTTGATTGCCTACGGGCCGCTGGCCGACCAGCGGTTGCGTGAAAATAAAATCATCGCCGGGCATTACCTCCAAAACCAGCCCGCTCATCCTTTTGGGCTACGCCCACAAATTCAAAACAACTGAAACACCGCCAAACACAAAATCAAAATCACAACTATGATAATAATTCACAACAACGGGCCGGAGATTGTTAAAACCAATTTCTGGGAAACAGAGTGGAACGAGGCGGGGCGATATTATCTATCCGGCCACGCGGGCGCTTTTCGGCTGTTGGTGCCGGATGAGCATTTCCATTGGCACTCCGAAATTCAGAAGGCCAAAGAGGTGGTAATCACACAAGGGATTAACCGCATTCAAAAGAAGGAAATGGTGGAGATTTTATTCGATGACCACACCAACAACCCAATTGTGCTTGGTTTAGCGAAAGTTCAAACAGACTGGATTGGAAACAGCCGGCCTGAAGGGTATCCGTTTTTCGTTTATCTGGAGGGCTGCTTTCTGGTTGCCAGATTCACTTCTTATTGTCGGCGAGCCAAGACACTTCCCTGCCTGAAGCCATGGAAACAATAGAACGCAGTCAAACTTAAAACCTATGAATGATCATACTAAACAAAATACAACCGAGAACAACCTCACAGAAAACGCCGACGAAATTCGTCGTCTAACATCGCGGCTATTAGCTTGCAACAATTATGTTGCGGCACTGCCCTACGCCAAGCAATGGACAAAACTTCGTCCGTGTGAATCTATGCCATGGACGGCTTTGGCCTCCGCACTCAATGGCCTCGACCGACACGCGGAAGCGTGCGAGGCGTTGGATAAGGCTATATTGGTAAATTCGCCCGATTGGCTTTCACTATACATAATGGCTGGGGTTGCTTCGTATTTGAAACATCGGCTGCCGGAAGCGGAGCAACTAATCCGCAAGGCGTTACGACTACAGCCCGACATTCAAGAAAACTGGTATGTGTTGGGTCGTGTGTTGAAAGAGCAGGGCAAAAAGATTGAGGCCATGCTTTGCTTGGCCCGCGCCGGCCAGATGAATCAAAATCTATCATTAAGCAGAGAGTGTATGGATATGATTATTGAAATGGGCAGCCCTGATTACTCACGGAATTAAATCTATGGCTAAATCGCACATAACAATCCCTACCCTCCAAAATGTTTTTGGCCCCTGCGTTTTCCTGAAATGGCCGCGCGGCATGAAGGGTGACAAACGCAAGTGGAAACACCTAACCCTCGATGACATGACCCCGAAATATCTGTCCAGCGTTTTGGACGGCAACATCGGTATCGCTCTGGGGAAAGTTTCAAATGGCCTGTGTGCCATTGACCTCGATGATGATGACTTGGTTCAGCCATTCTTGCAGGCTAACCCTTGGGCCGTGAATGCCACCATGACCAAAGGCGCACGCGGCTGTCAAATATGGGTGCGAATCAAAGGCGAGTATTCGCCTTCGGCGGCACTAAAGCGCAATGGTAAAAAGTGCGGTGAGTGGCGGGCGGATGGCTGTCAGTCCATCATCCCGCCTTCCATCCACCCCGACACCGGCAATTACTATAACTTTATTGCGATGCTGCCCGTGGTTGAGCTTTCCTATAATGAAATTAACTTTCTTCCTTTACTACAGATAGGAACAGATAAAGCACAGATAGATACAGATACCACTGAGTATCTCTGTAATCATAAACCGTCCCTATCTGTGCCTATCTGTAGAGAAGAGATAGATAGCGACGATGAATTCTATTATAGAGACTTAGTGGCTCCCTCCGTTCCCACCGAGAAAGGCGGCAACCATCGGCTGTTGTTTGCTCTCGCTCGTCGCATAACGCATTTGCGCGCGTGCGGCAGCCTCGTGGACGAGTCGCGAGCCTTTGCCGCATGGTATAACGCCAGCAAACTCTGGACGCGCCAAAACAAGACTATAGACGAATACCGCGTGGAATTCCTTGAAGCTCTGGAATGTGTGGCGGCGGATAACTTGAGCCAGGCGTGGGCCGGCTCGGCAAATGCGAATGCCCCCGGCGCAGCCAAGCTGGCTGACCCGAACAACCGCCGCTTGGCGGCTTTGTGTTTCCATTTGTCCCAGCGAACCAATGACGGTGTGTTTTACCTGTCGTGTCGCTCGGTCGCCCTATTGTTTGTGCTTCATCACACGGATGCCGCCAAGCGTCTAAAAATGCTGGCCAATCCGTTGATTGGCCTGCTTGATGTCGTTACCCCTGGCACGCCAACGTCAGGCAAGGCCACCCGCTATCGCTACATCGGCAAAGACCCTAACCCATGAAAAGACCGGATTTTAATCCTGACAATAATCCCTATGTCCAGCGGGCCAAGGCCGTGCTTCGTTCGCGAAAACACATGGCCGACGCCAACGGTGCAAAGTTAATCGGTGAGCTGGAGGCCGAACTGGAAATGTATTGGCGGCGTGCCGCCGTCGAGACGGCGTGGCAGGAGCATTGGCAGAAATTCAAGTTGTATGGGCTGGAGGCGGCGGACGTGTTCGAGATAAAGGCGTTCCTGCACGATTACTTTGAAGGTAAGGACACCCGCATTGAAGTTAGGGAAGCTGACAGGACGGTTGCCGTCAGCGTTGACATGAAAACCTACCAACTGGAAACCCGCGTGCCCATGGTTCCGATGAAACCGAAAAAACACCGGCGGCTCGATAATTTAGAAAGTATTTCCACCAATACCCCAGGACGAACCTAAAATAATTTATGAAAGACACAACCAGATGCATACTGATAGACCCCATCGCAAAGACCATCACAGATTATTATCTACCGGAAAGCGGTGGTAATAAGTGTATTTACAAAGCCATTGGCTGCGATTGTTTTGACCACCTTGGGCTTGGTGAGGGTCTGCAATTGTTCATGGACGACAATGGATTGATAAGCATACCGCGTGAAACCACGCCCCCATACAATGTGACCCAGGGATTCTTTGTCATACACGATGGCGTCACGGCACGCCACCTTATCGCCGGCAAGGGGCTGGTGTCAGCTTATGATTCCGACGGCGTAACCGTTGACCTGCCACTTTGGGTTGACCCCCAGCGCATCGCGCAAATAATCAAGTTCGTGCCCAACGACCAGCGCAACGCGGTGGCGGGGCTGGGCAAAAAGATACTTGCCGATGCCGGGCTTGTTTTGACAAAGGCCGACTGGGATGCCAGAACCGCCAGACACGCAGCCTTAGTGAATCAGGCGCTGGCTTTGTGCCGAAACTGAAAATGAATCCAACCCAACCTTGCGATGAATACCCCGGCACTTGAAGACAACAAACCCTGCAAACGCAGCCTTATGGCCCACTGTGATGCGTGCATGGCGAAGGCACCGAATTATTATGTTATTGCCAGATTGAACCGCGTGAAATGGTGGATTGGGGCTTTACCGGAGTCAGACATCCCAACGGGCGATCCTGTCAGCGTGTTTAACACCCTGCTTGAACGCTGGCAGGAAAATGAGCGCATCCGCGATCCGATGAATTTCTGATCCGGGCAAATCGAAAAATAAATCCTATAATAAGGTATGGAGCCATCCACCTTACATACTGCGCTCGCATACATAGGCTATCAATCATTGGACGAGTTTGCCCGGAGTTGTGGCCTGGACGCCATTAACCTTGCCGACCCAACGGAACGCGCCCTTGTCGAGCGGAACCTTCTTACCCAATCCCGTCGCTGTCAGGACTGGTTTGAAAATAAATTGCATCTCTTCGTTGAGGCGACACCGAAGCGCACTAAAATAGGATAAGGAGGTGTGTAGGAAAAAATCAAAAGGGCTGGCCATCGTCAGCCGCCTACATATTTCCCCAACACAAAAATATGAAAACACTAAAACTCGTTCAGGACAAATTCACCCTCGTCGTTCCCGAAACCAGCATTCGGGGAATCGGGATTCACCCTCAATCCGCCTATGCCATTGTGCAGTTGGGCGGGGCGGGAACTTGGCGCGCAAACCTAGACCTGCCAAAAATCCGCGCACAAGGCTTGGCTGACTTGACGAAGCTGATTTTTGAAAATTCGCTGGGCTATGATGTTTTTTGCACCGGCCTTAAACGGATGGACGAAGGCAATAATGGCGGTGCTGCCCCCAATCCGCCCGCGCCAGTTCCACCCACACCCACAACCCCGGCGCTTGCCTAGTCTCCATTTGCTCCATGAATGCCGCGAAATCAACGATACCAAAAGAGCAAGGTGTAACCTCCGCTTCCCTTCGGGAGCTACGGTCAACCTTGCCTGGGTCTCACTTCGTTCGCGCCAGGAGCAGCCGCGTTGAGCACGATAATAATATGCGTGGTGGGCGCACGCATTGTGTTTCAACGCGGCTTCATGCCATCGAATTGGCCGCCCTCCAATCCGATGCCAGGGCCGCACACAAGCGCATGGGGGAGCTGCTGCGCGATGTTTATTTCAGTGATGCCTCCGTCCATGTGCCGCCCATCAATTTGCTCTACTGGCAACGCCTCGGCTTGCACTTGGAGGATTTGCACCGGCTCGCGGCACAGCTCAATGCCGGCCAGTTGACCGAGGATTTGAGACCCATGCTGGCACGGTTGCTTGAGGATTTTCATGTGTTGCGGGCGGCGATAATCGGTCAACCACCGGACGAGAAAGGAGACGATGAATGAAGGGGAAAATTGTCCGGGGCAGCGGTTTTCGCGGCTGCCTGAATTACATTTTGGATTCAGAGAAGCAGGCTTACATCGTCGGCGGAAACATGGTCAGCCGCGATGCCCAAGGGCTTGCCCGCGAATTCGGCCATGTGCGCCGGATTCGTTCGGGCTGCAAAAAGCCCGTCCTCCACATTGCGCTTCGGATGCCCGGCGGTGAAGACGTGTCCGATGCCAAATGGATCGCCATCTCACTCGACTTGCTCAAAATCTTGCAGTTGTCGAATCGTCCATGGTGTCTGGTTAAGCACATCGGCGAGCACGTTCATCTGGTCACGAGCCGGGTTGATAATTCGGGTGGCGTTTGGACGGGCAAATGGGAGGCGTTGAGATTGATTTCGGCCACGCAGGAGCTTGAAAAGAAATTTGGCCTCACCATCACGCCGGGGCTGGCGGGCCGCGACCGACGGCAGACCCGTCTGACCAGCGGCCAAATCAGGAAGTTCCAGCGCGAGGTTGAACGAGGCGACGCGCCGGTGATTCCAGCCAAAGCCGCCATTGCGGAGCGCATCAAAAAGTCCATCGCGGACAGTGACGGCACCTTTCCCGATTTCAAAAAGCGGATTGAGGCTTTGGGCGTGCAGGTGCAGTTGAATACCGCCAAAACGACGAATCACATCAGCGGCATCATTTTTCAATTTGAGGGCATCGCCATGAAGGGGAGTAAAGTTGCCCGCGCCTACGGCTGGCAGGGCTTGAGTGAGCTTTTGACAGAAAGAAACCGACAGTATGAAAATTCACGAAATCCGCGACCGGCTCCAGAAATTATCGCGCAGTCAGATGTCAGCCGAGCAGCACAATCACGCCCTAATAGAACTGACGAACAGCCTGACGTGCCTGGAATCGAACTGGCAGGCGCAGGCAAAGACGCTGCGCCGGCTTTGGATTTGGACAGTGGCGACGATGGTGATGCTCTTGGTGAGCTTGTCATGGTCGGCCTGGCAGACTCGCCAATTGGCGCAGTTGCAGACCCGCTGCTTGCAGCAGCAAAAACGGCTCGATTTTCACGAAGAAACTCTGGTGAAGATTGCGAATTGGATCAAGGCGGAGAGCCAGAAATAACTATCAGTTGACGCCGGTTTTTGTAATTTTTTCTGTGCAGTGTTCGCGCGCGGGTGCATCATCCTAGCTTCACGGACGTTCAAATGGTTCCGGTGTTCTCCGTGCGGTATGAACCTGACGGATTATCACGCCAAATATTTTGCGTATGAGCTGACCAAGCGCTGTCCTTCGGACAGCATTGAAAAGCTCGCCAATGCCGTCGCCGGTGCACAAGTGGATTTGAACCCGCACCAGATTGGCCTCCAGCAGATGCCCGCGCTTGTCCCGGCTGTAGTAGGCCCGCAGACAATCCTCCTGCACGTCCAGCAGCTTCGTCTCAATCCGGTCGCCCAGCACGAACTTCTGGTCGCGCGGAAACTTGTTCAGTTGCGG
>CAIPKV010000005.1 GCA_903865745.1 uncultured Verrucomicrobia subdivision 3 bacterium | reverse complement strand
GAGAAAAAACACTATGAACAACGAACTAAAAGAGCTGTTGAATCTGGTGCGGCTGCCCGCCCGGATGAATATTGTGCAAGTCGCGGCCTGCCTGGGTTTCAAGCCGCACGATCTGCCGATTCTGGTCGCGCGCGGTCTGCTGAAACCGCTGGGTCGGCCCGCCCCCAGCAGTGAAAAATATTTCAGCCGGAAAAAAGTGCTGGAACTGGAAGACGACGAAGAATGGTTGTCACGGGCCACCGCAGCTTTGAGCCACCACTGGCAGGCCAAGAATGCACGCAAATCCAAAAGGCTGAATGGTGTGGTGATTCAGATGAGCACTTCGGCTCCGCGTTGACACAATTTTGGCCAAAAGATTTACGTCGGCGAAAATGCTCGCACCCAAGGCGCAATATAATCTTGGAGACGCCAAAAAATATTTTAAGGAACATCTGGCGGTCGGCGATTATTACGCCGTAGGGCAAACCGTCCCCGGCCATTGGTTCGGTCAGGGTGCCGCCGACCTTGGACTGAATGGCGTCACCACCGGCGACGAGTTCACCCGCCTGTGTGAAAATCTTCATCCGCAGACCGGCGAACGGCTGACGCTCCGGCAAAAGACCACCCGAACCGAGATGGGGGCGGATGGCAAGGAACGCGAGACGGCAAATCGCCGAGTGTTTTACGATTTTACTTTTTCACCGCCCAAATCCGTATCCATCGCGGCACTCGTGGGAGATGACGCGCACATCGTCGAGGCGCACGAACAAGCGGTGGCGTCGGCCATGATTCAATTGCAAACCTTTGCCGCAACTCGTGTGCGCAAAAACGGCCAATGCACCGACCGGCAAACGGGCAACTTGGTGGCTGCCATGTTTCGGCATGACACGTCGCGGGCACTTGATCCGCACCTGCACACGCACTGCATCGTTTTCAACGCCACGTTTGATGCCATCGAAAAGCAATGGAAGGCGTTGCAAAACCACGAGATGTTCGCGGCACAGAAGTTTGTCGAGAATGTCTATTACCATGAGCTCACGCGCGAACTGGTAAAGTTCGGTTATCAGATTGAAAACAAACCGCGCGGTGATTTTGAAATCAAGGGTGTCGCGTCGGCACTGATTGAAAGATTTTCCAAGCGGCATCGGGAGATTGACCAACAGACCAGGGAACTGCTGGCTCGCGAGCCGGAAAAGGCCGAGGGCAATCTTGCCGCCATCCGTGAAAACATCGCGCACAAGGAACGGCCCCGGAAAATTCGGGACATCGGTTTGGCAAAACTGCAAACCGTGTGGGCCGGCCAGATGACGGCGGATGAAATATCATCGTTGAACCGTTTGACGGTGACAAAATCTCCCGTGCTGGTTCCCGACGTGAAGGTTTCCGAGCAGGCGGTCGCCTGGGCGGAACAACATCTGTTTGAACGCCGCTCCATCGTCCACGAGCATGAGCTGTGGCGTCACGCGCTCGAACGCGCCCGAGGTCGGGATGTTTCATTGGCGGACATTCAAGCCGTCACGCGGCAGCGCGGCTATCTGCGATTTGACCATCATCCCAGCCAGGTTTCCACACGCGAGCATCTCGAACGCGAATTGCAAATTGTCTGCGCCGTGAGGCAGGGCATCAGTGATTGTTATCCACTGGTGTGGGAGTCAAAGCCGTTTGATTCCAAGCTGGATGAGGAACAACGTGAAGCCCTAGCCGCGCTGTTAGCCAACCGCAACCGCGTCTCGGTCTTTCGCGGCGGTGCCGGCACCGGCAAAAGTTTTGTGCTGCGTGAAATGGTCGGACAAATTCATGACAACGGGCGTGGTGTGGTCGTCCTCGCGCCGCAACGCCAGCAGGTGCTGGACATGGAACGCGACGGATTTCCCGCGCCGGCCACCGTGGCCAGTTTTCTGGCCAGACGTGAACTGGCTCAAGGCACCGCCGTCATCGTGGACGAGGCCGGCCAGCTTGGTGGCAAGACCATGTTGGAGTTGATCCGATTGGTGGTGCAGCGAAAGGCACGGCTGGTTTTGTCGGGCGACACCCGGCAGCACGGCGCGGTCGAGGCGACGGATGCGTTACGCGCGATTGAAAAACACTCTGGCATCCCCTCCGTGGAATTGACGAACATCCGCCGCCAAAATCCGGCCCTGGCCAAATACATCGAGGAACGCCGGCGCATTCGGGAATACCGGCAGGCGGTCACGGAGGCCCGCGACGGCAAGTTCACGGAATCTTTTGAGCGGCTGGACAAAATGAAAACCATCGAATCCTGCACGTTGGCTGACAAACATGAAAAGCTCACGGCACGTTACTTGGAACTGGTAAAAGAGCATCAATCCACGGTGGTCGTTTCCCAAAGTTGGAATGAGATTCATAAAGTGAATGACGCCATTCGCGGCGCGCTCAAGCAGGACAAATTGATTGGTGAATCGGAAACCACTGTGACAGCATTTCAGCCGGTGGATTTGACCGACGCGCAAAAACAGGATGTCCGTTCTTATGATGAAAACAGTGTGCTGGTGTTCAATCGGGACGTGCGCGGGTTTAAGTCCGGTGAATCGGCGAAGTTGAAACAGATTACGGACACGCATTTGCTGGTGGAAGCAGAGTCTCGGACGGTTCCCATTCCGTTCAAGCAACTCGACAAACTGACGGCCTGCCAGCGCAAGGAACTGGCATTAGCTTCCGGTGACCGGCTGCAACTCAAGGTTAATGGCCGCAGCATCGAAAACCGTAAGCTGGTCAATGGCGAACTGGTGACGGTCAAGATGGTTCATCCCGACGGGCGCATCGCGCTGGCGGACGGTCGGGTGCTGGACAAAAACTTCCGGCAGTTTGTCCGGGGCTATGCCATCACGTCCTACGCCTCGCAGGGCAAGTCTGTGGATCAGGTGTTATTTTCCGATTCCGCAGCGAAGGCGGCGACGAATCAGCAGCAATGGTATGTCACTATTTCGCGCGGCAAGAAGGGGATTCATATTTTTACCAGCGACAAGGAGCAGCTACGCGAGAACATCACGCGCAGCGGGAATCGGCTGTCGGTGCTTGACCTGCTAGCGGCGCATTATCAAAACAACCCGCTTTATCGCCTGATCGCCAAACGCTGGGGCAAACGCAGGGCGGTGCTGATGACCAATAGCCGGCGGGCGCGGGAACACGAGGCGATTCGTCAGACGCAAACGCAACAGGTTTCAAAATCGCACGGGGTCCACGTTTAAGAATCAGGCCGCGAACAGCTTCACCTTGCTGCGCACGGCGAAAACGGCGCGCGACCGGGTTTGACAGAGGTTCACAATTGCGTTAACATTGGCACAATGTTGGAAGTCCAGTATTACCGGACCGCAGCCGGAGCCTGTCCGGTGGAAGAGTTTCTGGATTCGCTGAACGCGAAGCAGGTGCAAAAGGTCTTGTGGGTGCTGCGCGCCGTCCAAGAACTGCCGCGCGTGCCGCAGCAGTATTTCAAAAAACTGGAGGGGCGCGATGATCTTTGGGAGGTGCGGGCGGAATTTGGCGGCGACGCATTCCGGTTGCTGGGTTTTTTGGATGCCGGGCGTTTGATCATCCTGACGAATGGTTTTGCCAAGAAGACGCAGAAAACCCCGGAACGCGAACTGGCGCTGGCGGAACAACGCAAGCGGGATTATTTAAGCCGAAAGAAATGACTATGAAAAACGACGTGGAAAATTACATCGAACGGCGCAAACGCACCGACAAGGCGTTTGCGAAAGATTTTGAAACGGGCTATGCCGAGTTCAAGATTGGCCTGATGCTGCGGGAAGCCCGTGAACAAGCCGGTGTGACCCAGGAAAAATTGGCCCGAATCACCAAGACGAAAAAGTCGGCGATTTCACGGCTGGAAAACCATGCCGAAGACGTGCGTTTGTCCACGGTGTCGCGGGTGGCACGGGCGTTGGGCAAAGCGGTGCGGATTGAATTGGTGGACGCCACCTGACACAAATTCCCGAAGTAATTTTGCGCGGCTCGCTGACGTTCGTCAGCGGGCCATTTTGCTTTTGAAGCGCCGTCCGGCGCGATTGATTGAAATCCTCGCCGAAAGGGACACGAATTGAGCATTTTTGGGGGGCTTGGCGGCGTTCTGGCGAACCTTTCCTTTGTGGGGAGGGCGGATTTTGACGAATGAAATTTGGCTCTTGGGGGGCGGAGATTTGACGCCCGAAACCGTTTGCCACCGATTGCCATAAACGACTATTTACACCCCATTGAGGCTGATTTTCGGGGATTAAAAATCAGCAGCCAAGCTCACCGCATCCCGCCATTGGCCAAATAATCCACGCTCTCCCCGCTGGTTATGCGTTCAGTGCCTCTTGGATCGTTTTGACCGGCAGAAATAATTCCAATTCATTTGAAGGCAGGGAGACAAACCCAAATTGCTCATAGTAGCGTTTGGCCTCCTGGTCTTTGGCGTCCACGAACAGACCAATCCCTCCCGCCGTGTTGAAAATTTCAATAAACTTCCCCATCGCCGCCACCAGCAGGGCTTTTCCGATGCCTTGCCGCTGGTTCGCTTTGGCCACCGCCAACCGACCCAGCCGGACACCGGCCACCTCGCGCGGCAGCTTCTTGGCCTCTTGCGGCGTCAGCGACTCGGATTTGATCTGGCAGATGTTGAGCGAGAAAAATCCGACAATGGGTTTTGGCGCAGGCACGGCCTCATCCACCAGCACAAAAGTTCGCGAGATTCCGCGCTCCGCGTGTTGCCGCGCAGTTTGCTTCAGAAACAGATTCAACGGTTCACTACCGCAATCGAAACCGTCCCGGTCGTGAGTCTTCGCCAGCAGTTCAATTTTATGCACGGACCGCGCCTTTGTAGATTTTGACCGCGTCTTTCAGCCGCTTGTTGGGCTTCGGCGGATTGTCCAGCAGGGCCAGAATTTTGTGCGCGTCCTTCTGCGAAAGCCGGATGACCGACTCGCGTTCAATCACGCGCTGCGCTTCCACATACGCCGTTTGCACGACGAATTGATTGACCGTCGCGCCCAAAAGCTCCGCCGCCTGCTCCAGCGTGTCGCGCACGCTGTCAGAGACGCGGGCCGTGATCCGCTTGCGCGGTTCGTCTAAAACTTGTTCCATGCCTGTATGGTGCCACTTTGGCACCGGCTTGTCAATGGCGCTTCCGTCCGCCCCGACCGCCAGAATCTGCGCGACCTTAAAGCTGAAACTCCCCGTCCCTGAATGATTGCGCCTTCCGCCGCCGCGGCTTGAGCTTTTCCGCCGCCGCTTTCCACTTCGCAATCACCTCCTGCGTATCCATCCACCGCTGCTTCATCGCCATCAGCTCGCCCCGCAACTCCCGTCCCACTTGGTCCGCCATCGCCGCGTGGTCGGTTCGTTTGGAAAAATTCCACGCTGGCTCGCGCCGCCGTTGGGTGATCTGCCGTTTGATCTCCCGCAGCGAACTTCTCAACTGCGCCGTGATCCGCTGCAACAGCGAGGCGCTCGTGTGCGCCGTCGTGCCGCGCTCGCCGATCTCGCAGAGTGTCAGGATCACTTCCAGTTGCTCCGCGTCGCCCGCTTCGTAGGCCGCCTGCGCCTGATGCCACCATTCCGTTTTTTGCGCCGTCATTTCCCGCTGACTGTCCGGATGCAATCGGCGCACCACCGCGCGATACAATTCCTTGAGCCGTTTCGAAACGTGCGCCGACGCAGCGGCTTGGGGAGGATGCCCGGCTTGACGACCGCGCTCTTCCCAGGGTCGTTCATCCGGCCCAACCTCGCCGAACATCTCTTCGAAAATGGCTTTCAGCGGATCGTCCGGGCCGTGCGGATTTCCCCAGTCCGGTCCCGCTCCAAACGGATTCCTATCCCGTTCGCCGCCGGGCGGCGGGGGTGGTGGCGGTGGTTCAGGATTATCCCGCAGTTCCATCACCCGCTTGAAAGCCCGGGCGTAGGAGCCGCCGCCAAACATCACTTCGTTCTGCACCATGAAAACGATGGCCTCATCCGCCGCCAGCTTCAGATTAAGTTCCCGGAGTTCCGTGAGTAACGCCCCGAAGTGACTGTTCAGCCAACGCATGAACTGCGGCTGATCCGTCTGCTGAAACTGGTCGAGCACCCGCCGCGAATTGTCCAAGTCGCGCCGCGCCTTCTCGTAGTCCTGCTTGATTTTCTTCCGGATGCCCGAGCCATCCACCCGCACCAGCGCGCGGCAATGGTTGCCCGCGTGAGCGTGAACGTCGGCTTGACCGTGGGTTTTTTGTCTGGGCGCGCGGCGTGGCATTAAAAGTGCCGCACAGTATCAGTCCGCCCGCCCCACTTCCAGCGCATCTTCGCGCCTGCTCGCGGCCAATAGGCTGAGAAAGCACGTTGTTGATGGAACTGCTTCTATTCAGATTATGGCAAAAGCATTGACCAAATCACAAATCGCGGCGGAACTCGCCACCAAGAACAACCTCACCAAGAAACAGGCCGTTGAAGTCCTGGAATCCCTCGTTCAACTGGCCTACAAGAACGCTAAGAACAGTTTCACCATTCCCGGCCTCGGCAAGCTGGTCCTCGTCAACCGTGCCGCGCGCATGGGCCGCAACCCGGCCACCGGCGAAACCATCAAGATCAAGGCCAAGCGCGTCGTGAAATTCCGTGTCGCCAAAGCCGCCAAGGACGCCATCCTCGGCACCAAGTAAGTGATATTTTAATTTTATGAGTCTGATCAATCTAACTTCCGCCCAGCTCAGACAGGCCGCCGATCTCAAAGAACAGATTGCCAGCCTGAACCAAGAACTCACGGCCCTTTTCAGCGGCGGTGCCACACCTGCTCCCACCAGGGCGGCCAAACCGGTGGTGGCCAAAAAGTTCGTGATGAGTGCTGCCGCCAAAGCCATTCTCTCCGCCAAAGCCAAAGCACGTTGGGCCAAGATCAACGCGGCCAAAGCCAAACCCGCTCCGGTGACCAAGCCTGCCGCCAAAGCCGTAGTGGCTGTTAAACCCGCGGTCAAAGCGGTTACGGTTGCCAAACCGGCTTCCAAGAAAGGCAAGATCAGTCCGGAAGGAATGGCCCGGATTATTGCCGCTACGAAAGCGCGTTGGGCCAAGGTTCGGGCCGCCCAAGCCGCCAAGAAGAAGTAATTTGGCGGATCTGACAACCGTCAGGCACTCTGTTCATCTAGCGGCGGTCAATCCGGCAGAATCGTTCAGACCCAAGGTGGGCCAGACCCACAAGATAAATTTCCACGGCGTTTAGACTGGCTGGCTTTCCGGCGTGCCTTGGAAACCAGCCAGACTAAACCGCCGGGACTGCACCTAGCCGGCACCGCACTCAACCGGCGTTTCCAAAATCCCGCGACTCCACAGCCGTTCCGTCGGCTCCGATTTCAGAAACGCCGGTTCAGTGCGCTGGCAATCCAGCGGGAACGAACCGGAACTAAATTGAACGGTGGGATCACGGCGCTTTGACTGCCCGGTTTGCGCGTGCCTTACAAACCGCGCAGACAAACCGCCGGCAGGTGACCTGAACCAAGTCTGTCACGCCCTCAATGTCCGTTTCTAAAACCTCACTTACTCCACATCCGCTTCGTTGCGCTCCGGTTTCAGAAACGGACATTCAGCGCGACACGAGATCAATTTTCATCCAATCAACCATCGCCAAATGTTGGCAATGAACATTCGTGTTTGACCGATGCCGGTCGGATTTTATGCAAATGGGTTGGCCTCCTATTCGTCTGCTTAAAGGTGGACGCCTCACCCCTACGATTTCGCGTAGGCTTTTTGGCGATGCGCCGGTGACATAAAGCATCATGTTGAAATGCGTTGAAGGGCGTTGATGAATTCAACGCGGCTCAACAACTTTCAACATCAGGGTTCAACACCGTTCAACAATTTTCAACCGGCGATTCAACGCCTTTCAATAAACACAAAAGTTACCGGCATTAACTCGCTCATTTTCCCGGCTCAATCCGCCCGCTACTCGCTAACACAGTTGATTCGCATTGACCTAAACTGGCGGTGAATGGACTCGGAAACCAAGAATGAACGGTGTGGCGGCGGACGCGCCTATCGCAGCCGCCTCGAAGCGTTCGTGGACTTCATCCGCGAACAGCGCCGGCAGCGCCGGACATGGCAGGAAATCGCCGCGCTGCTTCGCACCGAGAAAGGTTGCGTCATCACGTTTCAGGGATTGCACCAATTCTACCGGCGCTACCTGAAACGGCAGGCCAAGCCTCACTGGGAGGATGGAGCAGTGATGTCGCTACCGGCCACGGTGAAGCCAACAGCACCAGTCATTAAGCCGGTGCTGGCGGCTACGCCAACTCCCCGTTCATTCCGGCAACCGAGTCCTGAAAACATCAAACTCAACGATCCAACAAAACTATGAACACCACCCGACGCATCCACCTCAATCCCCAGTCCAAAGGCAATCTTGGCAAAAGTTTTGAAGCCGAATTCCGCACTGCCTGGCTCGACCAGCTCGGTGTGCCGTGGAACGGTTCCGACCTCGACGACCGCCATCACACCTTTGCCAACCGGCATCCACAAGCAGTCCGCTCCTATCATCTCGGCAACGAACACGAGAGCAAGACGGCTCTGTTAAGTTTGTTCCGGCGGGTGCTGAAAGATTCGGCACCCGTTCACGTCATTGACACCCGCGCTCAAGCCGACGCCTTGATCTTGGGTGCGCTGGAGGAATTGCAAGTGCTGGTCGTCTGCGCCGAACAGGGTGTGCGACTGACATTTTTCCTGTTCCCGACTGACGACACGGAGAGCATGACCAACGCCGGACGGTTGTTTCTCTACGCGGGCGATCGCGTGGATTATTGCATTGTCAACAATCCCGCCAAGGCGCGCGGTGATTTGTTCAAGGGTTCACAACTGGAAAAGCAGTTAATCGAGTTTGGCGCGAAATCCGTGACGTTGCCGGCTGTCACGCCAACAACCTTGCTGGCGATTGAAAAAGCCGAGGCCATCGCCAAGCGTGGCTTGAGCTTCGCCGAACTGTCGCACGTTGAGGCTGGTCACTTGGAACGGTTGCTCGCCGGTGAAATCCAATGGGCGATGCAGAAATTATTCCGGCAATACGACGCGATTGCGGATTTGTTGTTACCGACGGAATTTGTTCCCAAGGAAAAACCTGCGCCGGCCAAGGAGAAGGCGAAAGCCGAACCGCAGCCGCAGTTGAACTTCGGAGAATAATCATGGAGGACACGGATTTTGATTTTTTGTGCAATGGGCTGTCCGCCGACGAAGCCAAACGGCTGCGGAAGATTTTGGCCGAATGGTGTGACGGAGACGAAAACGGATTTCCCGTCCAACTTGTGATGCTGACGCGGGCGCAATGGCGCGCGGCGGCGCTCGTGCCGCAGGCGGTCAATGAATCCCGCAAATTGATTGAACTGCATCTGGCCGAATACCGGCGGCAGACCGCCGCGCTGATCGGCAATTTCTCCGCCGTTGGTGCGGAGCAAACCGGGGAATTAGACAACATCGTCAAGGCTCACACCGAAGCGTTGAATCAGGCATCCGGTTCATTCCGCAGTCAGTTGAAGGAAATCGGAGCCGCTGCCATGGACATCAGAAGACATCTGGACGACGGGGTTTCCGCGCACCATCGGGTCAAGAACGATCTCAAAGCCGCCAGCGAAAGGTTTCATAAAACCTGCGAGGACTTGGATGGCCGAATCGCCGGACTGCAAATCCGACGGGACTGGCTGGCCTTGCTCGGATTAATTGCGGTCGGCATCGTGATTGGTCTTGTTGTCGGCTTGGTAATTGCATTCAAATATCGCTGACGAGCGGAAATCCACGTTTCACCTTTTCACCCAAGGTCATTCCGTTGAGGGGCAACCGCGCCAATCAGGACGCGCGCGAATCCGGTTTCCATGGTAGGTCGCCGGTCAGTTTGTCAAGGTCGTGCCGTCCGTATGCCGTCCGGCCTCCACCTGTGACAAACTGCCCGGCTCCGATGCTTTTGCTTCTAAGATTTCGCGCGGGGAGTGCGGTTCACGAAGAAAGACAGTTTTCTTATCAGAAACAAAGTCCAAAAAAACTCAACTCGTGACAGTTTGACTGTTTCCCGCACGAGAAACATCCGACAGACAGCAAACAAGTTGACCGCCAGCGGCAGCCACCAAGCCATCCGTCCAGTAGGAATTTTGGTTTGTCCGCCAACGCGAGTTGTTGCGCGATGAGCTCGGATTCGCAACATCTGAAAATTGTAAATTGAAAACCATACCTTATCGTTGCGATGACTCGCGGCAAAGAGGGTCGCTGGGCGCGGCGCGCTCCACCGGCACGAGTATGCAGCGGTTGTTTGATAACTTTGTCACGCACGTCATTACCGAGAGGCAGGCGGAAGCCCGCTTTGTGGTGCGCGAGAAGCGCGGCAATCCGGCGCGCGGTCGGAAGCTACTGGCGGAAATCCGCCAGCGCATCGTGTCTCATGCCAAATAATGAGGATTGCGACACTCCCAGAACGCGGAATTAATTGAGCTGATCCAGAATTGGAGACGCTATTCCGGTTAGCTCTTGAATGCCGTCTTTGATCTGCTCAAAAACCACAATCTCATTGCGGCCTTCCTTAAGCCAAACGCCGGGGCAGTAAAGCGTCTGCTGCGGACCGATGTTCCAATAACGGCCGAGGTTGTGTCCGTTCACGAATACAATTCCCTTGCCCCAGCCGCGCAAATCCAAAAACGTGTCGCCGGTTTGTGACAGTGCAAACGTGCCGTGCGCAACGAATGGGGCGGTGTTCGCCGCGTGGTGGGCGGTTTTAACCTTCGGCACTTTGTCGAACGGCAGCTTGAACATCTCCCAACCGGTTAGCTCCCGGTCGCCAAGCATGACGGATTCGGTGATACCTTTGCGGTTGCGCGACAACTCGCCGCCGTAGTTAATGCGCCCACTATTCTCAACGAGAATATCCAACGTTGCGCCGGTATTGGTAATGACCAGTGCCAGGTAATCTTGCTTGAGTCGGCGATCCAGCGTGGTCACTCGCTTGCCATCCACACACACGACGGCGTAGTCGCGCAGTTCTTTGAGCTTTAGTATCGCATCCACTGGGCCGCAAATTTTTGAGCGATACAAAACGTAGCCATAGCCTTGATCAAGGTCTTCAAAGCTCAATGGCCTTTCCGATTTCACGGGTTTGCCGAGCAGATCAAAAACACTCGCCGAACTGGTGAATTCAATTTTTGGAATCTCAATCACCGGTTTCATGGCCGGCACTTCCGGCAAGACTTCGCCGGGTGTCAAATGCCGGGTGAATACTTCGCGCAGTGCATAATATTTTTTCGTGGGCCAGCCCGCCTCGTCCATCGGCGCGTCATAATCATAACTCGTGGGCTGCGGTTGAAAATGGTCACCGTAATTCGCGCCATTCATAAAGCCAAACGATGTGCCACCGTAAATCATGTAATAGCAGAACGACACGTGGTTCGTCAGTTTCCACTCCGTATCGCCCACAAGATCTTCAATGCCAATCTGCGCATGCGGCTCACCCCAATGATCGAGCCACCCGGGATACAATTCAGGCACGAACCATGGGCCGTTGGGACGATACTTGCCAATTTCCTTCATGATGTCCGGCCCGCTGCCGCCGTTGAGTCCGGGCAAAACTTCGGGCAGATGACCATTGACCATCATGTTGCCGCCACCGTCGGCGGTGAAGAATGGCACGTCAAAACCGGCGGCGCGATCCAGGTCAAGAATCTTGCCCATGTAACTATGATCGCTGCCGTAGCTCCCGTATTCGTTTTCTACTTGCACTAGAATGATCGGCCCGCCGTGCGTGATTTGCAACGGGGCGAGCTGTTCCCCCAGTTTTTTCATGTAAGTTTCCGCCGCCGCCAAAAAGCGCGGGTCCTGACTGCGGATTTTCAGGTCGTGCTGCTTGAGCAGCCACCACGGATAGCCGCCGAATTCCCACTCGGCACAGCAATACGGACCGGGCCGCAAAATCACCCATAAACCTTCTTTCTGGGCCAGCCTCACGAACTGCGCTATGTCCGCGTCGCCCTTGAAATTAAATTCACCCTCGTGCGGCTCGTGCTGGTTCCAGAAAACGTAAATCGAAACCGTGTTCAGCCCCATTGCGTGGATCATGCGCAGGCGGTCGGCCCAGTATTGATGCGGCACACGCGCCGGGTGCATTTCTCCGGCCTTGATTTGGAAGGGCATTCCGTCGAGCAGAAAATCCTCGGCACCAACGGCAAAGGTGTGGGCAGCGGGTAGTAAATGTGCGGAAGCAGCTATGTTCGCTTTGTCCGGCGGAACCAGCCGGCGATCATAATCCAGCTGAAATTCTCCGGATTTTGAATTCTGGCGCAGTGGTAGAAACAAATAGGAGGATTGCTCCAGGTCGTGAGTCTCGGTTCCGTCGCGCTTAAACCACCAACGGTCGCAAAGCGCATAGACGGAGTCCGGTTCCAGTCCGGGGAAAAAATTGGAGATTTGTGACTGCCAGGTCGCCGTTCCCACCGGATTCATCAACCGGGGTGGGCCATAAGGTCCTAGCGGCTGGTCGGCGACGGCATATTGGGTGTCGGAGCCGTTCCAGCCATGCACACCCGATCCGGCGACAATATATTTCCCCCGCCACTTGGTCATGGCAGCACCTTCACATTCGGGCGGCGATTTCAGCGCGATCACGCCCTGCCCGGAGACATCCAGATAATCTTCGGTCAGCCGGTTTACCCGCAAATTGCGGTGCCCGTCGTCATAAACGATATAGGCGTGGCCGTCATTGTCCTGTAATCCTCCCAAATCCTGCGCCCAGCCATGCTCCTCGCCGCTGTTCCGGTGACCGACGATGTGAAACGGACCAGCGGGGGAATCCGCAACCGCCACCCCCAGCATGGCGTCTGGATAAGTGGCGGTGAATTGAAAAAACCACATCACATATTGCCGAGTCTTCGCGTTGAAAAAAACGAAAGGCCGGTGCAAGGTGCCACTAGCTCCCCAGCCATTCGTCGGGATGGCGAGACAGACTCCTTGGCAGGTCCAGTTTTTCAAATCTTTTGACTCATAGACGTTGAAACCGTTGGCCAGTTTGTGTCCGGCCACGCCATAGGCTCCGTCGGGATTTCCTCGGTAGCTGGTGCCATACCAGTAATATTCGTCTCCAAATCGGGAAATCCCACCCTCGTGAGCGGAAATTGGTTGTCCCACAGCGTCCGTCCAAGTTTGAGCAATACCGGCTGGCGTCGAGTTTGCCAGACTCTGTTTGTTCCCCATCACGCAAAGGCCTAAGGTGAACAAAATTCCGAATAGCATCTGTTTCATAAATTTTTAGGGGGCTGCGGTATAATAATCTGCGTATAAACAAACATTGTGACTCATCATAATTTATATCCAGCCGCCGGGTAGACGCGTGACAGTTTTTTTACTCGCCTCATGGTTGCGGGTTTAAATACCGAGCTGCTGTTTTACTTCGGCAAACGCCTGCATAGCCAGTTCCAGTTCCGGTAGCGAATGGGCTGCCGAAATCTGCACGCGGATGCGCGCCTGGCCAGGCGGCACCACCGGATAGGAAAACCCGATCACATAGACGCCTTTGGTCAGCATCGCTTCCGCGAATTTTCCGGCCAGCGCCGCGTCGCCTAGCATCACCGGACAAATCGGGTGCGAGCCGGGCGGGAGGTCGAAGCCAAGCTCATCCATGCCGGCGCGAAAATATTTTGTGTTCGCCTCCAGCTTGTCACGCAACTCGGCTGAAGCGTCCAGCAATTCCAAAACTTTCAGCGAGGCGCCGGCAATGGATGGCGCCAGCGTGTTGGAAAAAAGATACGTCCGCGAACGCTGGCGCAGAAGCTCGATGATTTCCCGGCGTCCGCTCGTGTAACCGCCGCTCGCACCGCCAAACGCCTTGCCGAGCGTGCCGGTGAGTATGTCCACGCGCCCCATGACCTCATGGAGTTCATGTGTGCCGCGTCCGGTTTTGCCGATGAAGCCAACTGCGTGCGAATCGTCCACCATCACCAGTGCACCGTATTTTTCTGCCAGATTACAAATCGCTTTCAAATTTGCAATGCAGCCGTCCATCGAGAACACACCGTCGGTGGCGATCATTTTGAAACGGCAATTTGCCGCCGCTTTTAACTTCGCCTCCAAGTCAGCCATGTCATTGTTTTTGTAGCGATGCCGCTGCGCTTTGCACAAACGGATGCCGTCAATGATGCTCGCGTGGTTCAACTCGTCAGAAATAACAGCATCCGCTTCGCCGAGCAGCGTCTCGAACAAGCCGCCGTTCGCGTCGAAGCAGGAGGAATAAAGGATCGTGTCGTCGGTGCCGAGAAACTCGCTCAATTTTTTTTCGAGCTGTTTGTGAACGCCTTGCGTGCCACAGATGAAGCGCACGCTGGCACAGCCATAACCCCATTCGTCAATCGCGGCTTTCGCGGCAGCGGCAACGCCGGGATGTTGCGCGAGGCCGAGGTAATTGTTGGCGCACAAATTCAAGACCGGTCGGCCATCGGCCACGCGGATGGTCGCGCCCTGCGGCGTGAGGATGACGCGCTCATTTTTGTAGGTGCCGGCAGCGCGGATGCCGGCCAACTGCGACACCAAATATTCCTTGAAGGCGGACATCATAATTATTTTTTGGGAATGGCCGACAACTCAAAGTCCTCCGGCGGCCGGCCGGTGGCAGGGCGGTTGAATTTCGCGCCAAATTTTGTGAAGCCGAAAATGAACCCGCCGGTGGAGAGAAAAAACTGGTTATTTTCGATACCCATAAAACGGTCGAAGCGGTTGGCCTTTCCCGTCGGGTCGGTGCTGAAGCTGGCCGCGGTCACTTCATGCCATTGGCCGTCGGCGGTGTGCAGCCATTGGTTGCCGTAAAGTGCCTTGCGGTTAAGCTGGCCATTGTCGTCCCCGAAATCCTCGACGAAGCTGTAAAGTCCGTGCAGATACGCGCCGTCCTTCGGTGCATTCCAACTGGAAATCAGCATCCATTTTTTTTGCTGCGGGTGAAACCAGTAGCCGGAATAAATGGTGTGCGTGGCGTCGGCAACTTTGGCAGTGACAACAAAGCGTTGTTTTTCGCCGGTCTGCCAGTTATAAACTAGGTGGCTGTGGCCACCGGTGCCTTCGTTGCCAAAGTCTCCGCTGAAAACCTTTTCGCCCTTGGCCACGATCGTCACGCGGTTGTCTGCGCCGACTTTGGTGCGGCTAACGGCTTCATTGCCGCTGTCCCAAACGCTGAAAATAATCCGGCGCTCGGTCGGGCTGTTGACTTGCATCCCGAAATAACCTCGCTGCCAGCCGCAGGCCTCGAAGTAGGTCCACAGCGGCGTGGTCGTCGCGGCCACCTCGCAGTAAAACGCGTCAATGTTCGTGAAGCCGGAAGTCGGATAGGCAAGATGCACAGAGGCGGCGTTGCGGCGGGGCTGGAGATTGAACTGCGCGTCGGTGGCCGCCGCGCCGCTTAACACCAGGGCTTCGATGTCGCCCGCCGGTTGGCCGGCGGCATTGAGCGATTCAAGCGTGAATTTTTGATAGCCGGCCGAGGCGATGTCGAAGAAACCGAAGGAAATATTCACCGCGTCATCACCCGCGCCTTTAGCGGTGGCCATGCTGGATTTTCCGGCAACGGTCAGGCGCAGTTTGCTTTCCGTGCCCACGGGCAGACGCAACGACAGCGAGCACTTGAGCCGACCCGGCATTTTGATTTCGCCGAACCAAAGAATCTTTTGCGTGGGATCGCTCCAACCGGAGACACCGTGGTCGGAAGAAACTTCCGCGTTGCCGTCAAGAGGATCAAGGTAGGCAGTGAAGGCGGGCACGCGCAGTTCGCCAGCCCGCGTCGACAGAGCCGTCGCAACGGCGGCCAGCGCGACGAATAAAACATATTTTTTCATTTGTCCCTGCAGTCCAGAATCACCTTGCCCGACTGTCCAGACAGCATCGACTGAAAACCTTTTTCAAACTCGGTGAAATGATAGCGGTGCGTGATAACCGGGCGGATGTCCAAACCGCTCTCCAGCATCACGGTCATTTTATACCAAGTCTCATACATTTCGCGCCCGTAAATGCCTTTGATCGTTAGCATATTGAAAACCACTTTGTTCCAGTCAATCGCGATCGGCTCGGACGGAATGCCGAGCAGCGCGATTTTGCCGCCGTGCGCCATGCTGTTAATCATGTCGCGGAATGCCGACGCGTTGCCGGACATTTCCAGGCCCACGTCGAAACCTTCCTTCATGCCGAGCTGTTTCTGCACGTCGGCCAGATTGCCGGTTTTCACGTTGAGTGCCACAGTCGCGCCCATTTTTTTGGCCAAATCGAGCCGGTAATCATTTTTATCCGTGATGACGACGTGGCGCGCCCCGGCGTGTTTGGCAATACCTGCGGCCATGATGCCAATCGGACCCGCGCCGGTGATCAACACGTCCTCGCCGAGAAGGTCAAACGACAGCGCGGTGTGGACGGCATTGCCGAACGGATCGAAAATCGCGGCCACGTCGCGGTCAATGTCTGGCTGGTGATGCCAGACATTGGTCATCGGCACGGAAATGTATTCCGCGAATGCGCCGGCGCGGTTCACGCCGATGCCCTGGGTGTCCTTGCACAGATGGCGGCGGCCGGCAAGACAGTTGCGGCAGCGCCCGCAGACGACGTGACCCTCGGCGCTTACCACGTCGCCGAAATGAAAATCATTAACATTCGCGCCGACCTCCACGATTTCGCCTACGAATTCATGGCCGACGATCATCGGGACCGGGATGGTTTTCTGCGCCCACGCGTCCCATTGGTATATATGCAAGTCCGTGCCGCAGATGCCGGTGCGGTCTACTTTGATGAGCACATCATTGATGCCAGTTTTTGGCTCCGGCACGTCCGTCAGCCAAAGGCCGGGTTTGGATTCTTTTTTGACCAATGCTTTCATGGTTTGTCAGCTAGGCTTTTGGGGTCATTTCTCGGGCAAGGCTTCGATAACCAGCACTTCGAACGGATTGAGTTTGAAAACGGTTTTTTCTCCTGCGCGCAATTCCGTCATATCCACAATTTGATCCTTGAAGGGATTGACGACGACATAATTTTTCGCCGCGCCGTCCGGCAATTCAAAAACTTTTGCCGGATCAATTTTGATTTCCGCCGTGTGCGCCAGCGGATTGCGCAAAGTTAAAATCCCTTTTTTTGCAGACCACGAGGCCCAGCCATAAACCGACCGGTCTTCCGGCGAACCGCCGATCCAATGCGTGTCCACCAGCGTGTCCGCATTGGCGCGCGACCACTTCGCCGCTTCGGCGAGATCATCCCAGTTCTGCGGCGTGAGCAACGCCGGAGTGATATACATTTCCTGCAACTGTGTGCCGTTGCCGAACATGGCGCGGATCTCCGACTTGAGGATGTTGTTGGTGTCGTAGTTCAGTCCGTGCGCCGACTTGGCGTAAATAATGCCGTGCAGCATCAGCGAATTCAGCGGATACAAATCGCTCCGGCTGACCACCTCGTCATAAACATCGTTGTCCTTGTAGGAAATCCACCGCTCGCGCTCCGGCGCGTCGCCAAGCATGAATGAGTGATCCTCGCCGCCGCGCCAGATCGAATCCGCATACAACAGCCAGAAAGGCGATGGCCACGTTCCCGTGGTTTGGTTTATGTAAATGTCCGGCTTGAGCGAACGTAGCTCGCCGATCAGCTTGAGCATCGCGTCAAAATCACGTTGCGCGCCGCCGCCGCCCATGCCGGTGTTCTGGCCGATGCCGTCGAACTTGAACTGGTTGATGCCGTATTTTTTCACCACGTCCACGCACAACCCGCGAAAACGCTCGTAGTATTTCGGCCCGGCCAGCGTGAAATTGTTTTCGCGCGTCTCGAAGCCCTGCGCCTTGCCGAACTTGATGCGCAATTCATGCGGATGGCCGTAACCGCCCCACGGCGAGAGCCAGATGCCCGGTGCCGCGCCGTATTTCGCCGCCGCCGCCTGAATTGGTGCGAAGCCATTCGGGAAATTTGTTTTATCAAACCGCCACAGCGTCGCCGGATCGTCCCAGCCGTCGTCGAACAAAAACGAATCCAACTTCACGCCGCGCTTCACCGTGAGCTCCTCGCCGAAAGTATTGACGACGTTCAGCGCTGCCGCCTCGTCATACTTGCTGAAGTAACCGATGTCATACCACGAGTTGTAATGCAAAAATGGACGATACGGATGGGCGCGCTCGCGTTCAAGGTAAGCCAGAAAATCGCGACGCAACTGGCCTTTCGTCACAAAGCCGATGACAGATGAACAGGTGAAACTCTCGCCCGGCAGCAACGACGTCCCGCGCGGCAGGAAGCAGCGCACATAGCCCATCTCGCCCCGGTTGATGGAAAGGGGATGTTCCACGCCAAAGAACATGGTGTCGGTGGCCACCGGCGAACCGTCCACCGTGCCCGTGGGATGTGCGCCGGGCAGGTTCAATTCCAGCAGCAAAATTCCGGTCAACGGCACTTCCGCATTTCCGGCTCGGAACGTGAATTCCTGCCGCAGATACCGCGAGCCATCGCGCAAAATCGCACGCCAACACAGCGTCAGATTACCATCCGCACTTTTCAAATCCGCGACCAATTCTTTTCCCGGCAATTGCTCCGCCTGCCGCGCCGCGCCGGGATTCACCGGCAACGGCTCAACGTGCGGCTTGCCGACGAGCTTGAAATCACCGGCGTTCAAATAGTCGCCGTTCGTCAACACCAGGCTGAAAAGATCGCCGCCCAGCTTCACCATCCCGCCAGTCTTCTTGTCGCGCAGCACACCGGGCAAAAGCTGTCCGCTTTTTGTGACGCAGGTGAGCACCACCTGGTCGTTGTCCAAGGTGTATTCCGCCGCGCGCAGCGGTGCCGTCGTCAAAATCACCGCGCCCCAAAGTGCCGCGATTCCGCCCATTTTTTTGATCGGTTTCATAAAGTAATTTTTTGTTCGATTCTGGTTTTGAAATTGTCGTGTCAGTTTTTGTTCCAGCCTTGAAAAAACCGGATCGTCGCCGCCAGGCCGTCGGAAAAATTGCTCGCCGGCGCGAAGCCGGCCGCGCGCAGTTTGTCAATCGCAGCCAACGAATGCTTCACATCACCCGCCCGCTCCGGCGCGTGCTTAATTTCCGACTTCGAGCCGGTCAGCGCGCAAATCTTTTGCGCTAACTCCTTGATCGTGATTTTTTCCCCGCAAGCCACGTTGAAAATACCCGTGGCTTTGGATTGCGTGGCGAAGAAGGCATTGGCGGCGACGATGTCTTTCACAAAGATAAAATCCCGCGTCTGCTCGCCATCGCCGTAAATGGTGATGGGCAGACCCTTGACCGCACGATCAATGAAGATGGGCACGGCAGCGGCATACTGGCTCTTCGGGTCCTGGCGCGGACCGAAGACGTTGAAGTAACGCAGACAGGCGGTCTGCAACCGGCCTGCTTCCGCGAATATCCTGCAGTAATGCTCCCCGTCGAGTTTAGTAATGGCATAGGGACTTTTCGGTTCGGGCAACATGGTCTCGACTTTCGGCACGACCGGGTTGTCGCCGTAGATGGCCGCCGAACTGCTCAAAACGAGTTTCTTGACGCCGGCCCTGGCCGCCTCCTCCAACACGATGAGCGTGCCGGTGGTGTTGAGCTCGTTGCACTCGACCGGCTTGGCCATGGATTCCGGCACACTGGTCATCGCCGCGAGATGAAAGACGTAATCCACGCCTTGCACGGCCTTGCGCACAGCTTCGCGGTCCAGGATGGAAGCCTCCATAAACTCGTGCTGAAATGCCACGAGGTTGTGTCTGAAACCGGAACGCAGATTATCCAGCACACGCACCTCAGCCCTGCCTTGAAAATGCTCGACGAGGTGACTGCCAATGAATCCCGCGCCGCCCGTGATTAGAATTTTCATTTTATATGGTCTCCACGAGTTTGTTCATTTGGTCTTCCTGTCGTTCAATGGACTCGACGAGCTTGAACTGCGTCCGACAACGGTCGAGGTTGTGGCCCGCGCGATGGATTTTAAAATAAGTATCGCCCGCCAGAAAATCAGTGAGGAAGCGGATGCCGATTTCAAACGTGATCAGCTTGCCGGAAAACGGCAGGAATTTTTTCTCCGCCGGGGCCAGAAACTCCGCCGCCGAACTCAAATAGCCGCGCGCCAACGCCTCAAACATTGGGAACTGCATCATCACCTTCGACAAATCGCGCTCGTCCTCTTTTGCCGGGCTGGTCGTAGTCCGCACCATGTCGCCGAAATCATAGAGCGCCAGGCCAGGCATCACCGTGTCGAGGTCAATCACGCAGATGCCTTCGCCCGTCGCGTCGTCGAGCAGCACATTGTTGAACTTGGTGTCATTATGGGTGACGCGCTCCGGCAGTTTTGCGTCAAGCAGCACGCCACAAATTGCCTGGTGACGGCGGGCAAACTCAATTTCCGGTTTCGCCAACTGTGCGCGGTTCGCGGGATCGGCTTCAATCGCCCGTTCCAGCGCGGCGAAGCGTTTCGGTGTGTGATGAAAATCAGGAATCGTGTCGTTCAAACAAGGTGCAGGCAGATCTGCGAGCATTTTTTGGAACTGGCCAAACGCCCTGGCCGCCGCGAACGCCTGCGCTGGATTCTCCACCGCGTCGTAGCCGCGCGCTCCCTCAATGAAAATGTAAACGCGCCAGATATTACCTGTCGCATCGCGGAAAAACGCCTCGCCAGAGCGGGCGGGGACGAGGGTCAGCACCCGGCGGTTGGCATCCGGTTCGCAGGCCACCTTGACGGCAAGATGCTCCGTGACCCGCCGGATGTTTTGCATGAGTGCCAAGGGCTGCTGGAAGACGTGGCAGTTGATACGCTGAAAAATATATCGAACCCGCGGGCCGCCCTGGTCGAAGACGGCGCAATAGGTGTCGTTAATATGGCCACTGCCATACGGCACGGCCTCCAGAAATTCACCGTGAATCTGGAATTCGCGGGCCACCGCGCGGAAATCATGTTTCAGCATCATCTTAAATTTTTTGCCAGTCCGGCTTTTGGTCAAAGACCCAACGGTAATAATCCCGAAGCTTCAATTTCGAGGCGGCGCCGGCGGCGAGGCAAACGGTCACTTTTGGATGCAATTGCAGCACTGAAGCCGGATTCATGGAGGTGACCGGCCCTTCGACCGCCTCGGCGATGGCGCGGGCTTTTTGCTTTCCGAATGCCAGCAGCAGACAGTGGCGCGCGTCCAGAATTGTGCCGATGCCCATCGTTATGACATGATGCGGAACCTTGGCCTCACTGCCAAAAAAGCGTGCGTTGTCCTTGCGTGTCCTCGGCGTTAGCGTCTTGATCCGCGTGCGTGAGGCCAGCGACGATGTCTGCTCGTTGAAGCCGATATGCCCGTCCGTGCCGATGCCGAGCACCTGTAGGTCAATACCTCCCACCGCCAAAATCTTCCGCTCGTAGCTTTCGCAGCAGGCTGGGATATTTTTAGTCATGCCGTTGGGAATGTTCACGTTCTTTGCAGGAATGTTGACGTGCCAAAACAGGTTTTCCCACATGAAGCTGTGGTAGGACTGCGGATGCGCGGCATCTAAACCGACATACTCGTCGAGGTTGAAGGTCGTCACCTTGCGCCAGTCGAGCTTCATTGCGATCAGTTCCCGGTAGAGCAGCAGTGGCGTGCTGCCCGTCGCCAAACCAAGCACGGCGTTTGGTTTCTCGCGCAGCAGGCAGGCGATGATACGGGCCGCGATGCTGGTCGCGGCTTCGGCCGTGGGTTGGATGATGATTTCCATATCAAAGATATCCAAAGCGATCGCCGAATTTTTTGCGCACATCCGCCTGGAACCGGTCAATGAAACCACACACATAGTCCCGGACATCAAGTTTCGGGTCATCATAGATCAGAGGCGTGAGGTCGATGCCAAAGATGACTTGGTTGGCTTTGTCCGTCGCGTGCGAATCGAAGAAGGTCGCGTTGGCGGAACGGCGGCCATAAGTGGCCAGGTCGTAACGCTTGCCCCCGGTGATTTGCGAATCAAACACCCCGTTCAACGCGTCCGCCAGGTTGTCATGCCCGCTCACATCCATGACGACTTTTTCATTGTCCGGCAACCAGTCGAGATTACGCCAGACTTCACAGCCGATGACCCGCTTGGGAAGTTTGGCCGGCATCATCTCACGCATCGCCTGTAAGGCCGCCACCACCACCGCGATATGCGTGTCGTGTTTGTCCGCCGGATTATGTGTATAGACCACTTCCGGCTGGGTTGCTTCCAGGATGACCCTTAGGTCATTTTTCAGATCCCGGTCGTCCCGGCGTTTGATGGCCTGGCTCGGATAGTCCAATTGAATCATCACACCATATTGGCCAATGGTGGCGGCAGTATTTTGTTCCTGCCGCCGGATTTTCATCATCTGTTCATCGGTGAACTGGGCATACGAGCCGGTGCGGGAACTGCCGGAGCCATTGGTGCAGGTGACACCGCCGAACCATTTGTCGTGGCGCGCAAAACATTCGCGGATGCCGTGGAAGGCCATGAATTCCAGATCGTCCTGATGTGCGCCGATGCCGAGGTGCGTGATGCGCTTCAGGGCGTCAGCTTGTGGTTTGCCATCGGGAATAAAAATCTCCGCCGTTGAGTGGTGCAATTCCATAAGCTTATTTCTTGAGTTCAGGCAAGCTTGCCGCCGCCACCGCCTGACCGACGCGACGGGATTTTTCGTCCGGCACATGAATGGCCACTTTCCGCGCCACTTCCGGAAACTCCGACTTCAACACTTCGCGTGCTTTCGCGATGACAATGTCTCCCCCTTTCCCCGTCGTAACACGCCCCAATATCAACAGGTGATTGAAGTCATAGAAGTCCGCGTAATGTGGAATGGTGTAGCCAAGATAAACGCCGATGGTCTCGTAAATCTTCGCCGCGCGTTCGTCGCCTTTGGCCATCAGCGCTTGGACTTCCTTGAGTCGCTCCGGCAGGACCAGCTTTTCCGGCAGCTTGATCTTCGCCGCAGATAGCAATTTGTTCACGGCCTGCTGCGAGAAATACATCGCGCCAACGCCCCTGTCGCCGGACCATTCGTCGGCCACTGCTTGCGGATTGTAATCCACGGGCGCAAAGGCAAGTTCGTTCAGCCAGCCGAGGATGCGCCCCTGCCGATCCATGAATCCACCGGCCTCACTCGATCCCATTGCGATGCCAAGCATTCCCTTCTGCCGCAGCGAGAGCGCGCCCGCAAGCGCGGTCACGTCGCCGTCGTTAATCACCACGACCGGCACGTTCCATTCGCGCTGGATGCGCTTGAACACACCTGCTGCCTTGGCAAAATCTTTCTTGGGGATGGAACGCAACAGCGAGGCGACACGAATTTCGTTGTCCACGATAATGCCCGCCGAACTGCCGCCGATGGCGTCCACGCGCGGTAAATGGGTGGCGGCGCGATGCAGCGCGGCGGAAATGTGGTGATAATGATATTCGGGATTCGCCGCCTTGGTAGGAATCCACGACGTTTCCTCAGTGAAGACGGCCTCTCCGTTGATAACGGCGGAGACTTTGTAATCGCTCGCGCCGAGGTCGAAGCCGAGGCGGTAGCCCTTGAGATGACCGACGACGGCGACTTGCCGTTCCTTGTTCTTGGGAACTTTCGCGACGGTGGTGAGGACCACCTGAAATTTCTTGCCGTAGGATTTCTCCATCATCTCGCAATCAAACTTCCGCTCGCCGCGTGCTGAATAGATTTTCGTGATGCGCTGGCCGATGGCTTTCGGTCCGCCGAAATGCAGCTTCCAGCCGCCGCGCGCCCAGAGCAGGAATTTTACGATGCGATCCACATAGCGAAGCGTTTCCGCATCGGCTGATGGGCGAACCACGGTTTCATAACGCGACATCAGGCCGCATTCGCGTTCGAGGCCAATCACCAGCGGCGCAGCATGGCCGGATTTTTTCGCAGCGGCAACATAGTTGCGATTGAACAACACCGCTGGCACAAAGCCGGGGTCGAGCGGGGCGGCAATCGTCGATTTGATTATGGTCGTCATGTTACGTCGAAATTATTTTCGACTTTCAAAATGTTCTGCAATCTCTTCCAGAGTTTTGCCTGCCGTCTCCGGCAGGAAGAATGCGGCAGTGATGAAATAAACGACGGTGCATCCAGCGAAGATGAAGAACATCGTCGCATAGCCATACTTGCCGACCGTCGGCAGGAAGATCCCCGCGATGGTTGTGGAGACGCCTTGGTTGATTAACAAGGCGACACTCATGCCGTTGGAGCGGATGCGCGTGGGCATGAGTTCGGAGAGAGCGAGCCAGACGCAGACGCCGGGACCGGCGGCAAAGAACGCCATGAAACAGAAAATGCAAACGGCGGTAAGCCAGCCAGTGCCCTGCGATGGCACAGGCGTGACAAGCGCGTTGTCTATCACCAGCGGCGCGGCGCGGGATTTTTCCAGATTGGCAAACGGGTTTTGGAAAAACGCCGCGACCTTATTGGGCGGCAGGCAACCTTCGCGGTCGATTTCGATCTGCCCGGCGGCATCGTCGGACCGAACCACTCTCGAGGCGGCGTGAAAATCGCCATAGGAATAGATCACGACGAGCGTTGACGGTTGCGAATCGCCTTTGCCGGCAAGCATTTTGGCGGCGGTGTCGGAATTGAATTCAACCGTCGCCGTCTGGTTGGAAGAAACGACCAGCGCCTGCACGTCATCCTTAACGTCCACGCGATATTTCTCGGTCTGGTTGAAAACTAGGCCGGTGGCGATGAGCGAAACGATGATGCCGGCACTACCGATCGAGAGCAGAAACTTGCGGCCCTTTTTATCCACCAGCGCCACGCCAATCATCGTCACGAGAAAATTGACGAGCGTGAGAATGACGTAGCCGAGATGCGCATTGGCGTCGCTCAAGCCAGCCTGGATAAGTATGGTGGCATTGTAGCCAATGATGGAGTTGACCCCGGTGGCCTGATTACACGCGAGGATGACGCAGGCCATCACAAACGGAATGACATAGCGGCGGCTCAAAAGCGACTCCTTGATTTGCGCGCCGGTGTTGGCGGACTTCACCTTTTCGGCGGCCATGGTATCAGCCATTTCTTTCAATTCGAGTTCAGCCTGCTCGCCGGTGCGCGAGCGCAGCAGCGCGGCGCGCGCGGCTTCCGGATTGCCTTTGCGGAAGAGCCAGCGCGCCGACTCGGCGACATAAAGGCTGCCGAGGACAAACAAAATTCCCGGCGGGAGGGACACCCAGAAAATGTAGCGCCACGCAGCATCCTTGAAGGCAAACAGCCTTGCGGCATCGTGCAGTTTTTCCATGGTGTCCACCCGGAGGCTGAAATAATAGCCGATAACCGCCGCTACCACGATGCCGAGCGTGAGCAGCCACTGGAAAATGCCCGTGCCTTTGCCGCGCTGGGCCGCGCCGAGACATTCTGCGAGATAGAGCGGCACGACCACGCCAATCAAACCGGCGCTGACCCCTTGCAACAGACGGCCCAGCACCAGCGAGCCATAGCCATGCGCCAGCGCAATCATCGGGATGCTGATGACGAAAAGAACGCCGCTTGCGGTCATCAGTTTCTTGCGGCCCATCCAGTCGGCCAGCGCACCTGCAAACAGTGTGGAAATGACGCTGCCCAGCAGCACGGCGGCGACAATAACAGAAAGCTGGTTGCCGTTCAGACCGGATGTGGGCTCCAGATACGGGAGCGCCCCGGCGATGATACCCACATCTACGCCATAAAGCAGCCCGCCGAGACCGGCAACGACCAAAAGCAGGCGGTTGTATCGGCGATGGCAATTACTCACATTCGCCAAAGTCGGGTCAGCAATGATCTCTGGTAATCTCCCCTGACTGGCTGGGCTCCTTTTGGTTTTCAAATTCGTAAGACGAAATGGCAGACAATCAGATTATATTTTTGATCCCACACATGATTTATTGACTCGGTTATCGCGGTTGCAAACGATAGTAAGCCGACCCTGGCGACACGCCGCCCAAGTCGAGATAACGATCCATGACCTGAAAAAGTCCGTTGGCCGGGGCGGCGTTTGTGCCGATGGACACCCAGCCAGATCCCGTCGTCAGGTTGGTGGAACGTTGGGTTACATAATAACTGCCGGCGACGCCGTAAAACATCGCCATTGAGTTAGTTTGGTTAAAGCTTAACGTCGCATTAACTGCTCCCGGCGGCGAGCCAACAATGAGAATCAGTTGCCCAGAACTGACGGCCAACGTCGCGGCGGCAGCCGTGCCACTGCCGTTGACGGTCAATGCGCTAGGCGTGCCGCTGACCGTCGCTGCGCCGGGGGCGGCGATCAAGGTATAAGTGCCCACCGGCAAAGTTGCGGTGGTGGTGATGGTGACGGGCGCGCCATTCAAAGCAAACGAGCCGGCTCCGATGAGGGTGAGTGGTGCGATTCCGCCGCCGGCATAATTTGAAAATGACAGTCCACCGGACGACAAGGTCAGCCCCGCCGCCGCGCCCAGCACGATGGTTCCCGCCGGGTTCGTCCCGTTGGCACCGGCATTTAGGGATTGAGTGGAGCCGAGCTGCAAAGGACTGGTTTGGGCCGAGACATCAAACGCTGCGCCAGAAGCGATGAAAAGTTGAGTGGTGCCTACGATTGAGCCGGCGCTGCTTAACGCAAGCGTTCCAGAATTAATGACAGTGTTGCCACTGTAATTGTCCGCGGCCGCGAGGGTCCAAGTGCCCGGACCGGTCTTGGTGACCGGGCCGCTGCCGGTAATAGAGTTATACATGATGCCATTACCAACGCCGCCGAGGGTGATGCCATTGGCCGAGTTGAACGGCCAGCCGCTGTCCCACCAAGGCCAGGTCACACCGGGCGTGGAGCTCAACAAGGTCAGCCCGCCAATCCCGATGGCGATGCCCTGCGACGTGCCGCCGGGACTGCCGGAGCCGACGTATTCAATGGTGCCGCCGTTGACAGCGCACTGGCTGGGACCGTTCCACAGGTTGCCAAAGCCACCGGCCGCGCCATAGGACCAGTTGTTGACCTGGATCTTGGTGCCGCTGTTGACGGTGATTGTTTGCGAGCCACCTAAACCGGAAAGCAAGCAATTCGGCCCGATTTCCAAGACCCCGCTGTTGACCGTAATATTACCGGTAAAGGGGTTGCCACCGGAGGATTCCGTGTTGTCAAGCTCCCAAATGCCCGTGCCGCTCTTGGCGAGATTGCCGCTGCCAAAAATAGTTTGGGCCATGTAAGCATTGCCGGCGCCGGAGAGCGTGAGCGTTTGTGAACTTGGGATTTGAATCGGATTGCCGCCGCCGTTATCCCACAGTTGCCAGGTGGCGCTGCCGGAAGATTTCAAAGTGCCGCCGCCGTTTTCCATGGTAACCCCTTGATACCACCAACCACTGGAGCCGTTGCCAATATATTCGATGGTGCCGCCGTTAAGAATGGTATTGGCGACGTGGCCCGCACCACCGAGAACGCCGTAACCCCAACCGTTCACTTGGAATGTTCCACCGCTATTGACGGCGATCGCTGTGGATCCGATCCAAGCGGTGGTGTAGAGCTCACCGGCCGCGCCCACCGTCAAGGTGGTTCCGCTGCCAACCGTGGTCGTTCCGTTATAAGTCTCCAAGCCGTTCAACGTCAACTGGCCGCTGCCAGCCGTCGTCAAACCATAGCCGTTGCCACCATCACTGATAACCCCGCCCAAGGCAACATTGCCTCCGCCACTCGTCAAACTAACGGTGCGGTTGGCCGTGAGCGCCATGGGGAAATTGATGGTTTGCAGGCTGGTGCTGTTGTTGACAATGTCGCCAGCGAGATTGTCCGCCACACTGCCGCTCATTGTGTAAGCGCTGGCCCCGGAATTGAAGGTGAGGCCGGCAATGTTGTAACCGCTGGCAAAGTTGTTGACCGGCGAGGTCTGGCTGGAAACCCCGAAATAGAGGCTGCTGCCGCTGCCCGGCGTGGCCGTGCCGGAGCCGGAGGTGGTGCCGCTGGTCCAGTTCGCGGTGTTTAGATTGGCGCTGTTCGGCGCGGTGTCCCAAGCATAGGAAGGCAACGTGCTGACATACACGAGCTGGGCACCATTGAAATCGGCTTCAGTTCCAGTGGAGTTATGTGAATAGGTGAAACTGATCGCGCCGGTCGTGTTGGTGACCGTGAACATCGTGTAGTTCACCCCGGATTGGAACGTCGAAGTATTGCCGTTGTTCAAAACCGTTTTACTAACACCATTGATGGTGAAAACTGCCCCCCGGCCGGCACAGGAACCGTTTACACCATAGACATAAACATTGTAAATACCAGGGGGGACATTGTTAAACGTTTCAGTTACCGGACTGTTTCCATAGAAAAAGGGACTGAATAAAGCAATCCCAGGACTACTGCAACCAGCGTATGATGAAGGCGATGCATCCACGAAGGTCACCGCCGTTGTATTCCCTTGAGAGTCCTTGCAGGAACTGGTGGTGCCATTCTGGGTGATCGTATTCCAGATCTCGCTCGTGACGCCGCCGGAGTCCGCCCCCGCCCCCGAATAACCGGGAGCCGAGAAATTGATGGTTGTATTATTGCTGACAATGGTTATTGATCCGTTGACGGCGAGGTTCGCCGTGCTCCAACCCAGCCCAAAAGGGAGGGCGGGCAGGCTGAGACTGCTGAAGCTGCCGGCATAGCCGGACGCATTGAACAAGGTAAACGTGTCGCCAATTGCAAGCGTATTGGTGCCAGTGAAACCGGCGGACAACGCGCCGCCGTAAGTCAGCGTGCCGCTGTTCACCTTCAACAGGCTGCTGGTGCGCGTGGCGTTTTTGCTGACTAGCATCTGCAACGTGCCGGACAAAGTGGGCGCGCCGCCGACCGTCAGGGTGTTCGCGCCGCCGAAATTAATTCCGCTGCCGCTCGAGACACTCAACGAGGCGACCGTCTGGTTGTAGCCGTTCATGGCCAGCCAGCCGCCGGTCAACGGCACTGATGCATTCACGCCGAGGCAGTTCACCGCGCCGCAATAGACGACGCCCGACTGGATATTGACAGCCGCGTTGCCGCTGTTGGCCGTGGCGTTCAACGCCAGCGATCCCCAGCCCTGCTTGTAAAGTCCAAGGTTGCCGACGTTCAGCGAGCCGTTGACCACCAGGTCGCCGCTCCAGTTGTTCGCCCCGATGTCGGTGGTCACAATCATCCCGTAGCCGAGGCTGATCAACTGGATGTTCGGGTCCAGCACGGAGCCAGAAGCGGCGGTGTTGACCGACAAGCCCGGAGGCACGTTGACATCAAACAGGCCGATGCTCGCGAGCCCCGAGCCATATTGCCGGATGGTGCAGGGTGCGCCGCTCAATAAAATGCCGCCGTTAGCGTCGTAACTGGTGCCGCCTTTGAGATACAGGCCGGAGGAGTCAGCCGCGCCGTTGCCATAGACCGTCATGCCCGTCCCCGCGTAACCGCCGCTGGTGCTGTATCCGATTTTCAACGTCGCGCCAGCGGCCACGGAATAAGTCGTGTCGCCGGACTTGTTTTGCATTTCGAGCGCGCCGTTGTTGACGGCGATGTTGCCGGTAACGGTGCTGGCTCCGCTCAAGACCAGATAGCCCGCGCCGGTCTTGGTGAAACCCTGCGAACCGGCGACCACGGCGCTGATGGTATTGGTGGAGCTTTGAACGGCGAGGCTGGGCGTGCCGCTGCTGGTCGCCAGTGTCAACGGCCCGACGGAGCCGGTGCTCAAAGTCCAACCGTGTTTTACGGAAACATTTTGGTCGTCGAACAAAATCGTGCCGACGGTGCGCGTGCCGTTCAGCGAAACGGTCGGATTCAAACTCAAGTTCAACGTGCTGAAATCCGCCACGGCATCCGTGCCACCGGCCACCGCGCCATTGGTCCAGTTACCGCCGACCACCCAACTGCCGCCGTTCAAATTCGTCCACACGCCCGAACCGGCGGGCAGCGAAATCACCAGCGCGGCAGGCGCGCTCGTGACACTGTTGGCCACGACGGTGTAGCTGCCCACGCTGTTGGCGGTGACGCTGGCGATGGTATAAGAGGCGTTGGTGGCATTGACAATGTTGGTTCCGTTCAATTGCCACTGATAGCTCGCGGGCACCGGGCCAACGATCATCGAGTTGAAAGTTGCAGGCAAACCGCCGACAACGGAATTGGTCTGCGGGCTGATGCTCACGCTGGCCGGACCGGCGACGTTGGCGCCGGTCAGGCTGTAACTGTCAAAACTTGCCCAGTGGATGTTCGGATTCATGGATTGAAGGGCGTGGCTGAAGACACCGGCGTAAATGGACGAGCCGATGCCGGAAAGCGTGACGGTGTTGACCACGGTCCAATTCGCACCGTCCGGCGAGATGGAGCTGGTGAACGTGTCGCCCGCGCGCTGGATTTTATACCAGCGGTTGCCGCCACCCAGATCGCTTGACCACGCGTTCGCGTCGCCGTTTCCATTCCGCATTGTGTCATCTTCATAATAGGTTCCGCCACCAACCGAACTGAAGAGCGCCGCGAACCGGGTGCCCGAGCCGTCGCCGAGCGGCTGGCCGATGGTGGCATTGGTGGTGCCGCGCAGGACAATGCCCGCGCGCCAATCCGTGCTGGGCCAGATGCCGTCGGTGCTGCCGTTGTAGGGCGTAATGCCGGACAAATGCCCGATGAACGTGCAATCGCCGGTGACCTGGCGGCTCAACATATTCATGCCGTCGCCAAGAATGTTGAACGTGTTGCCGGATTTGTTCGCGCCGGACGGATAATTGTGCATTTCCAGCGGCGACCAGAACCAAGCACCGAACGAGCCATTCGTGGTGGCGATGCTGGCGGGCGCAGAGTCAATCGTGTTGGTGCTGTTGTAAACCAGCCGGGCGCGGACGAGATTGGTCGGCGCGGTCCAGATGAGCGAGTTCAGCGTGAACGGCAGGGTCGTGTCCTGGCCGAGATAGTAATCTGTGGTGCTACTCGGACGCGGATAATACGAATAAAAGTCGGTCAGGAAAAACTGGACGCTGTTGACCGTCGCGCCGTTCGCCGTGACGCTCGCAGAAAGGCCGGGATTAAAATTGGGGATCGTCGCGCCGCTCGTCGGTGTCGCAAGTGTGATGACCGGTTCCGTGCCTGTCGGCACGCGCGAGTAGGCGGACGCGGGAACGCCCGTCAATGCGATGCCTGGCCCCTCGTAGGTTAGACCGAGGCCGTCGGTCAGCGTGTTGTTCAACGGGTTTTGCGCACCCTTGAAAAATTGCACATTAAATGAATGCAGCCCCTGCGCGAGCGCAATGCCCCCGCCTTTGAACTGCGTCGAGTCGTGAAGGCCGTCGAAATTGATGACCGTCGTGCCGTCAATCATGACGTTCGCACCGTCACCGGAATGCAGCGTAAAGGCGTAAAGCCCGTTGGACGGCGCGTTGAAAAATCCGTTGTAGGTGAAGCCGTAGTTGCTGCGCCGTTTGCGCGGCGAGACATCGGGGAAATCCACCGCACCGGACAGCACCGGCGCGAGCGCGGCAAAGTTTGGCAGGCTGCCCCAGTCGCCGGAGTTGCCCTCGAAGTATTGATACGCCAGCCCGGCGACCGTGCCGGAGACGTTCGTCGCCGCCGACAACGTGGCGGTCGTGGGCGTGATGAGGATGGGCGTATTCGTCTGGTAAAAAATGTCCGCGATGGTCAGCCGCACGTAGGGCGTGGCGACGCCGGAAATGTTCAGCAGCTTCTGGCGCGTCTCTGGTTCGCGGTCAAAAAACGTGACGGCGGGCGAACCGGTGTAACTAGAATTGTTAAAAACCTCCACCCGGTATTGCAACTGCGGTGAACTGGTCAGCGGCAAATTCCATTGCACCAGCAATTGCGAGCCATAAACGGTGGCCGTGGCGCTGTTCACCACGATGGGATCCAGTGGCGGCGAGGACGGCTGACCGCTCAAGGTCGCGGTGAACGGCACGTTATATAAACTGCTGTAATCCGGCCCGACCGAAGAACGCGCAAACGTGTTTCCGCCCAGCACGGTGATGTAGCTGTAGGTCGTAAACGAAATCTGGTTTGCCGCCGACCACGTTCCGCTTTTGTGGTAATAGCCGTTGGCGTGCTCCACAATGTAGTCGCCGCCGTAACTGCTGAAATTTTCCTGCCAGCCGCTCATGCCGGTCACGCCCGTCACCGCGAACGGATAGAGAAACGTGCCGACATGATACCAGTTGCCGCTCACCGGCTCCTTGATCCACATGCCTTGATAGCCGACATGCGGCGTGCCGTCCGCCGGTTGCCAGTAGCGCACGACCTCGCGCGTCCAGAGATTGGTCGTGAACTGCGGCCAGTAGCCCTTGATCGCGCAACTGCTACCCTCGCCGATCTGTGCAAAGCCCACCATGTTCGTGCCGGCGAACGTCGGAATCTGCTGCGAATACGGCGCGTATCCGCCGCTTGCGGGCCAGCAGACGTATTGCACCAGCGTCATGGGACTGCCGTTGATGTAATTCTGGTGCGTGAAACCGCCGTAAAAATAACCGGAGCCGCCGTCGGAACTATTGACATTCTCCTCGTGGATCGCGTCGTAAATTCCCGGCGGCACGTCCGGCGAGCGGTAGTCCTGCATGATGGTGTCCGAGCCGCCGGGGACGTTGAAGAAGTGATATTGCGCCCGGCTGGTCAGCGGCGCGAACAATGCCAGTGCAAGCGCAAAAAGGGTTCGTGTGATCATGGGGTGAATCTTGGGGTTCATAAATTTATTTTTTTTCCGGTTTGCCGAGAATTTTCTCCAGTTCCGGCGCCACCGCCGCCTGCCAGACCGCATAGCCGGCCGGCGAGGGATGCGTGCCGTCATTGAACAAGGACGCATTTAGTTTCCCGTCGGCATTCAAAAACCGGTCGTGGGTCCGCACCCGGTGCGCATTCGGAAATTCCTTCACCACGCCGTCCACAGTGCGGTTGATGGCGCGGATAAGTTCATCGGGCTTCCCGGAGGTGGGCAATATTTCGCACACGAACACCGGCGTCCGCGGCGTTGCCTGACGAATACCTTCCAGGATGGAGCGCACGTTGGTCGCAACGGTCTGCGGCGTGCCTACTGGTTGCTGCCAGGTGTCGTTAATGCCGCCGAGAAAAACGACGGCCCGGGGATGAAGATTGAGGATATTGTCCTGGAGCCGGCACAGCATCCCGCGCGTGGTGTCACCGGAAATCCCGCGGTTGGCGGTTTTCAAATCCGGAAAATATTTTGCCACGTCCCAGTGTTCCGTGATGGAATCGCCAAAAAAAACAACAGCACCTTGGTCCTTGGCCTGGTCCGTTTCAAACTGCGCCAGCCGATGGTCTCGGCCATCAATAAACCACGGCAGACCGGTGGTGTTGAAGGGACCGACGCCGGGCGTGACGCCATTTTGCAGAAAGTAATTGAGGATTTTCGGCCATTGCTCGATGTCGCCGGTGCGGTGCTCCTTCATGCCGAAACCGTGGCCGCCATCCTTGAAAAGATAGAAAATTCCTTGGCCGCCGGATTTTATCCAGGCATCCGTGTAATCCCGGCTGCCCTGCACCCACGCCGGATTGTCATTGGAGGCAATCATCGTAATGAGGCGCGGCTTTGGCTGCGCCGGCGGGCCCACCAGCGGCGCGCTTGAACCTGGGGTGCGCTCATCGAGATAAGCGGGATAAATCAATATCAGATCATCCGGCTGTTCGTTCGGTGAACCGCCGGCCAGCGTTTCGACGGTGCGGGCGGCAAGGTGACCGCCAGCGGAGTAGCCCATGATTCCGAGGCGGCCGCCATGAATATGAAGTTTGCGCGGATGCTTTTTCAACAGGCGCCAGGCAGCCAGCGCGTCTTGCAAAGCGAGATCGCGGGTTTGGTCGCCCGCGCCTATGTGATATTGAAGCGTCACCACATCGAAGCCAAAGCGGTTCAGGGTTTCGACCGTTTTCGCTCCCTCATTCACCAGTTCCAAGCCCCGGTAGCCCCCCCCCGGCAGCAGCAGAATGGTGCCTTGGGGCGCGGCGACCGTGGTGCGTGTGACTTGCAAGCACGGCGCATTGAATTGGTGGACCACTCCATCCGCATCCACGGGATTCCCCGAGTCAACAAACTGCCCATTAAGGGAGAACCATTCGTGGTCGCCAGAAGCGGCGGCGGCAACAGACAGACCGGTGAAAAACATGGCCAGAAATGAATACGGGACAAGGGCCATTATGGTTATTTTCATTTTAAGGGTTAATTTCCGCTCAAAGGATGGTTGAAAGTCGAAACCCAACCACTCGTTTTACACTGTTTGTCAGCTCCATTAAACATTGAATTAATAAGCCATTAAAAAGTCGGAATTCTATTTTTGTTTTTGATTTTACGATCTTTTTAAAGATGTCACACTCCAGTCACTTGGGCTATGGCATCTTTGGGGGGGTGAAAGCCCGGCTAATCCACTTTCGGGAGGCCAAAAACTTTCGCGGCGCGCTGGAAAATCCAACTATATAGCCACGTTACCGGTGGCGTAAGCCAGCAACGTGGCGGTGCAGGAGGTATTGTCCTTGTGCCAAGGACGGTTTTTTGTAGAACGCCACAACGAAAATTTCTGGCCATTGATCGTCAACTCCGCAAAAAAACTCCCCCTTCTGTTGTCCCCGTCTTTTTGGTTTTTATTCATTTCAAAACTTAAATCGAGTGGCGGCGTCAACCTCTTAACGCCGCCACCCATCCCAAACCGGAATCCCTGATCCGGGTTGGTGACGGAAAACCTGCCGTTCCGCTCCGCGCCGTTGCATTTCCATACTCGAAAAACACCCGCGCCACAGTTCGTCTGTGGCGCGGGGCAAACGCGACCTTTCTTATGGGCGGGCAAACATTGGATTTATTTGTGGACCGCCTTTTTTGTCTTTTTCGGGCGCTAGCGCCGCAGGCGATAGAACATCGTCGGATTCGCCGGATCGATCGGCAGATTGGTCGAGGTCACAGCCGCCGTGCCAGGCACATCCACCCAGTTGGTGCCCAAGCCTTTGGTAAGCGCGTTGGTCTGCGACTGCAGAATCCAGCCCAGGTAGCCAGCCGGCCAACTGATCGTCATATGACCGCTGCTCACGGTGTAGGTGATGTTGGTCGGAGTGTTGGGAATGGTGGAAGCAACGGTGAGAATCACGTCGTTTCCGCTGATGGAGACCATCCCGGTGGTTCCGATGGCCACTCCGCTGCCGCCGGCGTAGGAGGGCGCGGGGTTGACCGTGCCGCTGACCGGGTTCGGCGTGGAGACCAGAGTATAGACTCCGGGGGCCAAGGCAGAACCGGTGATGACGGTGAATGGGTTGCCGCTCAATGACAGCGTGCCTTGCGCGAGGGTCAGCGCCGGATGCGAGCCGTCAAAGGTGAGCTTGACCGGCTGTGCGCCGAGGCTCACCGTGTTGGTGGGTGAGGTGTTTATGGTCGCCGGACTGGCCGTGCCGCTGGCGCTCAAGGCGGTGCTGCTGCTCAAGGTGTAGGTCGGCTGTGCCGACACGTCAAAGGTTGCCCCGGCGGCGATGACGATGTTGCTCGAATTGTTGATGGAGCCGCCGACTCCCTGGCCCCCCAAGGCCAGGGTGCCGGCGCTGATGATGGTGGCGCCGGTGTAGGTGCAGGTGCAGGTGTCAATCTTCCAGGTGCCTGCGCCGCTCTTGGTGACGCTGCCACTGCCAAAGATGTTTTGGAACATAATACCATTGCCCGCGCCGGTGAAAGTGAGGCCGTAGGATGAGTCAATGGTGTTTTCCTGATTGTTAAATCCCCACATTTGCCAGGTTCCGGTGCCGGAGGCTTTGAATGTGCAGCCGCCGGAACCGACCGTGAACCATTGCTCCCAAAATTGAGAACCGTCGCCGAGATACTCGATGGTGCCTCCGTTGACGAACATATTGCCGGCTGCAACGCCCAGGTCGCCCGGGCCGCCCGGGACGCCGTAACCCCAACCATGGACTTGCAGGGTTGCGCCGTTGCCGATGGTGACAACGCCATTGGGAGTCCAGCCATTTCCGTATAGCATTCCGTTGGTGGTAACGGTCAGAATTCCGCTATTGATGGTGTAACTGCCACTGCCGGAAAAGTTTTCCAGGGCGTCGATCGTCAGCGTGCCGGACCCATTAACATTCACCGCACCGGCCCCGGAGATGACGCCAGACAGGGTCTGCGCGGCAGAGCTGTTGAAATTGAGCGTGCCGCTGTCGCTGATGGCACCGCCGTAGCTGCCGCCATTGATGGTGGCCGCGCCGCCCAAGTTCAAAATCGCGCCGCCAGAAATGCTGATGGACGCGGTGTTACCGAGCGCGTTGGAGACCGTCAGGGTCCCATTGGCGACGGCGGTTGATCCGGTGTAGCTGTTCGGGTTGTTGAGCACCGTTGTGGAGTTGCCCGATTGCGTGAAGGTGGCTGCGCCGGTGATGGCTGCGCCGCCAATGGTGTAGTTATGACTGCCGGTGGCGGCCACCGCGACGGACAGCGGTGAAACCGGGGCGGTGATATTGATGGCGGGGGTGTTGGAACCGGTGTTGTCAATGATCACGCTAAAGCCGTCGGAGTAGGTCGAGGGCGTGCCGCCGCCGGTGGTCACCCAGTTGACCGTATTGGTATCCCAGGCATTGGCGCTGCCATCACCTCGCCAGGTGATTGCCGTGTCCGTGGTGCCCGTGACCTCGCTCCACGTGGTCCCCAAACGAATCTCCGTCAGCGCCTCCGCGCTATCCTGGCCGGCCCCGGAAATCCCGAACTGGTCATAAGTCCCCGAGACGGTGCCGGTATAGGTGGCTTCCCAGGCCACGAGTGCAGGGTCAATGTCCACCACGTCACCCGTTTGGGCGACCGGGTCGTAATCGTAATGCTTCATCTTGACCGTAACATTGCCGGCGCCGTCGGTCTGAATCATCGCCACCACGAACATCAACGAATTGCCTCCCAAACCGGGCCAGTTGTTCACGGTGTCGACTTCGGGTAGCCACCAGGGATAAGTGGTTGGGTCCCCGGCGTTGACCACCCTGTTTCCATAACCGGGTCCCATATAAATCCGGTTCGGTGACGCGGAATTTCCCAGGAAAACGGATAGGCTATAGTTGTTGTTGCCATTGTCACGGACGAGAAAACTCAAGTAGTAAGTCCCGGCACTGCTGAAGTTGAGCGGCGAGGACATTGTGCGGGTCAACGACTGCCACTGCCAAGTGGTGATAGCCTCTGCCTGGCCGCTGGCCGGGGAAAAGGAGACATTCGCCGGCCAGCCGTTGGCGAAGATGCCGGCATCCGACGGTCGGGTGAAGCCGCCACCGGTGTCGCCATTTGAGTAGGATTGGGCCCAGGAATCGGCGAAGCCGGACCCGGTGGCGGTGACGTTCAGGAGGTTGTCCGAGACGCCGCCGGTGGGACTGAACGGCTCATAACAGAGCAGCGCGGCGTGACTACTAAAGGCGGCCAGCGTCAGCATGAGACATTGGAGCCATGTTTTAGATAGTTGAATTGTTTTCATGATGTTGTTTCGGCTTGGTTTTAACTTGATTGTTTTTACTGCTTTTACTATTGCTCTTTCTGCATTTACTACAGTTTTTAAGCGCCCAGAAACCAGTTCTGAGAGTTTCCAGAGGATGCTATTAAGGAAAATTTAGCACACCTGGAGTTTCCTGGGTATGGCATCTTTGGGGGGGGGGTGGGCGAAATTATGATTTCCAAAAATCTCCCCCCCAAAGATGCCATAGCAAAAAACCACGGTAGCGATTAAGTTCGGCATCCATTCTCATCGGCGCAATGTTCTGTGTGTTTCTGAGGATTTCTAAAAAATCATAAAACGCACAATAAAACGATTGAAAACAATGCAATTGTTCAAAATGCCTGTGATGTTGACGGCAGCCGCGCCCGGCAGCTCGTCATTGTCCAGTTCGGCCCGACCAGCAAGAAAGCATCTTGAACTGAAGCCCTTGAACCTGTTCTCTGCACCCCGGAAAATGAACTTGCGTTTGGCGGTATCGAAATCGCTCGTTGCGCTCGCAATGCTGCTTTTCCAAGCCGCCTCGGCGCAGGTGGTGATTTACCCGACGCCTGCTGGGGAACCCCAGTCAACAGACTATCAGGTGTGGGTCAACGGCCAGCCGGTCTTCGGCTATACCTCCTACGAATTCGATCCCAACAGTTCACAGACGCTCAATGGGCGTCCGGTTGCGCCGTTGACCTTTGCCTCGTTCGACTTCCAAGGCACGGTGACGGTCACCGTTGCCTTCGGAAGCTCGCTGACCCAGGCGGGTATTAATACCAGCACCGTGACGATCCGGCCTCTGGCCAGCGGCCTGGCCCCGACAGTCACCTCTTCCAACACTATCACATTCCAATTGAGCCAGCCTTGCCAGTTAAGCATTGAACCGGGGGGACAAACTGCACGGCCGTTGCATCTGTTTGCCAATGCGTTGGAGACAAACGCGCCTAACCCGGCCGCTTCGAATGTCAAAAGCTTGGCTCCGGGAATACATACCGCCGCCGACATTGCCTTGTCCGGCGGTCAGACAATTTTATATTTTCAACCCGGCGTGCATCAATCTCCATCCATTTCGCCCGTGAACGGCGAAACCATTTATGTTGCAGGAGGTGCAGTGGTCGAATTAGAGCCAATTACCGGCCTTGATCCAACCAACTATTCCGATATCTTATATGGCATCGCCTTCGCGGGCGTCAATCCCCTCATTAACGCCCGGTGGGTCAATAACGTGACGGTGCGGGGCCGGGGCGTCCTGTCCGCCCGGATCGCTCTGCTGAACCAGCAACGCGCCGAATTAATCCACCAGGAGGGCGGCGGCAATATCACCATCGAAGGGGTGACGGTTCGTGATCCGGGAGGTTGGTCGGTCAATCTGGTCAACAGTTCCTCCGCCTTGGTTCAAAACCTCAAGGTCATCGGCTACTTCGTCAATAGCGATGGCGTGGCGATCGGGGGCACCTCACACGCCACCGTGCGGGACTCGTTCTGCCACAACGCGGACGACGCTTTCGAGATCAAGACCTGGATATCTCAACAGGATGTGACGTTCACCAACTGTGTCTGCTGGTCAGATGTCGGCACCTGCTTCGGTCTGGCTTGGGAGAACGGAGCGAGCGTCTCGAATGTTTGGTTCAAAGACTGCACGGCGATCCATGACCTTGCCGTAACCACCGCGCAGCCGGCTGTGGGCATATGCGTCAATAATCCTGGTTCGGGTAATCCCGGCTCGGTTTCTGGAGTCACTTTCCAAAACATCGTGGTCGAGCATGTAGCCGGCTCGCTCGTCGCTCCGCTGAAAGTCGTCAATAACTGGCCCACCACCAGTTGGCAGATAACCGTTGTTCCCACCCAGCCCGGCAATCCTTACGTTCCCCTGAATCCTCCGGCCTATTCAAACGCTCCACCCATCAGCAACGTCATATTCTCGAACATTCAAGTGCTCAACTCGGCCAACTCGGACATCGCCGTCGTCTCCGCCGGCTCCTTTGCTCCGGTTCAAAACGTCTCCTTTTACAACGTCAGCATCAACGGCTCACCGGTGAGCGGCCTTTCGTTCGCCCGGCTTTTTACCAACCAGTGGGTCTCGGGACTGACAATAACCCAGACGGTCGGAACCGTCGTCCAACAGCTCGTAAATGCCCAGTTCGGCCCGACAAACTACAGCACCTACCAGGGGGCCGGCCCGGTGATTGGCTCCGCCACTGACTATTGGAATCCCTTGATCTCCGGCTCCGGCGGCCAACTCACTTATGCCTTCGGCCCGCTCAAGGATTCCGGCGGCAACAGCACTGCTGTCAACATCACCCTCAGTAACAACACTTGGACGGACTGGGTTCAATGGACCTGGATCGGGCCTTACCAGAATCTGTATTCATCCTACATTTTAGAACGGGGTCCCAACACCATCACCATTTCAGGCTTAAGCAACGCCTGCAAGCATGACATTTACCTGATCAATGGACCTTATAGTGGGGCTTCCAGCACAGCGACTGTCAACGGCATCTCGAAAACCATGACCTCTGATGGCAGTGGTTGGAATACCGCGTGGGTGGCCGGCAATCAATTTTGTGTTTTCACAAACATGGCGACCGACGGCTTTGGCAAAATGGTGATTTCCCTGACCAGCGCCGATGCGAGTTATCCGATTGCGGGCTTGCAGATTGTGCAACTTTTGACCGTCACCGGAACCAACTCCATTGCTTCCATTGTCGGCGGTAATCCAACCACGTTCACGGCGCACGGAGTTTCCGGCTACACCTATGTGGCCCAGCGTGCCACAAATCTGGTTTCGCCGAATTGGGTTCCCATCTCGACCAACACAGCGGATGCAAACGGTTTGATCAGCGTGTTGGACGACTTCCACGATTTGGCTTCGCCGCCGCCATTTGCTTATTATCGGCTCCGTTGGACGCCCTAAATTTGCCGGAGTTCTTTCGACGCCGGAAAACAACGGCCGACAAATTGCAGGCGCGTTCGCGGGGATGGCGATGGCTCAAAGTGGTTGTGAAGTATTTGCGATCGGTCGCAGCTCCCTTGTCATGGATAAACCAACCGATAGAAGTCGTTTTTGGTGGTTACGCTGATCGGCAGCGTAATCCGGTTGGTCACATCGGAACCGATGACGAAGCCGGCTGGCCATGTCGTTTGGAAAAATGCCGTGAAAACTTCACTCGACACAATGGCCGGAAATCGCTGAACCGAGTGTTTCGGTAGACCCCGAAAAAAACTATCAACCCGAACAACATGTTTGCGGTTCAGCGGACCGGGGAAACCGATTGCCAGCGGTTGCCAATGACGACATTTTACATCCCATTGAGGCTCATTTTGGGGTCATTGCAAAGCGGCAGCCATACAACTCATTTCAGCCTTATTGATCGGGTGTTAATTGAATTTCTTGGCGATTTTGTGCGTGGTTTCGGTTTTGGCGATACAGTCCGGCCCGGACAGGCGTTAGCCCGCGATGCTCTGCGTGTCGCCCACCTCAGGGCAATATGCCTCAAGCTTCGCCACGGCCGGGACATCGGCAAGTTTCCATGACACGGCTGGAAACGAAAGCAATCAGCAATACAATTAAAAACCGAAGGCAGGTCAGATTGTTTTGTATTTGCGCGTTTTACTGGTTCAGCCCATCTGTTGGGCTTACGGTTTTCCAACGGAGACGTAGCCTCGATGCCACTCTAAATTCCAGAGATTTTCCAATTTCACCAACTCCGCATGATTATCGGCGAAAACCAAGTTGATGGCTCCCGGAAAGGCGCTGCTTTTAGCCACCGACTGCGGTTTTGGCGTCGCCGAACCATGCCGCGAAATCACAATCCGGCCCCACGAGGAAAGCGGGTTTCCCTTGAAAAGATCCACTGTCGCCGGCAGGGCCTCAGTTTCGGAAGGCCATGAATCCACCCAGATGGCGTCCATGAAAACGGGTGTTTTGGTCGGGGTCGCCACGGATGATTCCTTGGGAAACGAGAAGTTCTGAACTTGATTGGGGTTGTCTTTGTAAAACCAGCCGTTGATGGCATAGCTGCCTTGATAACGTATGGGGTTTGCCGCTCCCCAACTGGCCGGGTTCCAATCCCACGCATACGTGGCGGTGCCTGCCCCGTTCAGAGGTTGTGGGTTGTAAGGCGATTTCCATGGATTATCCGTTTGAGCAATCGGACATAAACGAACCTTGTCCACGGCGGCATAGTTCTGAATCAAGACTGACATCCATAGATTGTTCCCGCTACCCTGATAGGGGATGGACTGGTTATTGTCGCCCACATACATGAAGTGGGCCAGGCCAATCTGCTTCATATTGTTCAAACAAGAAATGCTTTGCGCCTTGGCTTTGGCTTTGGAAAGGGCAGGCAAAAGCATGGCCGCCAGAATGGCGATGATGGCGATGACCACCAAAAGTTCAATCAGCGTGAAGCCGTTCAAAACGGCGCTCCTTAATTTTATTGTATTCATAACAATATTAGGTTTTAAAGAAAAAATAACGTTCGCGGTGGCAAAGGTCTATGGCATCTTTGAGGGGGTATTGGATAGCTCGTTGCACGCTCGTTTCCGCCTCACTGGTTGGTCATGTAAGAACGATAATAAGCCGCCGGACTCGTTAATCCATCACTCCAATTAAACAGCAACCCGGTGAAGGACGGCGGCAGATTGGTAAGCGTTACCCAATGGGCGGAACTCAAATTCGTGCTGCGCTGCACCAGATACCGGTAGCCCGGTAACGCGGTGAACGTCAGGCCAAACCTAACACCGGAAAGACTATTGGTGAGCCGTGGGGCCTGTCCGGCTGTCGCCGGTGCAACCACAAGCAGTTGCGCGGCGCCGCTATTGGTTCCGCCCGCGCTGTTGGTGACACCCACGATATAGTTGCCGCTGTCGGCCGCCTGCGCGTTGACCAAGGTCAGCAGGTTAGACGCGCTGCCGGTAAATGTTGAACCGTTGCCCGTCGCGCCGTCGTTCAGATTGACACTGTTTTTATTCCAGCGATAGGTCGGCGCAGGTGTGCCGCTGGCACCAACGTTCATCTGCACCGTCGCGCCCTGCGGCACGATCTGGCTCTGTGGCTGGGCCGTGATGGCCGGCGGCGTGCCGACAATAACGGGGCCAACGAGGTTCCAGCCCGAGGAGGCGCGTGGCGCAGTGACCGCAAGCGAAATGTCCACATGATTAGTGTTGGAGGTATCCACCACGGCGACACCCAGATAATAATTTCCGGGAGCCACTGCGCCGAAGTTGTTCGTGACCTTGAGGGTGTAGGTCTTGCTATTCGTCTGCCAATAATTCGCCATTAAGTCCACGGGGATACCACTGGACAAGGGGGGATTGTAAGCCGTGCCGTTGGTCCAGTTGGAGGGATCATCGGCGGGCGCCGTATCCACGATGGTTGCCACGGGGTTTCCATTGGTGCTCAGCAGGGCGTAGGCGAATTTGTATTTATAGTTCCATGGTTTTAGGCCGTTGGGCAAAACACCCACTCCCCAGTTCTGAACCGTCGCCTGAAGAACAACATTCGAGCTTGCCTGTATCGTGCCGGGATATGTTACCGTGCCGACACTGAAACGATACCCGCCGTAGAGATTGAACATCTTGACCAACTGCGGCTCGTCTTGGAGCCAACTGATGGCATTCCAAGGCTGGTGTAGGTCGAGTAAATTCGCGTGGAGATAGAGCGACTGGGCAAGACAGGCTTGTTTTTGGACATCAGTTGGGTCGTGAAAGTAGTTTTCAGCGATGAAAGGTATTCCCGGCCAGAGGCTTTGGATGGAACTTTGTTGGCTCGTCGTGACATCCCCATAAACTCCGCAAACGCCGTCCCGCCGAATCGCAGTGCAACCCGTATTGAAACACCAGCTCTTTAATTGTGCAACACTCCAGGTGCCGCCGGGAAAGTTCATCGCCGTCGGAACGCGGGTAAAGGCGTTGCTGTAGGTGTTGCACACCCACGTCATGGTCTGCTGTAATTGGGCTGTGTTCAGAGTCTGATTGTTTACGTTCATCTCCCCCCAGTTGCCAAAGGTGCTGGCATCCACCCAACTGGTCTTGGACGGGTCGTTGAAGTAGGCCCCAAACGCGTTAATAAATGTCGCGTATTTCTGCTGGAAAATCGAACTGGTGATGTCAGGGCTGGGACCGTCATTATCCTGAGAAGCGATTGGCACACCACCGTTGAAAGCCCACTGCGGCGTCGCTTGTTGCGGCACGTCGGCGCTGTTGACATAAACCCGGAAGGCCACCCGCATCCCCCGGCTCCAGGCGCCCTGAACCAACGCAATGAAATTCGTGTCACTGTTCCAGGCATAAACGCCTTCCTGTGGCTCCAAATCGGACCATAACACGCGAATATAACAGGTGGACGCATAGGGACATAGCGTGGCATCACACTGTTCCCAGAATTCGGCCGAAGTCAAAGGATTGATGTCCACGCCTCCGTTTTCGAATGGATATATGACCCAGCCCATGAATGGATTACGAAACACGGTGGTGGTGTCGGCGGTGAGTTTGTTGGTCAGCACGCCGGATTGAATCGTGATCGTCGCCGGATTGCTATTGGTGACAACCTGGCCGACTGTGATCACTGCCTGATAGGTGGCCGCGTTCGTCGCCTGAACATTAAAGAGTGTCAACGTGCTGGTGGCTGAGCCCCTTACATTGCCGCCGTCAGCCAGGTTGACGTAGTTGCCGCTCACATTCTGCTGCCACTGATACGTCGGGGTTCCACTACCACCCGACGCAGCCACTGACAAATTGACGCTGCTGCCGGGGGGCACCACCTGGCTTTGCGGTTGGGTGACCAACGTGACGGGCACCGGCTGAAGCTGGAATCCGCAAAATTGTTGGGGAATGATACCATCCCCGCCGACATTGATTACGAGATTGCCCGATCCATCTGTTGGAACGTTTGTGAAAAAGACGAAATTTTCATTTTCCCGCCAAGGGGCAATCCAGGAATTAGTTGAGACAATGGTATTGGTGACGCCCCCAACCGAGAATTCGCAAACACTTCCGGCCCAAGGGGCACCTAGGCAATACACGTTATACGACTTGGTGTTATCCAAGCCATGAAACTCGATGGAATCATTCCCCCAAATCTGAACGTAATTCTGCACCAAGAGGCCGAGACCTACGCCCCCGGAATCATTATTCCAGGTCTGGGATGGCCCACCACTGGTGCCCACTTGGACGCTCACGCCAGTGGGTTGCCCGCTGGAGTCATTTAGCGGGCCGCTGTTTAGAGGTGGATAGGCCGTGGTGCCGCTTGCGGCCAAGGACACGGCATTCCAGTAGTCGTTGGCCTGGCCGACCACCGGGCCTCCGCCGGTATAAACCGTCTGTCCGGTGGCGACCGCGCCAAGGGCAACATTGATCAGCCCGGTGGGCGGCACCTGATAGATTTGCAAACCCGCAAGGTAACCCGGATTTGGAGGGTTGTTTACGGTAATCACAATGTTGCCGGAGCCGTCGGTCGGCACGTTCGCGAAGGAAATGTATTCATCGCCCGCTACCCATGCATTATTTACGCCGCTGGCAGTCATGGACATGGTGACCCCGTTGATAGTGGCACTGCACGCGTCACCACCACCAGAGCGATTGATCAGGTAAATGTTATATGTGCTTCCGTTATTTAAGCCTGTGCTTGGACCCCGTTCATTAGACCACTTGTGATGAGACAGTTTCCGGTGGTTTCAGTTTGTTGTTTTGCTGCCACTCAAGGTTCCGGTGGAAGGCG
>CAIPKV010000004.1 GCA_903865745.1 uncultured Verrucomicrobia subdivision 3 bacterium | reverse complement strand
ACTGTCCATGTCCAAGATTAGTTCCCGCATCGGCTGGCGTTCCCGTAGCCGGTCGATCCATTTTCCTGATAGCTTTGTCAACTCCGTCAAGTTGCCCGGTTGGGTCAACACCTCGGTCTCGAAGCGTCCCATCTGGCTGGTGGAAGCCGCCGTGTGTTCCGTGGCTCGCCCACCAACTATTTGCCGCATCGTGGGATCAACGGAAAGCCGTTCAGCATCATTGGTGTCTTCGTAACCTGCCAGCCGACTGAAGATGGACTGACGAATCTGCGCCACCATCGAGTGTTGCGTGTTCTTACCCGTCCGCCCATCACTCAACAGATTTTCACCCAGATCGGTCAGACCCAGTGCCGCATCGAGTTCCCGATAGGCCAACAACCCGGCATCAGATGTGACCTTGGAGCCGTGAAATTCCAGCTTCAAACGACTATCGAAAACCATCCGCAGACCCGGTTTTTTGCCTGCACCCGTTGGATTTTCCGTTTTTTGTTGGTTGGACATAGAGGAAAGCCTTTGTTTATGCGGCTTCAGTGTAAGTCAATAACATCAGCTTGTGAAGCTTATTTGGGAAATATGGGTTTAGATGAAAACTAAAACTCCCGTTGAATGAAAAGGCGAGGATGAGGGCGAGCTTCGCGTGACCGCCGCTGCCGCAAAACTATTTCAGCAGGAAAGTCGCGGTGATCACGGCGGTGATGGTTTTCTTGCGCGCGGTCGTATCGTTCTCACCCTGCCAGCTCGTGTTCACGCTGTGCTCCTGCGTGATTTGAAAGATGCCTTGGTCCGCGTTTTGCAATCGCGCAATCGTCCGGCCGCCCTGCGATGCAATCTGCTCCGCGCGAGCCCGGGCGTCCTTGGTGGCTTCGGCGAGCATTTCAATCTTGGTATCGCCAGCCTTGCTGTAAATAAATTGCGGCGGTGCGACACTGAATATCACGCCCTGTTCCACCAGCGGCGTGCTGTCGAGTTTGTCGAGCCGGTCAACGTCGGTGGATTCCACCGAGACAGCTTGCGTCAGCCGGTAACCGGTCGTGCGTTGCGAGACAAAACCATCGGCGGATTTCTGCGTCGCCTTTAATTCTTCAATGCCAATGGGCGCGAAGGTGACATTCGTCACGCCGGTGTCGCTGAGAAACTTTGCCACCAGCGCGCGGTCCGCCTGAATTTTGTGTTGCGCCTCGAGCAACGTTTCTGCCTCCACCAAAAAACTGCCGGACCAGATTGCCAAATCCGCTTCGATATTTTTCTGAGCGGAACCTTTGACGCTGACAAACTGCGAGTTTTTAATTTTCAGCCATGCGCTCGTGCCGAGCATGGCGGATAGTACCAGGCCCGCCGCGAGAAAGAGACCGGCGAGCATGCCAAAAAGTTGCGGACGCGATTCGTTCATAAAATAAAATTGGGAAATACCAAAGGGTTGCTCACTGGCGACCAGCGAGAGTTGGTGATGTGATTCTCAACCCGCGCGACCGATTTGCAAGCGCATTCTGCCGGCAGATCAACCACGGATGAACACAGATGGACACGGATAAACGGCCTTGGCAGCTTTACTTGGAAAATGAATGAAAAGTCCCCATCCCAAATCCGTGTTCATCCGTGCCCATCCGTGGTTAACGTATTGGAAGCTTGCCCCGTGTTGGCTCTGCCGCAGGCAGTGGCTTTTCCCATGGTGGCACTACCGCAGGTAGGAACCGGGCGGTGGGTTGGCCAATAATTCTTCGCTCTGACGCTTGGCATGTGCCCATCGACCGGCGATTGCGCCCTGGAAATAAAACCAGTGGCAAATTGTCTGACAGTTATGAGTTATGGATTATGAATGATGAGTTGAAGCCGTAACTCAAAACTCAAAACCCAACACTCATAACTATTTTAATCAGGTGCACATGAGCGACACCACGGCGCTCCACGGACCGTAGCGCGAGGCGCCGCCGATGCCGCGGACGCGCACGCCGTACACCGTACCCGGCAGCAGATCGGTGAGGACGATGTTCTTCGTGTTCGGCCAGATTCCGGCATCCAGCCAGACGCCGGCGGCCGTGCAATATTGCACGTGATACGCCTTGGCCCCGGGCACGGATTGAAGCCAGACACCCAGTTGCGTGGTCAAAGAATTATCCAGACCCGTGATCATCGGCGCGACCAGCGCGATGGAACTGCGCGAATAGGTAATCACATCATAACCCGACAGCAGCACCTGTGCGGCGGAGAGGTTGAGCGATTGGATATACGCCGCGATGACGCGTAAGGCGAGGACAAGATCGGCATAGGCTTCCTTCATAGCCTGCGTATCCGGAGGGCCGCCGATGGCCGACGCATTTAAGGAAGCTTGAAACACCTTTTGATACGCTTCGAGGGCGATGAGCGTGACGGGAAGGTTAGGGAATAGGATGACGTTTTTCCCTAAACACACGATGACGAGCAGCGCAAAGCCGTTGAAGTCGTTTTTCTTAAGTCTCGCAAAGGCAAGGCTCACCTGTACCGGTTGTAGTCTTTTCATATGGTCGATAGACCTGGAAGAATCCGAATGACAACCAACAGGCGATCAATCGTGCGTGAAATAATAACGAGCATCAGCGATGCCATGTTTGTGAAATATTTCACAAGCGACACTTTTTGGCGTCAAAGTCATTGCACGTGAATTACCGGTTGTAATAGAACATAACAACGCTGCAATGTGACAAAACCACGCTGTAATGGAGCAAAACCGGGTTTTAATGCGACAAAACTGCGCTGCCACGAAACAAAAACTGGCTGCGCTGAAACAAAACCGCGTTGTGAAATGAAAATTACCGGCTGTGCTGAAACGCAACTGCGTTGTAATGGAACAAAAACCCGTTGCACCGGAGCATTACCCCGTTGCGATTGAACAAAACCGCGTTGCACAGAAACAAAACCCCGTTGATTTGGAGCAATAACCGGCTGTAAAATGGTTAAAAAATGGTTTAAGTGAAGATTTCTTCAAATTATTTTCAAAACCTCGGTTTCGTCCCAGAACGGGACGGTTTTAATTTTTTAAACTGACCGTTAATGGGACACTGAAAAATAAAACAGGACACTTTCGACCACAAATGGGACAGTCAAGCGGGATAAAAAACCATCAATAACGCCACCAATTGCAAAATACCAAAATTTGTTTGAACTATTGGGTTTTGTATGGAAATGAAGGCCTCAACGCTTCTTGCCCGATTTCTTCCGGGATTTTCCTAAAGATACTGTCTTGGCATTATGTTTCAGGATGAAATTGACGGTTATATCGGAATTGTAAGACCCGATGTATTCCAAAACGTCGACTCCGTAAGAGTCTGATTGTACCACCAAATTAGCTGCAAAAGCTTTGTTGTCGGGGGGTGGAGTGGTCGCAATGGTGATTTTTCCTTTTTTAGCAACAAATTGCTGCGTTATCGCTCCGGCACCATTTAAGTCATTAAGCGGACAAAAGTAGAGAGTTATAAAAAAATCTGAAACTGGCCCGTTCGCATCGGTTACTGTGAAAGTCAGGTTTATGGTTTTCACGTTAATCAAAATAATTGGGTTTAGTTTTGGATTTGTCATACGTAATTAACTTTCAATAGTTTTAGTTTCAGATTTTACAACTCGGCCAGCGCAACGCTCAACTCAAAATTCAAAACTGAATCTATATTTGCATTTTCAGATCCTATCTCCCACCGGTCATCGGTAATTGTTCGCGCTCGCGGCAGGCGGGGCAGAACAGGAACACATTTAGCTCCCCGGCTTCGGAATCAAACTCGCCGATGACGCGTAGCTTGAAGCTGCCACACTTGAGGCAGGCCACGGTGAACCGGCGAAACGGACTGTCCGGATGGGTTTGCGGTGGTTGATAATCTTCACGGCGCATGAAATAGCGGGCGGCATTCATGACGCAACTTTAACTGGCAGGGTGGGACAAAGGCTGTCCAAGGCTACCCGTCATGTTTTTTTTCGTCTGGGTGCAACTAAGTTAAAATCACCTTCTACCGCCGTTATGAATCTTGCCCTCAAGCCTTGAGGGATCGAGGCGGGCGTAGAACGGGGGCTTTTGTTGCGTCAGGTTTCTGTTTAATTACAAAAACTTACACGGAAGGTGGCCGGCCTTCCGTGTAAGTTGCGTGCGGTCTTACTGCGCCGTCCAGCCACCATCAACGGTCAAAACTGTGCCGGTGATGAAGGGGTTTTCCAACAGGGCAATCACCGCGTGCGCGACTTCATCGGTGGTGCCAATGCGGCCGACCGGATGCTGGCCGGCGAGCCAGTCGCGATTCGGATTGTTGACGGTTTGTTCGCCGACGAAGCGGTTGACCATCGCGGTCTGGATTGCGCCCGGCGCGATGGCGTTGACGCGCACCCCTTGCTTGGCGTACTCCAGCGCCGCCGTGCGGGTGAGGCCATTGACCGCATGCTTGGAGGCCGTGTACACGCCCATCCCCGCTACGCCGACCTGGCCGAGCACGGAGGAGGTGTTGACGATGGCGCCACCGCCATTTTTAAGGATGACCGGCAATTCATACTTCAGGCTTAAAAGCACGCCCAGCACGTTGATATCGAAGGTTTGGCGGTAGTTTTCTTCGGTCTGCTGTTCGCTCGTCAGGCCGGGCGTACTTTCGATGCCGGCGTTGTTGAAGGCGTAATCCAACCGGCCGTAGGTCTGGACGGTGAAGTCGACCAAGGCTTTCACATCAGCTTCTTTGCTGGTGTCGGCCTTGAAGAATGCGGCCAGACCGCCGGCGTCCTGAATGGCTTTGACTACGGCTTCGCCTTCGGCCGTGCGGCGGCCGCTGACGACGACTTTGGCGCGCCGGGCCGCGAGTTCGTGCGCGACCGTGGCGCCTATGCCACTGGTGGCTCCGGTGATGAGGACGACTTTGTTTTGGAAGGTATTTTTCATGGGATGATTTATTTAATTTTTATGGGATGGTTTAAGGTCAGTTGTTGGCGGGCGGATTGGTGGTGGCAAATAGGTAGCGATGAATTTTCCATTGGCCGGATTCTTTGCGGAAGACGAACAACTCGTTATTCGATTCCTTAACGGTCTGGTTGAGGCCCAGAATGTCGGTCTGCCCGGCTGAGGTGGTGCGCACATATGCGAACTCATCGCTGATCGGGGCAATTTCATGAATGGTGAAGGCCACGTTTAGCTTGATGGCCTTGAAGATATGCTGGTAGGCCGCCTGCACGGCGTCCCGGCCAACAAAGGCTTCCATGTTTTGCGCCATGAACACCGGCTCACGGCCGTAGACGGCCAGGGCCGCCTGGGCGTCACTGGTGTTTAACGATTTTTCGTAGGCTTTGATCTGCTGCGTTATTTCTTGTTTCATAGGTTTATTATCGGTTCTTTTGTTTGTTTATTTGTTTTGTGCCGAACGTTGTGTTCGATGGGAGGAGAGTAATTGCGAAGTTGAATGGCGCCCAATACCGCCTTCCTTGCGCAGCGATGCTTTTCCGGCATAATGGGTTCGGCATGGAACTCCGGCATCTCCGCTACTATGTGGCCGTGGCTGAAGCGCTCAACTTCACCAAGGCCGCGGCCCGGCTCCGGGTCGCGCAGCCGGCATTGAGCCGGCAGGTGCAAGACCTCGAGGATGAAATCGGCGTGGACTTGCTCACGCGCAGCCCGCGCGGGGTGGCGCTGACGGCGGAGGGGAAATTATTTCTGGAGGAAGCGCGCGATATCCTGAAGCGGACCGACGAGGCGGTGGAGAAAACCCGCTCCCTGGCGCGCGGCGAATTTGGTGAATTGCACATCGGCTATTCCCCGTCACCGACGGTGGAAATCCTGCCGCCGGCGTTGGGGACTTTTCAAAAATCCGTTCCGCGGGTGACCGTGCGCTTGCACAACCTTGCCGGCAACGAGCTGGCCGATGGCGTGCGCAAGGGGACACTGGAACTGGCCGTGATGCAACGCCCGCTGGAAGCCAATGGGATCGGGCTGCAATTCGAGCCATTGCATGCCTATCCCATCTGCGTGGCGGTCGCGCCGGACCATCCCTTTGCCAAAATGAAGTCGGTGGCCCTGGCGCGGCTCGCCACCGAGAAGCTGGTGGTTTTCCGTCGGCGCGAATATGCCGACTATCATGCTTTGCTCGCGAGTGTGCTGCGCAGCGTGAATCAGCGCCTGCCCATTGCCACGGAGTGCGACGGTGCGAGCAGTCTTATCACCGAAATCTCCACTGGCCGCGGCATTGCTATTCTACCGTTGGTGTTTGAGAAAATCGTCGGGGCCCGGCTCAAGTTGCGACCCCTCACGCCCGCACCGCCAGCGCAAGAAATCGGCATCGTCCGCGCCTTGAAAGGTGATGTGACACCGGCAGGAGAAAAGTTCTGTGCCTGCCTGCGAAGTTCAGTCAAGCAACTGACCCGGTGAGTCGTTAAAACGCAGAACTGCGGGCAAATGCCCGCAGTTCTCGGTTCGCCGTATAATGGATGGTCCAGGCGCCCTATGGTTTGTGTATGCGTAGGATGGGATAACCTTCAGTAAAGACGTGATCGGTAGCGGCGGCTGGAACGTGGCAGGCCTGACAATCGGCTGTGTAACTGGTCGCCACCTGTTTCATGGGCGCATCGGCTTTGAATAGCGCCCAACCCCAGCCGTCTTGCCACAGCGGGTTGCCGGGAAAACGGTTGTAATTGTCTTTGACCATCACGAAGCATTGCAAATCTTCGTCTTTGGCCCAACGCACTTGGCCGGTGGTTTTCAAACCTGAATCCCCAGCCCGGACTTCTTTGATGAGCACGGTGCCATCGGGAAAGGCGCCGGTTTTACGATAAGCCGCCAGCGATTCCGGCTGGGTGTAAACCTCATGCATCTGACCTTGCAAGGACCAGGAACCAATATAGATCATTTTTTCACGAAAACCGGTCGGCATGGATATTTCGCCCTTTGCACTGACATAGGGCAACGGTTTTTGGTCTTGCGCGCGCGCGGGTAAGACCGCGCCAACCGTCGCCAGCGTGAGCAGGGTGAAAACGATTACGCGGAGGGAATGATTTATTTTATTCATGATGATAAAGGGGGCGAGCGGCGGCGGGCGCCGCCCGCCGGTGATTTAGTGTTTACCCGCTGCGCGGAGGACGGGGTAGTATTGGGTGAATACATAATCCTGCTTGGCACTCGCCTGATGGCAGGCATTGCAACTGGCAGTTGCCTTAAGCGCGGTCACCTTCAAGGGCGCGGCTCCGGGCTGGGTGAAACTGTAGTAACCCCAGTTGCCGGGTTCTTTGGGATGTTTATCAGCACTTTTAACCGCGGCTTCCAGGCCAATAAATTCACCTTCGAAATAGCCATTGCCGCTGGGGGCTGATTTGGCGCCGACGCTCACCAATTCCTTGACGATGATGGTGCCATCCGGGAATTCGCCGGTCTTTTTGTATTGCGCCCAGCTGGTGGGTTCGATGTAAACGTCGTGGAACTCCGGGAAAGCCGCTTTGCCATCGTTCAGGTCATTGGGCGTGACGGGCGCGCCCACGAAAATCCATTCTCGATAGCCAACGGGCTGCAAGAGTTGACCTTTGTCATTCCATTGCGCCGCGGTGCCCTGTTTGGCCATGCCGTCTTGGGCGAGGGCGGGCGTGACGATGGACAGGGCCGCGGTGACTAATACTAGGGCTGAGAATTTAAAGTTCATTTTCATTTTTATGTTTTTAGTTAGTTGTTTTGGAAGGGAACTGGCCTGAGGGAGCTGCCTCCGGCCAGTTACGCCGATTACTTGGCGTGTTTTGCGACCAAGCCGGGCATATTGTGAGCCGCTTTGGTGAGGTTGCCGGTTAAATCGGCATTCAACGCCTTATGAATTTCCGGATTCAAGGTGAAGTACAGTTTGCCGTCCACGATCTGCCAGGTGCTGATATCAATCGGGAACAGGGCATTGACCGAAGCGCCAAAAGCGCAAAAACCGCCGCACTGGGGCAGGTATTTATCCGGGGCCCCAACAAACAGTTTGCGATGCTCTTCGTTGGCAAAGAAGTACGTGGCGCCATGGTGTTGCACGGAAATGCCGGGATTGCCGTGAACGGGCTTGTGCTGGGTGAAAAACGCCACGGTGTCATAGCCGCTAAGGTCAATGCCGCTGGCGCCGGAGGTGTTAACGAGTTCGTGTGTGTGTGACATGTTATTTATTATGGTTGTTTTTGTTTTGGTTGTTGCGTTGTTTGCTGACTATCCGCCGTTGCAGAAATTGCGTGGCGGAAATTAGTAGGCGTCGTCCTCGGGGTCGTCTTCGCTGGTCACTTTGAGTTGATGAACCACGGTTAAGTCATCCGCCATGGAAGCGACCACCGGAAAATCCACGAGGGTGCGGGCGAGGTTGTTGACGTAATTGGTAAGGGTGTTCAGGGCGACGTTGGCGGCGGTTTCCATGATTTCCGCGTCCGTGAGTTTGGCGCTGCGAACGAGGGCAAACTCACTTTCGCTCAACCGGCCCCGTTCCACGATGATGTGGCGGGCAAGATTAAGAATGGCGGCCGTCCGTTCGTCCTGGGCGGTGATGTTGCGCGCATCTTTTATATCCGCTTCGGTCAACCCCAAAGCGCTCGCCGCGAAAGCATTGGCGCTCTGGCAGTAGGCGCAGTCGTTGATCTCGGCAACGGCCAGTGCAATCTGGGCGCGAATTTTTTCGCCTAACACACCCTGCGCCAAGGCCGCATTCAGGCTCAGAAAGCCGTCCAAGGCGACCGGCGCATTAGCGAGCACGCGGAGCAAATTGGGGACACAGCCCAGCTTGATCTGGGCCAGATCAAAAAGTTCTTTGGCTTTGCCGACCGCATCTGCGGGGTCGAGTTGAGCGATACGATTCATTTTTTGCAACACCCCCCTTATGCTGGACGCGTGCCAAGCCTGAAGTTCGGACGGAACCCAACTTTTATTGGTGTTTTGAAAGATTCCGCCGTTCGCAGCGACTACGATAATTCGTATAATACGAAAAGTCGTTGTGCCTTGTTATGACATTTCGTAATTTAGATAGATGGACTCCGCGAGTTTTCCCAAGTTGATATTGGCAATGGCGCAAGAGCGTTCCGTGTCCTCGCTGCTGCAGGTAATCGTCAATGGCATTGTCAGTTCGCAGTCCGTATCGCTCTCGAGTATCTGGCTGGTTGGACCGGGCGACCGGTGCGATGGCTGTCAGCTCCGGGACCGATGTCAGAATCAGGAAAGATGTTTGCACTTGATGGCCAGCGCCAGCAACTCGCCGACTGCCAAACATAAGGTGAACGACCAGTCGCCCGCTTTTGACCGGTATCCGATTAACATGGCGCAAATCGGCACGGTTTTCAGTTCCGCCCTGCCGGTGAGAAAGCCCACGGTTGATCCGCATGAAGAATGGATTGTTTATCCAGATTGGGTAAGGAGTGAAAGAATCAAGAATTTCGCGGCGCAGCCGTTGCATTTTCGCGGGGAAACGATGGGCGTGCTGGAGGTGTGGGATAAGAAGCTGCTCAGCGACGAGGATTTTGTCTGGCTGCGGGTGTGTGCCGACCAGGCGGCGGTCAGCATCGTGAATGCGCGAGCTTTTGAGGAAATTGCGCTATTAAAAGAACGGTTGGAGGAGGAAAACAACTACCTTCGCGCGGAAGTAAATGAGGCCCTAGGGCACCATAACATCATCGGCACCAGCCCCGGAATCAAAAAGGTGCTGCATCAAATCCAACTGGTTGCGCCCACAGATGCTTCCGTTTTAATTTGTGGTGAAAGCGGTACCGGCAAGGAATTGGTGGCCCGGGCCATTCATGAAAACAGCCCTCGGAAAGGGCGCGCTCTGATAAAAGTTAATTGCGGGGCAATTCCGGAAAACCTATTCGAGAGCGAATTTTTTGGCCACAAGCGCGGAGCTTTCACTGGAGCCACGCATGACAAGCCCGGGCGTTTCGAACTTGCCGATGGCGGCACGTTATTCCTGGATGAAATCGGAGAAATACCGCTGACGGTTCAGGCGAAGCTACTACGGGTGTTGCAGGAGCAGGAGGTTGAGCGGGTGGGGGATCCACGGACGCGGAAAATCGACGTGCGGATTGTGGCGGCCACGAATCGGGATCTTAAGAAAGAGGCTGCCACGGGGCGCTTCCGTCAGGATCTGTTTTTCCGGCTGAGCGTTTTCCCCCTGGAAATTCCTCCGCTACGGGAACGGCGCGAGGATATCCCGCTACTAGCGGCACATTTCCTCCGGTCGACGGCTAAAAAAATGAATCTGCCACCACCGCGCCTGACCAAAGCGCAGGCGGATTTCCTCGCGGGACTTGATTGGCAGGGAAATGTTCGTGAATTGCACAATGCCATCGAGCGGGCAATCATTCTGGCCCAGCGATCCAAATTGGATCTTGAATCGTTGCTGGCGGCAACGCCGGACCCAGTCCGCTCTCCGGATTCCGCCACGGGGGGCGGGACGCAGCCAATTGTTACGCGTGATCAGTGGAAACGGATGGAGAAGGAGATCATTCAAAATGCTTTGAAGCGCAGTGAGGGAAAAATATTTGGGGAATCCGGCGCGGCTTCAATTCTAAAGATGAACCCCACGACCTTGATTTCACGAATAAAGGCGCTACAACTGACCTCTAAGACCACGGAGTAAGTGATGTGAAATTTCGGGCGCCAGCTTGATTATCTCCCAAATCTGCGGGTAACCCTCAGCTCAATTCTTTTCGGGCAGATTCGTAATCAGTCGTGCACTCCGTTTGTAGGAGAAATAGGAATACGCCCACTGAAAAAAGACGGAGGTGCGGTTCCGGAATCCAATCAGGAAAATCAAATGCACGAACAGCCACGCCAGCCACGCGAGCGGGCCGGAAAACTTTAGTTTGCCTATCCACGCCACGGCGGCCGAACGTCCAATGGTCGCCATGGTGCCTTTATCCCAATATTTGAAGGCGGGACGGGTGTCGCGGTTCGCGGCAAACATGACTTCCTGCTCGATAATTTTGGCCACGTGCGATGCCATCTGGATCGCTGCAGGTGAGACGCCCGGCACGGGTTTGCCGTCGGCTTGCGGTACGAAGGTCATGTCGCCGATGGCAAATATTTCCGAATGGCCGGGCAGGCTCAAATCGGGGTTCACTTTCACACGCCCGGCCGGGTCGAGCCCCACGCCAAGTTTTTTCGTAAGCGGAGTCGCGGAAACGCCGGCCGCCCAGACGATGTTGGCAGCTTGAATGGTTTCGCCGCTGGTAAGTTCGACTTCGCCTTCGCGGATCGCCTTGACCATGGTTTCGGTGCGGACTTGCACCCCCAGCGCTTCCAGCTGACGGCGGGCGCTGGCGGATAAATCCCGGGGAAAATTCGAAAGCAGGTTGGGGGAGGCCTCAATAAGAATAATCTTCGCCTGCGTTGGATCAATGCGCCGAAAATCACGTTTCAAGACGGTGCGGGTCAGTTCGGCAAAAGAGCCGGCGAGTTCCACGCCGGTCGGGCCGCCGCCCACTACCACGATGGTCATCAGCTTGTCATGTTCGGCGGTATCCGCCTCGTTCTCGGCCCGCTCGAACGAGAGCAGGACATGGCTGCGGATGCGGAGCGCGTCTTCAAGTGTTTTAAGGCCCGGCGCAAAACGTTCCCATTCGGGATGGCCGAAGTAACCCGTCTTGCCGCCCAGCGCGAGGATGAGATAGTCGTAGCTTAACGAATTTTTTTCGAGCAATACGCGCCGCTGGCTGATATCGAAACCGGTTACGTTATCCAGCAAAACGGTGACATCCGGCCGATCGGATAATATGGAGCGAACGGGTTGCGCGATGTCGGGCGCAGATAAGCCGCAAGTCGCCACCTGGTACAGTAGCGGCTGAAACAAATGGTGATTGGTGCGGTCAACCAGCGTGATGCGCGCCCCGGGCACCTGAAATTGTTTGCAGAAGTTAAGGCCGCCAAAGCCCGCACCGAGGACGACGATATGAATAGGGGTGGTGGTTTCCATTTAAAAGGTTATTTGACCGCTTTTTGGGGGCGGGAAATCTTCTTGGCGGGTTTTCTTAATCCTTCCAGTTGGGTGGCGAGACCGGTCAGGTCGCTAATTTGAATGGCGTTGATTTTTTTAATCGCATCGTGATAAGCGGGCATTGCCCGACCGCCCGCTAAAATGGAGACTTCCGCCGGCAGCAATTCCCGGAGCAGGGCCAGCTCGTTGTCCAGCCGCGAATCGTCTTCGGGATACACGAGGCTCAAGGCGACGGCCCGCGCATGACTCTGGCGTGCGGCGCCGGCAATTTCTGGGGCGGGCAAACTTGCGCCCAGATAAATAACCTCCCAATCCAGTTGCGTGGCCATCGCGGCGACCAGCAGCGCGCCGAGTTCATGAATCTGGCCCGCCGGCGTGGCGACTACCAGCCGGGGGGAATGTTTTGTTTCGCCGAAAGGCCGGGCCGCGTTGAGCAAAAACGTCCGCAGGACGGAAGTCGCCAAATGTTCGTGGCCCACGCTAATGCTGCCAGCTATCCAAAGCTCACCGATCATTTGCGTCAGCGGCGCAATGACGCGCTGCAGCAGTCCCATGGTGCCAAAGGAGGCAACGCCACGTTTTAGCGCCCCCTCAAAAGCCCTGGCGTCGAGCGCTCTCATCGCCGCCACGCATTCTTGATGGATTGAATGAATTGAAGTCGGCGCGGCCGCCGCAGCCGGCTTCGTGGGCGAAGTCAAGCCAGTGGAATCAGCCGCCTGCTGGCGCAGCTTTTCGGTCGGCCAGCGGGCGACCAGGCCGATGTTGTGACCGGCCTGAGTAACTTCACGCAGCAAGTTAAGCCGCTCAACCTGTTCATCTGAATAAAGCCGGCGGTTACCACCGGTACGCTCGGGTTTGACGGCGCCATAGCGCTGCTCCCAGATCCGGACGACGAACGGGCTCAACCCGGTGAGGCGGGCGACAATTTTAATTGGATGACTGGCGGCTGACATCTAATTACACAATAATTATACAAAATAACCTCGCTGGCAAGTTTAAAAATGCCCGGATGATTCGAATATGTTGGATTAATGTGCTTTATTGTTAATAAAAGTAGCGAATCTGACGGTAATTTGCCGGGTGAAATAATAGTTTTGAGAATGAATTTGACATTACACAAAAACTACACAATAGTTGCACATCTTCGCCACGGTTTGGCGGGAATTGCGGTCAAAAAATTAAGTAAGCATGAAACTGGAAAAAGCATCACCGGATGAAAGCGCCGGCCGGGTATTAAAATTAACCTATTATCCGCCGACGCATTTTGCGGTGAGCGTTGGGTTCAAAACTCAAAAACCAAAAAGAAACAAAAAATGTTCAAGAAATACGACTATTCCTTTCTGTTCGCCGCCTTCGCGAGTTTCGTCGTGAGCGTCGGCTTGTGGTTTCTGGTGAATCACGACTACGGTGTTTACGTGGGACTTTGGGTGCCCAGTATTCTCGCGCTCTGGGTGGGCGTGCGCCTGGTAGTGGTATCGGAGAGTCCAGCCTACAACCGGAAAAAGTAATATGGGCATCTACATTTTCCCCATTTTTTTGTTCGGCTGCGCCATCACGGGGATTGTTTTTATAGCGATCCAGCAGGCGCACGACTGGGCCAAGGATGAAGCGGACCAAATCCGCAAGGCCGGTCTCAATACTACGAATCCAAGCAGTCAGGAAAGTGTAACCGACACCACTTTTAAAAGAAATTAATCGTAATATAAAACCAACTGAGCCTGTTGAGTTTTCCGGGGTTTTAAGAAATTAAAATATGTTCAACGAGAAAATAGCAAATTATTTGCAGACCATTGAAGATGATTTGAACCACTTGGTGGATTGTACCAGGCCAGATATGCAGACGTTGAGCGGTGTGTCGCTGCACATCCAATTAAAGGATTTGCAAGGGCTGTTTTACAAACTCAACAGTAGCTTATTCATGGCCGCGCCAAAGGAATTGACGGACGAGATTCTCCGCGCCAAAAGGATGCAAAAACGGGGATAATTACCAGATACCAGCTCAGTTTTTTATAGATTAAAACCGCTAAACCATAATTACCTAAGGAAATCAGGGCGGGCGTAGAACGGGGGTTTTTGCTTGGACAAGTTCCGCAGGGATTGGTCGTCGGCCATTAGCGTGGCAATCACACATTCCAACTCTACCGGGGTCAGCGCCTTGGCAATCACCCCGACTTCGGCCAGCAGACTTTTATCTTCCGGGTCATCCATCACCAGCCCGATTTCATACACGTGATTAGTTCCCGGCGCAGGCGCGGGGGATGATTGTCGGTAAACCCAGGCGGCGCGCAGCTTGGGCTGGCGGCTTAGAAAATCGTGCAGCGGTTTTAAATGTTTCTCATATTCAGGCGCGGGCGCGAAGTCGGCTTTGCGGGCGGTTTGCGGGGTTTCGTAGATGGGTTCAGGACGACTGAGAAGGATTTCCACCATGTCCGGGTCGAGCTGATATTGGCATTCCTTTACCCCGATGTTAACGTAGAGTTTCGCCTCGGAATGGGTCAGAAATTTTAGCAGTTGATAGCCGGGCGCCGACACGACGGTCCAATCGTGCGTGGACATTTTCCAATGCGCAATCGCCGCCTGGGCGCGGCCCGGCGAGGTGTAAAGTCCGATGAACGCACCCTGGGGGAAATGGAACGTGCACACTTCGGGATTCTTGCCCAGCGGCGCGACCAGATTGCTGCCATCGAGTTCCGGATGATTTTTGACGATGAGCCAGAGCGGGGAGGCGGCGAGGGGTGTGTAGAAACTCCACGACAGCGTGGTCGGATCGGTGATGATGGCGCGGAGTTTGGTTTCCAGATTGTTCACCGGCACGAAAGTGGTCATGGCTCAGGAGAGTAACGCGCAGGCGCCGCGCGTCGAGAGATATAAACGTCCGCAGAGTGAGCCGGCGGGAAATGGGAGATGCGGGATGGGCGGGAATCGGCGAGGGATTGAACAGAAGGCAACGAAGGAAGCAAAGGATTTCCGATTTGTTTTTCCAACCCTTGGTTCGCTTTGTTGGCTTCTGTCACATTGGGCAGCCAGCCATTGCCCGCAGATTTCGCAGATCGGCGCAGAGGCTGCCGGAAAGTTCTTGGTTGAGAGATAAGAGTTGAGTGACGTATTGAAAAAGCTCAGGCCGAGATTTTCCCACCCACAAAGCTCAACTTTCAACCCTCAACTTGTCGGGACTCAGTCCGGAGAGAGGACGCGGACGGTGCCGTTGGAATTCACTTCCACATTCAGACCGGCATAGATGCTCTGAGCGGTAATCCAGGGCTGATTATTTTTATAAAGTTTTTTCTCCTGAGCTTGAACTTCGAGGTAGTTATTGAAGCGGCGTTCGACTATGACGCGCGCAGCGACATCCTCGCGGAAACGATGTTCGAGCAGGGCATAATCTTTGCCGGCTTGAACGAGTTGCGCGTTGGCGTTGGCCAGATTGGTTTGGGAGAGATCGCGCTGCTGGATAATTTGCGCCATCTGTTTGGTCAAATCGGTAATGTTCTTGTCGAGCGTCTGTTTCTCTGCGGCGGCATCTGCCAATTGTTTGTTAAGGTCGGCAATCAAATCGGCCTGTGCGGCGTTGGTGGATTGGGCGGTGGTCAAGGCATTGGAAAGGGTCAGAGTGGCGGCGGTGACATCGGCGAGCGAATTGGACAAGGTAAGGATGCTGTTTTCGCGTTCGGCAATGCGGATCTGCGCGGAGTCCAGACGATTAGAGAAATCGGTAATGGTGCCGTTGGCGGTGTCCAGCGCGGCAGCATCATTCTTCATAGTGATGGTCAGGATGACGCCTAAGGCAACAATGACCACCCCGGCGGCGATGGATAAAATCAGTTTCATTTAGCTATTATTCTTCTAGGAAGGTTGAAAAATCCGGTCCCGATTGGCAAGGCCATTTACTGCCTGAATTCGGACAAGCGCGGCTGGGCAGGGCTAATTTTTGACGTAGGGCTTCAATTGGGTGTCAATCCGGAGGATGTGGCTGACAATCCATGAACTGGTCATCTGATGCAGGGCCTGAAAGCTTTCCAGGCTAAAACCTTCGACCTGATATTTGGCATGGAACCGTCCAAAGAACTCGATGAACTGACTGTGCTGTTCCCGGTTTTGTTCATGGGCCGGGCAGAGATGACATTCCATGCACTGCTCCTCGTACTTGAAATGAGTGGCGGCGTATTGCTCCAGAAAGGCGACAAGGCTCTGGGCGAATTCGATATGGCGTGCATCCGGCTTGAAGTTCTTGAGCATCCCTTCCAACTGATTGATGTGCAGGATCAGCATTTTATGCTGTCCATCAATCGTATCCGAACCGGTTGCTAGGCGCTCTTCCCAATTGATCATAAACAAATCGTATATTTCAATCCGGCCGACTAATGACACACTTGGCTCTGCGACGAATTTTGTCAAGTACTTGCGGCAGAATGTTTCGCGTGAGGTTGGCGAAAGTCGCGTAGGCAACAGAGGTTTGCCTATGGAACTGACTAAGTCTGCTTTTAGAATGCAGGCTAGTATCAGGGCAGGCTGAGCCGGTAGAAGGTGGACTGTCCGGCGGCGGGCGGGGGCAGGGACATCTGGTTGGTGGCGGACGAACCAGCGACAGCCTGCCAGTTGGTGCCGAGTCCGACCCCGACGGAGTTGGTCTGAATCTGCAGAGTCCAGCCGGTGTTGGCTGCTGGCCAGGAAATTTGCGAGGCAGTGCCGTTGGAGGCCAGTGATACCGTCAGCGCCGGCGGCGGGACGACCGAGCCGGTCACATAAAAATGTGACCACTTATAAGTCTGGCCGGAGACGACGATGCTTTGACCGCCCGTGAGGCTGAAATTATAAGCGGCGAGGTTGGTGCTTTGCGTGGGGGTGGCTCCATTGACCTTCTGCAACGTGCCGACCAATTGTAAATCCAGTACATTACTTTTCCCTAAGCCGTTAATATAGCCAACGATGTTTGGCCGGCCGTAAAGATGCACAAAGACGGTGGCATTGGTGGCGCCAAGGTCCATGGCATTATTATTGGCGGTACCGCCCATGACCGTGCCGGTATCGTAAATCGTGAGCTGGCCAGTATAATGCTCAGCGGCAATCCCTTCGTTGCCACCATAGATGCTGCCACTGTTGGTCACGGTCGCAGTGCCGCCGCCCGTGCCATAGATGAACAGGCCCAGACCCGTGTTATGGGAAATCGTGCCGCTATTGGCAACGGTGATGGCATCCCCGCTGTCATTCTCGGTGCCATAGGCCCAGCCGCCAACGCCCGGGCCGCCAATGCCGGTAACGGTGCCGGAATTGAATAAGTTGACCGGGCCATGATTACAGCCGCCATAGAAACCGAGCGCGGAGCAATTGACGGCGGTTGAGGAAACATTACCACTGGCGGTCAGGGTGCCGGTATTGGAAAAGGTAAAGCTACCACCTTCCGCCCAACAAAAGACGGCCACCGAGTAGAGGTTGGTGTAGGCCGTGGCGCTGGCGGTCACGGTGCCGGTGTTTAACAAAGTGATGTTAGCGGTATTGGTGGAACTGTAAGTGAATAAATCCATGCCAACTGCGTCACCTATGCCGGTGGTATTGCCATTCTGCCCGCCCGAGGCGGTGCCGGTAACGAGCCCGTTTTGGACGACGTTCAAGTTGCCATAATCACACCAGGCAAAGATGCCATCGGCATAATAGGGGGCATTGGCGGTAACCACGCCGGAAGCTGTATTCGTGATGTTTTGACCACCGTAAAGGGTGAAGTTGTAGATACCGGCGGCGGTGCCGTTATAGCTGCCGTTATAGCTACCGGCAATCGTGCCATAATTCAGCTCCGTAATCACGGTATTGGTACTGGAGCCATACTGAGCCGAGACGTTGAGACCGGCAACATTGACCTGGTTGGTGCCCCCAACGACAGCAGTGATCATGGCGTTGGGGTTATTCGTCGCGCCGTTCAACACAGTGACCGGCCCGCCAAAGTAGTTTACATTGGCATCGAAAAGTTTCACGCCATTGCCCCAGTAGTAATTCCGGTTGAAGTTGCCGGTCACGCCGGGAGCCGTGCCGATTTGCCCATCGTAAGCGTTTAGGAAGATGGAGTTGCCCGGCAAATTATTCGCGTTGGAATAATTTAACGAGCCGTAATTCGTCAGACTGCCGGCGGAAAAGTAACAGAGGCTCTGGTAATAATTGAAATTGGTGTAGGTGTTGCTGTCTGAACCCGTGAAAGTGCTCGTATTCGTAAAGTAGGGCTGAATACCGGGGGTGGTGATGAAAGCGTTGCTGTTGATGAGTACGGTATCCGCATAATAGGTGTTTCCTGGGTTTTTATAAAAGGAGCCTGCAAAAGTTCCACCACCGGTGACCGTATCGCCGCTACAACAATTGTTCTGGCCAATGACGGAGCCGGTTTGCGCCGCGCCACCATTAACCGAGAAACCAGTGGCCGCGAGTACGCGGGTTTGACCTGATGCAAACAGGAGGAGCAGGGCAACGCGAATGATGAACATTAGTTGGGTTGGAATACCCGAAAGCCTAAAGGCTGACGGATGTGGTTCCAATACGACGTTTGTCGTACTTTGGTTGGAAGGGGCAGTTTAGCGGGAGCCGGGTGCAGCCAGTACTTTTAGGCGGGCGCGGAAGGCTTCGACGATTTCGCCTAGCCAGGCATTTTGGAAACGCTTGCGGACGGTAAGCGCGTAGTAGCGTTCTGCCAGACCCGGGACCCTTAACATGAATTTGATTTTGCGGGATTGCAATTCGCGTTCGACCACGATTTTTGACACGAGCGCGAGACCTTCGCCAGATAAGGCGAGCAAGCGGAGTAGGGCCATGTCATCCACTTCGGCGTGAACAAACGGTTCGACACCGGCATTCGCCAGGAGTAAATCAAAATCAGCGCGCACATCGCTCTGGCGGCTGGGCAAGAAAAGCGGATGGTTTTTGAGAAACTGCGGGAATTTAGGGTGGGCAATCTTTAGTTTTTTGCCGCCGACCAGAAAGACCGGGACTTCACCGAGGAGATGACTGAATACATCCTGTTCCTGATCGGCGCGCAAAGGAATATTGGACAGCACCAAATCAACCTCGTGCTCCTGTAAATACTTGGTGAGTTCATCCAAGGCGCCCGCCACGACGACGACTTTAGTGCGCGTGTCCGTGAGAATGGGCTGGATGAAGTCGTATTGTAAGTTTTTCGAGAGCGGTCCCACCGCGCCAATACGCAGTACGCGCTGACGGTTCTTTTGATCGGATTGGCGAAAACGGGTTATCAATTCGTGTCCGGTCGTGAAGATGGTTTCCGCATGCTCGAGGGCTACGCGCCCGGCATCGGTCAGGTGCAACTCGCGTCCACGGCGATCAAACAAAGGCTGCCCCAGCCAGTTTTCGAGCTCGGCTAGCTGCTCGCTTAAGGTGGATTGCGATATGTTTAATTTCGCCGCCGCCTTGGTCATGCTGCGATGCCGCGCAATCATCCAGAAATGGCGCAAGTGGTGGTAGTTCAGCCATTCCGGATTTTCAAATGCCGAATTCATCGTATCGGAATATCCGAATTATAATATAGATACAATCTATTTATACGAAATAAAAAATCAGCTAGTATGAACGCGTTGTTAAGGAACGCCATGACTAACGAGAATCATCAAATCTTGACCGCCGCACTGGTCGCCGCCGGCCCGCTGGCCTTAATCGGTTTTGGACTACTCCCGGAAGCGATGCTTAATCAGAATGGAATTCGCGCCGCCCGCATCGGTGCCACCATATCACTCGCCACCCTTGGGTTGGCTTGTCTGGCCGCCATCAGCCTGGGTTTCAATGGGCTTGTAGACGTTCAACTAACAGTCGTCAGCGCCTTCAAACTGGGCGTATACTTCGATAATTTGTCCGCCTGCTTGCTGGTCTTGATTGCTTTTTTACTGGCGGTCATCGCGCGTTACTCGGTCAACTATCTCGCAGGCGATCCGGCGCAAGGGCGCTTCACCAAATGGCTATGTCTTACGGGTGGTTCGGTGCTGAGCATTGTGATTTCAGGTAACCTCGTCCAATTCGCGCTGGCGTGGTGTGCTACCAGTTTATCCCTGCATCAGTTGCTGGTATTTTATCCTGAACGCCCCGGAGCCTTACTCGCCGCGCGAAAGAAGTTTATTCTGAGCCGTCTTGGCGATGCGGGTCTTTTGATGGCCATCGTTTTGGTGTACAAGGTATTTCACACTTGGGATTTTTCCGTGCTGTTCAACGCAACCAGACATTTACACGAAACTGGTTTTATTATGGATGGCGGAGAAGTAAATCTGATTTGTTTCCTGCTCGTGGCAGTTGCGATGCTTAAGTCGGCACAGTTCCCTTTTCATAGTTGGCTGCCAGACACGATGGAGACGCCCACGCCAGTCTCGGCCCTCATGCACGCAGGCATTATCAATGCCGGTGGCTATCTCATCATCCGGCTAAACCCGCTGGTCACGCTTTCGCCCGCAGCAATGTCTACGCTGGCTTTGTTTGGCGCCTTTACCGCGCTGTTCGCTTCGCTGGTGATGCTGACGCACGCGAGCGTCAAGCGGTCACTGGCCTTTTCCACGGTCGCCCAAATGGGTTTTATGATGCTCGAATGCGGTCTGGGTGCGTTTGGCCTCGCGGTCCTGCACCTCGTGGCGCATTCGTTGTACAAGGCACACGCGTTCCTATCGTCGGGCAGCATTGTCAGCATGGCAAAATCGGCGTGGACTCCGACCGGGAAACCAATCGCCCATCCGCTTACGTTCGTCGCAGCATTTGGTACGGCTGGCTTAATGGCGCTCGGTTCGGCATGGTTTTTTGGAGTGGATTACCGGCACGAGCCAGCGCTCTTCGTGCTGGGTTGCACGTTCGCGATGGCGCTGGCATATGCACTGTGGAATTTGTGGAGCCAGTTATTGGATTTCAAGATGGCCGTCTTCGGCGTCGTATTTGGCGGCGGCATTGTGGCTGTGTATTTCGCGCTCCACAAAATCTTCGGCCAGCTTATTGGTCAAAGCGAATGGGTTAATTCGCAACTCAATACTTGGACGGGAATGGTATTGCTGGTGACGCTGCTTGCGCTGTTTTTGCTGGTATTAGTGGTGCAGACAGAGTTGCCGGTGTGGACAAACCGGCCGCTCTTTCAGGTGATTTACGTACATGCACGAAACGGTTTTTACTTCAATACGCTGGCCAACCGGCTGGTGACCGCCGTCTGGCCAATAAAAGTCATTCGTAATAAAAAATGAACCCAGCCCTTGAAACCGAAACTTCCGAAATGAAAAACGAGCTCCAAAATACGGTTCAATCTGTATGCAAACGCATTCCGCCGCTGTGGTCATTGAAGAACTTCGTCGCCGTCAATCCGTTCCTGGGCTTGAGCGACCGTCATTTCATTGAGGCGGCCAAATTGATTCCACAAGTTGGCCACGGCGAAATGCTCATGCCGGCGGCATTTTATTACGACCAAATTACCAGTGGCCGGATTCGGGAGCCAGATTTTCAAGCGGCGATGCGGCTCGCCTCAAACAATCTGCCGGCGGTTTGGGCAAACCAGATTGATTTCGTCAGTCTTGATTCATTGAAAAGTGCGCTATCTAATTCTTCAGGGCAAAATATACAAATGCGCGTTTTGACTTTCGCTGACTTTCTAGACACGCGCAACGAGACCGAATGGGCCGCCTTTGTGGTTGAGGAGATTTCCAAGTGGTGTTCGACCTATTTTGACCAGGGCCAGTCCTCGTGGCGGATGCCGTGGCGTCATTTAGGATTATTTGCTGCCTGGAAGCAGGTGGCGCAGCTTGACGCCAATTCGGAAATGGCGGGTTTAAAAAACTTCCGAAGATTCATCGCTACGCTGCCCCACGACTATTTTGAAATCATTGAGAAAGCGTTGGAACAACTTGCGGTGCCGGAATACTTGCGGCCGAACTTTCTGCACCGACAACTAATGAGCATCCCCGGTTGGAGCAGCTACATCCAATATTTGGTGCGCGAAAAAACCATGGCTGGCGGGCAAGATGATACGCTGGCGCAACTGCTTGCCATCAGGCTCGTTTATGACCTCGCTTTACTTGGTCAATTTGGTGGTGAGGCCGAATTAGTCGCCGATTGGAAAAAAGATTTCCGTAATCTCGAGCGTGATAATGTATCGCTTGATATACTTGCCCGTTATATCGCCCAATTGGCTTGGGAGCATCGCTACCAAGCTGAATTAATCGCAAAGCTAAAATCAAAGATACCACAACCGGCGGCCACAACCCAGAAAACGTTACAAGCAATTTTCTGTATTGATGTGCGATCAGAAATATTCCGACGTTCGCTGGAGGAGCAGTCGAAAGAAATCGAGACAATTGGATTCGCTGGTTTTTTTGGCATGACAATTGAACACCTTAAATTAGGACAGTCGGTCGGCAGCGCCCAGTGTCCGGTATTGCTAACACCCAAAATCAAGGTGCGGGAGGCTCTGCGTCGCCCTAATGTGGATAGGGAGCGAGCGGAATTGCGAAAAATGAATTTCCAAAAGACCGTTAATGATGCCTGGAATTCATTTAAAACCTCTGCCATTTCTTGTTTCTCTTTTGTGGAGACATCGGGGTTGGGATATGGCGTTAAGTTGGTCGAAGATACCCTGGCATTGGCGGCCCCAGAGGTGTCATTTGCCGAAGTAGACGGGAAATATGGCCCAAGGATTGAAAGCGAACCCTGTTGCCCGGATGATCACGGGCATTATTTTAAAACTGGGATAACGCCCGCTGAACAAATCGCGCTGGCCACCTTCGCCTTGAAGAATATGGGATTGATTGCGGATTTTGCCAAGGTGGTTTTAATTTGCGGTCACGGCAGTTCGACTGCAAACAATCCCTACGGCTCGGCACTTGATTGTGGCGCGTGCGGTGGCCATGCCGGGGACGTGAATGCCCGTGTGGCGGCGGATATCTTAAACCAACCAGCGGTACGTGAGGGGTTGAAGTTGCAAGGAATTATTATCCCCGCCGAGACCGTTTTCATTGCTGGCTTGCATAACACGACTACGGATGAAGTTTTAATTTATGATACGGAAAATCTTTCCCCTAACCAATTTGTGGAGTTAGAAAAAATCCAAAAATGGTTGGCTACGGCATCGAAAGTAGCGCGAAGGGAGCGGGCGACTTCGCTTAATCTGGTCGATGTTCCGACTGATGAATTGGACGAACATATTTTCAAACGGAGCCGTGACTGGTCGCAGGTTCGTCCGGAATGGGGTTTGGCTGGTAATGCTGCATTTATTGCCGCGCCGCGCGAACGGACGCGGGGTTTGAATCTCGGTGGCCGGACTTTTTTGCACAACTACGACAACAATAAGGACCAGGATAAATCCACTTTGGAATTAATAATGGTGGCGCCCATGGTTGTAGCCAGTTGGATTAATTTACAGTACTACGGTTCGACCGTTGACAACCGGCTGTTTGGTAGCGGTAACAAGGTGCTACATAACGTCGTCGGCACCTTCGGCGTCTGGCAAGGCAATGGCGGCGATTTGCAGACTGGTTTGCCGCTCCAATCCGTTCATGATGGCAGCCGCTGGATGCATGAGCCATTGCGCCTGAATGTCTTCATCGAAGCCGAATGCAGCGACATAGAGCGGGTTATCGCTAAGCAGTCCGGGGTGCGCCAATTGATAGAGAACGGCTGGGTAAACTTGTTTGCCCTAGACGCGTCTGGTAAAAAGCTCTGGCGTTTTTGTGGTAATCAATTTGTTGAGGAAATTTAAAAGGCACTGCTTATGAGCACTATTCTAAAACAAGAAATCCGGCAGCTTACTGGTCGCCTTGACAAAATCATTTTGGAGCAGGCGGGCAAAAAGTTGTTTAAACGTCTCGACGCTGTGCGGAAGTTGTCGAAGCGGGCCCGGCATTTTGGCAGCGAGGACAGCCGGCGGACAAAACATAAGTTGCTGGACTGGCTCGATGCCAAGGAAGCTTATCAACTGGCTCATGCCTTTAGCCTGTTTTTTCAAATGGTAAATCTTTGCGAAGAGCGCGCCCGTGAACGCCACCTCACGTCTAAGAAAATTGCCCCGATGTCACTACGCCATTTATTCCGCGAATTGAAGTCGGCGGGCGTTACGGAAAAACAGTTGCAGACGGTTTTGAATGAGCTCGAAGTGGAGCCGGTACTGACGGCGCATCCGACGGAAGCCAAGCGCCGAGCAGTGCTAAATCAAATCGCGCGACTCGTCCAAGAATGGGAACAGCCCGACGAAGTAATAGAAGCGCTTTGGCAGACCGAGGAGATTCGTGAGCAAAAAATTGGTCCGCTCCATGAAGTGGACACAGCGTTGTATTATTTCAACCGAACGATTTTCGAGACGGCGGCCAACTTTTATGAAACCTTTGACGTTCAACTTGCCAAATATTTTCCGAGCGTGCAGCGCACGAGGCAATTTCTTACGTTCGCAAGTTGGGCGGGTGGTGACCGCGATGGCAATCCGTTTGTGACGCCGGAAATCAGCCGCCAAGCCATGCAGCGCCAGCACGAAGCAGTGATGAATTTTTACCGGCGGGAGTGCGATCAGCTGAGCAAGGAGATTACCCATGCCGATGTCAGCGAAGATTTGTCCGTGCCACACAACCGTACGCAGGCTGCTAGAACGTATCAACCTTACGAAGTCTTTCGCAACCAGATTGGATTGCTCCGCCGCAAATTGAGCGAAGGCAAACATGATCATGCAGAATTCATAACGTCGCTCGAGGAGGTCCGTAAGGGATTGTTGCAACAAAAAGCGATTCGCGCCGCCAACGGCCGCATACGACGGTTGCTGGTACAGGCAAAAACTTTTGGCGTGCATCTGGCAGAGTTGGATTTTCGCGATCACAGCGGCAAGCTTGAACAAGCAGAGGCAGAATTGCTTGAAGAATTTCGCGCCATCCGTGACATCCAAAAAGAATTTGGTAACCAGGCAGCCAGTCATTTCATCGTGAGCATGACGCGCTGTGCCGACGACATCCTGCGGCTGTTCCGACTCGCCAAACTTGCCGGGGTATATGAAATCGACCTCGTGCCATTGTTCGAAACGATTGAAGATTTGGAAAACTCCTCCAAAATCCTCAGTGACTTGTGGTCTAACGTTGAATATCGCCGGCATCTAAAAGCCCGTGGCCGCGTGCAGGAAGTGATGGTTGGCTACTCTGATTCCAACAAAGATGGTGGATATCTGGCAGCCAACTGGTTTTTGTATCGCGCACAAAAGGAGATGTCGCGCGTCGCCGACGAGGTTGGGGTTAAGCTCCGGTTTTTCCACGGTAAGGGTGGCACGATAGACCGCGGTGGCGGTTCAAGTTATCGCAGCTTGCGTGCGCAGCCGCATGCCGCACATGGCGGAAGGTTGCGGATAACCGAACAGGGCGAAGTAATTTCGTTAAAGTATTCCAACCCCATTATCGCGCAGAGAAATCTGGAGCAGTTAACCTCCGCCGTCATCGCGGTGCAATGCTTGCCGGAAAATGTAACGGCGGAATTGCCTGAATGGGAGGCACACGCTGACCGGCTTGCCAAAGGCTCCTTCGCGCATTACCAAAAGCTTGTTTATGAAACGCCCGAGTTCGCCGAATATTTCTGGCAGGCAACCCCGATTGACCTGATTGAACATCTGCGCCTAGGCTCACGTCCATCGCGACGGGCGGCTACCGCCGACATTCGTCAATTACGGGCAATACCGTGGGTCTTTTCCTGGACCCAATCGCGTCACCTGATTTCCGCCTGGTATGGGGTGGGCACCGCGCTAATGGATTTTTCGTTGCAGGTACCGGACGGTATTAAACAACTTCGTAAAATGTATCGGCAATGGCCGTTTTTCCGTACGCTGCTAGACAACGCTGAGGTATCGCTAGCAAAAACCGACCTCGGAATAGCGAGTCAGTATGCCGCGCTGGTTGAATCCGCCGTGGTTCGCAAAAAAGTCTTCGGCTTGATTGAAGCTGAATATGCGCGGTCGGTTGAGCTGGTTCTGGCCATTAATGAGCGTAAAGAACTTTTGGAAAACCAGCCAACTCTGGCTCAATCCATCCGGTTGCGGAATCCCTATGTTGACCCGCTAAATTATTTACAGATCCGTTTCCTTTCCGTCTGGCGCAAGGCCAATGAGGCGCAGCGTACGGAACAATTGCGCCGCCTGCTCGCACTCACCGTGAAGGGCGTCGCGGCGGGCATGAAAAGCACGGGTTGAATTATGCACGAAACCTACGATTTCAAAGTCAAGCCTCCGGCCGAGCTGAAAAAATATCCGGTGCGGCTTGGCATCATTGGTGGTGGCCAGCTGGCGCGAATGACGGCAATTGCCGCTTTGCCACTGGGGGTAGAAGTTATTGTGCTGGAAAAAAATCCGCATAGTCCGGCGGCGCGACTCTCGCCCGATTGCATCGTTGGTGATTGGAGTGATCCGAAAACGCTTCGGACATTTGCCGAACGATGTGATGTCATTACGCTGGAAAATGAATTTGTGGATGCCGGTGCGCTGGCTGTTTTAGAGCGAGCCGGCCATCAGGTTTTCCCAAGTGCTGCGTGTATTGCGGTGACGCAGGATAAACTGATGCAAAAACACACGCTGCAGAAAGCGGGCCTCAGTGTGCCTAGTTTTCGAGCCGTCAGTTTGTCCTCGGAAATTAAGTATGTCGCAAAAGATTATGGCTGGCCGTTAATATTGAAAACACGTCGTAACGGGTATGATGGCAAAGGCAATTTCACTTTAAATTCTGAAGTAGACATTGAACCCGGCTGGCGCGCTTTGGGCGGTGGTAAAAACGAACTAATGGTTGAAGCTTTCTTTCCGTTTGTGAAAGAGTTGGCCGTCATAGTTACGCGCGGGCAGGACGGGGTGGCGGTCGTTTACCCTGTGGTTGAAACTATTCAGTGCAACCATGTCTGTCATGTTGTCAAAGCGCCGGCACAAATACCTGATGATTTAGCCGCACAGGCGGCGAAGTTGGCAAAGCGTGCGGTTGAAGCAGTCGGCGGGGTTGGTAGTTTTGGCGTGGAAATGTTTTTGTCGGCGACCGGCGATCTCGTCATCAATGAACTTGCGCCACGCGTCCACAACTCCGGCCATTACACCATTGAGGCGTGCGATTGCTCGCAGTTCGAGAACCATGTCCGGGCGGTGCTTGGCTGGCCGCTGGGCAATCCTCTGATGCTTGCCCCGACGGCGGTAATGGTGAATATTCTTGGCACCCAAATAACTTCCGGCCAGCCGCTGGGGTTGGCAAAAGCCCTGCAGATAAAAGGGGCCCGGGTTCATCTTTACGGTAAATTGATGAGTGGGCCCGGCCGCAAAATGGGTCACATCACGGCCTTGGAAAATTCGTTTACTGAGGGATTAGCCGTGGCTGAGCGCGCTGCCCAAGAAATCCATTTTGGAAAGAAACTATGAAAGAAGAAAACTTACCGGTTGTAGGTATCATCATGGGGAGCGATTCCGACTGGCCGACAATGGCGGCGGCCTACCAAGTGTGTCAGGAGTTTGAAGTGGCTTGCGAGGTGCGCGTTGTCTCGGCCCATCGCACCCCAGATGACATGGCACGTTACGCCAAGTCGGCACATAAGCGTGGTTTACGGGTGATCATAGCCGGAGCAGGGGGGGCGGCGCATCTGCCGGGAATGGTCGCAAGTCATACTCCGCTGCCAGTCATCGGTGTACCCGTAGAGAGTAAAAGCCTGAAGGGCCTGGATTCATTGCTTTCGATTGTCCAAATGCCGGGGGGCATACCCGTGGCCACCGTCGCCATCGGTGGAGCGAAAAACGCGGGGCTGTTGGCAATTTCGATTCTGGGGGCAAGCGATCGAGAGTTACTTAATAAAGTCGTCCGCTTCAAAAGCCGCTTGGCGGCCGAATCCCGCGCCCGAGGTCGTAAATTGCAATCCAGCTTAGTTAATCAAAAATAATTTGTATGTAATGATGCATTAAAGTGATTCTCGAATTGATTGCGGGCCGATTTTTCGCTTTCATCTCGGCCTAATTTATGACTTCAATCGCCGCCCCCATTCGCCAGCGCAAATTGCTCGTCGCTAATCGCAGTGAAATCGCCATCCGGGTATTCCGCGCGGCCACGGAACTAGGTCTTCGTACGGTAGCTATTTATGCCCAGGAGGACCGCTTAGCCATCCACCGTTTCAAGGCCGACGAGGCTTATGTGGTCGGTGAAGGCAAAGGCCCCGTTGGGGCCTATCTGGACATTCCCAGCATCATTGCGCTCGCGAAAGAGAAAGGTGTGGATTTCATCCATCCAGGTTATGGTTTTCTCTCTGAGAACGCAGAATTTGCCAAAGCGTGCGAGGAAGCGGGAATTATTTTTGTCGGTCCGCGCGTAGATTTGCTCCGCAACATGGGTGACAAGACGGCTGCCCGCGCCCTCGCGCAAAAAGTGAGTGTGCCCGTGTTGCCAGGTACGGAAGACCCGATTGAAGACCGTAGCGAAGCGTTGAAGGTCGCGAAGGAAATTGGTTTCCCCTTAATCATCAAAGCGGCATTTGGCGGTGGCGGGCGCGGTATGCGCGTCGTACAAAAGCCCGGCGACTTGGCGGATTTGCTCGACGAAGCTCAAGGTGAAGCGGGGCGGGCGTTTGGAAATCCGGCGGTGTTTTTGGAGCGCTATATTCCTCGCGCCAAACATATTGAAGTTCAGATTCTCGGCGACAAGCATGGCAAGGTGGTTCACTTGCACGAGCGTGATTGTTCGGTGCAACGTCGCCATCAGAAAGTCATTGAGATTGCGCCGAGCGTACAACTGGACCGCAATGTCCGCGCCGAATTGTGTGATGCCGCAGTCAAGCTGTGCCGCGAAATCAAATACGATAACGCAGGCACGGTGGAATTCCTCTACGATCAAGATACGAAGGAATGGTTCTTCATCGAGATGAACCCGCGCATCCAGGTGGAGCATACGGTCACGGAAGTCATCACGGGCCTCGATCTCGTGCGTTCGCAGATTTTGATTGCCGACGGCAAGCCGATGCACGGCCCCGAAGTTGGCATTCCGGCGCAGGAAGACATTCCGCGTAATGGTTACGCTGTCCAATGCCGCATCACCACGGAAGATCCCGAGAATAAATTTCAACCGGATTACGGACGCATCCTGACGTATCGTAGCGCCGGCGGTTTCGGGGTGCGATTGGACGGCGGCATGGGCTATGGCGGCGCGGTGGTCACGCCGTTTTATGATTCGCTGCTTGTCAAACTAACTGTGAGTGCGCAGACGTTTAGTGCGGCCCTGCAACGCATGGATCGTGCGCTGCGCGAGTTCCGCATCCGAGGTGTTAAGACGAACATACCGTTTCTTGAAAACGTCATTCACAATGATGTTTTCAAGTCCGGTCAGGCGTCCACCACGTTGATTGATACCACGCCGGAACTTTTCAATCTCAAGCCGCGCCGCGACCGCGCTACCAAATTGCTGAGCTTCATCGGCGATGTGACCGTCAATGGCAATCCCCAGGCAAAAGGTTATGTGCCGAAGGAAAACTTATTGCCAGCGCGAATTCCGGCTCATGACCGTAAGCTACAAGCGCCTGATGGGACGCGTCAGCTGTTGCTCTCGCTTGGTGCAAAGAAGTTTGCCGAGTGGACGCTAAAGCAAAAGCCTCTGCTCATAACCGACACGACCTTCCGCGACGCCCACCAGTCGCTCTTTGCCACCCGGCTGCGTGGCTATGATATGCTCGCAGTGGCGGAGTCAGTTGCGCAGCGCACGCCGAATTTATTTTCCATGGAGATGTGGGGCGGAGCAACCTTCGATACTTCGATGCGCTTCCTGCATGAAGACCCTTGGCAACGCTTGCGTGATTTGCGGCAGCGGATTCCTAATATCTGCTTCCAAATGCTCTTTCGCGGCTCCAACGCGGTCGGTTATTCCAATTATCCCGATAACGCCGTCGCTGGCTTTGTGAAGCACGCGGCCGAGTCCGGCATGGACATCTTCCGTATTTTTGATTCTCTGAATTATCTGCCAAATCTCACTGTCGCCATCGATGCTGTGCAGGAAACACACGCCATCTGCGAGGCGGCAATTTGTTACACTGGCAATATTCTAGATCCAGCGCGTGATAAGTATTCGCTCAAGTACTACGTCAAGCTGGCCAAGGAATTGGAGAAGATGGGCGCGCACATTCTCGCGATCAAAGACATGGCTGGATTGTGCAAACCGGCAGCGGCGAGTGTGCTGGTGAAGGCGCTTAAGGAAGAGATTGGTATTCCGATTCATTATCACACGCACGACACCAGCGGTATTGCGGCGGCGAGCGTATTGAGCGCAGCAGAAGCCGGCGTGGATATAGCTGACCTCGCCATCGCTTCGATGAGCGGCTCGACGAGCCAGCCGAATCTGAATTCAATCGTAGCGGCACTGCAATTCACCAAGCGCGACACGGGCCTCGACCTCGATGCCCTGAATGAATTCGCCGATTATTGGGAACAGGTTCGCACGTACTACGCGCCGTTTGATACCGCACCGAAATCCGGCAGCGCTGAAGTATATTTGCACGAGATGCCCGGTGGCCAATTCACTAATCTTAAAGAGCAGGCCGCATCCATGGGTTTGGCGCATCGTTGGCCAGAGATTGCCCGCACTTATGCGGAGGTAAACCAGCTTTTCGGCGATATCGTAAAAGTAACGCCGAGCAGCAAAGTGGTTGGCGATATGACCATGTTCCTCGTTACGCGCGGCATCAAGCCGGCGGATGTGTTGAATCTTGAACCCGGGGCAACGCCATTCCCCGAATCAGTGATTGATATGATTGGTGGCGGGTTGGGCCAACCGCTGGGCGGCTGGTCAAAGAAATTGCAGCACGTCATCTTGGGCGATCGCAAGCCATTGAAAGGCCGTCCGGGTGAATCCTTGAAGCCGCTAAACTTCAAGAAAATTGCCGAGGAGCTTTCGGTTAAACTCAAGCGTCCAGCTACGGACGACGATGTATTTAGCCACATCATGTATCCTGAAGTGTTTGCCGCGTTTGTGAAGAATGAGAATAATTTTGGCAATCTTTCCGCGTTGCCCACCCCGGCGTTTTTCTATGGCATGAAACCAGGTCAGGAAATTTCGGTGGAAATCGAACCCGGTAAAACCTTGTTTATCCGCCTCGTCAACATCGGAGCTGTGGATGCCGAGGGTAAGCGTGCGTTGAACTTTGAATTGAACGGCATGACCCGGCAGTTGGCTATCGTTGACCGTTCCGCCAAGCCGACCGTCAAGGCCCGGCATAAGGCCGACCCGGCTAAGCCGAACGAGGTGGGTGCGCCGATCCCCGGCTTAGTAACCGCGCTCGCGGTAAGTGTGGGGGCCAAGGTGGTTAAGGGCGATAAGTTGCTTACACTCGAAGCCATGAAGATGCAGACCACGATTTATGCGCCCGCTGATGGTGTGGTGGACGAGATTTGTGTGGCGAACGGCGATGCGTTGGAGAGCAAGGATTTGATTTTAAAGTTGCGGGCGGCGTGAGCGGTTTTCGTTCTATGAACTTTAACCAACCCGTAAATGTTTTCATGCTGGCTACCTATTCCTATTGGGTGGCTCTGGTGGTGGTTCATGTCGCTCTGGCTGTGGGCGTGTTTCGGGATGCTGAGGACCTCCTGCAAAGACCTGGGCGCAAGCTGTGGTTTCTTAACAGTTTCTTTTGGACGGTCGCTGCCCTCGTGGGTGGAATTATTACAACTGCTATTTACTGGGCCATCCATCACTCCAAACTTCGGTCACTGGAGGAACCGGAATCCGAACTGGAAACCAATTCTTAAATATGAATCCTGACAGTTTGATCGAATGGGCCCTCTGCCTCGGCGTCGCGTGGGTTATTCTTAGCAGCCTCACTGGCTTGGACGACTGGGTAAAAAAACAGTTCGGCGTTAAAGACAAAACCGAAGCGCTGGAAAAACGTCTGGACAAACTGGAAAAGCGGCTGGCCGACCTGGAGAAAAAGTAGATTCTTGCTTTCTGTTTATGCTACCGATTTGGCTGGATAAGCCTGATTAAAACCGGCAGCATTGCATCGTGATTAAATCCAAATCCGCTCCGGCCATGGCTTCGCTGGCTGACGGTCAGGTCTGGCGCATGGCAGAATCCAGTCTCCAAGTGGACATGGTCGGCCGGTTGCTCGTCCATTACAAACTCGGCAAGCACGGCGCTGTTCGTATTTCCAATTCCATTGGCAGTCAGGCGGATATCGTAAAATTTCTCAAAAAGAACAAAGCCGTTCTGCAAAAAGCCGCCCCTAAACCCACCGCCCAGCCGCCTAAGTCCGAGACGCCCGTCAAAAGCAAGGGTACCTCGAAAAAAACACTGGCTCCCAAGAAAAAGACCGCCGCCAGGAAGTAGGTTTGGTGACGCCTCTGCGGGATATTAATTTGTCCCACGTTTTTTTCGCAAGTTGGTTAAATCTGAGCTAGTCTTCCTCCGCTAATGAGTTCCTGGCGTTTCAAATTGTTATACGATGGCGACTGTCCGCTGTGCGTGCGCGAGGCGCGTTTTCTTCAGCGTTGTAATCGCCACGGCTGGCTGGCGTTCGAGAACATTGCCGCCCCTGGCTTCGACGCAACACGGTATCACACGACCCAAGCGGAGTTGATGGGCGTTATTCACGGCGTCTTTCCAGACGGGCGCATGGTGCGCAAGGTGGAAGTTTTCCGTGAAGCCTATCGCGCCGTCGGTCTTGGCTGGCTGCTCTTGCCCACCGGCTGGCCGATCCTTCGCTGGCTTACCGACTGCGGCTATGAATGGTTCGCGCGCCATCGGCTCACCATTGGCAAAATCTTCGGGCGTAAGTGCGAAACCGGTACCTGCGCCGTACCTCCCGCCAAATCTGAAATAATCTAAGCCGCTTCAGTTCAGCGGAGCGCCGCAAAGAGCGTTGGCGGTGAGAAAGGCTTCTCAATGATGGCGCTGATGTGGTGGGTCTTAAGTTCTTCCTTTTCGCCCGTTTCCAATCGGCCGGTCATTACAATCACGGGCAGCGCGGGCAGCAACGATTTCACCTTACGAATCAAGCCGAGGCCGTCGAGCTCCGGCATATGCATATCCGTGACGATGAAATCCAGCCGTTCCTTCAGCTCCTCCACGTGCGCCAGCGCGGCGACACCATTGGCCGCTTCTACGACTTGGAAATTGGCATTGCTCAATAACAACTTCATCAGCGTGCGAATGTTAACCTCGTCATCCACCACCAGCACTAGTCGCCCGCCACCGTCCACCTTGGCCGGAGCGGTCACGGTTGCGGTCGGAGCCGCGGCAACTTCCTGAGCTGGTAGATAGATATGAAAGGTTGTGCCACGGCCGGGCAGGGAATAGACATGGATATCGCCCTGATGTTCCTTGATGATACCGGCGACATTCGATAATCCGAAGCCCGTGCCTTTGGCTTTGGTCGTAAAAAAGGGTTCAAACATATGATCCTGCACGTCCGGCGTCATGCCCGAGCCGTTATCGGCAACCGTGAGTCGGAGATAAGTGCCCGGTTTCAGGATGGTAAGCGTCCCCTTGGTGGGAATTTGAAACTTCACGATGCCTGCCTCCAAAGTAATTCGTCCGCCCTCGGGCATGGCGTCCCGGGCGTTGACCGCCAAGTTCAAAAGTACTTGATGAAGCTGGCTCAAATTGGCCAGCGCCAAGGGCAATCCCTCCGGCACATTCACCACCAGTTCAATGTTTTTGGGAAAGGAAGCGCGGATGACAACGCTCAATTCGTCAATCAAACGTTTCAACGGCAGGTTCTCCTTGGTGCCTTCACCGCCGCGCGCGAACGTCACCAGGTTGCGCACCAGTTCGGAACAGCGTTTAGTGCTCAAGGCGATGATTTCCAGCATGCGCCGGTCTTCTTTCGCAATCTTTTTTTCCAGCAAGTCCAACCCCACATTGATGGGGGCCAGCGCATTGTTCAGATCGTGGGCGATGCCTCCCGCCAGCCCGCCGATGCTCTCCAGCCGCTGCGATCGCTCGATCTTCTTTAGCGCACTCTTGCGCTCGGTGATATCCAGGATGCAAAAGATGCACCCCGCGCGCCCCGTCACATCCGGTTGTTCGGCGATGGCCGTGCCGTAGACCCACACCTCATCGTTCGTACCCGGGGGCTTGTTAATGCGGTATTCGCAGGAAAATCCCGCTCCCGTCTTCCGGAGACCAGTAAACAATTCGCGGAACTGTTTCAGGTCGTCCGGATGAATGGAATTCCACCAGCCGCGCCCGACGGCTTGCGCTAGGGTAAAGCCGGTGATGCGCAGCCATTCCACATTGGCAAAATCCCCATTATCATGCGGGTCCAACCGCAGCACGCCCGCGGGCACCGTGTTAGCCAGATCTTTAAACCGCTTATGCTCCGCCGCAATACGATTCAATTGCTGCTGTAGCAGCGACGCCTTTTCCGCCTGGTGCGCCTCCGTCAATTCCTGCGAACTCAACTCCAGCGAACGCTCCAGCATCATCCGGTCCGTGTCCGCCTGTTTGTAAGCCTGGTTCACCATATCCAGCAGACCCCGCCACTCGGGCGGAGCCTCAAAACCGTCGCCAAAATGGCGGCGGAGCTGGCGGGCAAGCAGGTTGTGCATGGGCTATTTTTCCGTGAAATGAATGACCGTCATCGTCTGATTGTGCAATTCACATTTGCCGCCCGTGCCGAAAGGCGAAATCTCACCGTAAGAATAAAAGCCCGTCAGCACCGTGCCGGCTCCCAGTTCGTCGCGGACCGCCTCGACTTCTTCCTCAATCCGCTGCTTAAGCACCAGCTTGCGGCCGACGCAACTGATCAGCACCGCCAGTTCAGGCGCCCCGGCCCCCGCTGCGTTCCAGCTGGATTCCGCCGCCTTGCCAGCCCCGCTGATGAGCCGGTCAAAGTTAGCCATCATCAATTGCGCGCGCGATCCTTCCGGCATATCGCCGGCGAAGGTCATACTTTGATCCGCCTCATTCACCGCCAGAATCGTGCGCACCACGCCCGTCTCACCCGTCTTCGTCCGCATACACAGCGGGAAGAGCAGGGCGGAGCCCGGCAAATCTTTCGCCTGCGTGCCCAGATATTTTTTGTAAAGAGCCAGCGCCGATTGACCGTCTAATTCGTACAGGATATTGCCGTTGGATTTAGTGACCAGCCGTTCCGGACCAAACGGGTCCCAACCGCCGAACGCGCTGCAACCCACTTCCAGCCGGTCCCCATAAAAGCCTACCGCCACCACCATGTCCCGCTGCGCCAAGCCGCCCGTGAGCACCACCGTCTCGGCAAAGCGGGGCCCGTCACCCGCCAGTCCGCCGGTGATTTTCACATTGGTCGGCAATTGATTCGCCATGGCCCATACCAGCCGGGTGCCGTTGGTTTTCAAGCCGTCAGCCAGAACCATGACATGGTTCAACTTCTCGCCGGTGGGGAGTGTGCTGGGCAGGCCGCGCGCGATTTGTTCGCCCGCCGCTTCCGAGCCCAACCCGCTGGACAGGCTGGCTTGGGAACTGTGAATTTTCGTGTGTTCGAACTGGATGGCCGTCACCACCAGCGAATCATCCGTGACTTCCGTGCCGCTGATTTCTCCCGCCGTCGAGCAGCCGAAGACTAGCGCCCGGGAATTCTTGGCGCGGATTTCAGTAATGAGTTCCGATCGATTTAACAACGCCGTGGCGCCAAACACTAATACCAATTGGGCGTCAACTGGTTCCGAACCGGACCGGACCGTCCAGCCCGAGTTGGCTACCCATCTTGATTGATGTACTTTCATGGTTTTTATTTTCCGTTGGGGGTTTTGGTTTGGTTTGGCAGTGGTTGGTGCTGCCTTTCTATCAAAGCCATTAACGAAAGAAAGCTATTTTTATACCTTTGTCGTGTTATTTAGCATTTAAATGTCCGTCAACGTCAGAAATGGATAGTTTTACCCAGCACCCATGAAGAGTTGCTGCCCAAATATTTAATACGAAATACCGGAAAGGGTAGTTGACTGACTCAAAATCAAGGTCATCTCGGTGAGCGCGAAGCTTATCGCAGTGACCGAGAAGATTGTCGGAGTGACCGCGATGGCTATCGCAATGACCGCGAAGCATGTCGCAGTGACGGCGATAACCATCGCCATGACCGCGATGGTTATCTCGGAGGTCAAAAGGGGCTGAAAAGTGTATCGAAACAGGACGTTTGGGGTCGGGAATCCCTAGATGTATCGTAATATCGTTAATGACGTTGTACAACTTTGCGTTTGCGGGCCGCTTTCTTAACCTCGGGACCTAAACAAAAAATCCGCTCCCATTGACACGCCCGAGGTGTCAGAAGGGAGCGGAGTTAATCCGAGGTAGGGGCAGGGGCCTTACTCAAAGTCGCTTTTCTTGGCGGGCGTGGTGATGGGGGCCGGCGGCTGACTGCGGAGCGTCTTCACTTCGTCCGGCGAGACTTCCAAGCCGGAGTTGCCAAAGGAGTTGTAAACATAGGTCAGCACATTCGCGACGTCCTGGTCGCTGAACGGGAACGCGGGCATGTTGTTGTTGAACTTCATCCCGTTGACCACCACCTGACCTTGCCGGCCAAAGATGACGATCTGGATGGCTCGGTTCTTATCGGCATTCAAGAAGTCGGACCCGGCCAAAGGTGGGAACACGTTCGGCAGACCGCGTCCGCTTGGCTGATGGCAGGCGGCGCACACGGACATGAACAGGTGCCGGCCAATCTCAATCTTTTCTGCCTTGGACTTGGCGGCGCCGGGCGGTGGCGGAACGCCTTGGAGGGCACCGGCATCCACCCAGTTCCGGACAATCTGTCGTTGCTCGGCGGTGAGCTCCTCGGCTTCCGGGCTGTTGGCCACGGGCATGGGCTCTTTGTAATAAGTTCCTTGCCAGCTATCCCAGATGCGCCGGCGAATCTCCCAGCGATCGGAATAAGCGGTCTTATAATCCAGCCAGTTGTAAACATACTGGGACTGCTGGTTGTGGCAGCGGGAACAATTACCCATGAAGATGGGCTGGATGTCCCGGAGATAGGTGGGCGCCTGATTGGTGGTGGTGTCGGTCGGCGCACTCTGAGCGAGGACGTTGGCGGCGGTCAGGCCTCCGAACAGGGCGGCGACTAACACCTGCCGCATGGCCCGCTGATTTAAGGATTGGAATTTATTCATGGCTGCTGATGGTTTTAAGATTAATCGTATGGTTCAGGGCCGGGCTTAGAATCCGAGGGATAGCTGCAAAATCAACTGGTCCGCCGAGGATGGATCGTTGCTGTTATAAAATTCGTAGTCGCCTTCCAGCAACAACGTGTTCGTGAAATAATAAATCAGGCCGATGGTATAGCGCTGGGTGTTTAAATCAAAAGCGTTGTTATTGGAGTTGTAGTTATGCAACAGATTGTCGTAGCGCCCTACCAACTCCGTATTGTTGATGCCCGGCAATTCCACATTCAAGCCAGCCAGCTTGTAGGAAGCCTGCACATAATAGCCCTGCTGCAGATTTACCCCAAGATCGCTGCTGCCGTATTGGGTCAGGATATATTCACCCTTGGCTTCGAAGTTGGGTCCCAGATGCAGGGCGGCATCCAGCACGCCGGCGGTCCAGAGATAATTGCCGTCATTATCCCATTCACCCGACTGGCCGGAGATGCCCAATTCAAAATCGTAACGGGGTTTGTAGGGGATGGGTAAAAAGACCGCCACCCGCGCACCGCCGGAAGGATTGCCATGCAGGTTCGCCGACGTGCCGCTGGAGGTGACCCCGACGTTGCCGCCCAAATCCAATGCCCCGGCATTGGCCGTGCCGTCCGCCGAACTGGGCCCGTTCACGCCCCACACCGCATAGTTGACGTATTTGCCGTCATTGCCAAAGGGCACCGCCCCGCGCAGCATCGCGCCCACACCCGTGCCCGGGATCAGCGAATCCACCGCCAACGGATTATCCGGAATCTTGTTGAGCCAGCCGGCGCCCCGTTCGGTATAGGTGCCCAACGGCAGAATCAAATCCCCGACGCACAGCGTGACGTAATCGCCCATCACATAATCCAATTGCGCGAAGCTTAGGTTAAACGTTGTGGTGTAACCCGGGCCGTTGGTCGCGTTGTTTTGGAGCGTGGTGTCAAAGCCGGCTTCAAACAAAATATTGTCCCCGGCGCGATACAGAAAGATGGGCGCGAAATCGGCCTGCTCAAAACCGCCGTGCTGGCCGGCAATCTTGTTGTACTGAAATTCTGCATCGCCCAGCATCATGAAGTTGTGGTTCACAGTGGCCTCGTCAATCGCCTGACGCGGGATCGGCTGCGTCTGGGCGGCCTCGATCACTTTCTGTTCGGTGTTCGTAGCGATCTGCTGCGTCTCCGCCAGCTTCTCTTGCAGCACCTGGAGCTGTTGTTGATCCTGCTCATGGCGCTGTTCCACGATCAAGTTGGTCTGCTTCAAGCTTTGCACTTGTTCACTCAACTGCTGCACGGCCTGTTTCAAGGCCTCAAAATCGGCATCGCTCACTACCGCCGAGGCCCGGGGGGTCATCATAAGGGTGGCGATACAAAGAATGGTGGCCAGCCCGAATAGCCGGCGGCTGACGTTCAAGTTTGCTTTCAAGGTCGTATTCATAGGTATTTCGAAGTGTGATGAGGTGGATTAACGACCGCTGTTTTCCTGGAGATACTGGAGAATGAGTTTGGACTGGCTGACCGGAATGTTCGCGCGCACCTGCATGTGCAGCATGATGGTCTTCCAGGAGGCCCCGGTGCGTTCGGTGGGATAACGTTCCTGATGGCACCGGTTGCAATGCATCGAATAAAGTTCCGCGCCGGTGAGGGCGCTGCGCGGCGTCACGACCTTCGGGTCGGCGGCCGGGGCCGAAGCGGTGGCCGGTACGGAGTTGGTGGGTGGTTCAGCGAAGCACGAAGTTGACGCGAGGCTGAGCATCAGCCCGGCGAACGTCGCGGCGGCCAAGACGGTTTGAGCCAGAGTTTTCATTGGTTGAAGAGGTTTCATGTGGTTACCGGGTCAGAATGGTTGTTTTAGTGGTTGCAATAAAGTGGGGCCAACGATTGATGGTGACTCATATTTTACAAAGAGGAAGATATATTAACGGTCAGCCCAGCTCTCACCCTCGGTTGCCAATTCCTAGACAAATCTTGCCATGTCCATTTTGGCTGACATTTCAATGGATAAGCCGAAATAAAATTCAAGGGCAGGGGTTGGCTGGCTACCGCTTCTGTTTTAAGAGCGCTGGAAGGCATCAATCTGCGGGCAGACCGACGCCTCAACCCGGGTAAAATCGTCTCCAGCCACGACCATGGCCGACGCGAACAGGGTTCTGTACGGTGCGTACATGGTTATGTTTGGTCCGTACAGGGTCTTGTACGGCGCGTACAGGGTTATGTTTGGTCCGTACAGGGTCTTGTACGGCGCGTACATGGTTAAGTTTGGTCTGTACAGGGTCCTGTACGGCGTGTACAGGGTTATGTTTGGTCCATACAGGGTCCTGTACGACGCGTACAGGACCCTGTTTGCTCCGTCCATGGTTATTGATATGACGAAATGTCCCCTTTATGGGCAGGTTTTGGGATAGAGTTGCGCTTCGGTGGTTCAACTGTCCCATTCTGTTACATCCGCTGGGAAAGAATGACTTTAACATGAGATACCTGAAATACGCGAATGGGTGGGCGGAAGGGCGGTTGCAACCCTTGGTTTGTAGAGCTTTAAGTTGAGGTGCTTTTGAGTTGTATTTGGTTTGAAATATATTTAAAAAAGGGCCCAGCAGCCTAAACTACGGCCCCTTGCCGGCCAACATCAAACCAAGGATCAACCATGAAAAACCACATCGCGCTGGCATTGCTGGCGCTTGCCACCCTCAACTCTCCCCTCTCAACCGCCTTCGCCCAAGGCACCGCCTTCACGTATCAAGGCCGCTTGAATAGCGGCACTAGCCCTGCCAATGGTAGCTACAACTTAACCTTCTCGCTATTCAATGTTGCCAGCGGCGGTTCAGCCATTGCGGGACCGGTCACCAACAGCGCGGTCGCGGTCACCAACGGCTTATTCACGGTGACAATTGATTTTGGCGCTGGTTCATTCAATGGTCAGACCAACTGGCTGCAAGTTGGCGTAGAAACCAACGGTGCCGGCAGTTTCACCTTATTGAGTCCTTATCAACAATTGACTCCGACGCCCTATGCCCTCTTTGCGGAGAAGGCGAATGGCCTGAGCGGCACCGGTTTAGCCGGTGCCTACAGCAGCGCGGTGACGCTGAATAATACCGGCAACAGCATCTACGGTGCTTTTATTGGCAACGGGGCCAATGTGACGAATGTGAATGCAGCGACGTTAAACGGCTTGACCGCGACGAATTTCTGGCAGCTGGGTGGCAACAATGTGGCCAGCGGCCAATTTATTGGCAGCATGAACAATCAGCCGGTGGAAATCTGGGCGAACGGCTCGCGAGCATTTCGGCTGGAGCCAGGCAGTGTGTCTGGTGCACCCAACGTCATTGGAGGTGCGGCTAACAATTTTGCCGCTAGCGGAATCGGAGGCGCAACCATCAGCGGCGGAGGTCAGGTGGGTCCAACAACAAATAGTGTCACTGGTAGTTTTGGAACCGTCGGTGGCGGGGTAGCAAATAGCGCGGGCGCGTTTGCCGTGGTTGGTGGTGGTGCGATAAATATTAGCATGGGCATTTGCGCAACCATCGTTGGTGGTCAGCGTAATTATGCTTACGGTAACGGCAGCTTTATTGGCGGTGGTGGTTACGATGGCATCACGGTTGATACTGGTAATCCCATATTTCCCAGATTAACTTTGCAAGCTGAAGTTATTGACCTACAATAAAGCCGCATAAACAAAGGCTTTCCTCTATGTTGAAACAACAAAAAACGGAAAAACCAGCGGGTGCAGGCAAAAAAGAGGCTCTGCGGGT
>CAIPKV010000003.1 GCA_903865745.1 uncultured Verrucomicrobia subdivision 3 bacterium | reverse complement strand
CTCTGCCCGCTGGTCTCCGCCTCCCGCAGGATGCGGATGATTTGCTCCGTCGTATGATGTGTCTTCTTCATGATGGTTTTCTTTTCGTTACCCGAAAACCATCCCATCCTCAATGGCCTAGTTCAGAGGGGCCCAATCAGTGGCCATCATTTATTTATCGGCCGTGACTGTTCTTCAGGCATTCCCGGGTTTGTTTGCCAATTTTGATGATCCGGCGCGGCTTGGGGCAAAGGTTCACATTTTAAGCACCAACGGTTTTACTTTGCGGTGGGCGGAGAAAAGTGCGGGGACGAACCCGTCAGGTTCGAACTTGTTTTTTGTCCATGGTTCGCCAGGCGGGGCAGGGGTCTGGGCAACTCAGTTTAAAAACCTTGCCGCCAACGCCAATTTATTCGCTTATGACCGTCCTGGTTTTGGTCTGTCCCAGCCGGTTTTGGCGCAGCCCCATTTGCAGCTGCAAGTGGACGCGCTGATGACTTTGCTGGCCGCCGCCACGACAAATCGAGTTCTCCTCATTGGTCATAGCTACGGCTCGCCCATCACGCTGCTGGCGGCACTGGAGCATCCCGACAAAATTCGAGGTGCGTTGCTGATCGGCGGTGATGTCGACCCGGCGCAGGAAAAACCATTTTGGGTGCAATATCTTTTCGGCTGGCGCGTTACTTCGTGGATGCTGCCGGGCGCCTTGCGGCAGTGCAACCGCGAGATGCTGACGGTCGGCGCCGATCTTGTGGCCATGCAAAAACAGTTGCCTCAGCTCGCTGTGCCCGTGGTGATGCTGCACGGTGATCGTGATCCGCTGGTGCCGGTGGAAAACGTGGCCTGGCTGGAGCAGCAACTCACCGCGTTGGGAAAAACCAACCTGTTTGCCAAAATCATCCTGCCGGGCGTGAATCATTTCATCCCCTGGGAACATCCCGACGCGGTGGAACGCAGTATACATGTGCTCGATACGATGGCGGCGGGCGAAGCTGGAAGAAATCCCCCCAATCAATAAATTATTTATTTCCGTGACAGCAGGAACCATCGGCGTTGTGTACATGTGCCGCCCTGATGGATTGGATCGCTTTCGGCGACCTGAATGCGTGAAGCAAGACGAAGAGGCTTCCAATTGGTAAAAAAATGGGCGTGAGCAGTGCGGTCAATATGGCAAAACTAAATCGTCCCTGTTTTGTCCCCCCTGGTTCAATGTGATGGAATTCGCGTGTCCAGGATGTAAGCGGCGCAAACCACAACATACGGAATAATTTCCACGAGCGGTTGAAACGTATGGAAAATGCAGGGCTGGACGGGGTTTCACTTGCATCTGTTCCGGCCTCCGGCAGATATACCAGGGTTTTGATCGTGCCAATATCCTCGTAAGTTTCCTGCTGATTGACAAAGTGAACCGGCTCAGGAAAAACCACGTCGTGCCGGGCGGCTTCAGTGAGCAGGAGATACTGGTCGGCATTTACGGAATTCTTTAGCAGACGGTGGACAATTATAACATCCACGCCGGCCAACTCCACAAAGTTTAAAATACGGTGGAACAAGGCCTCGCCGCTATGGACGACCACCTTGAGCCGGAGCCTTTCAATGTGCGTGCAGGCATTGCAGGTGCAAGTCGTGGATACACTCAACTCGTTGATTTTTTCGCTGAACATTCGAAAGAATGTAACCAGCTTGCCGCCGATAATTTCTTTGGCCTCCGCCCATGATTTTACGCCGTCTTCTTTGCGGCAAAAAAGAAATATGGCGTCGCCCTCCAACTTGGCCACTTCCAGCGGCAGTTCAATTTGCTGGATGATGGCTTTTACGAGTTCAGTAATTATGGTCTGGCTGTGGCCGAGCGACTTGGCGTTGGCGGTCATGTAGCGGGTGTAGCCGCTGATGTCGGCGATGATGAGCAGCACCGCTTCGGGCACGGCAGGTTGTGAGTTCACGCTGATTAATTCCGAAGATAATGGCAGTTGTAACCGCCGGGATTTTTTTGCAGATAATCCTGATGATACTCTTCTGCCGGATAGAACACCCCGGCCATGGTGATTTCCGTGACTACGGGGTGTGACCATTTGCCGGATTTATCCACCTGCATTTTTACCCGTTCCGCAGTTTGTCTTTGCGGCTCGCTAGTGTAATAGATGGCTGAACGATATTGCGCGCCAATGTCGTTCTCCTGCTGGTCGCGCGTCGTGGGGTCGTGCATGCGGAAAAAGTAGCCGAGCAATTGTTCATAGCTCAATTTGGCCGGGTCAAATACGATTTCCACGGATTCGGCATGTCCCGTCGTGTGCGAGCAAACCATATCGTAAGTTGGGTTGGGAACGGTGCCGCCGGTATCCCGTCTGCTAAAAATGTCAGCGCGCAAAAATCTTCATTGCTGGCAATGTCCAAACACAGCCGAAATGGGAGGACTTTTTAGCACTAGACTTTAGCACTAGCCTGTTTTGGAAACCGTAAAAACTCACAGAGACATTGAATCTATTGCCTTTTGTGAAGAATGGCGACCCTACCGGGAATCGAACCCGGGCTACCTCCGTGAAAGGGAGGTGTCCTAACCGCTAGACCATAGGGTCGCAAAGGGCCGTATAATTTATCAGCCGCACCGCACTTGTCACGCGGAAATTCACGTTTGCTTCGACTCATTTTTTACCGTAGCTTGGTTCTCTTTGCATGAAAATCTTTATTGATGGCAAATATTACAGCGAGCGCGACGCCAAGGTGTCGGTGTTTGACCACGGCCTGCTATATGGTGATGGGGTGTTTGAGGGCATTCGCGCGTATAACGGCCGGGTGTTCAAATTAAAGGAGCACATTGATCGACTTTATTATTCTGCTAAGGCAATTTTGCTGGAAATCCCGCTTTCGCCGCCCCAAATGATGAAGGCTACGGTGGAGACGATTCGTGCAAACAAATTGCGCGACTGTTACGTTCGACTCATTGTTACCCGCGGCATCGGCACGCTCGGCTTGAATCCACGCAGTTGCAAAAAGCCGTCCATCATCATCATCGCTGGTAAAATTCAGGTTTACCCGGCAGAACTCTATGCGCGTGGGATGGACATCGTGACCGTGCCGACCGTGCGCAACTTGCATAGCGCGGTCAATCCGGCCATCAAATCGTTGAATTACCTGAATAACATCCTCGCCAAGATCGAGGCGAACAACGCTGGGGTGGAAGAGGCGGTAATGTTGAATGCCGAAGGCTTTGTGGCCGAAGGCACAGCGGACAATCTGTTCATCATCAAGCATGGCGTGCTGCACACGCCGCCCAATTATGCGGGCGCACTTTATGGTATCACGCGTGGTACGGTAATGGAATTGGCCGAGCAGCTTGGCGTGAAAGTTTCTGAGACCAATTTGACGCGTTATGATTTGTTTAATGCGGACGAATGTTTTCTGACCGGTACCGGGGCGGAAATCATGCCGGTAATCAAGATTGACGGACGCATCATCGGTTCTGGTAAACCCGGGTTGTTATCGCTGAAATTGATTGAAGCGTATCACGCCTTGACGAAAGTCTCTGGGGAGCCGATTTTTTAAGTGATATGCAATGCTGCGTGTGCAAAGAAAAACCGGCGACCGTGCATCTGACCCAGATTGTGGGCGAAAAAATGCAGAAGCTGGATTTGTGTGAGGACTGTGCCAAGGCCAAGGGCATCAATGATCCGACCAGCTTTGCGATGGCGGATTTGATGCTCGGGCTCGGCGCGTCGCAGGAGCTTGACCCGTCGGCCGGAGCGATTGAAATCAAATGCCCGCGTTGCGGCTTTTCGCAGGCGGATTTCAAGAAGTCTGGTCGGCTTGGTTGCCCGGAATGTTACCAGACGTTCGCGGAGGGTTTGGCTGGTCTTCTTAAAACCATGCATAAGGGCACGCGGCATACTGGCAAGGCGCCGGAGGCGTTGCGCAAATCACGTGAGACCGGCGACCGCCTCAAATTGCTGCAAAAAAAACTTAATATAGCCATTGAGACGGAAGATTTTGAGTCGGCGGCGGCGTTGCGCGATGAAATTAAGGCTTTGAGCGGCGCGATTCCCACTAAAGCTGCCAAATGAAAGATCTCCATCAATTTTTGATTTCGCCATCGCAGGCGGCCCAACAACATGGCCCGAATGACCGCATTGTTATGTCAAGCCGTGTCCGGTTGGCGCGTAACTTGCGAGATTTTGCTTTTCCGGGTTGGGCGAAAAAGCCGGAGCGCGTAAAAATATTGGAGGCCGTATTGCCAGCTGTCGGCGCCTTACCGGAAATGACGGATTCCTTTGCCGAAGCGATGGACAATCTGACCGCGCTGGACAAGCAGGTGCTCGTGGAGCGGCATCTTATCAGTCGCGAGCACGCCGCAAAAAATATTGGAAGTGGTCTCGTATTGAACCGCGAGGAATCGTTTTGCGTGATGATTAATGAAGAAGATCATTTGCGGATGCAGGCGTTGCGGCCTGGTTTCCAAATCCGCGAGGCGTGGAATGCCATTGACCGACTGGATTCAGCGCTGGAGAAGAAATTGGATTACGCCTTCGATAACGAGCTTGGCTATTTGACAGCGTGTCCAACGAATCTGGGTACTGGTATTCGCGTCAGCGCAATGTTGCATTTGCCGGGGCTGGTTCTGGCCGAGCAGATCAATCCGATTATTCAATCGGTTAACAAGCTTGGTCTTGCTGTGCGCGGGCTTTATGGCGAAGGCACGGAGGCGTTGGGAAATATTTTTCAGGTCTCGAACCAAATGACGTTGGGCGAAAGCGAGACGACCATTGTTGAGCGTCTGGAAAAGGTATTGTCGCAAATCATCGAGCACGAAGAGAATGCCCGGCAGACCTTGCTGGAGAAAAAGAAAAAAGTGGTGTTTAACCACATCGGCCGCGCTTACGGCATTCTGGCCAACGCCCATAGCATTTCTTCGAAGGAAACGATGAACCTGCTATCGCTGCTTCGGCTGGGAATCGACATGGGATCGTTTCCTGGTACCGAGCGAGCCTTGGTTGATGAACTTTTTCTAACCACGCAACCGGCGCATCTACAAAAACAGATTTCTGACAAACTGTCGGCCGAAGAGCGTGATTTGATCCGCGCTGACATGGTCCGCGAACGGCTCAAGGACGTGAGCCGTCCGGTCACGAAATAATTCAAATCTTTTTCGCGCGCAGGACGAGCAGGGGAATGCTCGTGTGGTGGCGGACTTCCGTGATGGTGCTCCCGTGAAGCAAATCGCCAAAGAAATGGTGACCGTGTCCAGCCATCGCAATTAAATCGCAGTTTTCCGCTTCGGCAGCCTTAATGATTTCTGTCGGCGGGTCGCCAAGGGCTAAGAGGGTTTGAACCGAAAACCCTTCGCCACGAAGCTGGCTGGCAACCTTTTCCAGGTACTCGCGGTCGGACTTCATCTCCTCGGATTCGGCGAGCTTGAGTTGATTAAAATTACGGGCAACCCAGCCATCGGCAACGTGCAGCAGCAAAAGTTTCGCTTCGGTTAGTCTTACCAGCGGCCGGACGTGTTTGAGAATGGCAACATCCGTGGGGCTATTTTCCAGCGGGATAAGAATGTTTTTATACATGGCTGGTTAATGGTTTGGTACGGGTAGTCCGAGATGCTCGTAAAACGTCTTCAGCATGGTCGCCGGCATGAAGGTGTCAAACAGCAGCTTTAGGTTCAGAATGATGATGACAGCGGTGGTCGTCCAGCCGAGAATTTTAAGCCAGAGCGGGTTGGCGAAAGTACCCATCTTGGTCTTTTCGCCGGTGAACCGCATCAGCGGCCACACCGCAAATCCAAGTTGCATGGACAACACGACTTGGCTGGCAACGAGCAATTGCGTCGTCTTGCTCTCGCCAAAATACCCTATGACGATGACGGCTGGCACGATTGCGATGAGCCGCGTGATGAGTCGTCGCAACCAGGGACGCAGCCGGATATTCACGAAGCCTTCCATGACGACCTGCCCGGCGAGCGTCCCGGTGAGCGTGGAATTTTGCCCCGAAGCCAGCAACGCCACGGCGAAGAGGATGCTCGCCACCCCGACCCCGAGCAAGGGACTCAAAAGCTTGTAGGCATCCTGAATTTGTGCCACGTCCCTATGACCCGACCAATGAAACACCGCCGCCGCCAGCGCGAGGATGGCCCCGTTCACCAGCAGCGCGAACATGAGCGCCACCGTCGAATCAATCGTGGCGAACTTGATGGCCTCACGTTTGCCTTCAACATTCTGTGCGAACTTACGCGTTTGGACGATGGACGAGTGCAGATAGAGATTATGCGGCATCACCGTCGCGCCAATAATACCAATGCTGATATAGAGCATGTCAGGATTGGTCAGAAGTTGCGGGCCGGGAACAAAACCCATCAGCATGCCTAGGTAACCGGGTTTTGACCAAAAAAGTTCCGCTGCAAAACAAGTCGCGATGGTGGCGATGAGCATGATCACCAGCGCCTCGATATAACGAAAGCCTTTGCTTTGCAAAAACAATACCGCCAGTACATCCGCTGAAGTGATGACACAGCCCCAGACCAGTGGGATCCCGAAGAGCAATTGCAGTGCAATGGCCGAGCCGACAACTTCGGCCAGATCGCAGGCGGCAATGGCGATTTCACAACCAAGCCAGAGGAACCAGACCGTTGGCGTGGAATAATGGTCGCGGCAGGCTTGCGCCAGATCGCGCCCGGTGGCAATGCCCAACTTGATGCTCAAATGCTGAAGCAGAATCGCCATCAGATTCGAAATCATCACCACCGACAGCAGGGTGTAGCCGAACTGGGCACCGCCTTGCAGATCGGTCGCCCAATTGCCGGGGTCCATGTAGCCTACCGCGATGAGAAATCCGGGACCGGAAAAAGCAAACAATTTGCGCCAGAACGAGGCGGTCACCGGTACCAGAATACTGCGGTGAACCTCGCTCAACGAAGCCTGCCCCGCCGGCTTGCGCCAGCCGGTTTCAGACGTCGGATTGGAAATCGGCTCGTCCGGACTCATTGCAACCACTTAAAAAAGTTGTTTTGTACCTTGTATAAAACAATGTAGCTACTGATACATTGTGCCTGACCGGCTGTCAACTGGGATGTCGCCCAAGCTACAAAATAAAACCTCGACTAAAAAACCGCCGTCTGTTTCTTTGAGGCGATAGATGAAGCGATCCGTTACCAAACCGGCAGCCCCCGTCCGTCCGGCGACCCAGCCAGCCGAGGCCTTTCGTCGTTCCCGCCGCGACCGCGCTGTGGAGACGGCGCAGGATTACGTCGAGGCCATTGCTGACTTAGGGACCACCGTCGGGGAGGCGCGGGTGGTGGATCTGGCGCGCCGGTTGGGCGTGACCCACGTAACGGTCAACCGCACGCTGGTCCGGCTAAAAAAAATCGGCTACGTCAATACCAAGCCGTATCGCGCCATTTTTCTGACCGACGCGGGTCATCGGCTGGCGGCTGAATGCAAGCGGCGACACGAGACGGTGACCGCCTTTTTGCGATCTCTGGGCGTGCCCGAGAAGGTGGCGGAACTGGATGCTGAAGGCATTGAACATCATGTCAGCCCAGAAACCTTGGCCGCCTTTGAGCGGCGGATTGGGAGGCGCTGATGCGACCGCTCGAAGTTGAGCACATTGGCGGCGAGTTGGCCATCCGTTGGGATGACGGTGCCGAAGATTTTATTCTCTTGGAAAAACTGCGGCGCGCGTGCCCCTGCGCCGGTTGCAAGGGGGAAGTGGATATTCTCGGCAACCTTTACAAAAATCCCGATAAGCCCTTCGCCACAAATTCATTTGAATTGGCTAGGATTATCAGTGTGGGCGGCTATGCCCTCCAGCCTGTGTGGGCGGATGGACACAACACCGGAATCTTCTCCTTCGACTATTTGCGTCGGGTGGCGACGGCGAAATAACAAGGCTCAAGCATGCTGCGCTTTTAATAGCTGGAATGCCTTCTTGCTGGCTGAAAAAAAGGTCGCATTTTCATTGGAATAAGCTGGTTCTAAAAGGGCTTCCCATTCTGTTCGTTAAATGGACTGCATATAATTTGTTGTCATTGGAGCTGCGTTGGTGGCTGCGTTGAAACGAAGGTCCATATCGGCAATGCCGATGTAGCGGATGAACAACCTGGCATTATTGATAGTAAAGGTGAGGTCACGAAGAAGACCAGCACCAGCGCAACTAGCGCGGAACGATACAACAAATTTATTCGGTAGATGGGAATACTACTAACTTACTTCAATCCTGGAAAATTCCTACCGCACAAAGATGCGGTGCCCGCTTGCGATTCTTGCGCCTGATGAAGTGCCCACGTTACCGGGCCAGCCTTAAGCTAGATGGGTGAATGAAGGCGGCCGATAAACCAACACGCCAAACCAAACAGCACGGACAAGAGGATTATGAGGGTAACGATAGTTAGCCGCATGTTCTTTTCCCAACGCGTTTTGCGTTTCTTGTCCATGGGTTTAATTTCTCCGACGGCCCGACCGAAGTCAACCCATAAATTGCTATAATCCAGTGTTTTATTGGTAAAGTTGCTAAATGTTCGAACGGCTGTTTGGTAAATCTTTCGCTGTACGATGAGCTTTGAATTCTATTCGCAGGCGCACTCATTGAATAATGCTTGCAACCTTACCGCGCCAAATCAAAATCTTGAAAATACCTTATGAAGTTTCCAACCGTTCTCTGTTTGGCTGGTCTCTGGCTGACGCTGTTCACCACTTCGATGTTCGCGACCGACGCAGGAACCAATACCCCTAATCTGCGTCTCTGGTATCGGCAGCCGGCCGCCGCGTGGCGCGAGTCGCTCTTCATCGGCAATGGTCGCCTTGGCGGCGCGGTCTGGGGCGGAGTGACGCAAGAACGCATTGACCTCAACGACGACACGCTCTGGTCGGGTGAACCTTACGAGAACATTAATACGAACGGCCTCAAAGCGCTCCCGGAAATCCGTCGCCTGCTGCTTGCCGGCCATGAACTGGACGCCCAGCGCCTCGTCGAAACGAATATGCTGGGCCGCTACAACGAAAACTACCTCGCGCTCGGCGACTTGAAGATTGATTTCCCGGCGCTGACGGGCGTGACGAATTATGAGCGCGAATTAGATTTGAACACCGCCGTCGTGCGCGAGAGCTATGAGGCGGGCGGCGTGAAATATACCCGTGAAATCTTTGCTTCGCAGCCCGCGCAAGCGATTATCGTGCGCCTGACCGCGAGTGCGCCGGGTAAGCTATCTTTCACCGCGTCGTTGGACAGCCAGTTGCGCCACACGAACTCGGCTGGCAAAAACTTTTACCGGCTGATGGGTAAATGCCCGAGCTACTCCGAATGTTACCACAAGCGCGTTCACACTTATGACGACGGCCCGAACCCCAAAGGCATGACGTTCGAAAGCCGGTTGGCCGCGAGTTGCGAGGGCGGTGAAATCCGCTACACGGATGCCGGCGTAATTGCGGAGAACTGCGATGAAGTCACCCTTAAGCTGGTGGCCGCGACCAGTTATAATGGTCCGCACACCAGTCCCAGTCGTGCTGGCAAAGATCCGGCGCAAGCTTGTGCGCTCGACCTGAAAGAACTGGTCCATCACAACTATGCCCGGTTACTTAATAACCACATCGCCGATTACCAAAGTCTTTTCCAACGCGTCACGCTGGATCTCGGCCACAATCCGGCGGCCGAAGCGCAGCCGTCCGATGTGCGCGTTAAGAGTTATCAGCCCGGCAACGATCCCGGCTTGGCGGCGCTCTATTATCAGTTCGGCCGCTACCTCTTGATTTCCAGTTCGCGGCCCGGCACGCAGCCGGCGAATCTGCAAGGCCTCTGGAATAACTCGCTGTTCCCGCCGTGGGCGGCGAATTGGACGCTGAATTGCAACGCTGAGATCAATTATTGGTCGGTCGAGGCCGCCAATCTTTCCGAATGTCATCTGCCGCTGCTCGAACTCACGCGCGAGCTCAGTGTGGACGGCACGAACGTGGCCACGCAGCTCTACGGTGCGCGTGGCTGGATGGCGCATCATAACACCGAACTCTGGCGCACCGCCGGGCCGGTATCCGGTTTGGCTCGCTGGGCCATCTTTCAAGTTGGCAGCGCGTGGCTCTGCCAGCATATCTGGGAACATTATGCGTTTACCGGCGACGAAAATTATTTGCGCGATTACTGGCCCGTGATGTCCGGGGCCGCCTGGTTTTATATTGATACCCTCATCGAAGAACCCGAGCATCACTGGCTCGTGACCGGGCCGGATACGAATTTTGAGAACGCCTGGCGCAAGCCGGATGGCACCACCGGCTCGGTTTGTCTCGGGCCCACGGCGAGCATGCAGATGATCCGTGAACTATTTCAAAATTGTCTGCGCGCCTCGGCGATTCTCGGAGTTGACGCCGACTTGCGTGCGCTCATTGAAAAAGACTTGCCGCGCTTGCCGCCGATGAAAGTCAGTCCGACCACCGGTGAGCTCCAAGAATACCTAGCCGACTGGCCGCGCCAAGCGCATGACGAGGCGCTCTCAAGCTGGGGTTTGATTTGCAGCGCGCAGATTACGCCGCGCGGCACACCGGAACTGGCCGCCGGCGTGCGCAAAATCTTCGATACGGAAAAGATGTGGACCAAACATGAAATCGCCAGCTGGCAAGGCGCGTTCCAAGCCAACAGCTACGCTCGCCTGCACGATGGCGACGCCGCCTTGAACATTCTCGACACGCATTTGCGCCAGGCCGTGAATGCCAACTTCACCGCCCGCTTCATTGGCTTTTGCGATTTCCAAATTGATGGCAATCTCGGCCAGACTGCGGCTATCAACGAGCTGCTGTTGCAAAGTCAGGTGTGCGATACCAATGGTGTCTATGAAATTGAATTGCTTCCCGCGCTGCCGAAAGCGTGGGGCCAGGGTGAGGTGAAGGGATTGCGGGCGCGCGGCGGTTTTGAAGTGTCGCTGAACTGGCAGGACGGTGCGTTGACCGGGGCAAAAATCAAATCGCTCCTCGGCAATCCGCTACATTTGCATTTAGGTGAACAGACCGTGACCCTGGCGACCCAGCGCGGCGAGGTTTTAGAGTTCGATTCCCATCTGCAACTGACCAATCACCACTAACTTTAAGGAGTTATGAGTTGTGGGTTCTGAGTCTCCTTGCGGAGGGCCACCATGCTGGCTAACGCTCCTCCCTCGCCGTTCCCACGGAGGGTGGCCTTCCGCAAGGAGTGAGGTAAGGGTGGGCTTCTCTAAACTTTCAACTCAGAACTCACAACTTATCGCCCATCTCCTTTATAAATGAAGAACGCGTCGGTGGCTTCCGGCGCGTTGCAAGTGTGAACGATAAATTCGCTGCATTCAATCGGTTGTTGAGCCAGAGTTTTATCCGCCGATTCCGCTGATTCCGCCGATTAAGAATGAAAAAATCTGCGTCCATCGGTGAAATCTGCGGACCAATTGCCCAGTGCAGCAACCCGGTGAAACCGGCTCCAGCCACGACCATGGCTGACTCAGCCTTGGTCGAGGATGACCCGCCAAGCATCCTGTCCGGCTCGCCCTGTATCCAGTCCGCCTCAGCCTTGGTCAAGGATGACCCGCCCAGCATCCAGTGCGACTCATCTTGTATCCAGTCCGCCTCATCCTTGGTCGAGGATGAGCCGCCCAGCATCCTGTCCGGGTCATCCTGTATCCAGTCCGGTCCATCCTTGGTCAAGGATGACTCAGCCTGTATCCAGTCCGGCTCAGCCTTGGTCAAGGATGAGCCATCCATGGTTAAGGATATGGCGAAATGTCCCCTTTCTGGGCAGGTTTGGGGATAAAGTTGCTGGGAAGGCCGATATTACCGCGAAATACCCGAAATACGCGAAAAGGGAAGGGGACTCAAAAATCTGCTCGCCAAGGTGCGGGGGCGGAATTATGGTTGAAGTCATGGCCACACTTTGGGCATTCGAGGAACTTTCCAGCGCGGTTCACGCCGCGGGTCGGCGGTGGCTCAGCTTTTTTCGTTAGGCTACAAGCGATGAGAACATTTATGCTTCGTCATTGCTAGCTGTGGGTAAATAGTTGTGCCGGTTGTTATCCTGACGCCACGATGATACCTGAAAAAGTATTCCAACAGATATTGGCGCTGGGCGACGCCTGGCAAGTGACGCAAATGAATT
>CAIPKV010000002.1 GCA_903865745.1 uncultured Verrucomicrobia subdivision 3 bacterium | reverse complement strand
GTCCAAAGTCTAAAGTCCAAAGTCTAAAGTCCAAAGTCTAAAGTCCAAAGTCTAAAGTCCAAAGTCTAAAGTCCAAAGTCGGAAAACAAAACTTGAGACCGCAGTGGGCAGTTGGCAGTGGGAAAGCGAAGGCAGAAAGCAGAAATTGGGAAAGCGGTTGGCAGTTGGCAGTTGGCAGTTGGCAGTTGGGAGTTGGGAGATGGCAGATGGCAGATGGCAGTGGGCGGGAAAAGACTACAACCAGCAAAAGCGGGAGTTTTGGCGGAAAAAATAGCCGGATCAAACTGCCAGAGGATGGCGGAGCACCGCCCGCTGCGGGGAGGCTCCGGCCTCGCCGCCTGGACACGGATGGGGACGGCGGGCAGAGGAGACCGAGCCGGACTAGCAGCCCGCCCTACCCTGCATCACCGGGGTAACCGCTGACATAATCCGCGACAAGGTTGCTCGCGCAAATCCATGACCGGCCGCTCGAAATAGTGGTATAAAAACGCAGAAACTGTTATTGAGAAAAGCCAGATCAGAACAGGGGCAAGTGTATGTTGAAAAACAGGAGTTACGCCACAGTGCTCGAATCCCAAGTTTACCAGCCAGCGAATCGTAAAATGACTCAAGTAGATGGAATAGGACCAAAGGCTGATTTTGCGAATTGCCAATCCCAGCCAAGTCCAGTTGGCTGGCGGATTTGTTTCAGCCACCTTAGGAAACATGAGCAATAAGGTCGCCGATACTAAAATCGAACCACAAGCCCGATAGTACAGGGAAGCTGTAGTCTCGAAGCCGGCAGCGACAAAGTGCGAACAGAAAAGAAATAAAATTCCAATCATTGCCATCATTCCCACAAACCAGATTTTTACCAACCATTTCCAAGCTTTTGGAAGGTTGAATTTGATGTATGCCAGAGCCACTCCGTAAACAATGGCATCTAGATTTGGCAGTGTGCTTCCTTCCGTGGGATCCCATCCGATTGCGGGCTGAATAAAACAACGGAGTGCAACCGGCAACCCGACAAAAATGAGCATTGCCAACAGCAGCGTTGCCTGAGCGCGCCGGATTAGTTTGAAAATGACAAATAGAAGCAAAGGAAACAGCAGATAAAACCATTCTTCAATGGCTAGTGTCCATGCGACCACAAAAAAGCCGGGATGCGGCCACCACAGAGCTTCGCCAAACCAAAAATATTGACGCCCCGCTGTTGGCCAATGTCCCGCCACAAAGTGGAACAGCAAGAGATTGAGGCCGAGAAATAAATAATAGTTGGGGAGAGTCCGGAACCACCGTCGTTTCCAGAAAACAAGCATGCCAGTAACTTGATTCCAACGGCCGGCAAAAAGCTCATTTTGCAGAATATCGCCAATCAGATAGCCGCTCAATAGAAAGAAAATCTCCACCCCCACACGACCCAGAAAAATTCGGGCCACGCCCAAGGCGGGAAACAGCGTTCCCCCGGGAAAGGTGTGCGACCACAATACGAGCAAGATGGCAGTTGCCCGGATCAAATCGGGACCAAAGGCCCGCGGCTTCATCAAATGAACAGTTTGCGCGCTTTTCATCTGGCCAAGCTTGAATGACCGGCCATTGATTGACTGATCCGGTTTCGCGGTGAACTGGGAGAACTCATCTGCATGGCTGGGCTATAGCAGTTTCAAACAACATTGACACAAGGGCGCGTCGCTCCGCGCGCGCCGTCGTCGGTCTGGCCAAAAGCGGCGCGCACGGAGTGATGCACCCTACCACCCCCAATGAATATGATTGGGCCAAGGTCATTGTTATTTGGTATAGCGATCGTTTTGCGGGCCGAAACATGGCGCAGACAATTGGTGATCCTCCTGATTTTGCGCCCGGCGAAGAACCATGGCGAATCGATCCGCCAGAACCCTCGCGTTTGGTTCGTGGAATATTTCAAAATGCTGGCCTGGGATATGGTGCATTGAAACATTTCCCCGGATCTTGTGTTGCCAGTATCGTTGCCAGCCAGGCAGATATTGGTCTCCCACAAAAATCTCAACTGACCCGGGATAGGGCTGGAGTTGGTAGCTCGCGGCCACGGCATGGTAATAATCAATAAAATCGGCGGATACCTTGGGTGGCTTGGCGCTTTTTTGCGGAGAGGCGGTTATTGACGGAGACTGGCATTTGTTTTGGCTGATCAAATCTTGAAATGAACGCCAGCGGCGCTGCAGATAACTAAACTTTTCCTGTTTGGAAAGACGAAGCCATTGGCGCAGATGGAATACAAGCCGCCGAGGAATAAACACCCGCATCTGATCAACAAAATCCCAGAAACCGACCTTGCCCGCCGGGCCACTGTCAAGCAGGGCAAGCATTTGCACGGTCCGTCCCCGACGATGCAATTGCTGAGCCACCTCATAAGCAATCCATCCACCCATCGAATAGCCAGCAAGATAAAATGCCCCCGAAGGCTGAAATTCCATCAGCTCCTTGACATAAAAAGCCGCCATCTCCTCAATACTTGTGTGCCGGTTTTCCAATCCGTCCAACCCCACCGCTTGAATGCCATAACAGGGCTGGTTTGTCGGCAGCCGATATACCAGAGAGAGGTAGCGATAGACTTCCCCTCGAACGCTGTGCACAAGAAACACTGGCGGTTTATTACCTTGTGTTTTCAGCGGCACGATAGAACGCCAGCGCGGGCGCCAATTTATTTCACTCAACCGGCGAGCCAGAGATTCCACGGTTGGCGATTGAAACAGCGTGGCCATGGGGAGTTCAACCCCCATCAGCTTTTCCACTTCGCAGGTCATTTGAACCGCGCAGAGGGAATCTCCACCCAGATCGAAAAAATTATCCTGGACGCTGATTTTTTCCCGGCGCAGCAACTTTTCCCAAAGCCGAGCCAGCATTTGCTGCAAGTCATTTGTGGGCGGGCAGTATTCAGCACCATCCGTTATTTCTGAAGCCGGTGATTCATTGAGAATTTTCCTGTCAATTTTTCCATTCGTATTCAGCGGAAGTTCCTCAATCCGAAAGAGCCGGCTAGGCACCATGTAATCCGGAAGTTTTTGGTGCAACCACGAACGGAGCGAGTTGGCGGTGATGACCTCAGATTGGCGTGCCACAATATAGGCGGCCAACATCTTGCCGCCGTTTTCTGAATACTGAACGGTCAAGGCGCAGGCGGCCACAGCGGGATGATGGCTTAAAACCGATTCCACCTCGCCCAGTTCAATGCGGTAGCCGCGAATTTTAACCTGATGGTCCTGCCGGCCTAAAAACTCCAGATTGCCGTCCGGACGCCAGCACACCAAATCGCCAGTGCGATAAAGCCGGGTGTGTTTTTCGAAAGGACTGGGAATGAATTTTTCCAAAGTCAGTTCGGGATTGTTCAGATAACCAATAGCCAGGCCGTCACCGCCGACATACAATTCTCCCGGAACACCCACCGGGACGGGATGACGGGATGCATCAAGAACATAGACCTGGGTATTGGATATGGGCCGACCAATGGGCACGCTGGCGGGGACTTCGCTGGCGGCGGAAACCGTGTAGCAACAGGTGAAAGTGGTATTTTCAGTCGGCCCATAGCCATTGATGAGGCGGCAGTTCGTGAGCTCCCTGCCCGCCAAAGCAACAACTTGCGGCAGAAGAATATCACCGCCAGCCAACAACTGACGCAACGGCTTTAAATCATTCAGGCGCTCCTGCACCATTAAATGGAATAGACCGGCTGTCAGCCATAAAGTAGTCACATTGTGCTGCCGGATCGCGTTTCCAATGTCGGCAATTGAATAGGAACCCGGACGCATAACGGCTAATTTCCCGCCATTAAGCAAGGCTCCCCATATTTCAAAAGTGGACGCATCAAAGGACAATGGGGAATGGTGGATTAAAGTTTCATCTGGTGTGAGAGACACATAGTCCACGCCCTTTACCAACCTGACCACTCCGCGATGCGGCACTAAAACACCTTTGGGACTTCCAGTTGATCCGGAAGTGTAGCAAACATAAGCCGGCATTTCGGCCTGACCAGCAGGGGAATGGAAGGTTTCTGCTCCGGCTGCCGGGAAACACAAACTTTCAACTGCCACGATGGTCTTTTGTCCGGATAAGTTTGCCCCCATCCGGTCATTTATGCGCGGCAACGAACTAGCGGGGACGATAATAATAGTCATCCCCGCATCTTCGACCAGCCAGCGCAACCGCTCGTCGGGCAAGTTCTCATCCAGGGAGCAATAAACGCCGCCGGCTTTTAAAATTCCCAGCAGTAGCCCGGGCAATTCCAGAGATCGCCCTGTCAACAGTCCGACAATCCTGTTTTGACTCACACCCGTTTGTTGCAGGCGACGAGCAATCTGATTGGCCTGCTGATTTAACTCCCGATACGTCAGCTGCCGGCCCGCAAATTCCACGGCGATGGCCTCCGGCGTTTTCGCGGCCTGCGCCTCAAACACCTCGTGAATACACTGGTCTCGGGGATAGATTCGTTGCGTTTGATGCCATTCTGCGGGTATCGGCTGCGGTGGAGCCGCAAATCTTTTTGGATCAAGCTTAGAGGCCGGTTCGGTGGCGGCAGGGAGTAGTTGTAATGAGGACAGGATTCTTGCCGTGGCGTAACCGTCGGGCTGCTGGTGAAATATTTTTCGGATGGCCTGCCGCCGGTTCCGATGAAAGTCCAAACCCCGCAACAACTTTTCCAACTCCACGAACAGTTCTTCCGCATCGGTGACCAACGGACCGGCCAGATAATCCTCCACCGGCTCGATCGAAAATCCGCGGCTGGCACGATACGCAGAGAGATCTCCAATGAGGTGGATTAACGGGCGGTCTAAAATCAGGTAATCCACGGCCACGCTGGACATGTCCGTTGCCAGCAGATCGCATTTCCCCAGCAGTTCATAAAGAGAGGTGGCCCGGCGGCTTAACCACGCATCATCTATAATCAGCAAATTGCTTAACTGGCAATGCCCCGCTGGCTTAGCCATCGGATGTGGTTTGACAATCGCGAAACCACCCCACTCCCGCAAACGTTCATTCAATTGTTCGGCCGAGACGCCGGCCAACCCAAAAACATTCTCAGATTCCCGCCCGTCCACGCGGATTTCCCCGATCACGCTTTTGCGGTAGGTTGGCAGCCAGCCGATGACCTTATTGCTGGCAATCTTTGCTGCCAGCCCCAGTCTTTCCCAATAGTCCTCCCCGCCAGCAAACAGCTGGTCGTTCCTAGGCAGCCCGGTGACCAGTGTTTTATCAAGAGGCCTCAAGGATTTATGCACCACTTCCGCCCAGAAATCAGAGGTGGCCAGTGCGTATTTCGAGTCGTAGCCGCGGTTCCCCTCCAGCAGCCAGCCAATCTTTTTTATAGGCATTCCGTGCCACACATTTACCGAAACCACGTTGGCCGGAAACCGGAATATAAAACAACGGTGCGTGAAAAAAACATACCGGGCGGAAAGAAAACACCACGCCCCTTTCAGGCTGTTCTTGCGGACCAATCGGGTTTTTGCGCCCAGGCTGAATCCGGGGTTCACCGGGATTCCCGTCACCAACAGGACCACCTTCGACAGTCCCGTTTGGTTCAGCCCCCGCTCGAGCGCCAGCGCGTTGTCCTCAAAGTCCGGCCAGCCGTAAACTACAGCAATATTCCGCTTCGGGAAAAAACGGCAGATACAAGAAACCAAACCCCGGAGAAATTCTTTAAGGCCGGAAAACATCGGGCACCCTTCAGAATAGTTCAGCCTTGACCATGGTCGAAGATATGCTTGGGGTTCTTGGCAGATAGAGCACTTCGCACAGGTTCTTCAGATGGTCGAACTTGCCAGCCCAGTCATCCCCCATCACGAGAATGTCAATTTGGTGTTTCACCACGTCGGTGGCCTTCTGCTCCCAAGAATCCTCGATAATCACCTCATCCACAAACCGGAGCGACTCGATTATGAGCCTTCGATCCGCTAACGGATAAAACGTCCGCTTCTGTTTGATCTGGTTAAACCGGTCGCTTGATAATCCTACAATTAGATAACCGCCCAAAGCCTTTGCCCGGTGCAGCAGGTTGATGTGTCCCCGATGTAGCACATCGTAGCTGCCATAAGTTATTACTCGTTTATTTATAGTCACTTGCGGACAGAGTATTACCTGGGATTTCCCATTTGGTTTGTAACCCACGAACGGCGTGGGTGGTTTTCGTGATTTTCTGCCTGCTCCCGGGATTTGCAAGACATTTTTCCAGTCCGCCCTTGGTTTTTGCCCGGCGTGGGAGGTGTTTTGACGCCATTG
>CAIPKV010000001.1 GCA_903865745.1 uncultured Verrucomicrobia subdivision 3 bacterium | reverse complement strand
ACGCCTGCCGACCGCGTGGCCCCGCGCGCCCGCCTGGCGCAATCGCTCGACGCCATTTTCAAGAAGCAGCTATCGCCGAAACTAAACCTGGATGCCGTCGAACCAAAGTTGTTTGGCATCGGTAGCGAAAGCTATGTAGTTGGTTCCCATGAGTTTTATTTGGCTTACGCAGTCAGCCGCAAGAAACTGCTCACGCTCGATGCCGGCCATTATCATCCGACCGAGGGTATTGCGGATAAGATTTCCAGTGTGCTGCAATTCATGCCGGAGATTCTGCTGCACGTCAGCCGGGGTGTCCGCTGGGACAGCGACCATGTGGTGGTTCTCAATGACGATCTGCTGGCCATCGCGCGGGAGATTGTGGCGAATGGTTTTGAGCAGCGCGTCCATATCGGATTGGATTATTTCGACGCGAGTATCAACCGCGTCGCCGCCTGGACCATTGGCACGCGCAACATGCTCCGAGCGCTGCTCATCGCCCTTTTGGAAACTCCGCTCATTCGTACGGCGGAAGCCAGCGGCGATTACACCACGCGCCTCGCGTTGCAGGAAGAAGCCAAGACGCTGCCGTTCGGGGCTGTCTGGGATTATTACTGTGAGCAGCAGGGCGTGCCGGTGGGCGACCATTGGCTGGCAGAAGTGAAGAGCTACGAGAAAAATATCTTAAGCAAACGCCACTAAACCTAAATCAACCATCCCCAAATAATGCAACCGAATCCTCTTCTTGGCGTCGTATTCCATTGGCTTGGCGGTTTGGCCTCAGGTAGTTTCTATGTGCCGTATCGCGGCGTAAAAAAATGGTCGTGGGAAACCTACTGGTTGGTCGGCGGGTTCTTTTCCTGGATTATCTGTCCGTGGGTGTTTGCGCTGTCCATGACGAACGATGTCTTCGGGGTGCTGCGGCAGCAATCCGCCAGCACACTCTGGTGGACGTATTTCTTTGGCGCGATGTGGGGCGTTGGCGGACTTACCTTCGGGTTGACTATGCGCTACCTCGGAATGTCGCTGGGCATGGGGGTGGCACTCGGCTATTGCGCGGCGTTTGGCACGCTCGTTCCGCCTATCTTCAAACAGTTTATGCCTAGCCTGCCGGTTGGTTCGAGTATTTCGGAAATTGCCGGTTCCTTGCCAGGTCAGGTCACGCTCGCAGGCGTGGGCGTTTGTCTGCTGGGGATTGGCATCTCGGCGCTGGCCGGTTTCACCAAAGAACGAGAAATGTTAATGTATTGTTTTAGGCAACTTGCGTTGTATTAACCGGTAAACTCTTGTCGGAGTGACCCTCGGCATCTGGCGGATGAATCTGACTTTTTCGTTCATCCAAAACCTGACGGGTCTTTTCAGCGCGATCACGGGTAATGGGAAATAACCAGAGCACAATAGCCGCCCCAAAGTCGAATGGGAATTGTCCGAACGGGTTCCGACAATCGTGTCGGCAATGGCCCCGATGATGCGCGGCAGAGCGAGGGCAATGCCCAGCAGCGCGGGATCCATTTTCAACCCGACGGTGTAAATTGGAATGGCCAGCCCGAGAATGACGTTGAGAAATAAAAAAAGTCGGTCAGACCGCCGCAGCCGTAGGCCGCTTTGCACCAAGCCGACACCCGGTTGGACGCTGGCGTTTCATGTTTGCCTTGAAGATGGTAATGACTTTCGGCGACCGGCCTGGAGGCTAAAGGCGTCGGTTTCATTTTGAAATTGATGGCTTGAGGCCGGTCAATTGGGTCGACATGGATTCTAAGATATCCAAAAGGCTCCTGGCAATCGTTCAATTCATGCCGTTGTCAAAAATCGAACGCCGCCGCGACCGGCACAGTTTAAGTTTTCCAATGTATGAAAATGCCAATCAAATCGCTCCTGCGGGAACTATCGTCTCCCAAGCCCGCTGTTTTATTTTTCGTCCTGATAGCAGCCATGGCGGTGTTTGCGGAGTCGGGTCTTTCCGTCGAACCCAGCGGTCCCGGCCGGATCCGGTGGCAACTTTCCACGGCTTCTGCCATGGAACGGTGCCCGCTGCGAGCATCGCAACGATATGCTCGGTGATGACTTCGTAAACGCTGCCGTGTTTTACACCCGCTTTTTCGGTCTGGTCTGTCGTCCTTCACTCCAAATCGCCCGCGCCGATGGGCGGCCAGCGGAGATCGCCTTCAGAAGGAACCGCGTCCGGCCCCCCGGAGGCAACAGCGGGCGGGTCAGGATGGCGGAGCATAGACCGGTAGACCGGAAGATGGAGCTAAAAAGTACCCGAACAAAACCGGCTGGCTTCTAATTTAGGCTCAGGTTAAAATAGTGAAATTGCCTTTGATCTACCTGAATTTAAAAGGCTTGAATTGTTGGTGTCATAAACCTGTGCGCTGGCTGGCAGGCAGATCACAAGAATGGCGACGTCCAGAATGATGTTTACACCCCTTTTGGCGTATTGATGAATTTGAAGTTCAAGCTACTTTAGCTCGATGATTCCATTCAATGGCATACGCAAGGCAAATGGCTATGCCTTTGTAAACCAACTGTAAACCAACTTAGAAACTTTAAAATTCAAAATTCAAAATTCAAAATTCAAAATTCAAAATTCAAAATTCAAAATTCAAAATTCAAAATTCAAAATTCAAAATTCAAAAGCGGTCCACCTGGATTAAATCGCAGTTGTCAATTTGCAAAAAACCACACTGGCACTATCCGTGGTTTCTATGACTAAAAATTTTATTATAACCATGCTGGTCTGGCTTGCGGTCGGAATTGCTGGTCGAGCTGGCATTTTCACTTGGACTCAGATTTCCAGCGGTAACGCATCGGGCAGTTGGGCGGCGCAGACCAATTGGAGCGGGGGCACCCTGCCAACCACCAGCGGCGACACGGCGGATTTCACGACCGTCAATCCCACGACAAACTCAACGGTCATGCTTGATGGGAATCAAACCATCAATAATCTCATATTCAACTTTCCGAATATTGCCGCCCCGGCTAGCTGGACCGTCGCCGCCGGCAACCCTTCAACTTCCACCCTCACCCTGGCGGGCACAAGTCCAACCGTTAATGTTAGCGGGGCAGCCGCAGGCAACGGAGGATACCTGACAATCAACGCCAACCTTGCCGGCTCGGCTGGCTTCACCGAAACCGGCGGCGGCTTTTTGGCACTTAACGGCACGAACACCATTAGCGGCGCGTCTGCCTTGAATGGCGGCGTGCTGGTCCTCAAAGGCCCCCTGAACGGCAGCGGGTCGTTCGCCGTGAATTCCGGTGGCTGGCTCCAGGTCAACAGCACAGTGAACAGCGCCATCCCGGTCACTGTGAATTCCGGCAGCTTGCTTTCCGGCACCGGGAGCGTCGCCGGTTACCTGATTGTCAACAATGGCGGCACCCTGGCACCCAGCAGCGGCAGCGGCCCTTTCACCTGCGGCCGGCTGGTTTCCTACGCCGGCGCAAATTTTAATTTTGCTCTCGGCGCGACCAATAATACCAACAACACATTGATCGCGGTTGGCAACGGCCTGACCCTCGCCGGCACCCTTAACATCACTGATATCGGCGGCTTCGGTCCCGGCGTTTACACCGGCTTCCAGTATTCGGGATCGCTGCGCTACAATGGGTTGACCAACGGCACCATTGCCGGCGGCAGAACCGTGGTGATGGACACCACCAGCACGCCCGGCTATGTGCTGTTCGACGTTTTGAACGGAACATTAAATCCGGCCGCCGGACAGAATTTGCCGATGGATTTGGCGTCGCCGCTGCCCCTGGGCTGGGTGCAAGTCCTGGGCGCGACGACTTATGATGTTTATCTGGGAACCGTGTCCAATGTCGTGGCTTCGGCGACGACCAACACGGCGGGAATCTACCAGGGGCGAACGAACGTGCTGACCATCAACATTGCCGGTCTCCAGCCCAACACGACCTATTACTGGCGGGTGGACGGCGTGGCCACCAACGGCACGCCAAACACCGGCACCGTGTATAGTTTCACCACCGGTGCGGCCATGGTGGACTTGATGGAAGACACCTGGGTGGCCAGTGACGCATTGGGCCGCACTTTGCCCGGACTTGCGGACTGTGGTTCGCCGCGCACGAACCGGGTCGTCGGCATGTTCTATTTCTTGTGGCAGTCTTCCGTGGGCAATTTCGGTTCAGGCAATATCTGGGATATCAGCAGCTATCTGTCAACCAATCCGTTTGCCAATCCGCATAATCCCTGGGCGAGCAATCCCATCATGCAGATGGTGTCGGATTATTATTGGTGGGGCCAACCGGCACTCGGTTATTATAATCCGAGCGATCCGTGGGTGTTGCGTCGTCATATCGCTTTGCTCAGCCACGCTGGCGTGGATGTTCTGATTTTTGATTATAGCAATGGTGAATATTACGATGCGCAGCTCACCGCGCTGTGTGACATGATTGAGCAGATGCGATTCGAAGGCTATAAAATCAACCTCAAGATTACGTTTCTGACTCAAAATGGTAATACCGGCCTCGGTGGCACGACGGTAACCCATCTTTACAATACGCTTTATGGTGCGGGGAAATATCCTGACCTTTGGTTTTACTGGCAGGGCAAGCCGCTCATTCTTGGCAACATCAACGGCGGCGGCGGGAACGATATTGTTCCTTCCAGCGCGGTGCAAAACTTTTTCACTTGGCGAACTTCGGCGGGCAATGCAGGCGGCTCGAACACGATTTGCTGGCTTTATCCCAGTTCGCCGCAGCAGTATGGCTACTCCTCGGCTCCCGACCACCCTGAGTCAACTCCGGTGAGCTGTGGTGGCGGCTGCCCCATGAACATCGGGCGCAGTTATGCGAACAATGCCGAACCCGATCATAATGGATACGATTTGCCTGTCACCGGCACCCAGGGTTTGGGACTGCAATTCCGCCAGCAGATGTTTTTCGGCCTCAAATACGATCCTTTATTCATGTATGTCACCGGCTGGAACGAATGGATTGCCGGTCCACTATACTCGCCAGCAGCCTGCAGTGCGAGCTTTCTCGGCGATTGTTGTCCGGCTGGCGGCTTTTACTTTTGGGACGAGTACAACCAGGAATTCAGCCGCGACTTGGAACCCATGAGCGGCGGACACACCGACAATTATTATTATCAGCTCGTCGCGCAAGACCGGCTGCGCAAAGGTGTGCGGCCCGTGCCCGTAGCCAGCGCGCCGCAGACCATCAACCCCGCCGGCGGCTTTGCGCAATGGACAAATGTCGGGCCCGCCTACTATGACCCGGTGAATGACACCATCTGGCGCAATTATCCCGGCGCCTCCGCTGCCCAAATGGGCACGTACACCAACACCACCGGCCGCAACGATTTGACCGTGATGAAAGTCGCGCGCGACGCGAAGAATTTTTATTTCTTCGCGCAGTGCAATTCCAATATCACCAGTTACACCGGCTCAAACTGGATGGTGCTCTTTATTGACGCCGACCAGAACCATCAGACCGGCTGGGAAGGTTATGACTACGCCGTGAATCTTGGCGGTGTCAGTTCGAATACCACGACTCTTTACCAGAATACCACGACGACCGATGCCTGGAATTGGACGACACTGCGCAGTGATATTGCCTACACCATTGCCGGCAATCAATTGATGCTGACCATCCCGCGCGCTTCGCTCGGTTTGGGGGCTGATCCGGTGCAGTTTGATTTCAAATGGGCGGATAATTTTCAGACCAATGACATCGCGGATTTTGGGGTGGACGGCGACACCGCGCCCGACCGGCGGTTCAACTACCGCTACATCACGACCAGCAATGCGGAGGTAACCTTGCTGTCCGATGATTTTGAAAATGGCGAGCAAAGTGTCTGGGGGGTGACATGGGCGAATGGCAGTCTGTGGAGTCTGACGACGAACAGCTCTTATTCCGGCAACACCTGCGTGGTAGGCAGTTCTACCCCCAGCGGCCAGAACAATCTAATCACCAACCCTAATTTTAGCGCCAACGCCGCCGGTTACACCAACTGGCCGGGCTATAATGACAACGGAGGCAATCCTGCCGCTCCCATCGGCTGGTCTGTCTCCGCCGGGCTCGCCGGCGTCAACGGGACCGACACCGCGTCGATAGCATTCGGGCCCGGCACCCTTCCTTCGGGCGACTGGGCCTTTATTCAGGATGCCGGGACGATGACGCAGAGTCAGCCGGCGTTGATTCCGCGACACAACTACCAACTGACGTTTCAAGCGGCCGGCCGGGCGGGGAATTCCGCGTCCTTCGTAGTGACTATCGGCGACAACGTCGCCAACTATGTCACCAGCGGAACCAACGTGGCCAACAATGCGGCTTTTCAATCCTACAGTTATAATTTTACCGCGCCAGCCACCTTCTCGGGCACACCGTTTATTCAACTCCAGAACGTCACTCCGAGCGGCGACAACACCGCCGATTTCACCGCCATCAGTTTAGTGGATGTAACGTCCGCAAACCTGGTGGCTAACGGCGATTTTAGCGCCAACGCCGCCAACTACGGCTCTTGGCCGGGTAACAACGGCGAGGTAGGCAACCCGGTCGCCCCCACCGGCTGGACCGCGCCCGGGAATTCGGGCGTCAACGGGACGGGCACGGGTGGGGGAGGGTTTGCTCCATACGGGCCGACCTGGATACCGGTGGGCGACTTCGCCTTCATTCAGGGTGCCGGGACGATGACGCAGTTTCTGCCAGCGCTGACGCCGGGACAAAATTACCAGTTGACGTTTCAAGCGGCCAGTCGTTCGGGGGAATCCGCCTCGTTTGTGGTGACGATTGGCGACAGTGCCACCACCTATGTTTCCAGCGGGACGAACGTGGCCGACAACTCGATTTTTCAATCCTACAGCTACAACTTCACCGCGCCGGCCACGTTCTCGGGTGTCCCATTTATTCAACTCCAGAAGCCCACATCCAGCGGCGACACTGTCGATTTCACCGCCATCAGTCTGTCGCCGACTTCGCCGTCGAGTCTCATCGCCCGCGTGAGCACCGCCGGCTACGGCAGTTTTCGGCTGAATTTTCATTACAAACTTACCAACGTGCTCAACGCCCAAACGCTGCAAATCTCCTATCTGGCTACCAATGGCTGGGTCCCTATCCGCCAGTTGAGCCGCGATGAATATTATCCGGTGAACCAATCCTGGTCTTATGATGAATTGCAAAGTGTGTGGCTGAACTTCACCGATACCCGCTATAATATCGGTCCGGACGCTCTTTTCTTCTCGACGAATTTCGCCTTCCGCATTGACGCTAGCGCGCTTACGGCCAGCAACCAGCAGGTTTTCATTGATGCCGTGAACCTTGCCGCCGATACGCAAATGCCCGCCGCAATTTCGGCGCAAACGTGGCAGACACAGGACATCGGCAACGCCGGCAATGCCGGCAATGTCTCGACGAACGGCGCGACATTCACCGTTTCCGGCAGCGGACTGGACATTTGGAACCTAGGCGACGCCTTCCGGTTCCTTTACCAGACACGCACCGGCGACGGCACCTTGACTGCGCGCGTCACCGGCATCACGCCCACCGACCCATGGGCCAAGGCGGGCGTCATGATTCGCGAGTTGCTTGACTCCGGCGCGCGCAACGCGACCATGCTCCTGTCTGCCAGTAATGGCGTGTCTTTCCAGCAACGCACGACCGCGCTTGCGGCAACAACGGCTGCAATTGTGGGGCCGAGTGTGACGCCGCTCAATACGGTTTCGATTGTCAGCCGCGTGCAGGGGCAGATAACCAAGGTGAATTATCAGGAAGGCCAGCTGGTTCACGCGGGCGACCCGCTGGTGGAAATTGATCCCGGCCCGAATCAGGCGGCATTGACCCAGGCTGAAGGCCAGTTGGCACGCGACACGGCGCAGCTTGAAGATGCCCGGCTCGACTTGGAACGCTATCAGGAAGCGTTCGCCAGCAACGCGATTCCCAAACAGCAGTTGGACACGCAAGTCGCGGCCGTTCATCAAGACGAAGGCACGGTCAAACTGGACCAAGGCCTGTTGGACAACGCCAAGGTGCAACTCGCTTACTGCCACATCACCTCGCCGATTTCCGGGCGCGTGGGCCTGCGCCTGGTGGACAGTGGCAACATCGTTCAAGCCAACAGCACGAATCCCTTGCTCGTCATCACGGAGCTGCAGCCGATTGCCGTGATTTTCAACGTCGCGGAAGACGACCTGCCGCAAATCCAGAAGCAATTGACGGCGGGAAATACGCTGGCCGTGGACGCGTTCGACCGCGCGCAGACCAAAAAACTGGCGACGGGAACTTTGCTGACTGTGGACAACCAGATTGATCCGACCACGGGCACAGTCAAGCTCAAGGCGGTTTTCACCAACGCCGACGAAACGCTGTTCCCGAATCAATTCGTCAACGCGCGGTTGCTCGTGGACACGATTGAGGACGCGACGCTGCTGCCGAACACAGTCATTCAGCGTAACGCCGACAGTGCGTTCGTGTATCTGATCAAGCCGGATAAAACCGGAACGAATCAAACCGTGGCGATGCAAACCATCACGATTGACACCACCGATGGGAATGTTTCGGCGGTGGATGGCATTGATCCGGACACGGTGGTTGCCGCCGATAATTTCAACAAGCTGACCGACGGCGCGAAAGTGACGCTCCGGTCGGCGAATGGCGGCGGCGCGGGCAAAGGCGGCTGGCACAAGAAAGATTCGCAGTGAGTCCGTCAAAGCCATTTATTTTGCGACCGGTGGCGACGTCGCTGCTGATGGTCGCCGTGCTGTTGACCGGCTTCATTGCCTACAAACAGCTCGCCGTTTCCGCGCTGCCGGAGGTGGATTATCCGACGATTCAAGTCGTCACGTTTTATCCCGGCGCAAGCCCGGATGTTTCCGCGTCCGCCATCACCGCGCCGCTCGAACGGCAGTTCGGCCAGTTGCCCGGACTCAACCAGATGACTTCGATCAGCTCCGGCGGCAGCTCGATCATTACGCTGCAATTCGCGCTCAATCTGAACATTGACGTGGCCGAGCAGGAAGTGCAGGCGGCCATCAACGCGGCGCAAACGTATCTGCCCACCGGCCTGCCGTCGCCGCCGATTTACAGCAAATCCAATCCTGCCGACGCGCCGATCATGACGCTGGCGATCACGTCAAAAACGTATCCGTTGTCGCAGGTCGAGGATTTCACCGATACGCGACTCGCGCAGAAAATTTCGCAAGTCACGGGTGTTGGCCTAGTCACCATCAGTGGCGGACAAAAACCGGCAGTTCGCATCCAAGCAAATCCTACCGCTCTTTCTTCTTACGGGATCAGTCTGGAGAGCCTTCGCTCCGCATTGCAAACTGCAAGTGTGAATCTGGCTAAAGGCAATTTTGACGGCACGCACCAAGCCTACGAAATCAACGCCAACGACCAGCTTTTGAGCAGCAAGGATTACCAGTCGCTCGTCGTCGCGTATCGCAACGGCGCGCCGGTAGTTTTGTCCGACGTGGCGAAGGTGATTGATGATGTCGAGAACACCAAGCTCGCCGCATGGGCGAATAGCACACGGGCCGTGATCCTGAATATTCAGCGGCAGCCTGGCGCGAACATCATTCAAGTCGTGGACCGCGTGAAACAACTTTTGCCGCAGCTCAAGGCAAATCTGCCGGCGTCCATGGACGTTTCCATCCTCACCGACCGCACGACGACAATCCGCGCGTCGGTGCGCGACGTGCAGTTTTCGCTGATGCTCACCATCGCGCTGGTGGTGCTGGCGATTTTTTTATTCCTTCGTAATGTTTACGCCACGATCATCCCCAGCGTCGCCGTGCCGCTGTCGCTCGTCGGCACACTGGGCGTGATGTATCTGCTCGGCTACAGCCTGAACAATCTCACGCTCATGGCGCTGACGATTTCCACCGGCTTCGTCGTGGACGACGCCATCGTGATGATCGAAAACGTTTTTCGCTACATCGAGCTGGGCGAAAAGCCGCTGCAAGCCGCGTTGAAAGGCGCGGAACAAATCGGCTTCACGATTATTTCGCTGACGATTTCGCTGATCGCCGGATTGATTCCGCTGCTGTTCATGGGCGACATCGTTGGCCGCCTGTTCCGTGAATTTGCCGTGACGTTGAGCGTGACCATTCTCGTTTCCGCCTGTGTTTCGTTGACGCTCACGCCGATGATGTGCTCGCGTCTGCTCAAGGCGAAAGCCGATGAGAAAAAGCACGGGCGTTTTTTTGAAGCGTCCGAACGGGTTTATGACCGCATCATCAAATTTTACGGCCGCACGCTGCAAACGATTTTGAAGCACCAGACCGCAACGCTGTTCGTGGCCGTCGGCACGCTGGTGTTCACGATTTTGCTCTACGTCATCGTGCCAAAAGGCTTTTTCCCCGTGCAGGACACCGGCGTGATTCAGGGCATTTCCGACGGCGCGCAAAACATTTCCTTCACCGCGATGGCCGAACGGCAGCAGGCGCTGGCGCAGGTGATTTTGAAAGACCCAGCGGTGGAAAGTTTGTCGTCATTCATCGGCGTGGACGGCATCAACGCGACGCTGAACAGCGGACGCATTCTCATCAACCTCAAGCCGCTCGAAGAACGGAAAATCAGCGCGAGCGACGTGATTCGCCGCTTGCAGCCGGAGTTGGCGAAAGTCGAAGGCATCACGCTGAACATGCAGCCGGTGCAGGATTTGACGGTGGAAGACCGTGTGAGCCGCACGCAATACCAATACACGCTCGAAGACGCCAACGCCGACGAGTTGAACCAGTGGACAACGAAGCTCGTGGAAAAAATGCAGACGTTGCCGCAGCTCCGCGATGTGGCGACCGACCAGCAAACGCACGGCGCGCAAGCGACGCTGGTGATTGATCGCGTGACGGCGTCGCGGCTCGGCATCACTCCGTCGGCGATTGACAACGCGCTTTACGACGCGTTCGGCCAGCGGCAGATTTCCACGTTATTCACGCAGCTCAACCAATATCACGTCATCTTGGAAGCACTGCCGGAATTTCAACGCAACCCGTCAAAGCTGAATGACATTTATGTGCTGTCCACTTCCGGCGGCGCAGTGCCGTTGAGCGCGTTTTCGCATTTTGAATCCGGCGTCGCGCCGCTCGCCATCAATCATCAGGGACAATTTCCGGCGGTGACGATTTCATTCAACCTCGCGCCCGGTGCGGCGCTCGGCGAAGCAACCAAAGCCATTGAAGCTGCGCAAAAAGAAATGAACATGCCGTTGAGCGTGCAGGCGTCGTTTCAGGGCACGGCGCAGGCGTTTATCGCCTCGCTCGCCAACGAGCCTTGGCTGATTCTCGCAGCGATCATCACGGTGTATATCATCCTCGGCGTGCTTTACGAAAGTTACATTCATCCGATCACCATTCTCTCGACGTTGCCATCAGCCGGCGCGGGGGCAATTCTCGCGCTGCTGGTCACAGGGACGGAACTCGGCGTAGTCGCATTGATCGGAATTATTTTACTCATCGGCATCGTGCAAAAGAACGCGATTATGATGATTGATTTCGCACTCGATTTGGAGCGGAAGGAAAACCGTCCGCCGCACGAAGCCATTTATCAGGCGTCCCTGCTACGTTTCCGGCCGATTTTGATGACGACCTTCGCGGCGCTGTTCGGCGGTTTGCCGCTGGCGTTTGGCAACGGCGTCGGCTCGGAATTGCGCAAGCCGCTCGGCATTGCCATTGTCGGCGGCCTGATCGTGAGCCAGGTGCTGACGCTTTACACGACACCGGTGATTTATTTGTGGTTTGGCCGGCTCGCCGCAAAGTTTTCAAGCTCGGATGCGACGGTTAAAAACGAGGGAATTATTCCCGCTGAAATCGGATGAACATTTCCGCGCCATTCATCCGCCGTCCGGTCGGCACGGCGCTGCTGACGATGGCGATTGCGTTGGCGGGCGCGGTGGCGTATTTGCAACTGCCCGTCGCGCCGCTGCCGCAGGTGGATTTTCCGACCATCAGCGTGGGCGCGTCGCTGCCGGGCGCGAGTCCGGAAATCATGGCGTCGTCCGTCGCTGCGCCGCTCGAACGGCAGCTCGGCCACATCGCCGGCGTGAACGAAATGACTTCGTCGAGCACGCTCGGTTCGAGTTCGATCACGCTGCAATTCGATTTGAACCGCGACATCAACGGCGCGGCGCGCGACGTGCAGGCGGCAATCAACGCCGCTCGCGCAAATCTTCCCGCGAATCTGCCGAGCAATCCAACCTATCGCAAAGTCAATCCCGCCGACGCGCCGATTCTGATTCTCGCGCTGACTTCGGACATTTACGACCGCGGCCAGCTTTACGACGCAGCCTCGACGATTATCCAGCAAAAGCTCCTGCAAATTCAAGGCGTCGGCTCGGTCAACATCGGCGGCGGCGCGCTGCCAGCCGTGCGAGTGGATGTCAATCCGACTTTGCTGAACAGCTTCGGCTTGAGCCTCACCGATGTCAGCGCGATGTTGGCCCAGCAAAATGCGAATCTCGCGAAAGGCCAGCTTGCCGACGACCAGACGACGCTGGACATTCTCGCGAATGACCAGTTGCACAAGGCCGCCGATTACAAAAACCTGATCGTCGCGTATCGCAACGGCGCAGCCATCCGGCTTTCCGACGTGGCGAATGTGCAGGACAGCGTGGAAAATGTCCGCGCCGCCGGCTATCTGAACGGCAAGCCTGCCATCCCGCTCATCATTCTGCGCCAGCCCGGCGCGAATATCATTGATACCGTGGACCGGGTGAAGGCCGAACTGCCATCGCTCAAAGCTTCCATTCCCGCCGGCATCAAATTGGACGTGGTGCTCGACCGCACGACGACCATCCGCGCGTCGGTCCGCGAAATCGAACGCACGCTGCTCATCGCCATCGCGCTCGTGATTTTGGTCGTGTTCATTTTTCTGCGCAGCCCGCGCGCGACGCTGATTCCTGCCGTCGTCGTGCCGGTTTCTCTGATCGCCACGTTTGGCGTGATGTATTTGTTTGGTTACAGCGTGGACAATCTTTCGCTGATGGCGCTGACGATTTCGACGGGCTTCGTGGTGGACGACGCGATTGTCGTCATCGAAAACGTCACGCGGCATTTGGAAATGGGTTTGAAACCAATGCAGGCGGCGCTGAAAGGCGCGCAGGAAGTCGGCTTCACCGTGCTGTCCATCAGCGTTTCGCTCGTGGTGGTGTTCATCCCGATTCTGCTGATGGGTGGCATCGTCGGGCGTTTGTTCCGTGAATTCGCCGTCGTGCTGTCCACGGCGATTCTCGTTTCGCTGGTCGTTTCGCTTACGACCACGCCGATGATGTGTTCGCGCCTGCTCCGGCACCGCCGACCGGACGAGCACGGAAAGATTTATCGCTTCAGCGAAAAAGTTTTTGCCGCGCTGCTTGGTGCGTATGAACGCAGTCTGACGGTCGTGCTGCGGCATCCGGCCATCACACTGACGACGCTGCTGCTGACCATCGCGCTAAACATTTACCTGTTCGTCATCGTGCCAAAAGGATTTTTCCCGCAGCAGGACAACGGCACGATCATGGGCGGCATCCAAGGCTCGCAGGACGCGTCGTTTCCGGCGATGCAATCGGCGGCGGTGCGGTTTGTCCGAGCCATCACCAATGACCCGGCGGTTCAAAATGTCGTCGCCTTCACCGGCGGCGGTGGCGCGGCCAACAGCGGATTTATTTTCATGGCGCTCAAGCCGCTCGACGAACGCAAAGTTGGCGCGGATCAGGTCATCGCCCGGTTGCGGCCGAAACTCGGCACCGTGCCGGGCGCGGCGCTGTTTTTGCAGGCTGGACAGGATTTGCGCATCGGCGGGCGGCAGAGCAGCGCGCAATATCAATACACGATTCAAAGTGAGAATTTGGATGATCTCGTAAAATGGGGACCGATCCTGCTGGAGCAGATGAAGAAATTGCACGGTTTCACCGAGGTCAACACCGACCAGCAAAACAACGGCCTGCAGGCGTCGCTGGTTTATGACCGCGCGACGGCCGCGCGGCTGGGCATTTCACCGCAGACCATTGACCAGACGCTTTATCAAGCGTTCGGCCAGGCGCAGGTTTCAACGATGTATTCCTCGTTGAACCAGTATCACGTGGTCATGGAAGCCGCCCCGCAATTTTTGCAAGGCCCGCAGGGGCTTGACGGAATTTATCTGCACGCGACCAACAGCAGCGCGATGGTTCCGCTCAGCGCCGTCGCGCATTATGAGCCGACGACCGCGCCCATCGCCGTAAACCATCAAGGACAGTTTCCGTCCGTCACGCTTTCGTTTAACCTCGTGCCGGGATTTGCTTTGAGCGACGCGGTGAAGGCGATTCAGCAAATGGAGCAACAAATCAAAATGCCCGAAACGATTCATGGCAATTTTTCGGGCACGCTGCAAGCCTTTCAACAATCGCTGGCAACCGAACCGTTTCTGATTCTCGCCGCACTCATCGCGGTCTATATCGTGCTGGGAATGCTTTACGAAAGTTACATTCATCCGATTACCATCATTTCGACATTGCCGTCGGCTGGCGTGGGCGCGGTGCTGGCGCTGCTGATTTTCAAGACGGATTTGAGCATCATGGCGGTCATCGGCATTCTGCTGCTCATCGGCATCGTAAAAAAAAATGCGATCATGATGGTGGACTTCGCGCTCGCGGCGGAACGCGAGGAGGGGAAAAATTCGCGCGACGCCATTTTTCAGGCGTGTCTGCTGCGCTTCCGCCCGATTTTGATGACGACCATGTCGGCGCTGTTCGGCGCGCTGCCGCTGATTTTGAGCAACGGCACCGGCTCGGAACTCCGCCGGCCACTCGGCATCACCATCGTCGGCGGCCTCATCATGAGCCAGGCGCTGACGCTTTACACCACGCCAGTGGTCTATCTTTACTTGGACCGCCTACGATTGCGGTGGGAACGTATGCATAAAAACAAAAACACACATAAATTGGCGCTGCAACCGGCAGCAATTGTCGCAATCGCAGGTTTTGCCCTGTTCGTCAGCGGTTGCAGTTTCGCGCCGCATTATGCGAAGCCGTCCGTTCAAACGCCTGGAGCTTTTAAAGAATTGACGCTGGCGCAGACCCAAACCACGGACGGCTGGAAAACCGCCGAGCCAAAGGACGGCGCGCTGCGCGGCCAATGGTGGAAAATGTTTGGCGACACAAATTTGAACGTGCTCGAAGAGCAGGTCAACATTTCCAATCAAACGGTGGCGGTCGCCCTTGAAAACTTTCTATCGTCCCGCGCGGTTGTCAAACAGGCGCGTTCGGGATTTTTCCCGACGGCCAGTGCTGATCCTTCGGTCACGCGGGCACGGCAACCGTTGGCTGGCAATGGCTCAAAAGCCCTCACGGTGACGGAATACACTCTGCCGCTGGACGCCTCATGGGAACCGGATTTCTGGGGCAGCATCCGCAACGCCTATAAGGCCAGCAAATTCGCCGAACAGGCTTCGCTGGCTGACTTGGAAAACACCAGGCTGACAGTTCAATCCGAACTGGCGGAAGATTATTTCACGCTTCATTCGCTGGATTCACAGAAGGCACTTTTGGATTCCACCGTTGTCGCCTATCGCAAATCGCTCAATTTGACGCAGGTGCTGCACAAAACCGGCATTGATTCCGACCAGGATGTCGCCCAAGCCGAAACCGAGCTCACAACAATCGAAGCGCAAGACACTGATATTGGCATCCAGCGCGCACAGATGGAACACGCCATTGCGCTGCTCACCGGCCAGCCGGCCTCATCATTTTCCATTGCAACATGTCCGCTCACCGCAAGGCCGGTGGCAATTCCATTTGGTCTTCCGTCACAGTTGCTCGAACGCCGTCCCGACATTGCCGCCGCCGAGCGGGGTGTGGCGCAGGCAAATGCGCAGATCGGTGAGGCCCGCGCGGCCTATTTTCCAAACATCACATTGAGCGGCGCGGTTGGCTACCAAAGTCAAAACACGGCCAGTCTTTTCAGCGGGCCAGCGTTTGCCTGGTCGCTTGGTGGGGCACTCGCGGAGACCATTTTCGACGCTGGCAAACGCCAGGCTGTCACCGAGCAGGCCTGGGCAAGTTATCGCGGCACGGTGGCGACCTATCGCGAAACTGTGCTCACAGCGTTTCAAGAGGTTGAGGATGATCTTGCCTCGCTGCGAATTTTGTCGCAGGAACTTCAGCAGCAAAACGCCGCCGTCGCCTCGTCGCAACGGTATCTCGACTTGGCCAACACCCGTTATAGGCTGGGCGTGGACAGTTACCTAAACGTAATCGTTGCGCAGACAACATTGTTGAGCAATCAGCGCACTGCGTTGAATCTGCAAATGGAACAGATGACGGCGAATGTGCAATTGATTAACGCGCTTGGTGGCGGCTGGGATGCCTCGCATGGGGGGACCACCGGCAAATCGTCCAACGCCGCACAATAAGCCACGCTTGGCGCCGTCCCGCCGTTAGCAGACTGCTTACGGAAGCTGTGGCTCCCCCATCAGCTATTTTCAGCGCCCGGTGAAACACCCTATATGTTTATTGATTTTGGCTTATCAATCTTTCGCGATTCTACCAGCAGTTGAACCACGCCTCCCCCCAGTTCGCCGACCTTTTGAAATTCTTGCCCGTTCAATCGGCAAATTTGACGACCACCAACCTCGGTGATTGGTATTGCTGGTGGCCAAACCCGCTATCATCAGATGCACTTGCTCATCATTTTGATACCGACCAAGGCGTGTGTGGTCAGTGAAAGCTCCACCCAGAACATTTCGGTGAAACCGGCTTTCTTCAGGGCCTTGTCCCAAACCTTCGATCACAAGGCATTCATGATCAGGCAGAGGAGTGCCAAGCCTGGGCATGATTTCGAACAATCCTGTCGTTAACAATTGCAACCTGCGAAGAATATTTGCCGGCCAGCATATTTGCTTTGCAGCCAAAATAAGTGCCCCCCACGGGAAGTTGAAAAGTCGCAGCAATTGCTGTCAGATCAGGCCAAAACGACATTGGCATGGTTTTCGCTAAAGAGACAGAACACAACCATGTGTCATTTTGGTTATGCCCAAAAAAATCTTATTGGCCGACGATGATGCGGATGTGCGGGAGATGTTGGGACGGGTTTTGAAATCGGAGCATTACGCCGTGACACTCGCCAAGACGGGACGCGATGCGGCTGCGAAATTCTTTGCGGATTTGCCGGATCTGGTTTTGCTGGATCTGAACATGCCGGACAGGGATGGCTGGGACGTGTTCGGCTTGATGCACCAGACGCACCCGCTGGTGCCAGTTGTTGTCATCACTGCGATGTCGCAGCAATCCAGACGCGCTTCGGAATGCGGCATTTCCGCCCTGATGGAAAAGCCGCTGAATTTACCGCTGTTACTGGCTACCATTGCCGATTTGCTTGCCGAATCTAAGGTGAAGCGATTGGACGGGACGAATTGAAATTTCCCGTGCTTCAGGCATGCTGAACGTTCTGAAAATGTCTGGAACATTTCCAAGCCAGCCGGTTGATGAACGGTATGCCACCGGCAAACTGGTCCGGCGTCTGTGTGCGCTGGCGTGGCAGTTTCGCGCCGACTGCCTGTGGTCGCAGGGGTTGAGCGTGTTGATGCGGCTGCAGTGACAGCAGCGCCGATTGGCGGCTGGACATCTCTGTACTTCAATTGAGCGTGGCCTCGTTTAAGCCCATCATACTGAGCGCGGCCGTTCACGGCAGCTTCTTCAGCAGTTCGCCGGCCTGTTCACGAACTTTGGCTTCCACATTGGGCAAAATGAGCGCGTCCAGCGTGCGGCGGGCAGCGTCCGTCTCATGGTTCTCCACCTCCACGTCGGCGAGCGCGAGCTGGTAAAACGGATTCTCCGGCTCCAGTTGCGCGGCCAGTTGCAGATGCTGTTCCGCCAAGGCCACCTGGCCACCGCTTGACAGCTCCACGATGCCAAACAATTCATGCGCCGGGCCGAAGTCCGGCATGAGCGTGAGCGAATGCATCAGGTCCGCGTGAATCTCGTCGGCCACGGCCTTCGGCAGCCGCGACGGATCGTCTGGGTGGTTGGCGGCTTGATGATACAGTTGCCACGCGTGCAGGAAATACGCGAGGAAGCTCCCCGAGCCGCGTTGGATGGCCACCTGTAACTGCCGGAGCGCCTCGTCCGTCTGTTCGCGCTGGGCGGCAATCAGGCCGAGGCCCTCGTAGGGTAGCGGGCTGGCCGGCGCGAGCGCCTGCGCGTTGGCGAACATTCGTTTGGCGTCGTCCACCCGCCCGATGCGCAAAAGCTCGTCGCCCAGCCGGAAATAGTTTTCCACCGGCGTCAGCCAACGCGTCGCAAAACCTTTTGGTGTGGCCACATTGTCCGGCAGCGCAAACGAGATCCCGTTGAACTGGCCGCGGTCGAGATAGCGGCGTAACTCCTTTTCCAGCGCGGGCAGTGGCACCTGCAAGGCGTTCGTGAACGCCTGGAGCGGCACCTCCCCCGCATGCAGTCGCGGCGTGAACTGCTTGAACCGCTCCTTCAGCACCGGGTTGTCGCCTGCCATGAGATAATGCGTGAGCAGCCACGATTCCGCGTAAAACATCCCTTGCAGCGTGCGCTCGTTGTATGCCGGCGAATCGTGGCCGACGGCGAACAGCTCCTTGAGCGGCATCAGCGGCTGGCTGCGCAGCAGTTCCAGATGATGTTCGATGGGCAGCGCGATGTCGGCATAATAGCCCGTGGTCTGGAACGTGGAATAGATCTCCGCCATGCCCTCCTTCAGCCAGAGCGGCCAGATGCGGTCGTTGCGGCGCAGTAGCAGGTGCGTGTATTCGTGGAAGATGACGTTGAGCTGCAGCGCCTCGCCGCCCCGGCCCGGCAGGGCGAGCACGATGAGATTTTCGTCGGTGCCGTGGTTGAAGAAGCCGGCCAGGTTCTCCGGCTGCCCGTGATACAGCGGGAGAAACGGCTTTAGGCTCTCATGGTCGGGAAAGGCCATGACCACGATGGGCGGCGACGCCACCGCCGCCGTGCCGGCCAGTTGCGAATACGCCTCGCAGAACTGCTCGAACTGCGCCGCCACCTTGAAGACTTGCTGCGGTTCGCCGCAACTGAACACGTTGAAATGCGCCGTGCGCGTCTCGAACCACTGCCGCTGCACGAGGGGCACGTCCGGCGCGGGCGCGGCGGCCGCCGGGAACAATCCCAGCAGCGCGCAGAGCGGCGCGAGGCGGAGGCGATACAGTTTCATGGGCAACGGAAACTAAGCGAGAACCCCGGCCTTGTCACCGGCGATGACGGAAAATCCGCTCGCCCGGGAGCGTTGGGCGGGGCAAGGGGCGAGTGACGGGTGACGGGCAACCGGGCAGCTTAAACCCGTCGGCTATTTCCCCAGCAAAACATCCCAGGAGCAACCGAGCGCCTTGCGCAATCGCAGCACCGTCGTCAGCAGGATGTTCACGTTGCCGGCCTCGATCTTCTGGACGGTGCGAATGTTCAGGTCTACCAGCTCGGCCAATTTTTCCTGAGTGATCTTCTTGCGCATCCGCTCGCGTCGGAGGTTCACCCCGAAGGATTTGATTTGCGCTGCTTGTTTGGAATTTAAGGACACGCCCTATTGAGGCGCAGATTCACCTTGACGACCACGGCATGATGGGGCGTATTCTTCCGCATGAGCGCGGAATACTTCTACACGGTCAAGGGCGCACGGCAGGAGCCAACAACGCTCGACGAGTTAAAATCATTGGCTGCCCGCGAGGAGCTAAAACGGTCTGATCTTGTCTGGACGGAAGGGATGACGGCATGGCAATCTGCCGGATCAACGGCGGAAATCTTTCAAGGCCTGCCACCGGATTTGGAGCCTGGCATGATGACGAGCACTCTGTCCGCAGCAGCAACGCCACCGCCTCTACCGTCAGCAACGCCGCCACCGTTACCGCCAGCGATAACGGCGGCAGAATCGCAAAGCAATTCGCATTTTTCCTGGTATCTCCAAGTCTTAAAAAAATACGCGGTTTTTGATGGGCGCGCTACCAGGAGAGAATTTTGGTCGTTCTTTTTTGTAAACATCGCCATCTCGTTTGGACTGGCGATAATTGATGGCTTAATCGGAGGTGGTTCCGACGTCCTATATGATCTGTATAGTCTTTTCGTCATGATTCCCTTCATTGCAGTTGGCATTCGCAGAATGCACGACACCGACCGGAGCGGTTGGTGGATACTCCTGCCGGTTGGAAACCTCATGTGTTGGTCTGAAGATGGCAAGCCGGGCATCAATCGCTTCGGCTCCAATCCCAAGACCGGCAAACCTTGATCACCTAATTATTACGGTGGCGAGGGTGGCGGCATGTAAAAGATTTTATGAGTGCGAAATACTTCTACACAGTCAAGGGCGTGCGGCAGGAGCCGGTAACACTCGAAGAATTGAGTTCGTTAGCACAGCGGCAGGAACTAAAGCGTTCTGACCTTGTCTGGACAGAAGGGATGGCGGCCTGGCAACAGGCCGGATCAACGGTGGAGATTTTCAAAAGTCTCCCACCGGATTTGAGGCACATTGAACAAAAATCGTCCCTGATACCGCCGCCACCCGAAGCCAAGACCGGCGGATCACATTCGGAGCCGAAGCCATTTCATATAGGCGTTGGCATCATTGTTTTAGTGGTGGCCATCCTGATAATGCTTGTCATCCATCAGAAACAAAAAGCGGAGCAAGACACACAATCTTCATGGATGGTAAACTCCTCGAATCAGAAATATTCAGGATCAACAATTCAGCCTCCACCCGTTAGCCAGGAGGAGCAGGATTATCAGCAGGCCAAATGTGAATATGAAGCGAGCTTGGCCTCAAGCTATCGTATCCTAAAAGACACTTACCCAAATAATCGTGAGACACTACAGGATTTTATTCAGGAAGCCTATCGAGAATTGGGCCCCCTGACCCATGAAGAGTTTGTCAAACAGTGGCAGGCGTCCAAACAGCGCCAATAGTCAAGCCAGTGATGTAATAAACCGCATCAAATTTGCAATGAACTCAAAATTCTATTACACCCAATCGGCGAAGGATAAATGGGAAGGGCCGGTAACGCTCGACGAATTAAAATCATTGGCCGATCGGCAGCAATTAAAACATTCCGATCTTATATGGGCTGAGGGCATGTCGGCCTGGCAGCCAGCCGGGTTAACGCCGGCAATATTCGAGGGTCTTGAGCGGCGATTGCTGGATCTGAAAGATTCGGTCACTCATTTGATCCAGGCCGGAAATTACAAGCAGGCTATCCAGGAGTTGGACAAAACGCTGGCGGAGTTCGGCTCGGAACCTGAATTTCATAAAAACGAGGCAACAACCGAGACTTCAAGCGGCGCATACAGTATTGAGACTTTGTTAACGGAGTTGTTCAATCTCCGCAAGCAGGCACAGGCAGGCCAAGACCGGTTGGCGGAACTCACTGAACAATTAATTCCCGGCCTGGTGCAGGAACGGAAGTTTGTCGCTGTATTGGAATGTATTGACGAATTGGTTCAGATGGGGGCTGACGAAACATTCGTGCGGCCGATACGTCAACAGGCGGATTCGGCAATCCAGGAGGCCGGAGCCCTTGCCGAGCAGGGTGGTCAGTTGCTTGCGGCAAAAAAGCCAGCCGAGGCAATCAAAGTATTTAACAAAGCCCTGCAAATCTGCGCTGACTTTTCGCGCGCCACCGAAGGTGTTGCCAGCGCGGCGCAGGCCAAATTTAATAAAAACGCAATGATTGTAGCAGTGTCGGTAGTGGTGATCGTCATTTTATTGAGGATTGGAATTCCCGCTGTGCATAATTGGAAAGCCAACAGTGCATGGGCGCAGGCACAGCAGGACATCAAGCTTGCCGGCGATAACCAGTCGCGTATCAAAGATAGCTACCAAAAATATCTGGCTTCATTCCCCGATGGGAAAAAAGCTGAAATCGCGCAACAGGCGGTGGCGCAAATACAACAGGCTGAAGATGCGCGGCAGCAGAAGCTTGCTGAGGAAGAAAGGCAATGGGAACTCGCAAAAGCGGAGGCAGAAAGACAACAAGAACTCGCCGAACATGAGCGGCAGCGGCAAGCCCACTATGACAGCGGTGTTGAGAAGCAAGCCAAGGGAGACCTGGATGGTGCTATCGCGGATTTTGCAAAGGTCATTGAACTTGCTCCGAAAGAAGCAGATGCCTATTTCAATCGTGGCACTGCGGAAACTGGAAAAAGCGACTGGGACGGTGCAATCGCTGATTTTGATATCGCCGTTCAACTCAAGCCGGAATATGCGGATGCCTACGGTTGGCGCGGCGTCGTGAAGGAAGCCAAGGGCGATTTGGACGGCGCTCTTGCGGACTACAACAAGGCAATCGAACTCAATCCAGGACTTGCAAAAGCCTACGATCATCGTGGCAAAGTGAAGCAGGCCAAGGGTGACCAGGATGGCGCCATGACAGACTATTCCAAGGCCATCGGACTTAAACCGGACTTTGCGGAAGCATTCAACGGTCGCGGCATAACGGAGTGTTCCAAGGGGGACTTGGATAATGCGCTGACAGACTTCAACAGATCCGTTGAACTCAAGCCCGATTATGCGAACGCCTACTTCAATCGCGGCATCGTGAAACGAGGCAAAGGTGATCTGGCCGGGGCGCTGTCGGACTACAATAAAGCTGTTGAATTGGATCCAAAACTCGCCGATCAAAACTGGCTGGACAAGCTTGCAGAGGAAATCAGGCAAAATAAACTAGCAGAAGAAAAGCAGCAACAGTTGGCGGCTCAGGAAAGCGAAAGACTCGCGCGCATTGAGCAAGCCAAGCAAGCCTACAATCTGGGAGTTACGAATGAGGCCAAGGGCGACTTGGATGGCGCAATGGTTGAATACAGCAATGCGATTGATTTTAATCCTGGTCTTGCAGAAGCCTACTACCATCGCGGCACCGTAAGGCAAACTAAAGGTGATTTGGACGGTGCCGTCGCCGACTATAATAAAGACATTGAGATTGCCCCGAATGATTCGTTGGCCTACTACCATCGCGGCAATGCGGAAGCTGGGAAAAACAACTGGGACGGTGCCATCGCGGATTATACAAAATTCATTGAGATTGCCGAGGTTGGAGAAACTAAGGTTGCACCGAGTAATGAAGCGGCTGCCTATTTTAATCGCGGCAATGCGGAAGCTCGTAAAGGATATTTGCAGGCAGCTATCGTGGATTACACTCACTATGTCCAACTCAAGCCTGATTATGAGAACGCCTATTGCAATCGTGGCAAAGTCGAGGAAGCCAACGGTGATCTCGGTGCCGCGCTGGTGGACTACAACAAGGCTGTTGAATTGGATCCAAAGCTCGTCGACCCCAAATGGCAGCAGAGTCTTACAGAGGGGATACGAAAACAAAAAAGCGCTAAAAATGAAACGCCGCCACAGTTGGCACAACAAAGCCAAGGAGAGCGTAACGGGGGGCAGCAACAATCAACTCCAGAAAGTGTAAGCTTGGCGCAAGTTGAGGAAGCCCAACAAGCTTATTCTCGCGGCCTTGAGAAGCGATCTGATGGCGACTGGGACGGCGCAATAGCCGAATACAGCAGGGCTATCGACCTCAACCCAAATTATGCTGAAGCCTACTGCAATCGAGGCAATATGAAGTATGCCAATGGTGATATTTCTGGCGCGCTAGCGGATTTTAACAAAGCCATCAAACTCACCCCGGATTATGCCCAAGCTTACTTTGACCGCAGTCAGGCAAAGCAGGCCAAAGGTGATTTGAATGGCGCGCGGGCGGATTACTACAGAGCCGTCAATCTGAACCCAAATTTGTCCAACCCCGGTTGGCTTTATAAATTGAACAACCAATGAAACCTCATTCCCAACTCGCCGGCTGGCACATCGGCATCTGCACCGACACCAGCGTGAGTGTCACGGCGAACCTGATGTTCACCATTTACGAGGCGACCGAGACGACCTTGCACGGCGAAGTCAGCCTGTTCGACACCCTGGATGTTGTCACCGTGCCATTTCGCGGGACAATTAAGAACGGCCAAGCTATTTTCACGGTCGAAGTGCCGAGATCCAAGACATCAATCACCTGGCAGGGGATTATTTCAGGCACGGAATTAACCGGAACCTACAGCGCCCATTGTGCCAGTCCGAACGCCGATCCGTCCATGCGTCATCAGGCGGGTGTCTGGTCATGCAAATTGATACGGCAGTTGGGTGCCCCGAAGCCGGAAACCGCACACTTTGTCTGGGTGTATTACGATGGGGTTGAAGATGGCCCGTTCACGCCGTCTGAATTCATGCAGCGCTTGAACGCTGGCCACTGGTGTCGCAACGCCATCGTGGGATTGATCGACCGCACGATATGGACCACGACGGGGGATTACTGGACTAAAATACGGGAGCCGGCCCCTGCCACAAAATATCTTCTAAGTCGCCGCCATTCATTATGGCAACGGCTGATGGACAAATTGGAATCGTTGCAAATGCCGCGCGGGCGATCAAGTCGGCGTGTGCATCCGGTGCGTAAGCCGCAGATGTTGACGCCTGCCCTTGAACGACTCACCGTCAAACACAGCGGCAAATAAAGGCAGAGCCGCTACGGCCAGCCACCGGCGGAGTTATTTTCAAGAGGTGGCCACCGGGATGCAAAACGGCTCCTGCTGGAGCCAATTTTGATTCCTCGACTGCCCCCCCCGGCGAACAGGAGCGCACCGCCGCCGGCCTTTCCAAAGTCGCAGCGCACGTTTCTCCCGCATCGGAGGGAGCCAGTTCCGGTGCGGGCGGCCATCAAAACATTTTCAATTTGCCGCCCGCAAGTTGCACCCCCAAGATGGTCCTGCGGGAAGTCCTCGACGAACACCCGGCAAAGCCATTGACAAAAACCATAAAAACCATCGCCACCCAATTCGGTGAAGTCGCGTTGTTGGAACCGCCGCCGGAACTGCTGCAGGCCATCCGCGACTTCCTGCCGTTCGGCTTGATCCACAACGTCCCACCGGAGCAGGGCGCGGACTATGGGCTGGTCATGCAGTGCGGCGGCCTAGAGCTGATGGGCGTGCGCCAGCAGCCCGAGGACGCCGCCTACGAGCAGTGCCTGCGCGCGCAGGAGGACAATAACATCCTGATCGCCCACAGCGTGGCCAACTATCTGAAGGCTGGCTTCGACGGTCTTTTCCTGCCCTGCACCTATCTGGTCGCCAAGAATCGCCCGTTGTTTCAATCTGGCATCGCCTATTTTGGGTATCCCTCGCCGCATGGCCGGGAGTGCCATGAGTTCGCCTTCGGGAGCACCTTCGACGGCCAGTTTGGCCACGGCTTCACCGTCATGGCGACCGAGTTCATGCGCGCCCTGACGCAGAGTTCGGCGGCCACCGGCATTCCGCTGCCGCCGCCGAAGGGGCTGAATGTCCGTTTCCGCCGGCAGTTGGGCTATTTGGAATTTGGCTTCCTGCTGGTCGGTTCGCAGGTGGTCTGCCTCAAGACGCGGATTGTGGACAACGACCTCGCTTGGATGGCGCTGCGGGAAACGGGCATCACCACCGTGTTTCATCTGCCCTGCCTGCCAGCGGCCATTGACGAGGGGCAACTGCCGCTGGCAAAACCGGCCGCTGGGGAGGCAACTCCGCCCGGAAGTCGGCCTGTCCTCCCAGCCTCCGGAGCAGCGTCCGCCGCACCTTGAAAATCCATCTTCAGGCACCGCGACCACGTCGTCGCTGGCCTGACCGCTTAACGACGAAACAGAAATAAGGCGGCCACCAGCCTGCAAGTGGCCGGCGCGCCACGCACCGCGCTGGGACCCAATTCACTTGCCGGCGAGCGACTTGAAATATTTTTCATGTTCTTCCATACGTGCCATAGCAGCTGCTTGTTCTTGTTCGACTTCCTCGGTGGTTTTACGCCGCATCGAAAGCATAATTGCGTCGCCGAGCGAAATGTCGGGCATATGATTTTCGCGTGCCGGGTTGTTTGAAGCATCGCCGTTTCGCTTGGCAGCCAGCAAGGATTTGCCGTGAGCGATCCCGGGCGCAGAACTGGCGTTCAACGCGCCCGAACGTGCAAGTTTAACCGCGTTCTGCAACAGGGTTTCTTCGAATTCCTTCAGGCTCTGGGTGACCGACGGAGGCGTCTGGTCGGTGTTTATGCCCGCCAGCCAAAGGACTTCCGGTGCCCCATACAAATAACCGGCCATCAACAACCGGGCTTCAAAGGGAAGGCTGTCAGCGGCGTCCGTCTTCAATAATTGCATCCGTCCTTCAGGGAAAATCAGCCCCGCCACATAGGCGGTCTCGGCATATCGGTTCCGAATATTAAAATAGAGCAGCTCAAAAAGGCGGATGACCGGTTCGCCCAGATCTAGCCATCTTGCAATCTGCGTGTAGGAGCAGTCACTGGAAACCAATAGCGCCTGCAATACCTGACGCTTGAAGTGGCCCGACGGCAGCGCCAATTGCTCGACCTCGAGGAGCACTGGATCCGGGTGACCGGCGGTGCAACTGAAATGATAGTGGGCGCGGCGGAGGCACACCTCCCAAACGGCCGGCGGGAGCGGTTCTTTCCGTAGCACGAATTCCATGATAAACCGGTGGCAAAATACCGGGTCATTGGTTGCGATCGCCAGTTGTTCAGCCAGCCGTGGGGCAGCGTCGCCCGGTTTGCGGCCAGCGGCGAACAGGGTGGCGTCGGCCGGCAGCAGCCGGGCTAGTTCTTCGATACGTTGTTTGTTCATATTTTATTGGGGGTTTTTGTGGGTTAAGATATCGCGCATCGCGTCATTTTCTTTCTCCTGTTCAGCAGCGCGCGTGAGTTTAGTTTTACCGGCATCCGCCGCGCGCCCTGCCTTGACGCTGTCAAGGTGGGCGGTGAAAGCGATCGTTGCCGGCTTGATGAGCAGTTGATCCAGCAAAGTCTCAAACTGAAGTTCTGCCAGTGGCAGGAACGCCGGGCTCAGCGTGCCTGACAACATTGTGCTGAGCGGAATCTGGACAACGGTGCCGGCCCGGCTGGTCAGCTTTAACAGACCCTCGACCAGCAGGTCGTTCTCGCCAATGCGCGGCTTGGCGGGGACGGATGCCGGCCAATGGCGGGGGCGGATTTGGTTCAGAAGATTAAAGCGCACCATCTGCTGTATGGCAGCGGCGCTTTGTTGGAATGTGCTTGGCGCGGGTTTTAATGGGCCGGCAGTTGTGGTTGTAGTGGCCGAGGGCAGCGCTGGCGCGGCCTGTGAGGCGTCAGACGTCGCGGGTTGGGCGTTGCTGGAGGGCGCTGCGCCCGGCGCTGCTGCGGGCTCTGGGAGCGTATCATCGGCGGTTGTCATAAGATTTGATCTTTTGTTTGGAAATTATTGTCGGTTGAGGTCTGTGAACTCGTATCCGCCGCATCCGCCGCATCCGTTTTTCTGGCAGCAAAACGGAGTTTGAGGCCAGTCCAACCGTTCCGATGAGTTGGTTTGCCCAAGACACCAGGGCGCCGGATGTCGTGACATTTGGGGACGCAGAATACGTTGCGGACAATGACCGGCAGATGCCGATGAAATTCGTAGTCAGAAAGAACCGGATCGGCGATGGCGCGGACAAAAGCTTCGCGAATTTCAGCGCCTGTTACGTCGGCTCCGGGTTGTAATTCCAATGCCGAGGCAACGAAACGACGCAAGACCAGGATGGCATCACCACTAGCGTCGGCGCACTGGCCCCGCAGCACATTGACCAACCGTTTCACTCGGCGCGGACGAATTGAACCTGGAGCAAAGTGCTCAGGCTGCTGAGCCAGTGTCGTGGATATGAGCATGAGCAATTCGTGCTCGGATAGGCCCGTCATATTTGCCTGACCAGGGGCACGAAACTTAAACTGCCCGGTGCGCAAGCAGAACCGCAGGTCAAGTGCTGACCGCAACGACTGACAAATTTGCATGTCGTTAAGCCGTGCCGGCATGCAGGTAGTGTTCTGAGTTTGGCGGTGATAGTTCATGACGGGAAAATGGTGTGGGTGGCCGCAAGCCCGTATGCGATGGCAATCCGGGCGAACGCGATGAGGCGATTCCGCCAAATGCGTGCGACCGGGCAGCGAAGCTGGATGGCAGCAACACCGTTCTGAGCCTGGCAGATATATGAGCCCGATGTGTTCATGAATATTTTCAGTGCCATCTTTGTTTAACAACAGCCATATCTTCCGACATTCACCGTCCGGGCGCAAGCCAAATGTAAAATACTTCTGGCGTGTGTCTGTCTTCTATTACAGACTGCACCGATGAATGCATTCGTTGATGCCATCCGCCGCGTGCGGGGCGAGATGACCTTCGTGGACATGGCCGAGCGCACTGGCGTGTCCCGGCAGACGCTCATGGCGATGGAAGCGGGGCTTCCAACTAAGCTGTCCACGCTGCGGCAGATTGCCCAGCGCTGCAAGCTGGCCGATGACCAGTGGGAGGAATTGCTCGCGGCCTGGGTTGAATCAGAACTGGGGTCGGAGGATTTCGCCCGGCTCAATAAGCGCTTGTCGCCCAAGTTTGAGAAAGCGGGCGATGCTGAAAAGCTGCTGCTCACTGTGTTCAATCGGCTGAAGAAATCAGAAAAAAAGGCCATCCTGACGACCATGATGGCCAAGCCGGTCAGGGATCTGCTCCCCGGACTGAATGAGCTTTTGGCTGTTCGCGAATTCGCGTTGAAAAAGGCACCCAAAATGCGCGAGGAATTTCCTGTAGAATACCTCAAATTGGTCGAGAAGTATTTCGGCGATGCCGGGGTTGGGAAAAAGCGCTGATCGATCTGGCTGGGAATACGGACTGCGCCAGCGGCTTGCTTTGGAAGTCGCGCAAGCACGACTTCCAAAGCGGATGCCACCAGCTTCAATGCATCCTACAGCGGCCGTTCATCAAGGACTTGGATTCGAATAGATGCCAGCACGTTTTAGCTTCTAATAACAAGTGGAGGCATAAAGATAAAAGGTGTCGATTAATTGTTTGCTACTGCAAGGCATTGTTCCAGTTCACCCTCGCCGCACTCGGGACATCCACAATCAGAAACCTTGCTCCCGAACTTATTGCAGTCAGGGCACTGGTGGTTGCCGTTTGCCGACGTATCCTGGGTGAACCGTGTTCCGCAATCGTTGCACTCGTAAAGCGAGACTCCCTCGCTGGCGTCGGCAAAGGTTGCCTCACACGAATTGCACTTGAATTGTCCATCATCATCTTCGACGGGCTGGGTCTTGACCCACTCCAGGAAGCTGCTGCGCTCTACAGGCGTGGCCACCCCCCAAAGACGCCGGAGCATACTTTCGGTTGATGGTGATGTGGGTTCGGAGCTGTCAGGCTGAGGCGATTCTGCCTCACTGCTCGGCTCGACCAGAACGGCCGATACGGTGGCAGGCCGGGGCAATGCCGCCTGTGATATGTCCTTCGAGGTCATCTTCCGGCCAGCCGAATTTGCCTTTGCCGTAGCCGCCTTGACGACGATCGCGCGTTCCACCGCCGGCACCCTGGCAAGCTCCCGGGCGGTTCGTTCGTTCGGAATGTCACCCACGGGTGACATTTCCTTGGCGAGGCTGGCAGCTTCGATGAGCCGGTGCGCGTGCGCCCGGGTGAATCCCCACCGCTTGTCGCAGTACTCGTCGAACGTCGCAAAGTCGGCCTTGTAGAGTCGCGTATCGCGAATCTCGGCAAGGGCGGTGCCTACTGCGATGAATGTCTGCCGGCCGGCCTCGACGGTTTTTTCCAGTTCGATCAGCCGCTTGGACTCGTCCAGAGTGATGGGCTCCAGAGTTGTCGACGACGTGGTGCTTGTTTTTACTTTAGTTTGTCTGCTCATGTTATGGTGTTGTTTGTTGTTAGTCTTCGCAGTCCCAACTGGAACATCCAGCTGTGTGACCTGCGCTGGTCAGATAGTAGCGGTGGTTTTCTAGTGATACCTGATAGAGGCAATAGGATTGCGAAGACTTACGAACCTAATCCCATCTGCCCCGAACCTAAGCGAACAAAATCTTGAACAAATATGGTTGACATCATTTTTCAACGGTTTTCGACATGTACCCGTAATGAATCATCCTTGGCCGGGATCTTCGGATCGCCGTTCACCAATTTCAGGAGAACTTCCGCGTGGCATGGGGTTCCCGGCCTGCACCAGCAGGCGAGGTTCATACCGCACAATACGACCTTGGCAGCATGCAGGGTCTCGATCCCCTGTGGGTCTGTGTGCAGCCATTTATCATAGTCCGCCACAGCACGCTCCACTGGGTAGTCCTCTGTAGCTCTGAACGGATTGCCCCACTTCGTTGGCCGGGCGACCACCACCGTGTTCGGCGGCTTCCGCCACCCGCGCCTGCGAGATAGCTGGATGCGCTTTGGTGGGCTGGCAAGACCTCCAGGTCGGCCTTCTGGCGGGATGGCGACCGTCGGCGTCAATGGCGACGCAATGGTCTTGGGGGTGGTTTTAATGATCGATTGAGTGTCCCGTGTCATGGCGTGGTATTGTTGATTTTGATTCGGACAGGAATGAGTTGTGGGAAGGCAGGTGGGTTTGAGATTGTCTAAAACCCATTACCTGCCTTCCCGCACTGTTACTACTTGTGGGTCATGCCTCTCTGTTTGGCTGCTTTACCGTTTTTCGTGCTTTTACCGTGTGTTTCTTGATAACGTAAACACCCTTGACCCTGCTCCCTTCCACGCAACGGATATCGAATCCGATTGCTTGCATGATGGCGCGCACCGAAGCAACGCCGCAGGCGCCATCAATGCTCGGCATTGTGTGTGTCTTGGTGGGCACCGGGCTGCTGGCCTTGAACTGATCCTGGTAGCGCTCCAGACCGAGAGACACGCCGAGCTTCTCGGCCTCCGCAATCGTCCGAGTGACGCCGTCTTCGCATTTGAAGGTGGTCTTGCCCGGATCATACGTCGGGTCGTGGAACGACAGTCCGTAGAACTTACCACCCGGTTTGATTTTGAGATTGTTCAGCTCATCCTTGAATGCGCGGCACATCCAGTTGCCGAACACTTTGCCGACCATGTCGTAGCCGCCGCCGTCACACGATGCAAGTTTCTTGCCCTCATGTCGCAGGGTGCATACGTTGTCGCCATAGCTCTCGTGGTTTCTCGATACGGACCAATTGATGTTCAATGTCTGACCGATCCACTTTTTGATGTTGTTCATAATGAGTGGCGGGAGGGCAGGGTGGGTTGAGATTTTCTCAGACCCATGGCCTGCCCTCCCGCATTTAACTACTTGCTGATCAGCGTCCGGAACCCCGCCGGAATCTCCCGGGTGCGCCAGGACTTATCCCATTCGCTCCAGTCGCCGCCATGCCGGTTGACTAACGGCAATGGTTTGCCATTGAACATAGGGTTCTTCCCGAGTTGCTTCAGGAAGAACGCCGTACCAGCCTTCCGGCATTGCTCCCGCAGACCCAGCGCCCATTCCACATGGAATGGCTCGGCGAGCGTATCGCTGCCACCGCCGACGATGCACCAGTCGATACCGGTCAGATCCAGATTCAACTCGGTGAACAGCGGTTCGATAGACAACCCCTTGAATTTGCTGGGCACCTTCCGCAACTCCGCCACCCGGCCAGATGTGGCCTGCGACGTGACGGTCGTCATCGCCACCAGGTTGTCAGGCCACCTGATTCCTTGTTTCAACAGCCAGCGACCGAACTCGACCATCCGAGACGGACGTTTAGTCAGCCACAACCATACGTGCTTGGTGCCGGCCTCAGAGGCCACCACGTCAATGATTTCCTGTCGCAAGTAGCTGAAGTCCACACTGGCGGAGAGGGCATCGCCCATGTCCGAGACGAAGATCATCCTCGGAGCACCTGCAAGCCACGGCTTGGCCTCGTGTTCAGCTTCGCTCGGTGGTCCCCAGAGTGCCGCCGTAGCCATGCGACCGGGGAACAACTTTGGTTCCACGAATGCATCTGCGTAGCCCTTGTGGCCGGCACGGTTCGTGCCGAGCAGTCCGGCGTAGCATTTGCACTCGCTGCGGATGATGTCTACCAGAACATTTGCAGATCGTTTTGTGAGGCCAAGCTTTTCCGTTATTTCGGCGGCGATGGCCTTGCGATTCCTATAGATGTCGGATGTTTCGAGGTCGCCAACCGCATCTAACACGATCTTCCGAGGGTCTGCTTGTGGCGAACTGCAGGGCTTTGATTTATTTGTGTTAATCATATATTTCAATCGATGTTCTTATGTTTATTGGGTTGAGGTTTGGCTGTGTTTGTCCGGAATCTGAGATGTACATGTCTCGGACTCTGGTTGTGCCTGTTGCAGGCTTTGGATGGTGGCGATCATAACAACCTTGATCTTGCCCGGGGGTGACCATAGCTCACACCCATCACAACCCATCACGGGGTTGATAGTCGAATGGCACCACTGTATTTCGGTCTGTTTCATTGTATGTTAACTACGTCAATTGCTCATCGTTGCTTGTGTCCGGCAGACAAATGCTGCTTTAACTGCTTAGACATAACTCTTGACGACGGCGCAATGTAGCACCTGTTTTTACTGTGATTAGAGGTTGGTCAATTAGTATCACGAAGATTACCGAAGGTTCCCGAAGCTGCTGCCCTATGCTCCGAAGGCAGGCGAAACATCTTTTTGCAAAATAATATTTGACAGGTTTCAAACACTGCAAATTCACATTAATACTGCCCGCTTGTGGCAATGAACGAATGCCCATGCCAGCGGTCGGCGAATCCTGGCCGGTGCTGGCCATAGCTCGCAACCCATGGTCGAGTTGATCGTTGGATAGCACCACTGTGTTTTTCATAGTTTTCGTTTTTTTGTTTGGTAGATGTTATTTCTGAACGGATATGGCCACCGAAGGTATGCCCGCCATGTAATCCACTTCGTTTGCTTCCATGTATGCCTTCCATTGCGCTACGGCCTTCGGATCAATGACAACCTTTGGTTTCTCGGATGCAGGGCGCGTTCGTAGAACCGTCACGTGTTTCGGATCCACGACGATTTCTGATTCCTGCCGTTCCCCGATAAAGGCAAGCACGTCGGCCTTGCGGCAAGTGGCTTCCACCACCGTTGGGGTCGTGCCGGTTTGTCCTGTTAGAAAATACCGTCTGCCGCTGCATGAGTAATCCGCGAAAAACTCGGCGCGTTCGGTGTCCGTTGTCCAGGACATGCCGCGTGCGGCGGATCCGTGGCCACAGCCACGCCAGATCTTGATGGCCTTCGGCATGGCGGCCAGCCCGGCACGCTCATCATCGGTCATCAGATGCTCACGCCCTGGCCGTTTTGACCGGAACCAGCCCAGCCAGGTCTGGAGCTGGGGCATAACCTCTTCCATATGCATCCAAACGTCCCGGAGCAGGCTCCAGAATTGTTTGTCCGACAGCTGCGGAATGAGATTGATGAACGGCTGGAAGCTGTCTTCCGAGCCGAATGAGTATATATACTGGCGATATTCGCCCTTACGCAGATACTCGGCCCGCAATGCCTCTATCTTTCTTAGGTTTTCCTCAAAATATGCACGCTTCTCGGGTGGCAGCGAGGCCATATATTGAGCTGTTATTTGTTGTTGCGGGGTCATGGCCGGGCGGTTTGATGTGCTGTATTTGGCTGTTTTCATTTTGTTGTGCTTTCGTTTGTTTGTTAGTTGTTGCGGGTTAATTCCATTGTTGGTTGTAATTGGGACATTGATCGGATTGAGGTCGGGCGCAGATTGAACTGCGATACGTTGCGGAGTCCCGGGCATCGGTGATTTCCGATGACCGGGAATTATATTGCTGTATTGTGTTTTTGTTCGTTTCATAGTTTTAGTTGTTTTCTTTTTTAACCGGTAGTTGTTGTTTCTTCCCTATAGGGGAAGAAACAACAACTACTCCCGTGTCAGGTTCCTCCCGGAATTGATGTTCTTGTTACTTGGTAGTAGAACTTCTCTGCCCGAGCTCCCTTACGACCTTTTTCGGTGCACTTGATGCTGTCTTCAGCCAGCAACACCTTGATGGCATCCCGGCAGGGTGTTTTTGCCACACCAAGGCTCTTTGCTTCGGCAAACAACTTGGCCTGGCTGATTTCACCTTTCCCGGGCACACAGTTCAGAACCTTTTCGGCTGCGCTTTCGGATTTCTTGTCCTCTACCGCCGCGCGTGCCGCTTTTGCGTCCGCCTCGGTGGCCGGCTCCCAGAACAGCTGGTTCCGGGTGGTCGAATGCCGGATGTACTTCCGCGTGGTGCTTTGGCCAAGCTCATCTTGCCAGCCGAGCCGATCGCCACGCTTCGTCACCCGCAACTCAAACACGCGCCCGCCAACTGATCGCAATGAGATGGCGGCCCGCGCCGCATTGCGGAACTCGGCCGACCCGCTCTCAGCATAGGCATCCTCGTTGGTTGTCCCGTTCCTGGGGTTCTGAGTGGGCGGCTTGTTGGTATGGTGGAGCAGCAGGCAGCCGCACTGGGCCTGCTGCAGTTCGGGCTGTAGGAAGGTGCGGAGGAACTCGCCCACAACCTTTTGCTCCTTGACGTCGCCGCCGACGTAGCAAAGGGCGGGATCGATGATCAGCAGATCCGGCTTGAACCGCTGGAGATTCTTCCGGACGGTGCCCTGGATGAATTTCTTGCCCGTAGACGAGTTGCACCGGCAACACAACACGCCGGCAGAAACCGTGTCCCTTTCAGCCTTGGAAAGCCCCAACCCGGCAATCGTTCCGTCACGCATCTCAGCTATGTCGCCGTCATCATTCTCGCCCTGGATGATGAGGATTTTAAGAGGCCTGGTGGGTTTGAACCCAAAAGTCTCTTTGCCCAGTGCAAAGGACATGGCCATTTGCATCGCCAGGGTGGATTTGCCAATGCCCGAGGGGCCAACCAAGGTCGCGAACCCTTCGCGGCAGAGGAACCGGCCTGGCCCAATCAGTTCACTCTGGTCGTGCTCGTCAGGAATTTGGAATTCCCCAATGGGCCTGGCTGTATCGGACTGGTTGTTGCCTGCCATGCTTACCGATTGCTTGGCGGCAGCCACCGCCTCCTCGAGATTCGCCATCGTGAGCTGCCCGAGCTGCTTCTGGGTGTTCAACTGGATCATCGTCTGGTGCATCACCCGGTGCTTGATCCAGGCCTGGAACTGCTCGCCTGCAACCAGGGCCTGCAAACTGTCGAGGGTAAACGCCCCAGTTGTTTCAGCGCTCTGCTTAATTTCAGTCAACAAGTTGTCCCCCATGTCCGCCGGAATACTGCCCTTTTTGATCCAGTCGGCGATGTGTGTGGCCAGCTGGGCGATTGGAATGCCGAGATCTTCTGGCACGTCCTTTTTTTGGTCGAACCGGCGATAGTAGATGTCCAGCGCCTTGTACAGGATGTTGTAGTGATCAACGCTGAAGTCGGAACGATACAACGTGGTCTGCGGATCGTAGGGACAGATCGTCTCCCGCAGGTCGCGGTAGAAGTGATAAAACTTCGCCATGCCGAAGATCAGTTCGCGCTCGATCGTCTCGGCCGCATTCTGTGCCTCCAGAACACCGGGCGGCACATTTCTGGGCTGTGGGACTTTCATTGCCATAATAGTGATGGTTCGATTTGTTTGGTTCGTGTTCAGGGTGGTGTGAATTTCATTTCCGGCACACCCGGCAGGTCAGGGCCAGCTGGGACTCGATGTCCGACCATTTGAAGTCCACGCTGCGCCCGATTTTGTAATAGGGTATGATTCCCCGGCGCATGAGGTTCTCGACGGTGCGCACGGTTTTCTGGAGTCGCCGGGCGACTTCACCTTTCTTGATGTACGTCTCGGCGCCCGATTCAATTCCTGTGGCACGTATCGGCGGGCAGATGTCGGCTGCCGACCCGGTGGCGGTTGTTGTTGGTGTTCCGTTACCGCCGGTGGCGGCCAGGGTGGTGTTTTTGTCTGTTTTAGTTTTCATGTTCAGTTTATTTGTTGCCGTAGCGAAACATTCGCCTCGGTTCGTAGGTGAAGGTTTTTGCGAAATGCAGGCAAAAAAAGAGGGTTAGCATGATGCTAACCCTTGTGACTGAACGAAATGCAAGAAACTATTTGATTGCGAAATTATTGCGCAATTTCTTCTCGGATGCCCTCCATGACCTCTTTTCTAATCACCTGCCAGTTGCCGGGGTTCATGTCTGCAAGAACCTTTAGAATTCCCTGCAGAATTTCTGGGTAGTCCCGCTGATCCAGATTTCCAGATTCGATTTGATCAAGAACCGCACTTATTGTTTTCGGGTTTTCGCCTTCGTCATGCACTCCACCCATTTGCAATTGGTCACCCAATGGCACTGTCCCCTTCTGCATGGACGTTTTCCGGCGCTGCACCCAGGCATACATCTGCTTGTAAGCCGGGCCACGGTTCTTCCAAGATGCTATTTGTTCATAAAACCGTCGTGGCGACGTCTCCAATACTTGTGCCGCCTTGGCTCGGTCGCCGTACGCTAAAATAAAGGCAAATGAACAGAAATCTTCAGGGTCAACGGATCGGACAAAATTTAAGAATCCGTTTGCCGCCAGTCGGCGTAATTCATCATTCTCAACCCTTAGCTTAAAGTTGCCCGCGGCGACTGCCTCCAAATCGGTTCCGACGCTTTTAAAGCCTACTAGATTTTCCGCCCGGCTAGCGACAACCTCATTTTGGATAGATACAAGGCCTGACAAAATTTTTTCGACATGTACGGTGGTTTTTGTCTGAGGGGGCATAATTTCAACAAAGCTACAGTTTATTAACCCGTGCATTTGGTTGCAAAAATCCGCCTGCGCCAAGAAAAAATCTCTAACGAGTTTTGTGAAATGAGCAATAGCAGGATGACTGCAGTCAACTTGAAACAACGTATGTAAATTGCGATCTAGGTTGCTTTGCTTATTCAATAATTCGTTGCATCTAGAAAGCATATCCAATTCATCCACCGTTACCGAATATCGGCACGAGGTATCAAGCAAACCTGCAGCTCGTTTGCAAAAGCCGCTCAACCATCCGTTAAATAGGAAGTCGAACGAAACACTGACAATGCATTCGCCCCGGACTACAGGGCTACATGGTAATATTTTGTCTGAAAAATATTTGTCGTAAACTTGGTTGAATGTATCCATCACCGATGTTTCAGCCTTTAGTCGATCGTGGGCTACATAATCTATTACAGAGGGATGGAGGCGGGAGTTTTTAATCTGCGGAATAATTTCTCGACGAAAACCACACAATGTGACCAGCGAGGTGGTTTTTTCCATCAAGTTAAATACGGCAAAATGAATCTTGTTTAGTTCTCCCCAAATCACCGCCGTATTCACCCAGAAATCAATCAGCAATTTCTCCGCTCGTTGCATTTTCTCATTTAATTCTTGGCGAAAACATTCGATGTTTGCAACGGACGTATGTTCTTTACACCTGTCATTAAAGTTTTTTTCAATGTAATCTATAACTAACAGGGACATCTTCACCGTGCTCTCTAGGGTAATCTTATAAAAATTATTTATCTCGTATAGCTTAGAAGGCAGCAGCTTTGCATACATTTCACAAAGTAAGTGTTCGGTCAGTGCCGCCTGTTCTACGCCTTGAAATTTAAAGCTGATGATATCTTTCGGCTCAAGAGGGTCCTTGAAACAGGCCATTGCGTCATCGTGCCGCCGATTGGCTTCCTTTGCTATTGAGATTATTTTGTCATTCAGGCTGAGGTTCCGAATGTGGTCTGAACCGGGTGGCTCATTGTACTGCGGCATGCAGACATTCAGCCAAAAAGAGGGAGAAGCCTCAATAATTTATTATCTGTAGCAGTAAGCTTGTATAACTTATGGCCAAAACTTGAATGGTTTAAAGTTCAAAAAATGATCGCCGTGTTAGTCCGAAATAAGAACCTCGGAATCCGAGCAGATTAAATGTTGTATTGAAACGAATGAATGTCCTGATCCTTGTTTGTAGAAAAATCATGAAAGAAACCGATCAATCTCGCTGACGGGAATTAACACATGCCTGAGTCCGTGGACGCGGCGGAGTTTATTACGGTCAATCAGTCGGCGGACGGTGTTTTCGCATACCCCGAGCATCTGCGCAGCATCCTTGAGTTTAACGGCCTTTTCCCCTGATTCTGGCTTTGTACATTCGTCTGCCTTACGCTGGGTTTTCGGTAAGGCGGATTCGGTTAAATCAGTTGCCGCAGTCGTGAGCCCGGTTGCATTTACCTGGTTGCTCCAGTCGTTGGTGAACAGTCGTAGCGCCGGAATGAAGGCGTCCAGAACCACCTGCAATTCGGCACCGAACGGATCGTCAATCGGGACACGGTAGGATTCCGGCTGGCATTCTATGAAAAATCTATGGTGTTGTTGTAGTGCCTGCTCCTCACTGGTTTTAAGCTGTAGTGTATTTTCACCGGTGTTGATCTCGGTGATGCGGCGGCAAAGGCCGACAATTGGTTCCGCCAGTGCCAGCCGAAGCGGTACGCTGATCCACAGATCCGCCACGGGACCGAGCCAGCTGGGGGGGGCGACTGCCAGCGGGGGTTGCAGGGTTTTCCCACCCGCTTTTCTGGCTGGGTTCCGTGTTGTTTGTCTGGCCTCGGCGTCGAGGCGGTGATGTAGCAAAGATGCTTGAATGCAGAGTTTGGCGAACAGGTTCGGATTTTGATTTGCAGTGAGTTCGTCCAAAATATCTGTGACGTTTCTAGCGGATAACTGCACGGGGTCCGCATCACTCATCTTGCCGCGCGGCGGCGGAAAGCCAATTTTTTTGAATGCTTGTTTTATCTTCCCAAAGATGACCGTCCGCTGGGCGGGCATGCCAGCGGCTATTTCCAACCAGATAAGGTGTGCTGCTGGCAGGGATTCTACGGACTGAAAATAAATGTGGACCGTATCACACTGAGTCTGATCCGCCCGTTGCCAATCAATCCGATCGTAGATTAAAACAACTTCCCGGGCGTTCCGTACGATTGCCGGCGTGAGTGACATTATGGCGGCCTGCTGCCGCGCCGTCTTCTGGTGCCGGGGTTTCTGCTTCACGAGTCCATGGTGGACATGACGACCACCATCGGCAAGCAAACAGGTTAGGGGCAAGAGGTGATTTTTGAACCCCATGTCTAAAGTTTTGAATTTGTTAATGACTAGGCACAGTCGCCAGAATCGATCTTCCGTTATTTAGTTAGATTAAATGTTACTTTTTGCGCCATCGCAGCCGAATGCTCGCGGCGCAAATGGCCGTAAGTTTTCATCGCCAGTGCGCCGCCGTCGCTGTGTCCCAACCAACGGGAAACGGTCGGAATGTCCACGCCAGACTCAATGCAGCGGGTGGCAAATAGGTGACGCAAATCATGGTGCGTTATGCGAGGGATGCCAAGCATCCGGCAAGCGCGGGTCAAAGATTTTTCGCATTCACCCACTGCACAAACCGGGGAATCAGGCGACGTTTTTGACGGCGTCAGTTTTTCAATCAATACTCGCATCGGGGGAATAATCGGTACGAAGCGGAAGTCTGGCTTGTTGGTGGCTTTGGCGCTCTTGCTGTTATGAATCCGTATTTCCATTTTTTTAAGATTCACGTCTTGCCATTTCACTAGCCGAGCTTCATTAAGACGGCAACCTGAAAAAGCCAGGAACCGGATGAAATTAGCACAATGCTGTGCTTTGCCAGCGCCACTGGTTTCAACTTTTTCTATGATATCTTCAAAATCCTTTTGCTCGGGTAAATGCAGTTCTTTTTGCTTCACGCCTAGCCGTCCAATTTTGCGAGCTGGATTTTCATCATGACCGATACCAGCCCGTCCTAAGATAATGCGGAGTGTACTAAGGGTGTTGTTAAATACTTGCGGGCTATATTTGACGGCATACTTTGCTGCCCATGAGCGGCATTCTTCTTCTGTGATTTTTGCTGGATGTTTTTTGTCCAGTTCCGGCCAGGACTTTAGCAACGCCTTGATGCACCTGTGCCGATAGAGTTTGCTGATTTCCTTCAAGGTATGGTCGGCGTCTAGTTCGGCTTCGTAATCAACGCGCGCATCAGCAAATGAATTGGTCATGGGATTTGCGGCCCGCTTGCGCTTTTTTTTGATGAAGTCACCGAGGCGCAGCTTGGCCGTCGTGAAAACATCCGTGTCGAGGCTTTCCCGAAAAACCTTGCCCTCAATTTTAATACGCCCAAAATAAGTCCCTGTGTTGACGTATTGCACCAAGTTTGGGACTTTGGGGAAAGAACGCCACTTGCTATCCGGCGAGAGGCGCGCGTCACGCTTTGCTTTTGCGGGTTTTATGTCCTGCCTTGTATCTGCGGCATCTGTTGTCATAAGCGCCAACAACCTACGGGATGCAATTGCGGGATACAATCTTAAAAACAAAGGGTTTGGAAACTCTCTAAGCCCTTTATTTGCAATGTGATGGGCCTGTAGCTCAATGGTTAGAGCAGAGGACTCATAATCCTTTGGTTCTCGGTTCAAGTCCGAGCAGGCCCACCAATCCCCAGCCAATTCCCGCAAAATCTTTGGGCGTTTTGATGCTTCTTGGGTAGAAACAAAAACCCCACGGCGGGAACCGTGGGTTTGATATTGTAAATATCGGATCAGCCTTGTGGGCGAATCTTTTTCCAGAGCCAGCCAAACGGATCGTAGAATTCATCCACGACGCGCTCTTTCAAGGGAATAATCGCGTTGTCGGTGATGGTGATGTGTTCAGGGCAAACCTTGGTGCAGCACTTGGTGATGTTGCAGAAGCCGATACCTTGCGCCTGCTTGAGCTCGGCCAAACGGTTCTCGGTATCGAGCGGATGCATCTCGAGCGCGGCCGTGTAAACGAGGAAGCGCGGTCCAATGAATTCCTCGTGCTTGTGATGGTCGCGCAACACGTGGCAGACGTCCTGGCAGAGAAAGCATTCGATGCACTTGCGGAATTCCTGTACGCGGTCCACGTCTTCCTGCTGCATGCGCCAGGTGCCGTCCTCGGCATCGGGCTTGCGGGGATTGAACTTTTTAATCTTCGTCTTGACGCGGAAATTCCACGACACATCGGTAGCGAGGTCGCGAATGCTGGGGAACGCGCGCATCGGCTCGATGGAAATGGGCTTGGATATGTCGAGCGTATCCATGCGCGTCATGCACATGAGCTTGGGCATGCCATTGACTTCCGCCGAGCAGGATCCGCATTTACCCGCCTTGCAATTCCAGCGCACGGCGAGGTCGTTGGCCTGTTCCTTCTGAATTTTGTGGATGACGTCGAGCACCACGAGACCCTCGGTGATTTCCGTGGTGTAATCCACGAACTTGCCGCCGGTCGCATCGCCCCGCCAGATTTTGAAAGTAACTTGCTTGTTCATCGCGTAAATGGGTTAGTTCTTCATCTCCTCGATGACTTGTTTCAAATCGTCCCGGATGGCCGGAATCGGTTCGCGCCGCAGTTTCATGGAGCCATCGGCGGCCTTGGAAATGACGGCATTATATTTCTGCGCCTCGGGATCCTTATCCGGGTAATCTTCGCGGAAATGACCACCGCGGCTTTCCTTGCGATCAAGGGAGCACAGCGTGATGGCTTCGGAAACGGTGAGCAGATGTTTCAAATCAATGGAGGTATGCCAGCCGGGATTGTATTCCAAGTGGCCTTGCACCGCGACTTTCGCGGCGCGCGCCTTAAGCTTCTGGATGCCGTCGAGGGCAAATTCCATTTCGTTCTGGAGGCGCACGATGCCGACGTTAGCCTGCATCATGTTCTGCAAATCAGTTTGCACATGGTACGGCCCTTCGCTGCCGGTGCCAGCGGGACGTTCGAACGGCTCCATGGCTTCGCGGTAAGCCGCTTCAATCTGCGCGTCGTTGATGGTGCCCGCAGGGTTTTCTTTCGCATACTTCGCGGCATATTCGCCCGCGCGCTTGCCAAAGACGATGAGGTCGGAAAGTGAATTGCCACCCAAGCGGTTCGCACCGTGCAAACCCGCAGCGCATTCACCGGCCGCAAACAATCCGGGAACGTTCGTCGCCTGAGTGTCGCCATTCACGCGGATGCCGCCCATCGCGTAATGCGTAGTCGGGCCAATTTCCATCGGCTCTTTTGTGATGTCGAGATTCGCGAGTTGCATGAATTGATGATACATCGAAGGCAGCTTGCGCTTGATGTGCTCAGCCGAGTTCGGAATCTTTTCCTTGATCCAGGAAATATCCAGAAACACACCGCCGTGCGGGCTGCCGCGGCCGGCTTTGACTTCACGATTGATGCAACGGGCAACGTGATCGCGCGTTAGGAGTTCCGGCGGCCGTTTCGCATTCTTATCATTCTGCGTGTAGCGCCAGCCCTCTTCGGGGTCCATCGAAGTCTGTGACTTGTAATTATCCGGAATGTCGTCGTACATGAAGCGCTTGCCGTCTTTGTTGCGCAAAACGCCACCTTCGCCACGCACGCTTTCCGTTACCAAAATACCTTTCACACTGGGCGGCCAAATCATGCCGGTGGGATGGAACTGAATGAATTCCATGTCCAGCAATTCGGCGCCCGCGTGATACGCGAGGGAAACGCCATCGCCTGTACCTTCCCAGGAATTACTTGTGACGGCATATGCGCGACCCAAGCCGCCGGTGCAAACAATCACCGCCTTGGCCTTGAAAATCCGGAAACGTCCGCGCTCACGGTCATAACCAAACGCGCCCACCACGCGCTCGCCATCTTTCAATAGCGAGACAATGGTGTATTCCATGAAAACGGTGATGCCCTGATGAATGCCGTGATCTTGCAGCGTACGAATCAGCTCCAAACCCGTGCGATCGCCCACGTGTGCCAAGCGCGGATAACGGTGACCACCGAAGTTGCGCTGGGAAATCTTGCCTTCCTTCGTGCGATCAAACACCGCGCCCCACGCTTCCAGTTCGTGAACGCGCGAGGGAGCTTCCTTGGCGTGGAGTTCAGCCATGCGCCAGTTGTTAACGTATTGGCCACCGCGCATCGTATCGGCAAAATGTACCTTCCAACTGTCGCGGTCGTCCACATTGCCCATCGCCGCTGCCATGCCGCCCTCGGCCATGACGGTGTGTGCCTTGCCCAAAAGGGATTTGCAAATCAAGCCGACTTTAACGCCGGCCGCCGATGCTTCAATCGCCGCGCGCAGGCCCGCGCCGCCCGCGCCAATCACCAGCACGTCGAATTCGTGAGTTTCGTAGTTAGTAGCCACAATAAATAGTTCCGGTTCGGAGTTTAGAATTTAAATAAAACGACGTCGGTTAGGTGATGCGTCGCGCACAAACGGATATAGACATCCGTGAAACCAACCCAAAACAAACTGACCCACGCCCACTTCATGTGGTTCGTGTTGAGGCAGGTGACGCATTTGTAAGCTTTGGCGCAGTTTGGCGCTTTGGACTTGGAATCTAGGAAGCCGCCAATTAAATGCCGTAGCGAGTGGCAGCCAAACGTGTACATCGCCAGGAAGACCGCGTTCAGCGTCATTATAATGGTGCCGATACCTACGCCAAAGTGTTGTTTGCCGGTGGCATCGGTAAACCACATTCCCAGCCACGCGTCATACGAGAGCAAAACGATGAACAACGCCGCCAAATAAAACATATAACGATGAACGTTTTGAATAATCAGCGGGAAGTATTTTTCTCCCAAATATGACTTGCGCGGTTCGCCGACGGCGCAGTTGATGGGGTCGGCCCAAAAGGCTTTGTAATAGGCGCCGCGATAATAATAGCAGGTGAACCGGAAGCCGGCCGGTATCCACAAAATTAAAAACGCCGGGGAGAAGGGCGCCCAGCTCGGCCACCACGATGGTAGTTTGCCAATGGCATGCGGGGACACACCCCAAAATTCCGGCGAGTAGAACGGTGAAAGATAATTCGCGCCATTGCCGCCGTACCAGTAGCTCGGAATGCCGGTCTTCATGTCGCCCAAGCCCTGGAACGCCGCCCAAGTTGAGTAGATGACAAAGGCGGAGAATCCAAGAAAAACGGCGAGTGGTTGGAGCCACCAAGCGTCGGGTCGGGTGGTTTCGCCGAAGCCGCGTTGCTTCGGTAGGGTGTCAGCGTAAGCCATAATGGAGTTAACTCTAATTACTATTTCGCTCAGCGTCAACGCGCAGGAATGCCTTGGGAAAGTTATTAGTGCATCTACGACATCACTTGCCTTCAGCTTATAGAAGAGTTTTGGGCGTCAACCACTCGTTTAAGCCGCGCTCGTTAGCGTCTGTTGGTGCCAACCCGAGCTGCTCCAGCGCCTCGCCGACGAGATAGAGCGAGCCGGTGATGACGACGAATAGCTCGTCTTTACTGGCGTTTAGAGCGGCGGCTAAGTTTTCAAATGCCCGCGCCTGGGCTGCCGGGTGCGTTGAATTAAACATCTCGGCGAGCGCACGCGCATCTGCGGTGCGCCCGCTGGCGACCGGCACGGTGAAAATCTTTGCCGCCAGCGGTGCGAGCATCTGGCAGATGTCCGACCAATCTTTGTCAGCCAAGGTGCCGAAGATGAGCAGCGGTCGGTCAGTCGCAAATTGTTTTTCGAGCGCCGCTCGCAGGGTTTCGGCGCCCGCGATATTGTGCGCGCCATCGAGCAGGATTTTTCCGCCACCGGGTTTATTTATTACCTGCAACCGTCCCGGCCAATTCACTGTCGCCAAACCGGAGTTGATAATTTCAGCAGATATGGGAATCAATGGCTGCAATACTTCAACTGTAGCCAACGCAAGTGCGGCGTTGTTCTTTTGATGTTCGCCCAGTAGTGAAATGGGAAGTTGGATGTTGGGAGTTGGAAGCTGGGAAACGAGGGTTAGTGACGAATTATTGTTAAGTGCCGTTTGTTGAATCACTGCCAGCGCTTCTGGTTTATCTTCCGCTGTTATGACGGGCACGCCATGCTTGATGATGCCGGCCTTTTCCGTTGCGATTTTTGCCAGCGTGTCGCCGAGCAACTGTTGGTGGTCGAAAGCGATGTTGGTAATCACGCTAGCCAGCGGCGTGACGATATTCGTGGCGTCGAGCCGTCCACCAAGGCCGGTTTCCCAAATCACGAGGTCGCACTTTTGTTCCGCAAAATATTTCAGCGCCAGCACCGTCACGACTTCAAACAGCGTCAGGTGGTTGTCCGCTGGAAACAGTTTGAGCAGCGGCTGAATTTCTTCGACCAGTCTAACGAGATCTCTTTCTGGTATCAGGTGCCGGTTAACTTGAATCCGCTCGCGGAATGAAACTAGATGCGGTGAAGTGAACAGTCCCACGCGCAAGCCGGCTGCGCGATAAAGGCTTTCGAGCATCGCGCACGTCGAGCCTTTGCCGTTCGTGCCAGCGACGTGGATGAAGCGGAGCTTGTGTTGCGGATTGCCGGCTAGCCCAGCGAGTTTTTGAACGCGTTCCAGCCCGAAGTGCGTACCGAATAGTTGCAGGTCGTAAAGAAATTGGATGGCTTCGGCGTAGCTCATCACCCGCTAAATCGAATAGAGCGGCTTGTGATGAATCTGCTCGTGCGCAGCGGCGATGAATCCTTTGAACAGCGGATGCGGCTGGTGCGGCTTGCTCAAAAATTCCGGATGAAACTGGCTCGCCACATAAAACGGATGATCTTTGAGTTCGATGACCTCGACGAGTTTGCCGTCCGGCGATGTGCCGCTGAATACAAAGCCGGCCTTCTCGAATTTCTCGCGGTAAGAATTGTTGAACTCGTAGCGATGGCGGTGCCGCTCCTGAATCACAAACGAACCGTAAAGTGTCGCCGCCTTCGTGCCGAGGACCAGCTGGCAGGGCATCGCACCCAGCCGCATGGTGCCGCCTTTCTTGGTCACTTTTTTCTGGGCATCGAGCAGGGCGATGACCGGATGCGGCGTGTCGGGGTTAAATTCCGTTGAGTGCGCCTTTTCTAGCTTCATCACATTGCGCGCATACTCGATGGTGGCAATCTGCATGCCCAAACAGAGACCAAAATAAGGAACCTTATTTTCGCGGGCATATTTGGCCGCGAGGATTTTACCCTCGATGCCGCGCTCGCCGAAACCGCCTGGCACGAGGATGCCGCCGAGACCTCTCAACACTTTGGCCGCGCCGTGCTTCTCAATTTCCTCCGCATCCACCTGCACAATTTCCACGCCGCAATCGTTCGCAACGCCGCCGTGGATGATTGCTTCATAAACCGATTTGTAGGCGTCTTGCAGGCCGATGTATTTGCCGACGACGCCGACGCGCACGCGATGCTGCGGCGCGATAAGCTTGCGGATAATCTCCTGCCAATGCGCCATGTTCGGGGCCGGCGTAGTGAGATGCAGCAGGCGGCAAACCAGATCGTCCATGCGCTCGCGTTGCAGCATCAGCGGCATCTCATAAATGGAATGGTCCACGTCCTTTGCCTCAATGACGGCTTCGAGCGGGACGTTGCAGAACATGGAAATCTTTTGGCGCAATTCCTTGTCGAGCGGCTTCTCGCAGCGGCACGCAATGATGTGCGGCGTAATCCCGATTTCGCGCAGCTTCGCGACCGATTGCTGCGTGGGCTTCGTCTTCAACTCGCCCGCCGCCTTGATGAACGGTACATAGGTGACGTGAATGAAACAGGTATTGCCAACGCCCGCTTCCAGCGCAAATTCGCGGATGGCCTCGACGAACGGCAAGCCCTCAATATCCCCGGTCGTGCCGCCAATCTCAGTGATAATCACATCGGCCTTGCTGGTTTCTGCGAGCAATTCAATGCGGCGTTTGATTTCGTCGGTGACGTGCGGGATGACCTGTACCGTCTTGCCGAGGTATTTGCCTTCGCGCTCGTTGTTCAGCACAGTCTGATAGACCTGGCCGCTCGTCAGATTATTCATCCGCGAGAGTTTGGTGCTGGTGAACCGTTCGTAATGGCCGAGATCCAAATCCGTTTCTGCGCCGTCGTCGAGCACATACACCTCGCCGTGTTGATACGGCGACATCGTGCCGGGATCGACGTTGAGGTAGGGGTCGAACTTTTGCAGTGCGACCTTGAGGCCGCGGTTTTCGAGCAACGTGCCGAGCGCGGCCGCGGTCAAACCTTTGCCGAGCGAACTCACCACCCCACCAGTTACGAATATGAATTTCATCTTAAATTAATTTTAACCACGGATGGACACGGATTAACACAGATACATATTTCAACAATCAACTATTTGCGTTAAGGCCTTCCCAAATACGTTATTCGATGGAATTACGCTCTCGGGTTGTATGTTGAACTTCATTGCAAAAATCCGTGTTCATCTGTGTTCATCCGTGGTTCAAAACCTTTTCCACTCGCGCCACATCTTCCGGCAGATCTACGCCGATGCTATCGTAAGCCACTTGCGTGACCGCAATGCCAATGCCGTTTTCCAGCGCGCGCAACTGTTCCAGCTTCTCCGCGTTTTCCAGCGGCGATACCGGGAATTTAACCAGCCGCAGCAGCGTCTCGCGCCGATAACCGTAGATCCCCAGATGCTTCAAAAAAGGAAACGCCGCCAACTGCTCATTCACTGGACGGCTGGCGGCCTCGCGCAAATACGGAATCGTGCGCCGCGAAAAATATAGCGCGCGACCAGCGGCGTTGACAACGACTTTTACAACATTCGGATTGTCCAGCTCCGCCAAATGTTTAATCGGCGTTGCCGCCGTGGACATTTCAGTTTGTGCGAGCGCGTTCGCCACCGCATCAATCACGGCTGGATCAATCAACGGTTCGTCGCCTTGAATATTCACCACGGCGTCGCAAGCAATCCGTTCGGCGACTTCCGCGATGCGGTCGGAGCCGCTGGGATGTTCTGGGCGGGTCATCTCCACGCGGCAGAAATTCTGCGCGACCTCCCAGATGCGCGTGTCATCCGTAGCCACGATGACTTCGGACAGGGACTTCGCTTGCTCGCATTGCTCGACAACGTGCTGGATAAGGGGCTTGCCCGCGATGAGCGCCAGCGGCTTGCCCGGAAACCGTGTGGAAGCAAACCGCGCCGGGATGATGCCAAGAATTTTCACCTGCCTAATTTAGCCAGAGATGAGGGCGGAAGAAACATTCATTTTCAACCCGGTCACCGCATTTATCCATTTGCCCGCCCGTTTGGCTGCCTTTGGGGATAGCAAAATACAAACTGTTTTTAGCAAATAAGGACCAGAAGTATTTTTACCGTTCAGTTAATTATTGTTAAGTCCGAATAATTTCAGCTGGGATTATCCAGCCGTTACCGTCGGTTTGTTTCAACTTATTTTAATATGACCACAACCAAAACCTCACATCATAACGGCTCCAGTCGCACCTTGCCCGCCAAGGGCGTCGACTGGCTCCACAACCCCATCTTCAACAAAGGCACCGCCTTCACCGAAGCCGAACGCGACGCGCTCGGCTTGCGCGGCCTGTTGCCGCCGCACGTCCAGACCATGGACGAGCAGGTGGATCGCGTGATGGCCAATTTCCGCGCCAAGACCAGCGATATCGAACGCTACATCCAGCTCGTCGGCCTGCAAGACCGCAACGAGACCCTCTTCTACCGCGTCGTCATGGATCATCTCGAAGAGATGATGCCCATTATCTATACGCCCACCGTCGGCAAGGCGTGCCAGGAATTCGGCCACATCTTCCGGCGTTCCCGCGGCATGTATGTCTCGCTGAAAGATCGCGGCAACATTGCCAAGGTGCTGGCGAACTGGCCCACGCATGATGTCAAAGTCATCGTCGTCACCGACGGCGAACGCATCCTCGGCCTCGGCGATCTCGGCGCCTCCGGCATGGGCATCCCCGTCGGCAAACTCTCGCTCTACACCGCGTGCGCCGGCATCAATCCGAATCAATGCCTGCCCATCACCGTGGATGTCGGCACCAACAACGAAGCCTTTCTCAAAGACCCGCTCTACATCGGCCTGCACCAGAAACGTATCGCAGGCGCGGAATTCGATTCCTTCATCGAGGAATTTATCGTGGCCGTCCAGCAGGTGTTCCCCGGCGTGCTGCTCCAGTTCGAAGATTTCGGCAACAGCAACGCCTTCCGGCTGCTCGAGAAATATCGCGACCGCCTTTGCACTTTCAATGACGACATCCAGGGCACCGGCTCCGTCGCGCTCGCGGGCGTGCTTTCGGCCCTGCGTCTGACCGGTGGCAAGATGAGCGATCATCGCGTCCTCTTCCTTGGCGCAGGCGAAGCCGGCATGGGCATCGCCGACAACATCGTTGCCGTGCTGTTGGAAGAAGGTTTGACCAAGGCCGAGGCGCGCCAGCGCATTTGGTTTGTGGATTCCAAAGGGCTCATTGTCAAAGGCCGTGAAGGGTTGGTGGAACACAAATTAAATTACGCCCACGACCATGCGCCGTGCGCCGATTTGCTATCCGCCGTCAAAGCCATTAAGCCCACCATGCTCATCGGCGTCTCCGGCCAGCCCCGGACCTTCACCGAAGAAATCGTCAAGACCGTCGGCAGCTATAATAAACGGCCCGTCATCTTCGCGCTGTCCAATCCGACCTCCAAAGCCGAATGTACCGCCGAGGAAGCCTATAAGTGGACCGATGGCCGCGCCATCTTCGCCAGTGGCAGCCCGTTCGCGCCCGTCACGCTCAATGGCCAGACGCATGTGCCCGGTCAGGGCAACAACGCCTATATCTTCCCCGGCGTGGGCCTCGGCGTCGTGAGCACCGGCGCGCGGCGCGTGACCGATGCCATGTTTGTCGCTGCCGCCAAGGCGCTCGCCTCATTGCTGCGCGAAGACGAGCTGGCCGAAGGTCGCATCTATCCCTCATTGAAACGCATTCACGAAGTCTCCCTCAAGATTGCCGTGGCCGTGGCTGAAGAAGTCTATGCGAGCAAACTCAATACCCTGCCGCGCCCGGCGGATTTGCCCGCCCACATCCAAGCGCAGATGTACAAGCCCGAATACACCGCCTACGCACCCTAAAGTTTAGGGGGCACGAAGTTGGTGCGCAGGAATTCCAGCCACTCGGGCAATTGACTGGCAATCGTGTGGTAGCCCGTCACCGCAAAACAGGTAATCGCCGTCTGCTGATAAAACTGCGGTGATGGCGCCGCCCGACGCTGATGCTGGCGCGCCGCCTGTTCGTAGAAAAGGCCGAGCCCAATCGTGATCCGGTTGGCGACAGTAGCTGGTGGATCAAATCTATATTGGTCCCCGTTGCCGGACAAAATCCGGCACAACTGTCCCAATTGATTCAGTTGGGATAAAAAAGCTTGGTACATGCGGAGCGTATCCGTTTCACCGGCCCCGAAGGTGGCGAGCTTGCACAGAATCCAACTGCACGACTTTTGCGGGAGCAGTCCTGCGTTATCCTCCGCCAACTGGCTTAATTGCTGGCGAATCAGGTGGCGCGAACCGGGGTCATCCAGCAATTGCTGCGCGTGAACCTGCTGCTTTGACGGAACCAAGGTTGAAATCAATTCATCCATGCCACATCAATGAAACAATAAGCAGTTTTTTTGCCAACTTACCCCAGTGCAGCCGCCAGACTAGCTCATGAAATAAGGGGTGATCAATTTTAGTCAAAGGCGCGAAATCATCCGTTGCCGGCCCGCTGGCGGTGGCGTGGGGTTTGACGTAGCGGGCGGACAAACCCACCGGTTTTGGAAAACCCAGTTCATTCGGAGGTAAATTATCATGTGGCATACTTTATTGGTTGTGATCCAATCAGATTTCGGTAGCGGGGTGACTTTAATTATGTAAGCCGTTGTTTTATAATATATTAAACAGGAATCGGCGGCCAAACCGTAAGGTTTGGGAATTATTCCCTAACCTTTGATAATCTTTCCCAAAGGTTAGGGAAAAGTTCTGGAAGGCTTGGGAAAAGTTCCCAAGGACTCCGGAAACATTCTCAAGGACTAGATAATCTTTCCGGAACCCTCCGGAATCTTTCCCAAAGACTAGGGAATTGTTCCGGAAGGTTAGGGAATAGTTCCCGAAGACTAGGGATATGTTCTCAAAGCTTTCAGAAAGCTTATGGAAGGCAAAGGAACCGGCTGGGAAACTGGCAGATTGGGTCACAAGGAATGCCAGAGTGGGGATTCGCAGAAAGAGCGAGAGGGCGTGACCTCCGATGAATTAGCGTATGACAATTGCCTCTGTCGGTCACTTGTTTATGTTTGGCCTGTGAAGCCATATAAAATTAATGCCGATGTAAAAACTTACCGAAAAGTATTTTTGATGGCTTTGTTGGTCACTTCTGTTGGGATTTTTCCTGGGTGTGCCTCGCCAGGCAATGACTCATATGCCGTGGTTGACTGGACCACAGGTCTGGAAAAGAAGCAGGCATCGCCGATGGACGACCTGACGCCGGTGCAGCAGACGGGTTATTTTTTAGGGTGGCTATCGCTGGCCTCAATTTACGCTTTTGCCGGTGGTAACCCGTCATTTTAACCCTAGCTAATATCGTGATTTTAAGCCATGGGGTCCGACAGTTGCCCGCGACAATCAATTTTGGCGCAGTTCGGATGGTAAGAAAGGCATGACTCGATACCGTTCAGACCCTAAAATCTTTTTCGTTAACATCAAACCAACCTAAAAATTAAACCACCTATGAAATACATGCTCACCTGGTCCGAACGTCCGCAAGGCTCACCCATTGAATACGAGAATGCTCAGAAGCGGATTCTGGAAGTGTTCACCCAATGGCAGGCGCCGGCTAATTTCAAGATCGAGTTATTCGTCATCCGCGTGGGTGATTGGGGCGGCTATATGATGGTGGATTGCGATGAACCAGCGGCCGTCCACAAGTTCTGTTCGCTACTGCCGGCGTTTGTATTTGAAGCGCGCCCGGTCATTCCCATCGCGGATGCCGTTCGCGTCGAACTTGAATCCATCGCGTTCCGCGATGGACTCAAAAGCAAATAAACTCGCGGGTCAACGGGTCGCTTAACCCGTCGCCGGAGCCAATGTTGGTTGGAATGAGTCACGGAGGATGGCATTGCCTAAGTCCCGGCGCATGAGAATTGCCTTTGCCGACGGTGGGCTTATCCTTGGCGTGTGAACCCAAAGAAAAATAACGCCGACCCCAAGGTATCGGGATTGATTGAAGAATTAATCCAAGCCAAGGGCGGCGGCGCAAATGAGGCCGAGGTTGCCGACATCATCCAAAACGCGCTCAAGCTGCTGACGGATGTGAAGGCGACCGGCGATGTGCGGGTCATCCAGACGACGGTCCGTGAGTTGCGCTACGCTTTCCGCCTCTTCGCGCCGTATGCGGACAAGCGCAAGGTGACCATCTTCGGCTCCGCACGCACAGCTTCAACCAAGCCGGAATATCAGCAGGCGGCCGAATTCGGCAAAAAGATGGCGGCGGCCGGCTTCATGGTCATTACTGGTGCGGGCGGCGGCATCATGCAGGCGGGCCACGAGGGCGCCGGGGTGGAAAATAGTTTTGGCGCGAATATCCGCCTGCCGTGGGAGCAGAGCGCCAACCCCGTTATCTTGCAGGACAAGAAGCTGGTTACCTTCAAATACTTTTTCACGCGCAAGCTCATCTTCATCCGGCATAGCGACGCGATTGCGCTGTTCCCCGGTGGTTTTGGCACGATGGATGAGGGTTACGAGGCGCTGACGCTGATGCAGACCGGCAAGAGCCAGCTCATGCCGCTGGTGCTGGTGGACAAGCCGGGCGGCACTTTCTGGAAAACCTGGGATAAACATATCCGCGAACATCTGCTGCGCGACCACTTGATTTCGCCGGAGGATTTGAACCTCTACCAAATCACTGACAACGCGGATGAGGCGGTCAAGATCATCACGCGCTTCTATCGCAACTTCCATTCGACGCGCTGGGTGAAAGATGAGCTGGTCATCCGGCTCAAGCATGCACCCAGTCCATCGGCCATCGCGGCCATGAACGAGGACTTTGCCGATATCATTGAGGGCGAACCCATTCATCTCATCCCACCTACGCCGGAGGAACAAGAGGACACGCAGCATCTGGATTTGCCGCGTATCGCGTTCGGCTTTAATCGCAAGGACTACGGCCGGCTGCGGCAATTGATTGATGTGCTGAACGGGCTGTGATGGCGAACTGCTAGGATTAAGTTTATGAAATTAAAACTGTGCTGCTGGGTAGGTGTCGTGAGTTGGTTATGGTTAAGCGGGGGTGTCATTGTTACCGCTGGCGAGGCAACCCCAGCCACTACCCATAAAATTAAAATTGTTTTGATCGGCGATTCGACCGTCAACGATGGCGGCGGCTGGGGCGCTGGCTTCAAGCAATATCTGACCGGTAATGTTGAATGCACCAATCTGGCGGCAAATGGGCGCAGCTCGAAAAGTTTTCTAGACGAAGGCCGCTGGGCCAAGGCGCTGGCCTTAAAGGGGGATTATTATCTGATTCAATTTGGTCACAATGATGAGCCGGGCAAAGGCCCCGCCCGGGAAACGGATCCCGCGACGACTTATACCCAGAACCTGACGCGCTATGTGGACGAGGCCCGCGCCATCGGGGCGAAGCCGGTGCTGGTCACCTCGCTCACGCGGCGGAATTTCGATAAGTCCGGCGATGGTAAACTTTCACCCAGCCTCGTGCCGTATGTGGCAGCGATGATAAAGCTGGCGGCGGAGAAAAATGTGCCGCTCGTGGATTTGCATGCGCGGAGCGTTGAGTATTGCGAAAAGATTGGCCCGGCGGAAACGGCGAAGTTGAATCCCACGGGGAAAGACGGCCGTTTGGATACGACCCACTTGAACGCGGCGGGCCGGATGGTATTTGGCAAAATCGTGGTCGAAGAATTGCGCCGGGTGGTTCCCGAACTCGCGCCTTATTTGCGGACGGAACCGGCGGCCAAACCTTAACCGCCCGCCAGCTTCAATAAGCGATCCGCTTGCACTTTCGTCAACGGCGTCACCGAAAGGCGCGATTGCTTGACCAGCGGCATTTCTTTGAGAATGGCGTCCGCCTTGATGATCTCCAGCGTGACGGGATGCTTCAGTGGCTTCACCGGTTCCAAATCCACACAGGACCAGTCGCCCTCCGTCGCGGTTGCGTCAGGATAAAATTCCTTCGCCACGCGCGCCAGCCCGACCACCTGCTTGTCGCTCACGCTATGATAAAAGAAAACGTGGTCGCCCTTTTTCATGGCGCGCAGGTTGTTGCGGGCCTGAAAATTACGGACGCCCGTCCACGCGGTTTTACCGTCCTTGACGAGCTGGGCCCACGCATAAGCTTCGGGTTCGGATTTCACGAGCCAGTAGTTCATGCCCGGAAATCTAGCCACAGTTGGGCACAGATGCACACAGATAAATACGCGGACATGAATTTAATTAATTTGCGCGAATGGAAATCAACTCAAGCCGGTTAGTGATAAATGAGTGTCTGAAAATCTATGTTTCAACTATGTTTCATCTGTGGCTAAAATAAAGCTGTGAGTTTCGCTGAAAATCTCGATTTAATTCAACAACGGATTGCCGCCGCGTGCGCGCGGGCGGGGCGCGATGTCAACAGCGTCACGCTGCTGGCAGTTTCCAAGTCGCATCCGCCGGAAACCATCCGTGCGGCAGTGGCGTGCGGGCAACTTGATTTTGGCGAGAATAAGATTCAGGAGGCGAAGGCAAAAATCCCACTGTGCCCCGGCAAGGCGCGCTGGCAATTCATCGGCCATCTGCAATCCAATAAGGTGCGCGACGCGGTGCAATTATTTGAAATGATTCAGGGCGTGGATTCGCTGGCCATCGCGCAGGAAATCTCGAAGCGTGCGGAGCAGGCGGCCAAGACGATGCCAATTTTGATCGAAGTAAATGTGGCGGGTGAAGCAAGCAAGTTCGGCTACAAGCCGGACCAGTTGCTGGCGGAGTTTAATGAGTTAAACGCTTTGCCCCGCATTGAAATCCATGGACTGATGGCGATACCGCCGTTTACGCCGGTGCCGGAAAAGGCACGACCCTATTTTAAAAAGCTGCGCGAACTGAAGGTTGAATGCGAAGCCATCTTGGGCGCGCCGCTGCCGCACTTAAGCATGGGGATGAGCGGCGACTTCGAGGTGGCCATTGAGGAAGGGTCCACGCTGGTGCGCGTGGGTACCGCGCTGTTTGGTGAGCGATTGAGCAGCTTTCGCCGCCCGACGGAAGGTGCGGAGTAATTATTGGTCGCGCACGGTGTCGCCTATCTGCGCCTCGCCGGAAACAAGGTCGGCGACAATGTCGCTATCCTGCTGCGGTCCGGTGATGCGGACCTCGGCCACCTTCAAGCCGGCACGATAAAGGAAAAGTGTCTGGTCCATTTTCGGCATCTGACTGGCCGGGCAACTCAATACCACAAACCGGCCGACGAGGTTGACGGAAACTACCTTGGCTGCAAGCGAATAGTCCGGCGTGACAATTGCCGCCGGTGCGGTGGTCGCCGGCTTGGTGGAATGGGGTGCTTGCGGCAGCCAGGCGCATCCACTGGCGGCCAGCGCCAGGAGCGCGCAAAAAAGCGGGAGGGAGCGGCTCTCTTTTAACGCATTCAAATTCATGGCAGTCATTCTCTGGTTTTTTTTTGGCGCAATCAAGTCAATGCCGTGCAGCTTTCGGAATCATCCAAGGTGGCGAGCAATTGCGCGACGGTTTGACTCTGGCCGGGCAGAATCAGGTCCGGCGCGATTTCGCTTAATGGCTGCAGGACAAATCTCCGGGTGTGGGCGCGCGGGTGGGGTATAATCAAGTTTGGTGAGTTCCCACCTGTGCTCGGCTGTGGCGCGGCCGGCCGCCTTTCTTGCCCGAAAGTGATTAAATCCAAGTCCAGCGGGCGCGGCTCATTAAGAATCGTCTTAACTTGCCGGCCAAATTCCTTTTCCAAGGCTTGCAACTTCTCCAGCAATGATTCCGGCGTCTCACCGGCGCGCGGGCTCAAGGCGGCCATGGCATTGAGAAACTTTGGCGAGCCCGGCGGACAATCTACCGGCGACGTTTGCCAGAGAGATGATTTCAAGAGGGGCGCGTCCGAAAACTGTTGCAGCTGCGCCAGTGCCTCCAAAAGAATTAAGCGTGAATCACCTAGGTTGGAGCCGAGTGCGATGTAAGCCAGTGTTGAGAGTTGTGAGTTGAGAGTTGAGTTCACGGGGCAAGTTCGATGGCCGACCAACTCAAAATTCAAAATCCAAAACTTAAAACTACTTCAGCCCAAGCACGTCTTGCATGTCGTAGAGGCCGGGCTTTTGCTGCACCAGCCATTGTGCAGCGCGGAGGGCGCCGTTCGCAAAGGTGTCGCGGCTAGAGGCTTTGTGCGTGAGTTCAACGCGCTCGCCATTGTTGGCAAAAATGACCGTGTGATCGCCTACGACGTCGCCGCCCCGGAGGGCGTGGATGCCGATTTCGTTGGGCGTGCGTTCACCGACGATGCCGTGGCGTCCGTGGCGCAACGCTTCCTCAAGTTGAAGCTTGCGGACGTCGGCGAGGATTTCGAGCAGCGTGGTGGCGGTTCCGCTGGGCGCGTCCTTCTTGAGCCGATGATGCATCTCGACGACTTCGAGGTCGAAGGCCGGGCCAAGGATTTCCGCCGCCTTGCGCGTAAGCCAGAACAGCGTGTTGACGCCGGTGGAGAAATTGGTGGCGATCACCATGGGAATCTGCGTCTTGAGCGCGATGATTTTATTTTTCTCTTCCGCGCTATGGCCGGTGGTGCCGATGACGATGGCTTTCTTGTTTTTGGCGCACAGTTCGGCGACACCCAGCGTGGCGCTATGGAAACTGAAATCAATCACGACATCGGCCATGCCGATGATTGCGGCGAGTTCGTCGCCCTGGTCAATTGTGCCGACGACTTGGAGCTCGGGAATGCGCGCGGCGCAACTGATCAGCGCCTGCCCCATGCGGCCCTTACTGCCAGTGATGATGATTTTTGTCATAACTTTTAACGCAAAGACGCTAAGACACTAAGACTCAAAGAATTTATTTGCCCATAAAACTCTGCGCCTTTGCCGCTTTGCGACTTTGCGTTAATGGGATTCATTTCATTACGCCCGAGGCCTTCAGCGCGGCCTTGAGGGTGGCGCGGTTGGCGGCACTCATTTGCACGAGCGGCAGGCGGTATTCTTCGTCAATCAAGCCTAGCATCGCGAGCGCGGCTTTGACGGGAACCGGATTGGTTTCGATAAACAAATCTTTGAACAGCGGATACAGCTTTTGATGGATGTTCAACGCCTTCTTCACTTCGCCGGCAGCAAAGGCGCGCACCATGTTTGCGACTTCGCGGGGCGCGACATTGGAGGCGACGCTGATGACGCCCTGCGCACCAACGGCCATGAAGGGCAGCGTCAGGGAATCGTCACCGGACAAAATCTCGAACTTCGCGCCGAGCGCGGCGCGGAGCTGGGAAACGCGGTCGGCATTGCCGCCGGCTTCCTTGATGCCAATGATGTTTTTGCAGTCGGCAGCGAGACGTTTTACGGTGGGCACGGCGATTTCAATGCCGCAGCGCCCGGGAATGCTATAAAGAATGATGGGCAGCTTGGTGTTGTTCGCGATGGCTTTAAAATGTTGATACAAACCTTCCGGCGTGGGCTTGTTGTAATACGGCGCGACTTGTAACGAGCCGTCCGCGCCGGCTTTCTCGGCGGCGATGGTGAGGCCGATGGCTTCGCTGGTGGAATTGGCACCGGTGCCGGCGAGCACCTTGACTTTGCCGGCGGCGAGTTTGACCACGAGTTCGATGATGCGGACGTGTTCGTCAAAATCCACCGTGGGCGATTCGCCGGTGGTGCCGACGGGCACGATGCCTTCCACGCCGCCCTGGATCTGGAATTTGATAAGGCGCGCGAGGGCGGCTTCATCTAACTGACCATTCTTAAACGGGGTGACAATCGCGGTGTAAGTGCCGGTGAACATAGTTAATTCAGTGAATCAGGCTCGCAAAAACGCGTGAACTTGGCGAGCGGGAATTTCGGTCGAAAACAAAGCCGCCGTTGCTTCCAAGGAAACAACGGCGGCCTGAATTAGTTCGTTGGATTTCAGCTCATCTGATACGGCGCACGGTAGGTGCGGCTCATGAGCTTGGTGGCTTCGGGATCGTCGTGGATGGTTTCGCTCGCCACGTCCCACTTGAGCTTCCGGCCGGTGAGCATGGAGATTAGTCCAAGATGGCCGGGGAGGGCGGAGTGATGTGCGGTCTGAACGGGCGTAACAGTTGGCTGACGCGACTTGACGCAGTCGATGAAATTGCGCTGGTGGTTGGACGATTCGTACAGTTTCACCTTGCGCAAGGCTTCGGGCAGTGATTTGCCTTTTTTCCATTCCGGATTGGAGGCGTCAAAGCCACCGCGGGTCACCCAGACCCAGCCGTCGGTGCCAATCCATTTCGTGCCGCCTTTTATGTCGTCGTAACCACCGGCAACGGTCATGGTAATGTCCTCCGGATACTTGAGTTCAATGCGGTATTTGCCGCAGGTGTTCCATAGGGCTTTGGGGTTGGGAAATTCACCGTGGCCTTCGATTTCGGAGGGACCGGAATTGTCAAAGCCCAAACCCCAATGCGCGATGTCCACATGGTGGCCAACCCAGTCCAGCAACTGGCCGCCGCCGGTGTTGTAGTTCCAGCGCCAGTCCATGTGAACACGGGCCTTGATGTAGGGCTCCATCTTGGACGGCCCGATCCACGTTTCAAAATCTAACTCGGGAGGCGGCGCTGTCACGGACTTGTCCCAGTCGGGTGAGCCCGGTAGGACCGTGGTCAGATATTCGGTGCCAGCCTTTTGTCCAAGCGTATTCATTAGCTCCTTGCCGCCGCCGCCAAAATCACCGTGTCCACTCGGCAACCCTACTTCGACATGAGTGACCTTGCCGATGAGGCCGTTGCGGACGATTTCAGAGGCCTTGCGAAAAACCGCCTGCGAGCGTTGCCACGAACCGGTCTGCCAAATGACATGGTTGCGTTTCACAGCGCGGACGATGGATTGCTGCTCGGCAATGGTCTTGGCCAGCGGCTTTTCACCGTAAATATCCTTTTTGTTACGCGCGGCTTCCGTGGCAACCAATTCATGCCAGTGATCCGGCACCGCAATCATGACGGCATCAATGTCGCTGCTGGCAAGCAATTCCCGATAATCGTGATAGGCCTTGCAATCTTGGTTCTCGTAATGATCGTTGATGGTGCCAACGGCGCTGGCTAGATGGTTTTTGTCGAGGTCGCACGCGGCAACTACCTGGCAGTCTTCCAGCCCTAAAAAAGATTTGGTGTTACCCGGTCCCTGCATGCCCCAGCCGATGACGCCTAGATTAATACGGTTGGACGGGCGTGGACGCCGAGCGGAACCGGTTGCGCAACCAGGTAGAATTAGCGGTAGCACAATGCCGGCAGCTGTGGTGGTTATGAAATGACGGCGGCTAATGCCGCTGGATGTTTTTTTGCTCATGGAATAGTGGTCGTTGGTATAACTCATTGGCAGAGGGTGTGACGACAAAAAAAGTTACAAATATGGCATCGCTCCATCGTTATTTGTTCACCAGCCCGAACTCGTCCCGCGCGATCCAACCCGCTCCGTTCGCAGTGCGGATGAGATTATAATCTCCCCGCGTCCGCAACCAGCGTGCCGACTCACCCGCATTCAAGGTTGAAATCATTTCGCCGGTGTGCGTCGGCGTGAGCAGCAGTGGTGCATTACGTTTGAGGACGAAGCCTAGTGTGGTGCGGCTCACGACGCCAATGTTTGTCGTCATGCTGGTCAGAAAAATTCCCAGTCCCACCGCCGCCAATGCCTGCTGCCAGCCAGTTTTCCGCCACCGGAAAAAACGTGGTAAAGTAAGTGCCCCCACCGTCAGACACAAACTTGTACCGGCAAGCCAAACCCACGCGTCCGGCGGTAACCACAGAGACGCAACCTCAAACCATTTCAACTGCGGCTCATCCACCTTTGCTGCCGCGCGGGCGAATTTCAAATTGGATTTGGCGCGCGAATCAAACGGGTCAATCCACCGCGCCTGTTCCCACGCCAAAATGGCCTCGCCCGCGTGGCCGCATTGCCATTCGGCGATACCAAGGTTTACCAGCGTGCCAGCTGCCGGCTGCGCCAGTGCGGATTTTTTAAACGCTGCGACCGCTTCGGGAAGTCGTCGAGCGTGGTCAAAGCCCATTCCCTGTTCAAAACTTACATTGTTTGCTGCCGCGTGAGTGATACCGGTGGCGACTAACAGTACGAACAAAGTAATTGTAATTCGCAGGTGACTCACAATTTTTCCTCCAGCATTCGTAGCAGGGTTTCCACATCAGCTTGGAGTGCGGGCAGATCCGGCTGCGTCTGCATCGAAATTCCGAACCGCGTGTCCGCGGCAGCAAAAATCTTTCGCACGGTTTCGCCATGGTGGCCATTTTGTTCTTTACCATCCAGTTGTGCCAAAACGTCGGCGCAGACTAGTGCCTGTGGATTGGCCGGATAATGTGGCGCAACCGCGATACACAGCGCGTCCGCTGCGTGTCGTACAAATGCATCGGCGTCGCCAGCATCTAAAGCCTTTTGCAATTTCAATCTTTCCCGCCGCAATGCTCGCAGTGCCTGGCGTCGGCGGACAATTTCCGGGTGTGCCTCCAAAAAACGCCGCCGATTATCCCATCGCCATAGCGCGATAAATCCAATTATCGGTACCAGTTGCAAACAAACAAACCAGCCTTGCAATTGCAACGGCTTCAGACTGGTGGCAGTTTTTCCGGGCAGCGGCGCTAGGTTACTTAACTTCACCGGCACGGTGGATTTGCCATCGTCGTCAAACGTGGGCAACTCTGTCGGGAGACCTTCCCCAATCACCGTGACGGGCAGCGGTGGAATCGACAGGTCATAATATTTCCCCGCTATTGGGTCAAAACCACTGAAGGGGATGGCCGGCGTGGATTGCGTCTCGTCGGTCTGCGGAATAAGTGTGAAGCCCGTGTTGGGCGGATAATCCGCGATAATTTGCCAGTCATGTGAACGGGGTGGTGCGGGCGCTACAAAGCGCGTTAGGTCACCCTTGCCGTGGAACATAATTTTCAGGTGAATTGGCTCGCCCAAGTGAAGTCGGTTGGTGGACAACTGTGGCGGGTCGCTGAAAAATGTCCCCATTGTGCCCGTGAACCCGGGTGGTTCGCTATCAATTGGCAGCGGGCGCACGTTTATTTTCACTGGTTCGGAGACCAGCAGTACGTATTTCGCAGGTCCACCGGGAATTGTCAACTGGCCGTGCATGGTGATTGGTCCGCTGAATTCTCGCCCGGCAGTGAATCCTTGAGCAAAAAATTCCTGCGGGCCCATCGCAATGGGTGTGACTTTTAATTCGCATATAAACGACTGTTTAAGCTGGCCATTGATATTGGCGACGTCGATAGACTGACTCAGTGCTGTCTTGTCAATCATCAATCCGCCACCACTGAGTTGAATGTCCCGGAGAGCTTCAATCTGATTACCCGCTCCCGCTGGGAGCAACACTTGTACGCGGAAAGGTTGGCCGAGAAAAACATTTGTCGCCGAAAGTTCTAGTGCGAGTATCCGTGGCGACGGCAAATTGGTTGTTGCCGCGACTACTTCGAGGTCTGCAGATGGAATTTCCACGCTGCTTCCACCCACCGATACCAAATAGTTTGAGACTGTGTGTCGCCCCGCAGCCGTCGGCGTGACCGAGTAGATAAATTCGGTGAGCGGATGGAACGGCACGCCATCCGGCTGCGTGAGCTGCCCGCGCGCAGTAAGACCAGGAAGTAATTCCGGCGGCAGACAAATCTCATTGGGCCAGTGGATTGAATTTTCTGTTGCGTTAATAGTAACACGGTAAAAAGATTTTTGACCCAGGCTTACGGTAGGTGGATCAAATTCTACCTTCGCAGAAACGGCTTCCAATTGTGAACTATCCACCGCCGGTTGCGGACGCATAATCATCTGCGCGGCGACTTGCGCCGAAATCTGAGGTGGCGTCTGAGCGTATCCTTCTAATAACGCGACCAGCGAAAATAAAATTGAAACAGTAACAATGAACCGAGAAGACTTCCCCACCAACATCCGATTACCAGTTGTTCGCAAGCTAGCAAACCTACGGCCTTCGCAGCTAAATATTGAATGTTGGATGTCTTCCATATTCAAACTTCACCAAGTACGTCCTGTGCGGTCGCCTGGTGGCTTTCCCTGCTTATCGCTAATCGAAAGGCGTCGGCTACCAACCAGCGAAAGGCCATCGAGAATCTGCCCCGCCTGATCCGGAGACAGCTGGACTGGCATCTGGTCGCCTTCGCGCGCTGCGTTTTCTTTCTGCCCGGCCAACGAATCCGGCTGCACGCCGTCACCTTCATCGTCGTCACCGTCTTCGCCTGCTGAGCCGGGTGGCGCATTGGGCGCAGGAATCTGGCCTTTCATCTTACTTAACAGCTTGCCTAAATCCTGCTTTTGCTTGCCCATCATCCCGGCCATCGCCTGCATTTTTTGCAGGCTATCCACCAGCTTGGCAATGTCTCGCTCGACCACTTCCGCGTTATGCGTTGCGTTTGTGTCAGCGGGATTCAACTCGGCGGCGCCTTTGAAATCATCGGCTGCGCGCTGCCATTTCAATAAAGTATTGCCGTAGGTTTCCATAGCCGACTGCACCGCTTTTTCCGCGGCCCTCAATTCATGCCGCGAGCCCCGGCCCTCGAGATAGTAGAAAATCATCCGGTCGAGATTGGTGTCTGCTAGCGCGGATTTAGCCGAGTGGATGGCAGTTTCCCCCGCCGCCAAGGCCGCCCGGCCCTGCGCGGAAATTTTCTGCGCGTCCGGGCCATTCTTCAAAAGTTCCATGCCCTCGCTGAATCGTGCGTGTCCAAGATCGTAAAGGGCCGGTGGCTGCAAGCGTTCGTCCTGTGTGGCGAGTGCGGACTCAAACATTTTTTCTGCGCCCGCAAAATTTGTCGCCGCCAGTAACCGCGCGCCGCAGTTGTAAAAATCCCGGGCGGTGGCGGGCGTTAAGGAGTTTGTTTCGAACGATGCCTGCGCCGATTGGTTGATGAGGAGTAACATGGAAATCAAAAGTACCGATGTAGGTAGCACCTTTCGTCGAGTGCCGAGGAGCGATTCTGTGACAAGTAGAACCAGCATCGCAGCGATGAAACAGTGAAAACGCTCCACGCCATTCTTCGCGGATTGTTGGAGGCCGCTGGCGCGGTCGAGGTTGTGAATAGCTGAGCGCACTTTCGTAAGACCGTCGCCGAGCGTGCCGAGTGGATAATAGTTGCCCCCAGTAGCCTCAGCGATTTCACGTAGTGTTGTTTCATCAAGTTGACTGTGAACAATCTCGCCTTTTGCGTTGCGCAGTAGTTCCGGCTGTCCGGCGGCGTTGCGGCTCTGGATTTCCTTTCCGGCGGGCGTGCCGACGCCGACGGTGTAAACTACCACGCCATTTGTCGCTAGCCTTTTGGCGGCGGCGACACCGGATTTCTCCAAGTCCTCACCGTCGGTAATGAGCACTACTAGTTTCCGCCGACTTCCCTTATCCATCGCGCGATAGGCCTCGTCCAATGCGCGTCCGATATCCGTGCCGGGAATAGGCATCGTATTCTCATCCATCGACAAAAGTGTTTCCTCGAATGCATCCGCGTCAAACGTCAGCGGGCATTGGATGAATGCACTGCCGGCGAAAGCGACTAGACCGACGCGGCCGTGACTTTGTTTCCGGACAAAATCGAGTATTGCATACTTTGCGCGTTGCAGGCGGCTCGGCAAAACGTCGGTGGTCGTCATGCTCAGCGAGCAGTCGAGACAGAAGACCACATCCTCACCGAGCCACGCCTTATCCGTGGAGATATTGCCCCATTGCGGGCGGGCGAGCGCGATTCCAGCTAGGGCGGAGGCAGCAACTAATAAAATATTTTTGAAAAAGCGCCGTGCCGGACTATGTGACGCCGTGAGTTGTTCTACGAAGTGTGGCGATGCCATGCGGGCTAGCTGCTTGCGGCGTGCTTGTGCGGCGTGCCGGTGCAGTAGCGCCAGCAAAATCGGCGCGATCACCGCCAGCCACAGCCAGCGCGGTTCCACAAAATGGAAATCGGCGAAGTTCATCACGGTACGCGACGATATCTGGTGTTTGCCAAAATCATTTCTACCGCCAGCAAGCCAAGCGCGGCCAGCAGCGGCCATTCAAATAAAGGTTCGTAGGTTGCGAACCGCCGGAGCTTTACTTCGGATTTTTCCAGTCGGTCAATCTGGTTGTAAATACTTTGCAACTCATGCTGGTTTGTGGCGCGGAAGAAGTGGCCGCCGGACAAGTTCGCCATTTTTCCCAGCACCGAATAATTCGCTGGCTGCAGCAGTAACGTAGGAATCACATTGCCGTTTGCATCGAGCTTAAATATTCCTGTTGCCGGATCGAACGCCGGCATGTTACACGGAGCTTCGATTCCGATGCCGATGGCATAAATCTTTGAGCCCATCGCGGCGGCGAGTTGTGCAGCGGGCAGGGGATCAATTTTTCCCATGTTGTTGTCGCCGTCAGTCAGCAGAATAATGATGCGGCTCTTGCTATTTGGTACAGCCTTGAGCCGCTTGGCCGCAACCGCGACAGCATCGCCGATGGCCGTGCCGAGATCACCGATGATGCCGATGTGCAGTCGTGAAAGATTTTCGATGAGCCAGTCGTGATTGAGCGTGAGTGGGCTGGTCAAATACGGCACGCCAGAAAAGGCGATCAGGCCAATGCGGTCATTTGGCCGTTTCTGAATAAAATCTTTCAGAACGCCGGACGCGATGGCGAAGCGCGAAAGCTTTTCCGCTGGTTTGCCCATGTCAATTGCCTCCATGGACCACGACAAGTCTAGTACCAGCATGATGTCAATGCCCGGAGTCTCGGTTTCGACGTGATAGTTTGTGAACCGTGGTCCGGCCAGCGCAACGATGCCCAGCGCCACAACGAGTAGTCGTAGGAAAAATATAAACCGTCCGGCGGCCGATTGCGCTTTTACGCCAGCTTCACGGGCGATGGCCGCGCTGGAAAAAGTTAGCGCCGACAGCTTACCGCTTTTGCCGCATAGTAGCGCGTAAACCGGTAGGATACCCAGGAAGGCCAGTGCCCACGGAAACTGGAATTCAAATTCGCCGTTCATGGGGTGGCGGGGGGTTGTTCCAGGCGTTGTTCAGTTAAGACCACCAGTTCATTCGCGCGCGTTGCAGCATTTAGTGGGGCTTCCACACTTGTCTTAGAAAACTTGCGTTCATCGCATTCGCGAAGAAAGTTTGAAACTGTTCCTGCCAGTTCGGCACCGATTTGCGGGCTGGCTTCCATAAGAGTGCAGAACTCAGCCGTCGTGAATTCGTGGTTTGGGAGATTAAAAGTTACGCTGATGTAGTTACGCAAGCATTGCGATACTTCGCTCAAAACTTTTCCGTCCTCGGGTTGTGACTGTAATCTTGCGAGGCTCCGGCGCGCCACTACTTCTGGTGGCAGTATGACCGATGTTTTCGGTCGCAGCCAGACGCGTAGAAAAAAGAATGCAATCGCCAGTACCGCAAACCCGGCAACAATAATCGTGGACTGGTATTGTTCCCATAATGTCGGCGGCAATTCACCGTAAGCGGGCGCGAGCGCGGGCAAAGCATTGGTGTCGTCGGCTAAGGCCGCGAATGGCAGATACAAAAGAATGGTGAAACGATGTTTCATCCGCGCCGCCGTCCCCGGCGAATTTCAAAGAATCGTTGCAGCACCGGCGCAAACGGTTCGGTCGTTTTAAGTCGCAGCGTGTCCACGCCGGTGCGGTTGAGAATGTGATCCAAGCTAGCGAGGCGTTCGGTGTTGGCGGTGGCGAAGCGCTTGCGCACCCGGCTGCGCGAGGAGTCGAGTTCCAATTGTTCGCCCGTCTCGGCATCTTCGATGGTCACCAGACCGGCGTCGGGCAATTCGCTTTCGCGCGGGTCATGTAAATGCAGACAGACAACGTCATGCCGGATGTTCGTGAGGCCAAGTTCAGCAACGATCTCACGGCGGTTTGTGGGGTTGCTTGCTTCAGTTGCAGCTGTGCTGGGCAAAAAGTCCGTGAGCAGAAAAACCAGCGCACGCCGGTGCAGTACATGGTTCAAGAAAACCAACGCGCCGGATATATCGGTTCCGCGCTGGCGCGGTTTGTACATCAACAATTCGCGCACCAATCGCAGGATGTGCCGCCGACCCTTGCGCGGTGGAATGAATAGTTCTACTTCGTTCGTGAACAGTAGTAGGGCAACCTTGTCACCATTTTTCGCGGCGGAGAAAGCGAGTGTGGCGGCAATCTCGGCAGCGAATTCGCGCTTGGTACGGTCGGCTGAGCCGAAGCTCGACGACGCGGATACGTCCACGGCGAGCACCGCGGTGAGTTCGCGTTCTTCGCGGAAGCGCTTCACGAACGGGCGTCCGAGGCGATGCGTGACGTTCCAATCGATATTGCGTACATCGTCGCCGGGGATATATTCGCGCAACTCCTCGAAGTCCATGCCGCGCCCTTTGAAGCCGCTCAGATACGCGCCGCCCATCGTGTCGTTCACGAGCCGGTTCGTGCGCACCTCCACGCGGCGGACGGATTCGAGCAGTTCGCTGAGCGTCATCGGCACATCAATTTAGTGGCTGATTAAGGTGTCGCCAATGTAGATGCGATAATCCTTGATGCGCCCGCTGCCTTCGCCTTGGCGGGGAACGTAGCGGAAGCCGGAAATCGTCTGGGTCTGGCCAAGATTCAAAATCAGTCGGTGCGGATAATCCGGCTGTGCGTTCTTCCATTCCGTATGCCAGAAATTCGCGGTCTGACCGTCAATCGCATTTTCCGCCGACCCGTCCTCCGCGACGCGTTCTTCGCTATCCACGTACGTGATGATCCAGCCATTATGGCTGATCGCATTGCCGCTGGCGTCGAGCAAATCCAGTTCGGCCACGGCGGCGTAGGGCTTGCCGTCCTGCGCGTTAAGTGATTCGAGGCAGAAATATTTGCCGGTGGCAGGCGCGGCGAACTTGATTTCCTGCGTGTCCGCGCCCGGCGCAAACGTGCCGGTGTGAACCGGTGTGGCGGAATCCAGATTTAATTTCACCACGGGCCGATGCGTCCTAGCGAAGTCTCTCTCTGGATGCAATTCATTAAGCACGGGTTTTTCGAGTCCCGCGACCGTATGATTTTCTGAACCAATCGTATCGAGAATGACAATTTCATTTGCGCCGGCGTGCAGCCAGCAGCCGGGCGCGTAGGCGGTTTGGGTCGGGCCAATATTCCAGTAACGTCCGAGGCAATGGCCGTTCACCCACACATCGCCCTTGCCCCAGTTGTGCAAATCCAAAAAAGTGTCGCCGACTTTATCCAGCGTAAACGTACCGCGCCAGAAGGCGGGCGCATTCGCCGGCGGCTTAATGTTGGTGTATTTCAGGCCCGCCAGCATCTGCTCGTCGAGCGGTAGGTTATAAATTTCCCATCCGGTCAAAACCTCGCCGCCCAGTTTCACTGGGGCAATTAACCCTTTGCGGTCGGCCATCTCCGGGCCGAAATTAATGCGGCCTTGCGGTTCAACCAGAATGTCAAGTTGCGCTTCCTGGCTGCGCGCCGGCAGCACCACTTTCGAGTTGGCGTTGCGGCGATCTAAGATGCCGACGCGTTGGCCATCAAGAAACACATAGCCGAAATCGTGGATGGCCGTGGCTTCCAGCGTCGCCGCCGCGCCCGCTGGGATTTTCGTGCGATACAAGATGCAGCCGTAGCCCTGATCATAGGCTTCCATGTTGCGCGGCGTTTCGTCCTTTATCGCCGGTGGAAGATTGGCGAACACTGGCGCAACTTCCGTGAGTTCAACCGGCGCAAAACTTACGACCGGATTGGCTGCGGGCGGTTCCGGTAGTTTTTCGCCGGGGAGCAGATATCTAGAAAAGAGTTCGCGCGTCGCATAGAACTTCGGCGTGGCCCAGCCGGCTTCGCTTATGGGCGCGTCGTAGTCGTAACTGGATGTATCCGGTTTGAACGGCCGGTCGCAGCCAGACCACAAACCAAAGGTCGTGCCGCCGTGCGCCATATAAATGCTGAACGACGCGCCGTCATCGAGCATGAGCTTCAGGTTGGCCAGATATTTAGTCTGGTCGCCGTAATGATGAGTCGCGCCCCAGGTATCGAACCAGCCGGGATAGAATTCGCTGCAAATCAACGGGCCTTGCGGTTGCAATGCGCGAAGCTTGGCGAAGTTCCGCTGCACATCACTGCCGAAGTTCGCCGCTTGAAATAGATTCGTGAGCATACCGTTCTTCATCACATCCGGCGGATTACATTCGAAGAGCGGCACGTCAAAGCCCGCGTCCAGCAGGGCTTTCCTGATCTCATTCATATAGCCCGCGTCCCGGCCGTAAAAGCCATATTCGTTTTCAACCTGCGCCATAATGATCGGGCCGCCGTGGGTAATCTGCAGCGGGCCGAGCACGCGGCCGACTTCCTTCAAATAAGATTTAACGGCATTGAGATAATGCGGGTCGCGCGAGCGCAACTTGATGTCGTCGTATTTCAGGAGCCACCACGGCGTGCCCCCCATCTCCCATTCGGCGCAGGCGTACGGGCCGGGCCGTAGGATGACCCACAAGCCTTCCTCCTGAGCGATGCGGCAAAACTCCGCGTCATCCGCCTGGCCGGTCCAGACGTACTCGCCCGGCTTCGGTTCGTGCAAATTCCAGAACAGATAAGCACAAACCGTATTCAAGCCCATCGCCTTGGCCATTTGCAGACGGTGCCGCCAATACTCCATCGGCACGCGCGCGGCATGAATCTCACCACAACGAATCTGCAACCGCTGGCCATCGAGCAGAAAATCATTCGTGCCAATGGTGAAGGTATGTTGGGGCGTTAAATCCGCAGCGAAGCTGGTAAGCGATGCCAATACCAGCGCAATAATCAGTTTCATATCTCAATCTTAATTAATACCTCACGGCACCGGCACCGCATTGAATACTTTCTTGATGATGGCGTCGGTCGTCACCGCTTGCGCCTCGGCCTCATATGTAAGAATAATGCGATGGCGCAGCACATCGGGTCCGATGCTCTTCACGTCTTCGGGAATCACATAATCGCGGCCTTGCAGCAGCGCCCAGGCCTTGGCGGCAAGCGTCAGGTTTATGGTCGCACGCGGCGACGCGCCGAACTGGATGAAATGTTTCACGTCCAGCTTGAAATCCTGCGGCTTGCGCGTGGCGAAAACAATTTTCACGATGTAATCGCGGATCTTGTCGTCCACGTGGATCTGATCCACGAGCTTGCGCGTCGCGAGAATTTCATCGAGCGACACGACGGGTTTCACTGGTTGCTCCGGACTCGTGAAGGCCATGCGGTCGAGAATCTTCCGTTCATCGGCTTCGTTCGGATAATCCAGAATCACTTTGAACATGAAACGATCCACCTGCGCCTCGGGCAGGGGATACGTGCCTTCCTGATCAATCGGATTCTCCGTGGCGAGCACGAGGAACGGCGACGGCAGCTTCATCGTCTCGCCGCCCAGGGTCACCTGCCGCTCCTGCATCGCTTCGAGCAGCGCGCTCTGGACTTTCGCCGGGGCGCGGTTGATTTCGTCGGCGAGGACAAAGTTCGCAAAAATCGGGCCGCGCGTGACGTGATACTTCCCATCCTGCGGATTATAAATCAGCGTACCAAGAATATCCGCGGGTAGGAGGTCGGGGGTGAACTGGATGCGATTAAACTTAGCCTGCACGGCCGTCGCGAGCGTGCGGACGGACAGCGTCTTAGCGAGACCGGGCACGCCTTCGAGCAAAACGTGGCCGTTCGCGAGCAGCCCGACCAGCAGGCGGTCAACGAGCGCTTCCTGGCCGACGATGACGTGGGCGATTTCCGCGCGAAGCTTCTTAATCCACTCGGAGGTTTGGGCAACCTGGTCTTTTAGCGGGGCGTTCATGGCGGCAGAATTTAAGTGGTCAGCCACGGCGATTCAAGTGCGGTGTAGATTTCTTTGCCGGGGAACCCTTGTCGTTACTGGCGAAAATTTCTTCCGGTGGGCAAAAAGCTTCAAAACAATGTGCTGGTGGTGCTGGTCAAAAAAATTCATTACCGATTAAATAGCGGTAAAATCAGGGGATTCTGCATTACTGCGTAAAAGGTTTTGCAGTTGGCATCGCCGTTGCTAAGAGCGCAGGAGCCAATGCGTAGTTGGCTGGACGAGCACATATAACAAAACATAAAAGAAATGAAAAAAATCGAAGCAATCATCAAACCGTTTAAGCTTGAAGAAGTGAAGGACGCGCTCAGTGAAATCGGGATCGAAGGCATGACCGTCAGCGAGGTCAAAGGCTTTGGTCGTCAAAAGGGGCACACGGAAATCTATCGCGGCAGTGAATACACCGTGGATTTCCTGCCAAAAATCAAGATTGAGCTCGTCATTGCCGACGCCCAGAAGGACGCGGCGGTCGCGGCCATCATCAAGTCCGCCAAGACCGGCAAGATTGGCGACGGCAAAGTGTTCGTCTCCACCGTGGAGGAATCCGTCCGCATCCGCACCGAGGAAAAAGGCGACTCGGCTCTCTAATCACCAACTAAACAAACCTCACTTACATATATAAACATGAAAAAACATTTTCTAACACTCGCCCTGATTGCGGGCACCGCCTTCGGTGCGCTTTCGCTCCGTGCGGATACCAACACCGTCGCGGCCGTGACCAACGCGGTCGCCGCCGTGACGAATGCGGTCGCCGCAACGACCAATGCGGCGCCGCTCCCAGCCGCCTCGATCGAGCAGCGCCTCGAATCCGTTGAAGCCTACTTCTCCAACGGCGACCCGACCGCTCCATTGAAAGATACGAATGGCAACGTCGTCGTTACCTCGCCCATCATGAGCAGTCTCGCCAACAGCACTGGCACCACCTACACCTATCCGGGTGCCGGTCATAACGCCTGGTTGCTCACCAGCACGGCCTTCGTGTTGTTCATGACGCTGCCCGGCCTCGCGCTGTTCTACGGCGGCATGGTTCGCAGCAAAAACGTCCTGTCTGTGCTCGCTCAATGCTTCCTGATCACCGGCCTCGTGACCATCCTCTGGGTGTTCGTGGGTTACGGCATGATCTTCGGCGGTACCGGCGATATGTCCAAGGACTGGGTCAAAGGCTGGGTCGGCAATCCGATGGTTTGCTGGATGCTGAACAACGTTACCTCCGCGCCCAATGCGAACTACTCCTACTGGGTCTCGGAAAACGTGTACTGCATGTTCCAGCTCATGTTCGCCGTCATCACCCCCGCGCTCATCCTCGGTTCCATCGCGGAACGCATGAAGTTCAAGGCCATCCTCGTGTTCATGACGCTCTGGATGCTGATCGTTTACTTCACCCAGGGCCACGCGGTCTGGGGCATCAACGGTTACATGAACGGTGTGTGGAACGCCGCTGCGCCAATCAAAGCGATGGACTTCGCCGGTGGTACCGTGGTGCATATGACCTCCGGTTACTCGGCCTTGACCCTCGCGCTGATCCTCGGCAAACGCAAAGGCTTCGGCAAAGAGAACTTCGCGCCGCATAACCTCGTGCTGACCTATATCGGCACCGGCATGCTGTGGGTCGGCTGGTACGGTTTCAACTCCGGTTCCGCCGTGGCGGCCGACGTGATCGCGGCCAACGCCTTCACCACCACCACCATCGCCACCGCGATTGCCTCGTTCGTCTGGCCGATGTGGGAATGGATCGTCAAGGGCAAGCCGAGCGTGCTCGGTTTCTGCTCCGGCGCCGTCGCTGGTCTGGTTGTGATTACGCCCGCTTGCGGTTACGTCACGCCCCAGGGTTCCATCTGGATCGGTATCGCCGCTGGTACCATCTGCTGGTTCATGTGCTACAAGGTCAAAGGCTGGTTCGGCTATGACGACGCGCTCGACACCTTCGGCGTGCACGCCATCGGCGGTACCACCGGTGCCATCATGACCGGTATGCTTGCCCGTAACGCGGTGAATGCGAACTTCGCCACCAACCTCAAGGCCTACGTCACCGACACCTTGTTCCAACCGCTGCTCAAGGAACAGCTCAAGGCCGTCGTCATCACGATCATCTTGAGTGTGATTGGCACGGTCATCATCGCCTACATCACCAAGATTCTCGTGGGTCTGCGTCCGACCGAGGAAGTCGAAATGATCGGTCTCGACGAATCCGAACACGGCGAAATCGCTTACCACGACTAAGCAATAGACCCAACGGTCAGGAGGAGTTTCACGGCGGGCGACGCAAGTCGCCCGCCCTTTTCTTTTTTACAGAGGGCGCGAGCAATGGACGGTTGAAGAAAGACAAGAAAGGGGGAGAAGTTCTCTCCGGTCGTTGCTTTAATGGGCGGAGTAATTTATGGGGCGGGTCAGGGAACATGGGGTTTCGGGTGAGACTTCTTTATCGCGCGTCGGCGCACCCCCGCTACAGTGGTACTCGGAAATAACTTCTTCCTCGGCGGCATCCTTCGCAGTTAGTGCCACGCCCTTTTTCTTAAAAAACTGCCCGCCGTCACGTTTTTCCACGCCCACGTCCTCATTTGGCTTAAGAACACTGTCTTTGTCCGTACGAATTTTCCCCATATTGGCGCCAACTTTGTCAAAGTTAAGGTCAATATTTCCTCCGTTGGAGCCAACATTGTCCGCGTTGGCGACTATATTTTCACCGGTGGATTTTATTTTTCCAAGGTTGGGGTCAACCTTGCTGCCGTCGGCGTCAACTTTACCAGCGTCGGTGCCAACTTTACTGGCGTTGGAGTGTATAAAGGTGCCGTTGGAGCCAATAAGGAGTCCGTTTGAGCCTATTTTTAAAACGCGGAAGCTGATTTTGGATGCCGTGAAGCCAGCCAGCTTATCCTGACAGTCAACCCGAAACACAAAACAAACAACAAACACACAAAAACAAATAATAATATGAAACATCAAAACTTTTATCCACGCCGCATTGGTGACCGCATTGCCTGGCTATTGAACTTTGCCGATAAGTTGCCGGCTAAATCTGTGTTGCTCGGTCTGACCGCCGCGCAGGTGGCAGCGATAGTGGCGGAGTGTCTTTGGCTGGCCTACGTGCTCCAGCATTGGGCTGATTCGGTGACCACTTTCGCCTCCGGTTGCTCGAAGACCACCACCGCCGCGCAAACCGGCATCGGCAGTGACCCCTTGGTGCTCCATACCCACGTGGCTCCGGCGATGCCTACCGGCGTCGTCCCCCAACCGCCCGGCTCTCTCACCCGTATTTTCGCCTTCATCCAGCAAATCAAGATGAGTGGGAAATGCGATGAGCCCACCGCCACCGAATTGGGCGTCGTCGGCACAGTGATGGTTGCGCCAGATTTAACCTTACTGCTGCCGCTCATCCACGTTTTGCTGCTGAGCGGGCAGGTGGTGATCAAATGGAGCTGGCAAGGATTTGCCGCCTACCTGACAAGTTGCGAAATCTGGGTGGATCGCGGCGACGGCAAAGGTTTTGGGTTCCTGACCATTGATACCACCCCCAACTACACCGATACCCAGACGCTCCCGGCCGTGGCGGCCAAATGGACTTATAAGGCGATCTATCGCATAGATGAGGCGCAAGCCGGTTTGTGGAGCGCCCCCGTGAGCCTCACCGTCTGCGGCTGACCGGCGGATAATTAGGAGGATTTTAAATTATACGGTACACTGAACAACATCATGAACACTGACCTGCCAATGAACGAACTGGACCAGACCATCGCCGCGATGGTCCGGTCTCGGGCTGCCTTCCCGGACTTTCTGCGCGCGATAGTCAAGGGTGACTTGTGCTTCCTCCGGAATTATCATGTCGGTGTTGAGGACGAGCCGTTGGTGATAAAGAAAGGCGAGATATTTCCGCTCGCCTTGCTGGAGGATGCGGACGGCAAGTTCACCCCATTGTTTACTTCCGAGGCGCGCGCGGAGGAGGGTATGCGCGCCGGCAATGTGCCGATGCTTACCTATCTGCCCGGCACGCTGCCGGCGAAACAATTGCTGGGCATGCTCGGCGTCACCTCATTTGGCGCGATCATCAACAAAGGCTGTGTCACGGGCGAAATCGCCATCCGGGCGGAACTGATTCGCGACCTCGCCAGCGGTAAGGTGCTCAAGCCAACGGAAAATGACCCGATACCGAACATAACGGGAACCATGAAGGCGCTGGATCCGGCGGATTATCCGACGGAACTGGTGCAGAATGCGTTTGATTTCATGCGGCGGCATAAAAATTTCCGCGCCGCCTGGATCTGGCTACTTGATGCGGCCGGTCGTACCGGCTACACGACGGGGGTGGTGATGGATCCGCCCGACGCGGTGCTATTTCATGATTTTAACTTAGCGCTTCATGCCGGGCTGAGCCGGGATTATGGTTCTCATATTGTGGTGCTGGATAAAAAGAGAACCGCTGAGTTCGAGCAGGTATTAAAGTTGTCGTCGCCGTTCTATACCGCCCCAGACTATTTGTCGCCGCCGGGCACTAAGGTTTAAGGCGATCCACCTCTGATCTTATAGCACTTGCACGACGAGCGCGGTGGTGTTGTCGCGGCCGTCGTTTTTCACGGATTCACTCACCAGCAGTTGGGCGGGATTGATGGCTTCATTCTTGGCCGACGCGCGTAATATATCCACGAGGTAATGGTCGTAGAGCCCTTCAATCAAACCATCCGTGCACAGCAGAAAGATATCGCCGCGTTCGCAGGGGACCGCGCCCACTTGCGGATCCACGAATTGATTCTCGCCGCCGAGCGCCTTCTGCAGGACGTTCCGACGGGGATGGTTGCGCGCCTCGCGTTCGTTAATCTGGCCACTGCGGAATAGCCAGCCGACGTGGGTATCATCCGCCGTGAGCTGGCGGATGATCTTCTGCTTCGCGGCCAGATGATAGATGCGGCTGTCACCAATATGTCCGAAATACATCCAGCCAGGCGTGAACCAACAGAGGCTCATGGTGGTTTGCATGCCGTGGCATTCGTCATAACAACTGCCGAGATAGGCGAGGGCGCGGTGAATCTGCTCGTAAAGCTCGGCGAGCACGTCAGCCACACCCGCGTCCAGGCCGGTGGCAGAACTTTTGAAGGCGCGCGGGAGCAGGGTGGTGATTTTATCGACCGCGATGGAACTGGCATATTCGCCGGCCTTGGCGCCGCCCATGCCGTCGCATACGGCGAAGGTGAAATCGTGCTTGGCGGTGGACGCCGCACCGAATTTGCCGAGCCGGTGGACGTCGTGCGCATCAAAGCGGAGGCCGAGAAAGGCGTCTTCGTTATTCTTGCGAACTTTGCCGATGTCCGAACAGCCGGACCACTTGAGGGTGAGGGGCGCGGTGGCTTTAGATTTGGTTGCAGGCTTTTTCATGGGTGGGAAAAACTCAATCAGAATTAAACGCCAAGGCGCAAAGTAGCCAGGATGCAAGGTGAGGACGATAAAACTCAAACGGAGATGGATGCCAGTCCGAACTTATCCAAGCGCGGCGACAAGCATTGTCAGCCAAAACATATTCATCTATTGCGCCTTGGCACCTTGGCACCTTGGCGTTAAAAGCCGGACTCATGGGGATTCCTTTTTGTCATCGTCCAAAATGGTGGCGAACTCGAAATCAATGATGCAAAAGCGGCCGTCACTAAAGCGGTAGGTCACGTTGCGGATGTCGGGGTCGTCGTGGCGCACGCCGAACTTCTCCAGCTCGGCGAACAGTTCCGCGCGGCGCTTTTCATCGAGCTGCTCCACGCGGGTGCCGCAATTGGTGGTGATGATGCGGAGTTGGTCGGCGTCGGCCCCGAGCAGGCGGGGGACAAAATCACAGCCGCGCGCTTTGAGGTGACGCAGGACGCGCACTTCGTTGTCGAAGCGCGCCTGCGCCTGCGGCCCGTGATAGGCTTTGAAGACGCGCCCGTCGAAACTTAAATGCACGGTGGCGCGCAATGTATCTTTGACCTTCAGCATCCCGCTGCGAATATCGCGCATCTCGGCTGGGATGCAAAGGGGCATTGCAGAAAAAAGAATAAATTTATTCAGCGTGATTAAATTCCCACAGAAATGACTGCTCGCGCGGGGTGTGGGCGGACGCTGGCTAAATTTATTTGCGCCTTAAAACCATTGGAAAACGTGGCTGGAATGAGTTTGGACGCTTATTTAAATAAAAATCTTGCGGTCTGGCATCGTCCCTGCTCAAACTCTGCCACCGTTGTTCAACTGATGCCTCGGTGTCAGTTGGATTGCATTAGTTAAACCGAAAATACATTCAAAACACACAACACGCACATGGCAAAATACAAATTGGAATACCTCTGGCTGGACGGTTATTCACCCGTCGCCAACATTCGCGGCAAAACCCAGGTCAAAGAATTCAAAGCTTTCCCCAAGCTTTCTGAACTTCCGCAGTGGGGCTTTGATGGCAGCTCGACCCGGCAGGCCGAAGGCCGCAGCTCGGATTGCATGCTCAAGCCCGTCGCCGTCTATCCTGACTCGACCAAGAAAAATGGCGTGCTGGTGATGTGCGAAGTCATGATGCCGGACGGCAAGACCCCGCATCCGAGCAATGGCCGCGCGACGATTCCGGATGATGCGGGTGCGTGGTTCGGTTTCGAGCAGGAATATTTCCTTTACAAGGACGGCAAGCCACTGGGCTTCCCCGATAGCGGTTTTCCCTATCCGCAGGGCGAATATTACACCGGTGTCGGCTACCGCAATGTTGGTTGCATCGCCCGCGAAATTGTGGACACGCACCTCGACCTCTGCCTCGATGCGGGCATCAACCATGAAGGCATCAACGCCGAAGTGGCGAAGGGCCAGTGGGAATTCCAAATCTTCGGCAAAGGCTCCAAAAACGCCGCCGACCAGGTCTGGGTTGCCCGTTATCTCTTGATGCGCCTCTGCGAAAAATACGGCGTGGACGTGAACTGGCATTGCAAGCCGCTCGGCGTGGATGTGGACTGGAACGGTTCCGGCATGCACTCGAACTTCTCGACGACTTACATGCGTGAAGTCGGCGGTAAGGAATACTTCGAAGCGCTCATGGCCGCGTTCGACAAGTACAAGAACGAGCACATCGCCGTCTACGGTCCGGACAATCATCTGCGCCTCACCGGCCTGCATGAAACGCAGTCCATCGACAAGTTTAACTACGGCATTGCGAACCGTGGCGCGTCCATCCGCGTCCCGCACAGCTTTGTGAACAACGGCTACAAAGGTTACCTCGAAGACCGCCGTCCGAACTCCCAGGGCGACCCCTACAAGATCGCCGGCCGCATCCTCCAGACCATTGCGACCGTGCCGACCAAGAAGTCATCCAAGAAGTAATCCTTCCAAAAACCCCGGCTACGGAGGAATTGGGGGACGGCGCGTACCAAAAGTACGCGCCGTTTTTCTTTGGCGGTTGACATGGGCATGCGCGCATGGCTCAGTGCTGCGCGTGGAATAGTTTTTTACGGCACTTGAAGAATATCTGACATGACTATTGAAACCATCCTGACACCGGCGGATTTACCGGCGCTCGCCCAGCGTGATTTGCGCGGCACGGTTTGCGTGGTGTTCGACATTCTGCGCGCGACGAGTACCTTCGTTACCGCCTTGCACAACGGCGCGAGCGCCATCATCCCCGTCTGCGAAATCGCCGAAGCCGTCGCCCTCCGCCAGCGCAACCCCGAAGTTCTGCTCGCTGGCGAGCGTGATGGCGTGCGCATCCGCGCCGCGCAAGCGGGTGGCGTGGATTTCGATTTTGGCAATTCCCCGCGCGAGTTTTCCGCCGAGAAGGTGCGCGGCAATATCATTGTCAGCACCACCACGAATGGCACGCGCGCCTTGCGGGCTTGTGCGAATGCGAAGACGGTTCTGGCCGCGTCATTCCTGAACCTCGGAGCCACGGTGGATTATTTGCGCGAGGAAAAAGAGATTCTCCTCATCTGCGCTGGCACGGGCGAGCAGTCGGCGTCGGAAGACATCCTCGCCGCCGGTGCGGTGGTGGAAGCGCTGGCTACCGGCAAGACCACGCAGATCAACAAATCCGCCAATTCAACAGCCGCCCGCGCTGCCTATGTGCAGGCCGTGCTCACCAATCTCGCCAACGCCATTAGCAATTCCGAGAATGGTCGCCGCCTGCTCGGCATTACCGAACTGCGCGACGACGTTGCCTTCTGCGCCCGGCGCGATGTATTCAAGCTGGTGGCGCGACTCGATGCCGATGGCAAGCTCCGGTCGGTTTGAATTGCCGCTCGACCGCTTTACCTTTAGCCTGTTCACATGGCTTGGTTCACCGACCGGCACTGCTTCATGCTTGCCGTGACCTTTTATGGTCTGGCAACGATCTACTCCGTCTTTCTTTGGCGCAAAGGTTTCCGCCGGGACGAATGGGTTAACTACTTTCTACTCGTCGCCGGCGTCGCGCTGCACACCCTCGCCATGGCCAAGCGCGGCATGACCCTGCACAGTTGCCCCGTCAACAACCTCTACGAAGCCACCACCTTTTTGCTCTGGGCCCTCGGCCTCGCGTGTCTCGTTTACTCGCTGTTGCCGCGTTTCAAGTTCCTCGCCGCGTTCACCGCGCCGGTGCTATTCACCATTGGCGTGTTTGCCCTGATGCCATCGCTCGATCCGCCGCACGGCCCCAAGCCCGAATTCTCCGGCGCGCTGCGCAGCATTCATGCCGCCACCATTTTGCAATCCTACGGCGCCTTTGGCCTCGCGGCGGTTGCGGCTGGCATGTTCCTCATGCAACGTCATGATCTAAAATTCCACAAACTCCGTGCGCTCCTCTCCCTCCTGCCGTCCATCCAGCGGCTGGAATACATCACCTTCCGGCTTGTTGCTGTCGGCTTCGTCCTGCTCACCATCGGCCTCGCCGCTGGCTCGCAACTCCCCCGGCACGCGGGCAAGCCCTACTGGTCTGACACCAAAGTCCTCTGGTCTGCGCTCCTGTGGCTCGCCTATCTGGAGGCGCTCGTTGCCTATAAGAAGTTTGGCCGCTCCAGCCGGCGCTTCGCCATCGGGGTTATCCTCGTGTTCGTCTTCCTGCTGCTGACGTTCGGCATCACTAATTACTACTCCGGCCTGCATAATTAAATGAGCGTCGTCGTTATCGGTTTGAGCCACCGCTCCGCGCCTGTCGAATTGCGCGAACGCTTCGCCTTTGATCAAAGCCGGATTCCCGAAGCGTTGGCTGCCTTGCGCGCCGCCGGTCTTGCCACCGAGGCCACCATCCTTTCCACCTGCAACCGCGTAGAAATTTACGCCGCCACCACGCTAGCGCCGGACGCCGCCTTCGTTGAATTCAAAAAATTCCTCATCGCGCATCACGCCTACGATGGTGCGCTCGGTGACGAGTTATATACCATCGCCGAGCCGCATAGTTTGCAGCATCTCTTCAAGGTCGCCGCCGGGCTCGACTCCATGGTCATCGGCGAGACCGAGATTTTTGGTCAGCTCAAGGCCGCCTACGAGCTCGCCTTCACCCACAAGCACACCGGCGCAAGGCTCAACAAAGCCTTCCAGCGCGCCTTCAACGTGGCCAAGCACATTCGCACCGCGACCAACATCCAGCGCGGCAGTGTCTCCGTCATGTCCGCTGCCGTCGAGCTGGCGGAGAAGATATTTACCACGCTGGCCGAACACGAAGTCCTCGTGATTGGCGCCGGCGAGACCAGCGAGAAGACCGCGCGCGCCCTGCAATCGCGCGGCGTCCAGCGCATCACCGTCACTAACCGCTCACCCGAACGCGCCACGGCCCTGGCCGCTGAACTCGCCGCCCGCACCGTGCCGTGGGAACACTGGCCGGAAGAGTTTGAGCGCATTGACATCGCCATCAGCAGCACCGCCGCGACCAAAGCCATTCTTGACCGCGCCACCCTCGAACCCCTGATGCGCCGCCGCCAGCACCGGCCATTGCTGCTCATAGATATTGCCGTGCCGCGCGACATCGACCCGACCGTCAGCGAACTCGACAACGTCTATCTCTACAACGTGGACGACCTCCAGAGCATTGCGAACGAATACTTGAGCCTGCGCCAGGAAGAAGTCGCCCGCTGCGAACAGATCATCGCCGAAAAAGTCGCCGCCCTGTTGTCCGCGAATCGTCCGACCGCCTTTCAAGTGAACATCTAGGTCAGCGGCTCCGCGTCCAATCATCGGCACTTCAACTTCCTCTTTATTTACGATATTTACGAGGTGAGTCGGTATGATCACGCGTCGTCTGAGGCAGAGGTCAACGCCACTTATGCCGAACTCGCGGCCACGACGGCGGGGGTAACGGGTTCTACCTACGGCGGCGGCCACGGTAACAAAAACTTCCGTTGCTATCCCGACCCGGCCAATTTAGGTACCAAGTCCGAGTGAGGCCAGAACGCTGGCAACCGGACGAATGCCGGTCTCAACTGTCATTTTTTGTACAGCTTCCCCATTGGAAACGGTCAAAGCCGTCGGTTTTGACGTTTTTCGCCCTCCCAACGTCGTTTTTACTACGGTTGACGTCATAATGCGCGATGGAAACGTCGCATTTCCATCACGCAATGCCACGTTCCCTGGACGCTTTGCCTCATTCCCTCCACGGAATGTGACATTCCCTCCACGCTTTGCCCCGTTTCCTGCACGCTTTGTCACAAATGCTGGACGCTTTGCGATAACTGCTAAACGCTTTGTTACAAATCGTCCACGCTTTGCGACAAACGCTGGACGCTTGGTCACTTTCCCTGCACGCCAGGGGGTACCGCAGCACGCATTGAGGCGTTCCCTGCACGGAATGTCACGTTCCCTCCACGCAATGCGACGTTTCCTCCACGCTTTATGACAAACACTGGACGATTTGTGACCGGTTTTGCGGTAGTTGGCGTCCATTTGGGGGTGAATATGGCCTAAGCCGGTGGCGGCACGGGGAAGCTGTCGCCCCGACGGGGCGGGCTAACGGTGGCTGGGGTGGCTACAATGATGCCGCGCCTACGGCGCTGACTTGGTCGCAGCCTGCCTTTGGATTAGTCGTATAATCAATTTGGCACAACCGCGTATCGATGGATGCAAGCGTAGATAAAAAGGGTGATAATAGTGACGGGTATAGCGAATCCGATAACAAGCCATGTATCCTGCGAAAAAATAATCCGCCGATTCTGTGTGAGAGAAGTTAAAACTGTCCAGACAACTGGAGCTAACAACAATGTCAACCCATGGGCCCGCAAGAGTAAAGCAAGCGGACTCCAAACAACTCGACTTAAACTGGCAAAGAATGGTGGATCATGCGGGTAACCACTAGCTTTGAGAACAATACCGAGCGCAAAGTATCCCAATATCACAACCAACAACTGAATCAACGCCAGTATGGTTATGTTGCGAGACATATTTAAACGCGCCGATAGATAGTAGGCTCTAGGGATTGCATACTATCCTTTATCTAGTTTGGAAAGCTTTTGAGTTCATTGCTTCCCCTTGACGAGGGCGTCCACGACGCCGGGGTCGGCGAGCGTGGAGGTGTCGCCAATCTGGTCGGTGTGGTTCTCGGCGATCTTCCGCAGGATGCGCCGCATGATTTTGCCGGAGCGCGTCTTCGGCAGCCCGGGCGCAAATTGAATTTTGTCGGGCACCGCGATGGCGCCGATTTCCTTGCGGACATGCGCGGCGAGGTCTTTCTTCAATTCCTCGCTCTCGGCGACGCCGTCCTTCAGCGTGACGAAGGCGTAGAGGGCCTGGCCCTTGATGTCATGCGGCATGGGCGCAACGGCGGCTTCCGCCACCTTCGCGTGGCTCACGAGGGCGCTCTCGACTTCGGCCGTGCCGATGCGATGGCCGGAGACGTTGACGACGTCGTCCACCCGGCCCATCAGCCAGTAATCGCCGTCGGCATCCACGCGGCAGCCGTCGCCGGTGAAATACATGTCTTTGTAGGTGGAGAAATAGGTGTTCACAAAGCGCAGATGGTCGCCCCAGGTGGTGCGCATGATGCCGGGCCAGGGTTTCTTGATGCAGAGTTTGCCGCCTTCGTTGGGGCTGCATTCGCTGCTGTCATCGCGCAAGACGACCGGCTCGACGCCAAAGAAGGGGCGGCCAGCGCTGCCGGGTTTGAGCGTGTGCGCGCCGGGCAAAGGCGTGATGAGGTGACCGCCGGTCTCGGTCTGCCACCAGGTATCCACGATGGGGCAATGTTCGTGGCCGATATGTTTGTAATACCACATCCACGCTTCGGGATTGATGGGTTCGCCGACGGAGCCGAGGACGCGGAGGGAGGAGAGATCGTATTTGGCCGGCCATTCATCGCCGAGCCGGATGAGCGCGCGGATGGCGGTGGGGGCGGTGTAGAAGGAGTTGACCTTGAACTTCTCGACAATTTTCCAGAAACGGCCGGCGTCAGGATAGGTGGGCACGCCTTCGAACATGAGGGTGGTGCCGCCGTTGCAGAGCGGGCCGTAGATGACGTAGCTGTGGCCGGTGACCCAGCCGATATCCGCGGTGCAGAAATAGACGTCGCCGGGGTGGATGTCGAAAACGTATTTGTGCGTGAGCGCGCTCCAGAGCAGATAACCGGCGGTGCTGTGGACGACGCCCTTGGGCTTGCCGGTGGAACCGCTGGTGTAAAGGATGAAAAGATAATCCTCGGCGTTCATCGGTTCCGGCGGGCATTTATCTGGTGGGGCGAGCGTCCCCGCGAGCCGGCTCGTGAGGACACTCGCCCCACCGTTCATCAATTCGTGATACCACTTGTCGCGAACGGGAACAATGTTGCAAGGCTCGGCATTACGCTGGACGACGATGACGTGTTCGATGCTGGGCGTGTGTTTGAGCGCAGTATCGGCGAGTTCTTTGAGGGGGATGATTTTGCCGGCGCGCAGGGAGACGTTGGCGGTGATGAGGAGTTTACATTCGGAATCATTGATGCGGCCGGCGAGCGCGTCCGAGCTGAACCCACCGAAAATGACGTTATGAATCGCCCCGATGCGCGCGCAGCCAAGCATGGCGACGGCGGCCTCGGGAATCATGGGCAGATAGATGGCCACGCGGTCGCCCTTCTTGATACCGAGGGATTTGAGGACATTCGCGAATTTGCAGACGTCGGCGTGGAGTTCGGCGTAGGTGATGTGTTTGACTTCATCCTCCGGCTCACCTTGCCAGATGATGGCGGTTTGATTTCCGCGCGTTGCCAGATGGCGGTCTAAGCAATTCGTCGTGATATTGAGTTGGCCATCCGCGAAAAACGTATGCTCGATCTTCCGCGCCGCCGTGTCCCACGTATAGTTGCCGGCGACCGTTGGTTTCTTGAACCAGTCGAGGGTGTTCGCCTGTTCGAGCCAGAACGCGTCGGGTTCGCTAATCGAGCGGCGATACAAGGCATCGTACTGCGCGGCATTGAGGTGGGCGCGTTTGACGGTATCGGCAGACGGCGGGAAGGTGCGTCCGGCTTGTTGCAAAGATTCAGTGGAGATGGCGTGGTCGCTCATGGGTGTGGTGAAATTAAGTCGTGAATTTCCGAAAATAAGCGCGCGGTGTCAATCGCGGTCATGCGCTGGACAGAAGAAAGTGGGGGCTGACGGAGATTAAGCGGCGGCGTATTTTTTGCCAGCGGCGAAGTAATCGAGGTAGGTAATCAGGCGCGCCTTCATCTCTTTGCGCGGGACGATGGCGTCGATGAGCCCGTGGTCGAGGAGAAATTCCGCGGTCTGAAAGCGCGGCGGCAAATCGGCATGCGTGGTGTCCTTGATGACGCGCGGGCCGGCGAAACCGATCATCGCGCCCGGTTCGGCGAGAATCAAATCGCCAAGGGCGGCATAGCTGGCCATGACCCCGCCATAACTGTTGTTGGTGAGGACACTCAGGTAGGGATGCCGATGTTTCGCGTGGTAGGCGAGGGCGGCCGAGGTCTTGGCCATCTGCATCAAGCTGAAAGCGCCTTCCTGCATGCGCGCGCCGCCGCTGGTGGAAATGATGACGACGGGCCAGCCGCCTTCGGTGCCGCGTTCGATGAGGCGCGTGAGTTTTTCGCCGACGACGGCGCCCATGGAACCGCCCATGAACCGGAAATCCATCACGCCGAGCGCGACGGTGTGGGTGCCAATCTTGCCAACGCCGGTGACCACGGCGTCTTTGAGCATGGTGGCTTTGCGGTCGCGATCGAGTTTGCTCTTATAGCTCGCGAATTTAAGGATATCCACGCTGACCATCTCGGCATCCATCTCTTGAAAGGTGCAGGTCTCGACGAGGGAGTGAATCCGCTCACGCGAAGCGATCGGAAGATGTTGCTGACACTTGGGGCAGACTTGGAGATTCTCGTCGAGCTCCTTGTCGAAGACCAGCGCGTCGCAGGCCGGGCATTTAATCCAGAGGCCTTCGGGAATCTCGCGCTTCTTCGACCTGCTGCTGCCGAGCTTGGTTTTTTTGACAAAGCTCTTTTGCTCGGTGGAAGCGGGCGGCGGCGTCAGAGCCGGTTCGACTTGCGTCACGCCACCGATGGTTTTCTTCAGGAACGTAGTGGTATCCATGAACGCCTGATACTATGAAATTTAAAGCCCGCGCGCAACTGTCCAGACACAGACCTCCGCCGCGCCCGCAGCTTGCAACGCCCGCGCGCAGGCGTTGGTGGTGGCGCCGGTCGTGAAGACGTCGTCCACGAGCACGATTCTTTGACCATCGAGCCGGGTGCCTTGGCGAACCGCAAAGGCGTTCTTCATATTCGCCGCGCGCGCCGTTCGCGTGAGCAGGGTTTGCGTGGCGGTGGGATGCACGCGCCGGAGGATATTCTCACTCATGGGAATCTTGGTGGCGCGTGATAATTGGGCGGCGAGGAGCGCGGCTTGATTGAACTCGCGTTCCCGCAATTTGACGGGATGCAACGGTACGGGGACAAGGTGATGCCACGTGCCGCTGGCTAGAATCGGTGCGGCCACTTGGATGAGCAGGCCGGCGAGAAAGTTCTCAAACCAAAGCGCGTGGGAATACTTGAAATGGTGGATGGCCTCGAGCACAACGGTCTTGGCGACGACGGCTGCGTGTGCGGATGTGAAGTAGAGCTTGAGGTCGTTGCAGTTAGTACAGATGAAGGTGGTGGTCAGGTCGCCGTCAAAGGGCAGACCGCAACGTTGGCAAAACGGTGCGCGGATGAAACGGACGCGTGACCGGCATTGCTCGCACACGAAACCTTCGCGAGCCTCCGCGCGCTGGGCGCGGCAGAGTTGGCAGACCGGTGGATACAGCAGGTTCAGGCCGCCGGTCAGGATTCCGAGCATGGTGGGAATCTATTTTGTCTGGCGCTTGCGAGAAGCTAAATCGGCGGATAATTTTTGGTCGCGACGGTGCGGCACCTGTGCCATTGTAATTTTAATGGCGCGCAGCCTGAACGATAACAAATTGGTGGAACCGGAAAAGTTCGGCCGGTTTTACCTGCGTGAGCTGCTCAATAGCGGCGGCATGGCGGACATTTGGTTGGTATCCGACGAGCGCCGTAAGAATTACGCCTTACGCCGGCTGAAAAAAGAATTTCGCTTCAACTTTACCGCTCGTCGTCGCTTCACACGCGGTAACGAGATTCTGGCCTCGCTCTCCGATTGCCAGAACATCGTTGCCTATGTCGAACACGGCAGTGACTTTCTCTTGATGGATTATGTGGAGGCGGAGAATTTAAAGCTACTGTTCGCGCGGCATGATCCGGTGCTGACGGAGAATGTCGCACAAATCCTGATTGATATGGCTGCCGGCCTGAACGATGTCCACGAGGGCGGTTATATGCATCTCGATTTCAAGCCGGAGAATGTGCTGGTCTCGCGCAACGGCGCGGTGCGGCTGATTGATTTTGACATGGCGCAGCCGCTGCCGGAGAAGCCGGTGAAATTCGCGAAGAATCCCGGCACGCCCGGCTACATGGCGCCGGAACAATTGCAGCGCCAGGGGATTGATGGGCGCACGGACATCTTTGCCTTTGGGGTGGCGGCGTATGAACTGCTCACGAACAAGAAGCCGTTTCCTGGCGAATCGCCCGGGGAGATCCTCGCGGCGCAATTGCAGCCGGACGGACCCATCCCGCTGCGCGAGTTGAATCGCGATGTGCCGCCCGCTCTGGAAAAAGTGGTCTTGAAGTGCCTCGAACGCGAGCCGGAACGGCGGCATCCGTTCACCGGCGTGCTTCTGCGCGAACTGCAGAACGCGCTCTACGTCTGATTTTCGACAGTTCTGGCAATATACGCAGACACGCACGATATAACGTGTGCGGCTAAGTATATTATTCCAGGTGTTAATATGATCCCTTAACGCCAGAACCAATTACGGCTGGCAAACTTCGATAACCTGCAGAAGTACTCATCTTTGGCTTCGCAAATGGACCAGTTTGTATATTCGCAGCGGCTAAAGATTTATTGCCGACAAATATAGTCAGGAGAAACGCTGCATTTGAGAAAAAATTGGCGATCAATCCCAAAGATGCCAAAGGAGGGTGTGTATTTAGCAATTCTGGTAATGTAATATTAATAAAAAAGCCTAATTTTGAGATGTCTTTAGCCAATACGTCATTATTGCAGCTGCTGACATCTTATATGAGCGCCATATTAAACACCGCTGAAAAGCCGCCGGTAACGCCAAAACCAGCAGTTGGCATCAAGCATCCCAGTGGCGACAAGCGTTTCAAGATTTTGGAGGTTCACATGAAGAAGCTCCAATTTAAACAGGATGCCTTGATTGAAGTTTTGCATAAGGCGCAGGAGCTTTTTGGATACCTTGAAGACGACGTATTACTGTTCGTCTCGCATCATCTCAAGCTGCCGCCGAGCCGGGTATATGGCGTGGCGACTTTCTACCACTTTTTCACGCTGAAGCCGCAGGGCGAACACACTTGCGTTGTTTGCATGGGCACGGCGTGTTACGTCAAGGGTGCGGATAAGGTCGTCGCCGCGCTCGAGAAGTTCGCCAAAATCAAACCCGGCGAAACTACAGCTGACAACAAGTTATCGCTGCTTACCGCGCGTTGCATTGGCGCGTGTGGAATCGCGCCAGCAGTGACTTACGATGGACAGGTTGCGGCCAAGCAATCACCAGACGATGCAATTGCCAAGGTGAAATCGTGGATGTGAATCTGACTTATGCAAATTGAAGATCTCAACGCCATCGCGGAAAAGCACATTGCCAGTCGCAAGAAAATCATCGTCCGCACCTGCATGTCAGCGGGCTGTATGTCTTCCCGTGCCGACGCCATCAAAGCTAATCTGGAAAAAGCTGTGATCGAGCAACAATTGGACGCCGATGTGGAAGTGCGGCGGGTTGGTTGCATGGGCTTTTGCGGCCAAGGTCCGCTGGTTGGAATTGATGGCGTTAAGGAAAAGGAAATCTTGTTTGAGCACATTAAACCCGAAGATGCCGAAGCCATCATTGCTTCGCTCAAGGGTATGCAGACAAATCTAGAAATCGGTGATCCTGACCATCCCTTCTTTGCCAAGCAGACAAAAATTGTCCGCGCAAACGGCGGCATTATTGATCCGGAAAAAATTGAGGACTACATTGCCGTCGGCGGTTACGAAGCGTTGCACAACGCACTGACCGAAATGCAGCCGGCGCAGGTTGTCGATGAAGTGACGAAGAGCGGCTTGCGCGGACGCGGCGGTGCGGGTTTCCCAACCGGACTGAAATGGGGCACGGTCGCCAAGTCTCCTGGTGCCAAAAAATATATCATCTGCAACGGTGACGAAGGCGACCCGGGTGCGTTCATGGATCGAAGTGTTTTGGAAAGCGATCCGCATCTCGTTCTTGAGGGCATGGCGATAGCTGCTTACGCCGTCGGTTCAGATCAAGGATTTCTTTACGTTCGCGCGGAGTATCCACTAGCGATCTCACGTTTACAGATTGCCATCAAGCAGGCGAAGGCGTTGGGCTTGCTCGGCTCCGGCATTTTTGAAACACCGTTTAATTTTAACGTGGACATTCGTATCGGCGCCGGTGCGTTTGTCTGTGGTGAAGAAACTGCGCTCATGATGTCCGTTGAAGGTAAGCGTGGCACGCCGCGTCCGCGTCCGCCGTTTCCGGCGGAAAGTGGGTTGTTCGGCTGTCCGACACTCATAAATAACGTGGAGTCGTTTGCCAATATCACCGCCATCATCAAAAAAGGTGGCGACTGGTATGCCGGCATTGGCACGGAGAAAAGCAAAGGCACCAAAGTATTCGCGCTCACCGGCAAAATCAAAAACACCGGTCTCATTGAAGTGCCGATGGGGATTCCACTGCGTCAGATTGTCATGGAAATGGGCGGCGGTGCCCCGGACGGTCGACAGGTTAAGTCGGTGCAGACTGGTGGGCCATCCGGTGGTTGCATTCCGGCGGAATTTCTCGATACGCCGGTGGACTACGAATCGCTGATGAAGTTGGGCTCCATCATGGGCTCAGGCGGCATGGTCGTGATGGATGACACCACGAACATGGTGGAGATTGCCAAGTTCTACATGGAGTTTTGCAAGGACGAATCCTGCGGCAAGTGCATTCCCTGCCGCGCTGGCACGACCCAGATGGAAAATCTGCTTAACAAAATTATCGCCCGTCAGGCCACGCGGCGCGACCTTGCCAAGCTGGAGGAGCTTTGCGATATGGTGAAAAACACCAGTCTGTGCGGCCTTGGCCAGACTGCGCCGAATCCGGTGTTGAGTACCCTGAAATATTTCCGCAACGAATACGAGGAACTGCTCCAGCCAGACACGTTTGGTCCCGGTGTAACCGCAATGAAATGAAATAATATTTATGTCTGCCAGAACACTGACCGTCGATGGGAAACAGATTAGCGCGGAGAAGGGGGCCTCGGTTTTGCAGGCGGCGACCGAGGCTGGCATCAAGATTCCGACGCTTTGTCATCTCGAAGGAGTCTATGATGTTGGTGCGTGCCGGCTCTGCCTCGTTGAGGTGAAGGGCGTGAACAAGCTGCTCCCGGCCTGCACCACGCGTGTCGCGGAGGGCATGGAAGTTTCCACCAATTCAGAACGACTTAACAAATACCGGCGCATGACGCTGGAACTTTTATTTGCCGAGCGGAATCACGTCTGCGCGGTGTGTGTGGCGAACGGCCATTGTGAGCTGCAAACGCTCGCCTACAGCCTGGGCATGGATCACGTCCGCTACGATTATATTTTCCCGAAATGGGACGTAGACAACACCCACCGCCTGTTTGGCATGGATCACAACCGCTGCATTCTTTGCACGCGCTGTGTTCGTTCCTGCTGGCACATTGAAGGCGCGGGGACCAAGAACGTCGCCGGACGCGGCACAAAATCTAAAATCATCACCGATCTCAACCAGCCGTGGGGCGATTCTGAAAGTTGCACCGAGTGCGGCAAGTGTGTCATGTCCTGCCCGACCGGCGCGCTGTTTAAGAAAGGCTCGGCGGTGGGCGAATCAGTTCGCGACCGCGACAAACTCGAATTCATCGTCAACGCCCGGGAGAAAAAACAATGGAACGCTTAAAAATTGCCACGGTCTGGCTTGGCGGTTGCGCCGGCTGCCACATGTCATTCCTCGACCTCGATGAGTTCCTCATTGATATCGCGGACAAGATTGAAGTCGTCTTCAGCCCCATCGCGGATGTGAAGGAGTATCCCGAAGGTGTAGATGTCTGCCTCATCGAAGGCGCCGTTTGCAATGCGGATAATCTTGAACTCATTCACAAAATCCGCGCGCGGACCAAAGTGCTTGTCTCATTCGGCGACTGTGCCGTGACCGCCAACGTGCCCGCAATGCGCAATCAGTTCGGCCTCGCTAACAGCGAAAGCGTGTTGCAGCGCGCCTACATCGAAAACGCCCAATACAATCCCGTCATTCCCAAGGCCGACGGCATTGTGCCCGCGCTGCTTGAAAACGTGCAACCGGTTCACGAAGTCGTCCATGTCGAATTTTTTCTGCCCGGCTGTCCGCCACCGGCGGATCGCATCAAGGCTTTGATGATTCAAGTGCTCGCCGGCCAGACGCCCAAACTCGAAGGCGTGCAGTTGAAGTTTGGTTGAATTCATTTTATGGCAAAACGCATCGTCATCGATCCTGTGACCCGCATTGAGGGTCACGCTAAAATCAGCATATTCATGGACGACGCCGGTAATGTCGCCGATGCCGAGTTTCACGTCGTCGAGTTTCGCGGCTTCGAGAAATTCTGCGAAGGCCGCCCATACTCCGAGATGCCCGGCATCACGCAGCGCATTTGCGGCATCTGCCCGGTTAGTCACACGCTTGCGTCTGCCAAGGCCGGTGATGCCATCATGGCTGTCAACATTCCGCCCGCCGCCGACAAGTTGCGCCGCTTGCTAAATCTCGGCCAGATGATCCAATCGCACGCGCTGAGCTTTTTCCACCTGAGCGCGCCGGACTTTTTATTAGGCTGGGATACGCCGCCCGCCAGCCGCAATGTCTTTGGTATCATCGCTGCCAACAAGGAACTCGCCCGCGCCGGTATCCGCCTCCGCCAGTTTGGTCAGGAAATCATCGAGATTCTCGGTGGCAAAAAGATTCATCCCGCTTGGGCCGTACCCGGCGGCGTGCGCAGTTCGCTGAGTGAGGAAGGCCGCGCCAAAATTCGTGCCTGGCTGCCCGAGGCGTTCGCCACGACGAAGGTGGCGTTTGACCTCTGGAAGAAAACCATGAAGACTCATGGTCGCGAAATCCAGATCTTCGGCAATTTTCCCTCGCTCTTCATGGGCTTGGTTGCACCCGATGGCACTTGGGAACATCACGGCGGCAAACTCCGCTTCACCGACAGCAGCGGTAGCATCCTCGCCGACCAAATTGACCCGGCAAATTACAAGGATTACATCGGCGAAGCCGTACAGAACACCTCCTATCTCAAGTCCCCGTATTATCTGCCGCTCGGTTTCCCCGAAGGCATCTATCGCGTTGGCCCGCTTGCGCGTCTGAACATCGCCGAACAGATGGGCGTGCCACAGGCCGATGAGGAGCTTAAGAAATTTAAGAAGCTCGGTCGCGGCGCGGTTACGTCATCGTTTCTCTATCACTACGCGCGGCTCATCGAAATTCTGGCGAGCCTCGAATATGTTGAGCGTTACCTGGCCGACCCCGAACTCTCCAGTGATTATCTGCGGGCCGATGCCGGCATCAATAGTCTGCACGGTGTCGGTGCCAGCGAAGCCCCGCGCGGCACCCTCTTTCACGACTACACCGTGGATCGCGACGGCTTGCTGCAAAAGGTCAACCTCATCGTCGCCACCGGCCAAAACAATTTGGCCATGAACCAGACCGTCGCCCAAATCGCGCGGCACTACGTGCGCGGCAACGATATTCCTGAAGCCATGCTCAACCGCGTCGAACACGGCATCCGCTGCTACGACCCGTGCTTGAGCTGCTCTACGCATGCCGTGGGCCAGATGCCGTTGCACGTCCAGATGATTGCGCTGGACGGTCGGGTGTTGGACGAAAAGATGCGCGGCTGATTGCTTGATTGAGGGCTTCTGCGCGCAACTGTGTATTTTCTCCTAAAGGTTGAAGCAGCTTTGCGTCCAGCCAAACCATCCAACCGCCCGGTCGGCTCCTTTTGTAGTAGGGCAGAGCAGGCTACCGCACCCGAAAATCATTATATCGCGCGGCTTCCAGTGGGAAATCCTCTGAAACCAGCAAAAATCATCTCTTTTCCTTGTCCACCTGTGCAAAGTGTGTAAAAAACAAATGAATCCGGTTCCCGCCGTACCCATTGAAGCCGAGCTGCTCGTCATCGGCTACGGCAATTCCCTGCGCCGCGATGACGGGGTCGGTCCGCGCGTGGCGGAGGCAATTGAGGATTTGCAATTGCCCGGCGTCCGCACGCTCATCTGCCAGTTGCTGACGCCTGAATTTGCCGACCCCATCGCTCGCGCCCGCCGCGTGATATTCGTGGATGCCGCCGTGGACGAGGCCGACGGTGTCCATTTCCGTAAGCTGGAACCCGGCGAAACTTCCCAACTAATGGCCCACGCCGCCGACCCGCGCACGATGCTGGCGCTCGCTCGCGACGTTTTCGGCCAAGTGCCGGAAGCCTGGTGGCTCACCATCCCCGCGCTTCATATGGGTTTCGGCACCGATTATTCGCCCGAGGCGGAAGCTGGCTTTCACAAGGCGGTCGTTGAAATCCGGCGGTTGGCGGACAATTTCTGTCCGAAAGCCGCCAATTAAAGCTAAGCTGTCGGCAACTTACGCAAAGCATTTAACAACTTTCCGGCTTAGGCTGGCAGGGTGAAGTCGAACACTCTCTCCAACTTTGCCGGTCGCACCCGGTTTGGCCGGGGGTTTCTTTCAAATCTTCCGGTTGCCCCCAAAGTCCGGCTCAAGCTGGCTGTCCGGGGCGCAGTGCAGGGCGTTGGCTTCCGACCGTTTATCTTCCGTCTGGCCGAAGAATTAAAACTCACCGGCGCGGTGCATAATTCGCCGCAGGGTGTTTTCATCGAGGTCGAGGGACCGCGCGCGGCCATGGAAAAATTTCTCCTCCGCATCCCCGCCGAAAAACCGGCGCGCAGCTTTATTCAAAGCCTCGAACCGTTGTGGTTCGATGCCGTTGGCTTGAAAAAATTTGAAATCCGGCCGAGCGACAGTGCCGGCGATAAGTCCGCGCTGGTCCTGCCGGACCTTGCGACTTGCCCGGACTGCTTGCGCGAAATCTTTGACCCGGCCAACCGGCGCTTCCGCTATCCGTTCACGAACTGCACGAACTGCGGCCCGCGTTTCAGCATTATCAAGGCGCTGCCTTACGACCGCTCCAACACCTCAATGAAAAAATTCACGATGTGTGCCGCGTGCCAGGCTGAATACAATCATCCTCGCGACCGCCGATTTCACGCGCAGCCGAACGGATGTCCGGTTTGCGGCCCCCGACTTGAGTTATGGAACTCCGCCGGTGAAAAAATATTTGGCGGTAACCAGGCTCTGCTCGCCACCGCGCAGGCGATCCGGCGTGGAAAAATTGTCGCGATTAAGGGCATCGGTGGTTTCCATCTCTTCGTGGACGCGCGCAATGAAAAAGCCATCCACCGCCTGCGTGAACGAAAGCAGCGCGAGGAAAAGCCGTTCGCCTTGATGTTCCCTACCATTTCATCGGTGAAAGACGTCTGCGAAGTCTCGGTGTTGGAAGAGCGGTTGCTGCTTTCGCCGGAAGCGCCAATCGTCCTGCTGAGAAAAATCGCAAATCGCAAACCGGACATCGAAAATTCTGTTGCTCCCAACAATCCGAATCTCGGCGTCCTGCTGCCATCCAACCCATTGCATAATTTGCTACTGCTGGAATTGGATTTCCCTGTGGTTGCGACGAGCGCCAATGTGAGCGACGAACCTATTTGTACCGACGAACATGAGGCACTCGAACGTCTACGCGGCATCGCTGATGTTTTTCTAGTCCATAATCGCCCGATTGTCCGGCACGTGGACGACTCATTCGTTCGCGTAATGCTTGGCCGCGAAATGATTTTGCGGCGGGCGAGGGGATATGCGCCGCTGCCCATACGGCTGAAGTCCAAGGTCCAAAGCCAAAAGTCCAAAGCTATTCTCGCGGTCGGTGCGCATTTAAAAAACTCCGTCGCGTTCGCCGTTGGCGAGAATGTTTTTATCAGCCAGCACATCGGCGATTTGGAGACCGAAGCTGCCCATCGTGCATTTCGGCAAGTTGCCATCGATTTGCCGAAACTCTATTCCGCACAACCGGGTTTGGTGATTGCCGATTTGCATCCGGATTATCTCTCTACCAATTTTGCCGAAGTCTCCGGTAGAAAGGTCATCGGGGTTCAGCACCACGTTGCACATGTTCTGTCGTGCATCGCAGAAAATGAAATTCAACTACCTGCACTCGGCGTGGCGTGGGACGGCACCGGCTACGGCATGGATGGTTCCATTTGGGGCGGTGAGTTTTTTATCATCAATGAAGAAAAAGCTGAGCGAGTTGCGCATCTGCGCCCGTTTCGGTTGCCGGGTGGTGACAAAGCGGTAAAGGAACCGCGCCGCGCCGCGCTGGGTTTGCTCTATCAATTGTACGGCGAGTCGGTTTTTGAAATGGATCATCTGGCACCGCTGCGGGAAATGCCGCCGGTCGAGATGATTACCCTGAAAGGGATGCTGCAACGTCGTTTCAATTCACCGCTAACTTCCAGCATGGGGCGTTTGTTTGATGTAGTTGCTTCCGTGATGGGTTTGCGCCAGCAAATGCGATTTGAAGGCCAGGCGGCGATGGAACTGGAATTTGCGATTGGTGGATTTGCTGCGGATTCTCGTTATGATCTACCGCTGGTAACTGGTCATTCGTCGATAATCTTAGATTGGTCGCGGATGATTCCGGCAATATCTACGGATGTGCGTGCCGGCGTTTCTGTGGCGGAAATGTCCGCAAAGTTTCACAATGCGCTAGTCGAGGCTGTGGTTGGAATCGCCCAGAAATTTCGGCAAACACGGGTTGCCTTGAGCGGTGGTTGTTTTCAAAATCGGTATCTGACCGAACGCACGGTGGCGCGGCTGCGCGAGGAGAAATTTGAACCCTATTGGCATCAACGCGTGCCACCGAACGATGGTGGTATTGCACTCGGACAGATTTATGCGGCCAGAAACAACCTTAGCTTAAAATAATTTATGTGCCTGGCCATTCCTGGAAAAGTTTTGAGCATCAGCGGTGGTGACCAGATGACGCGCATGGGGCGCATTGATTTTTCTGGTATCATCAAGCAGGCGAGTTTGGCTTACGTACCAGAAGCCGTCGTTGGCGACTACGTCATCGTCCATGTGGGCTTTGCGTTGAGCAAGGTGGACGAGCTTGAAGCGCAAAAAGTCTTTGAGTATCTCAGACAGATGGGCGAACTGGGTGAACTGGAAGAAAAATCGCCGTGAAATATCTCGACGAATACCGCGACGGCAACCTCGCGCAAAAACTCGCGGCGGAAATCCACGGGGTCACGACAAAACCATGGACGATCATGGAAGTCTGCGGTGGTCAGACGCACGCGATTGTTAAATTTGGAATTGATCAGCTGTTGCCAAAGCAAATCACACTCATCCACGGGCCAGGTTGTCCCGTGTGTGTGACGCCCTTGGAGGTGATTGATCAGGCGTTGGAAATCGCCGCGCGTCCGGAAGTGATTTTCACCTCGTTCGGCGACATGTTGCGTGTGCCGGGAAGTACGGCGGATTTGCTTTCGGTCAAAGCCAATGGCGGCGATGTGCGCATTGTCTATTCGCCACTGGATGCAGTGAAACTGGCGGTAGCAAACCCGACGCGCGAGGTGGTATTCTTTGGTGTTGGTTTTGAAACGACTGCACCGGCGACGGCGATGGCAGTTTTCCAGGCGACACAAAAGGGTTTAGATAACTTCTCGATGCTGATCTCGCACGTGCTTGTGCCGCCGGCGATTGAAGCGTTGATGTCATCACCGAATTGCCGGGTGCAGGCATTTCTGGCCGCCGGTCATGTCTGTGCGGTGATGGGCTACGAGGAATATTTTCCGCTAGTAAAAAAATACCGGGTGCCGATTGTTGTCACCGGCTTCGAGCCGCTGGACATTTTGCACGGCATTTTGATGACTGTGCAACAGCTTGAATCAGGGCGTGCGGAAGTCGAAAATCAATACGCGCGCGCCGTCACACGCGCAGGTAATCGGCCGGCGCAGGATTTGATTGGGAAAGTTTTTCAGGTAGTGCCACGCAAATGGCGAGGCATTGGGGAAATTCCGCAGAGCGGACTGGGCTTGCGGGCGGCTTACGCGGCATTTGATGCCTCGAGGAAATTCAAACTAACGGTTCATTGTATCGATGAATCGGCGGAGTGTATCGCGGGGCTGGTTTTGCAGGGTATGAAAAAGCCGAACGATTGTCCGGCGTTTGGCGCCCGATGCACGCCGGAACATCCATTCGGCGCGACGATGGTTTCGAGCGAAGGTGCGTGTGCTGCCTACTATCGCTACCGACGGCGTGATGTAAAAGAAAGGACGGTGGCCTAATGAAGGCGCCAAATTTCAATGCGGCCTGTCCGCTGCCGCTTTCGCAATATCCGCACGTTATGATGGCGCATGGTGGCGGCGGCAAACTCATGCACCGACTGCTCGCAGATGTTTTTGGCAAAGCGTTCAGCAATCCGATTCTCGACACGCGCCACGATTCTGCCCAATTCAATGTTCCCGCCGGACGTCTTGCAATGACGACTGATTCCTACGTGGTGCGGCCGATTTTTTTTCCTGGCGGAGACATTGGTTCGATGGCCATTTACGGTACAGTAAATGACTTGGCGATGAGCGGTGCGCTGCCGCTATATCTGAGCTGCGGATTCATCATCGAGGAGGGGTTGCCGATGGAGTCACTCTGGCGTGTGGTTTGCTCCATGCGCGACGCAGCAAAAAACTGCGGAGTGCAGATTGTAACCGGCGACACGAAAGTCGTAGACAAGGGCAAGGGCGACGGGCTATTCATCAACACCACGGGCATCGGGGTCATTGAGCACGGGCAAAAAATTACGCCGCAAAGTGTGCAGCCGGGCGATGCGGTGATTGTGAGTGGCGACTTGGGTCGGCACGGTATGGCAATTATGGCTGTCCGTGAAGGTTTGCAATTTGAAAGCACGATTGAAAGCGACTCCTCGCCAGTTCATGAGGCGGTTTTGAAATTAATCAACGCAGGAGTTGAAATCCATTGCCTGCGCGATTTAACGCGCGGCGGACTAGCAAGTGCCTTGAATGAAATAGCTGAATCCGCCGGGGTAAAAATCGCGATTGAGCAGAAACTAATTCCTGTGCGTGAGGATGTCCACGCCGCCTGCGAAATACTGGGACTAGACCCGCTGCATGTTGCGAACGAAGGCAGATTTGTTGCCTTCGTTGCGGTGAGGGATGCGGCCCGTGTTTTGCAAATCTTCCGAGGATGCGAAGTTTCATTTAATGCCGAGATTATCGGTGCAGTGGTTGAAAAGTCCACGCCACTGGTGACGATTAAAAGTGGGTTAGGTGTTAGCCGGATTCTGGATATGCCAACCGGTGAGCAGTTACCGCGCATCTGCTAGCTGGTCAATCTGGCAGGCACCATGATTTCTAAGGGCTTCACAAAACCATAGAATTAACTCGGAACGATGTTTTCAAACTCATTAATCGGCAAAAAGTTGTCCATTAGGGGTGCCAAGATATGTTAAGAATTAAACAATAGCCGTGTGGTGAATTCCCGCGCGTGGACGTTAAACTTATGGGAAGATTATGGTATCGTCAGCCCTCCATCCAGTGATCGTTGTGCCAGCAATCAAACGGAAGCCGGTGACTTCCTATCAGCATGTGCCGGCGCGAGAAACGGCGTTTGACCGGCCTCGGGACTGGCTCGGCAACCGGTTTGTCTATGCCGTGATTTCTTCGCGGGCACGCGGACTGTCGCTCGGTGTCAATGTGAATCCCGACAAGAAATGCAATTTTGACTGTGCTTATTGTGAGGTGGACCGGCGCGAGTTGGCGTTGGAAACCGGACTGGATGTGGAGGTTATGGCAACGGAACTCCATAAAACCATTGCTTACATCCAACGCGGCAAACTGGCGGAGCTGCCGGCTTTTCACTCGTTGACGTCCGATTTACTGAAGTTGCGTCAAGTTGCCCTGAGCGGCGATGGCGAACCGACATTAGCTGAAAACTTTTCTGACATTGTTCAAGCTGTCGTGCGCGTGCGTGCACTGGGCGGATTTTTTAAGATTGTGCTCTACACCAACGGTACCGGTCTCGACACCCCGTCCGTTTTGCGCGGAGTAGAATTTCTCACAAAATCGGACGAGGTTTGGATCAAGCTTGACGGTGGGACGCAGGCATTTATTGACAAGGTGAATCGCGCGACCGTGCCGTTGGAAAAAATCCTCTCCAATATCCTGCTAATCGGTCGCCAGCGTCCGGTAGTAATCCAAAGCTTATTCCCCGCTATTCAAGGCGACGAGCCGCCGTTCGAAGAAATCAATGAATTTGCGCAGCGACTAAAGGAACTTAAGGCTGGCGGTGCCCAGATTTCTACGGTGCAAATCTATTCTGCCGCGCGCCCTGGTGTGAACACCGATTGGGGACACGTGCCATTGCGAGTGCTATCGCAGATTGCCCAGACTGTGCGGCAGACCGCTGGGCTGCGTGCCGAGGTTTTTTGATTTGGTTTCATCGAAATGAACAACCAGCCGCCAAAGCAAATTGGCGGCTGGTTGTTTTATTGTTCTGGCAGCTATCAAAGTGGGTCAGGTGCGCGGTAGTTCGAAGCCGGTAAGCGCCTTCATATATTGTGCACGCTCGAAGGCCGCCGGTTCCGCACAGTTTTTCTGGCTCAGGCTGCCTTTCAACTGGTTAACTGATTCGTATTCGTGCTCCACCAGCCAATCCGTCAGTTCACGTTCAATCATGGCAATCTGCGGGATGCCGTGGCGGATGACCGTCGAACAGAGCATGGTTACGTCAGCGCCAACCATAAGCATCTTTAGCACATCAGAAGCACGGTGGATGCCGCTGGTCGCCGCGAGGCTGGCCTTCAATTTGCCATGGAGCAGTGCAATCCAGCGCAGCGGCAGGCGCATGGCCATCGGCGTACTCAATAGTATGTTCGGTTTAACCTCCAGTGATTCCAGCTCGATGTCCGGCTGGTAAAACCGGTTAAACAGTACCAATCCGTTGGCGCCAGCTTGATCCAGGCGCTTAGCCATGTTGGCAAAATTGCTGAAGAACGGACTTAATTTCACCGCAACCGGAATTGTTACCTCAGATTTAACCGCCTTTAAGATGTCGAGATAGGTCAGTTCGATTTCTGTGCCGGTGAGATTCATATCCGTCGGGATATAATAAATGTTCAGCTCCAATGCATCAGCGCCGGCGTGCTGAATCTGTTTGGCATATTCCGTCCAGCCGCCGACCGACGAGCCGTTCAAACTGGCGATGATGGGAATATTGGTCGTCTCTTTAGCGCGATAGATGTGGCGGAGATATTCTTCCGGGCCTAGGCGAAATTCTTCTGGCTCGGGAAAATATGTGAGTGCTTCGGCAAAGCTTTCCGTGCCGGACTCGAGCCGGCTATTTAACTCCAGCCGCTCTTGCCGCAACTGCTCCTCGAACAGCGAATACAATACAATGGCCGATGCGCCCGCGTCTTCCATGCGTTTTAGGTTGTCGATGTCCTCGGACAGCGGAGAGGCCGAGACAACGAGCGGCGAGCGCAATTTTAAGCCGAGATACTTGGTGGAGAGATCCATAATTTTAGTTCGTTGATTGTTTAATCTGGTGAATCACGCTTAGAGGCCGGTTGTGGCTTTTGTTTCAGGCATGACAGCCGGTTTGACTGTTGGTTGCGCCATGTATTGATAGAACTTCCAGCGCCGGTCTGCATCCACTTGTGCCTGAGAAAAGAATTTCCTGGCGTCGTCCGGCTTACTCTTTGTAAGCATCTTGAACCGGTTTTCGGACATCATGAAATCAGAGACTTTGGACTTCGCGGCTGTAGAATCCAATTGCAGCGGATTTTCGCCGCGTTCCGCCCGCCGCGGGTCGTAGCGGTAGAGCAGCCACTGACCGGATTCGACTGCGAGCTTTTGTTGTTTCGCACCGATGCCCGTGTCGAGTGCGATGCCATGCGCGATACAATGGCTGTAGGCGATGATGAGCGACGGTCCAGGATACGACTCCGCCTCAATAAAGGCCTTGAGCGTGTGTTCGTCCTTCGCGCCCATCGCGACGCTGGCGACATAGATGTTGCCGTAACTCATGGCAATCAGACCGAGGTCTTTTTTACCGGCCGGCTTGCCACCGGCCGCGAATTTCGCAATCGCACCGCGCGGTGTAGACTTTGACATTTGTCCGCCGGTGTTCGAATAGACCTCCGTATCCATGACCAGCACGTTTACTTTATGGCCGCTGGCAAGTACGTGATCCAAGCCGCCGTAGCCGATGTCGTAAGCCCAACCGTCGCCACCGAGAATCCACACGCTTTTCTTGACGAGTTGGTCGGCAAGTGGAATCAGGAGCTTCGCTTCCGGATAATTAAGCGTTTGCAATTTCTGCTTCAATGCCGCGATGCGCTCACGTTGGTCGTAGATGCCCGCCTCATCGCTTTGGTCGGCGGTAAGAATGCCGATGGTCAAATCGTCGCCGACCTGCGCGGAGATTTTCTTGAGCAATTCTTCAGCAAACTGTTTCTGTTTATCAATCGAGACGCGGAAGCCCAGGCCGAATTCCGCATTGTCTTCGAATAGCGAGTTGCACCATGTAGGTCCTTTGCCGCATTTATTCGTCGTGTAGGGTGTGGTTGGCAGGTTGCCGCCGTAAATCGAAGAACAGCCAGTCGCATTTGCGATGACCGCGCGGTCACCAAATAGCTGGGTGAGCATCTTGATGTAGGGGGTTTCCCCGCAGCCCGCGCACGCGCCACTGAACTCGAACAGCGGTTGGAGCAACTGCTGTTGCCGTAGTGAGCTGTTCTTGATCTTGCGTCGGTCGAACTCCGGTAGCTTCAGAAAATAATCCCAGTTGACTGCCTCGGTTGCGCGCAAAGGTGGCTGTGGGCGCATGTTGATAGCCTTCAGTTTGGCTTCGCTCTTGTTTTTTGCGGGGCAGACTTCCACGCAAATATTGCAGCCGGTGCAATCTTCCGCCGCAACCTGCAGCGTAAACTTCATACCCTTGAATTCCGGCACGCGCGAATCGCAGCTCTTGAACGTGGGTGGAACCTCTTTCAATTCCGCCGCGTCATAAACCTTCGCGCGGATGGTGGCGTGCGGGCAGATGGCCACACACTTCAAACATTGGATGCAAGTCTTCTCGTCCCACACTGGGATTTCCAGCGCGAGATTACGCTTCTCATATTGCGTCGTACCCGTCGGGAATGAGCCGTCGTTCGGGAAGGCACTTACGGGCAGTTCGTCGCCATCGCCAGCGGCGATTGTGCCGAGCACATGGCGCACGAAATCCGGTGCGTTCGGCGTTATTGGCGGCAACAGCGGGCCGGCACCGTTTAATTTGTTGGCATTAAATGCCACCTCATGCAGGTGTGCCAATGTGTTATCCACGGCCTGCAAATTCATCTTTACCACTTCCTCACCTTTTTTGCCGTACGTCTTCTTAATGGATTTCTTGATGGCCTCGATGGCCTCGTCTTTTGGCAACACGCCGGATAACGCAAAAAAGCAAACTTGCATGATGGTGTTAATGCGTCCGCCCATGCCACTTTCGCGGGCAACCTTCGTGGCATCAATCACGAAGAACTTCGCCTTCTTGGTCACCAGGCTTTGCTGTACCGGCGTCGGCAAGGTGGCCCAGATTTCGTCTTGGCCAAATGGCGTGTTGAGTAGAAATGTCCCGCCCGGTACCAAGCTGCGCAGCATTTCAAACCGGTCCAAAAACATTGGCAAATGGCAGGCCACGAAGTTGGCTCGCGATATTAAATACGTCGAGCGAATTGGTTGGGGGCCGAAGCGCAGGTGCGACACCGTCATCGAGCCGGACTTCTTCGAGTCGTATACAAAATAGCCCTGGGCATAGTTGCTTGTCTCTTCACCGATGATCTTGATGGAATTCTTATTTGCGCCCACGGTGCCGTCTGCACCGAGCCCGTAAAACAATGCGCGCACCACCTTGTCGGATTCTGTGGAAAATTCCGCGTCATATTTAAGGCTCGTGTGCGAGACATCGTCGTTGATGCCGACTGTGAAATGGTTCTTAGGCGCTCCCAAAAGATTGTCGAATACCGCCTTGACCATCGCGGGTGTGAATTCCTTTGAGGACAATCCGTAACGTCCCGTCAAAACTGCCGGAACGGATTTCAGATGCGAGCGACCGGCGGCGGTTTCTTCCATCAGCGCTGTGACCACGTCTTGATAGAGTGGTTCGCCCGTCGCGCCCGGTTCCTTGGTGCGGTCCAGGACGGCAATTTTCTTAACGGAAGCGGGCAGGGCGGCGACGAAGCGTTTGCCATCGAACGGCCGATACAGCCGTACTTTAATCATGCCAATCTTCTCGCCCTGGCCGACGAGATATTCCACCGCTTCATCCGCAGCCTCGCAGCCGGAACCCATCAGCACGATGACGCGTTCCGCGTCTTTCGCACCGACATAATCAAACAGGTTATATTTGCGCCCGGTCTGTGCCGCAAATTCGTCCATGACTTTTTGCACGATATCGGGGCACTCCGAATAAAAATGATTCGCCGCCTCGCGCCCTTGGAAGAACACGTCGGGATTCTGCGCTGTACCCCGCAGCACCGGCCGATCCGGCGTCATCGCGCGTTTGCGATGCTCGGTGATGAGCTTATCATCAATCAGTGCGCGCATCACCGCCGCGTCGAGCATCTCAATTTTGGAAACCTCATGGGACGTGCGGAAGCCGTCAAAGAAATGGATGAACGGCAGGCGCGACCGCAGCGTGGATGCCTGGGCAATTAGCGCAAAGTCCATCGTCTCCTGCACCGAGTTGGCGGCAATCATACCCCAACCCGTAGATCGACAGGCCATCACGTCCCCGTGGTCGCCGAAGATGGAGAGCGCGTGCGTGGCCACCGTGCGCGCCGTGACGTGGAATACTGTCGGCAGTAGCTCGCCAGCAATCTTGAACATGTTCGGAATCATCAACAGCAAGCCCTGCGACGCTGTAAACGTCGTGCTCATTGAGCCGGTCTGTAACATCCCGTGCACCGCGCCGACCGCGCCGCCTTCACTCTGCATCTCGACGATGCCGGGGATGGTGCCCCAGAGATTCTTTTTACCCTCCGACGCCCATTGATCGCACCACTCGGCAATCGGGGAGGATGGCGTGATGGGGTAAATCGCCATCGCCTCATTCAGGCGGTAGGCGACGTAGGCGGCGGCTTCGCAGCCGTCGATGGTTTTAAAAACAGGCTTGGTATTCATGTCGGATTAATTCGTTGTTGGTTGGTTGGCTTAAATTGTTTCACACTGTATTCATCTGCCAGCGTCAGTGAAACCTTAGCGGCGAAGCTGGCTGTGGACTTACCCTTTTTTGTCAAAGGCAAATCCTTTGTTGTTAAACCGATTTTTCAGTAACGCAGTCGTTTAGCTCACTTTATTCCTTAAGCTGGTCTTCAATCAGACTTTCTTCACGAATTGGAAAATTTGAAAATGAACGCTTTCTAACTAGATATGGGCGCTTGGAGCTGGCGTGTAAATCCGGTTTAAATGGCCGCCTTAAAGGTGTAATTGTCACCTGAATGTCACATTATCGTGACCGCCTTTGGGCTAATCTTTCCGCCATTCCAGTTTGGCAATAACCGGATAATCCAGAGCCAATGGATAAATACAAAATGAAAAAAATAATTTGGACGTTGGTTTTAATCGCGGCTTCTCTCAGCGCCAGCCAAGCACAAAATTCTCAATTCCTACCGGGACATTTGGCCGTCTTGCGCGCGGGTGACGGCTCTGTGCCATTAAAGCTTAAGCAGTCGCCGGTGTTTATTGACCAGTTTGATCCCAATCTTTCCAACGGCGCACCTTCAGTATCGGTGGCAGTGCCCACCAACGGGGCGAATGCCTTCTTTTTCAATGGCCATGCAGCCACGGAAGGCATGTTGTCCCGGTCCGTTGACGGTCGTCAACTGGTTTTTGCCGGTTACGGCGGAGTGAATCTGCTGGCGCAGCCGGGTACGCCGGCGATGCTGGATATCAAGCGCGGTTTTTGCACGGTGGATGTCGCCGGCAACCTCCATACGCTTCAGTATGAGCCGGCTAATGTTGATGACAAGATGAACCCCCGGGGTGCCGCGACTGATGGGAACAATAATTTCTGGGGCTGCGGCAACGCCAATGCAAACTTATATTACAATGCCGGTCCCGGTCACAGCGTGGTTGTGTTTGAATCCGTTCAAAGCGCCCGGGCCGTAAAAATCATTAACCATGTGCTTTATACGACTTTGAACGGACCCGATGGAACGGTGATCGATCAGCCGGCGGGGATTTATCAATTCGTGGACAAAACGGGTGCCTCGGTAGCATTGCCGCAGACGCCGGATGTCGCATTGAAACTGGTTGTTCCAGCGGCGGCTAACTACACCAAGATTGCCGGCTTTGACATCAGCCCGGACAAGACCGTCGCCTACACGGCCGACACCGTGGCCGGCGTTCAAAAATACGTCAATACGGGCGGTGCATGGAAATTCGCTTATAATTTTGCGATTCCGCAAACCATCTCGACGAACGATAACCATGCCGCCGGTTGTTTTGGTCTGGTAGTGGATTTCAAAGGTCCCGCTCCAGTGATCTACGCCACCACGACTGAGGGCTACAATGGAACTGTTAATTCCAATCGCGTGATTCGTATTGTTGATACGAACGCCACGGCCACAGTCTCCACCGTGGCGCAATCCGGGAGCGACAATATTGCTTTCCGTGGTATTGATTTTACCCCTGACAGCGGGCACTGACCGCCGTTGGCTTCCCAGCGAGTAGGCTAGTTACTAGGGGTTTCCACGTTTAACTTCCGGGGCTCATATTGCTTTCGGAGGTTGGGTGGCAGTAATTGATAATCCAGCTTGGTTACCTCAAATCCACCGTCCGTCGCCCAATAGCTGATGGTCAATCCATCCGACCCCACCTTCTGCACCTCGACGTGGCGATAGATTGTGCCATAGATGGTCACAATTTGATCGGAAGGTTTTTCGTAGGCGGGCGCTTTCGCCGGTGTCGGTATTTTGGTCAAAGGCACCACCATGGGGCGAGCAGGTGTCGATTGTGCCGGAGCTGCGATGGCTATGGTCTTTGTGCTATTAATTACCGGGGCCGCAACGTCTGGAGCCACTACCACTGCGGGTGCTGCCACCTTGACCGGAGTTATTACATTCGTCGGCGCAGTCGTAACCACTGGTACCGGAGCAACAACCGGAGCAAAAACAACCGCCGGAGCGACCACCACAGCGGGCGCAGTCGCAATTGCCGGGGCGGATGCCGCGGATGTGGCAACCGGTGCGGCCACCACTGCGGGTTGTGCGGCCACGGCCGGTTGAGCAGGGGACGCGTCCAGTTGTTGCAGTTTTTTCTCCAAGGCAGCCCGGGCGGCGGCCTGGGCTGGGGTATCTTCCGCCCGCAAGGCCAGCCCGCTGGCTAGCAGCAGCATGGCTAAACTGATGAATATTTTGATTCTCAAGTGCGGGCCCTCATTTAGTCACATCGGAATTAATGGTATAGATAAATCCGGTTTGAAATCCCTTTTGTCAATGGTGAATGCAAGTTCTGCCGCCGGGTGATGGAAAAGTTTTCCCACTCCAACGTTTTTTCATTAGTCTAACGCCCGATTGAAGCCGTGGTAATCCCAAAAACATTTCTAAGCCGCACGGTGGCCGCCCTCAGTTTGTTTGGGTTGCTATTGGCAATTGATTTGCCTGCCTGCGCCGATGTTCTGACCGGCAAAAATGGTGAGCGCTTCGTCGGCACCATCATTGAAGAAACCGCCACCAATGTTGTCTTCGATTCCGAGCTGGCCGGGCGGCTCACTTTTCCCCAAGTTAAAATCCTCAGCCTCGAGCGCACTCCGCCGCCCGCATCGAATCAAGGTTCACTCGTGACCCATAGCACTCCCGCCGTTTCCGTGGCGACCACTAACCTGCCCGCAACGCTCAATGCTCAAACCTCAACTCTTAACTCAGGTTGGAAGCCGCCCGGCGTGGGCACCGACGGCTCGGACTGGGTGCGGCTGAAATCCGGCGAATGGTTGCGGGGCGATTTGAAATACATCCAGAACAAGGAGGTTGAGTTTGATAGCGAAGAAATGGAGATTCAAACCCTCAAGCTCAAGGACGTCAGTCAGGTCTATACCGCGCACCGCGTATTCACCCAGTTCGAAAATCGTCAGCCCGCCTACGGCAAGGTTGTAATCAGTAACGACGTCGTGAACGTCCTCGGCGACGACCCGTTCTCGCTCACGCGCGACCTGCTTATTGGCGTTACCCCCAGCGGCGGCATTACCGGGGTGCGCGACTGGTCGGGCAGTGCCAATTTCGGCTTGAGCATGCAGTCCGGCAACCAGCATCAAACCACTTTTAGCAGCGCTGCCGAGCTGGCCCGTCGCACGCCCGCCACCACCTTACTGCTGAATTATCTAGGCAACTATGGCGTGGCCAATGGCGTCGAGACCGCCAATAACAACCGCTTCAACGGCAGTTACGACCTCCGGCTCAATCGCAATTGGTTTGTGCGGCCCCTTCAGATTGAAATTTATCAGGATGATCTGGCCAACATTTCTTATCGGGTCACCGCCAGCGCCAGCGCCGGCTATTACATCTTTGACCGGACCGGGCTGGAATGGGATGTCTCCGCCGGCCCCGGTTACCAGTACACCCAGTTCGCCAACGTCGAAGCCAGCCAGAGTGGCGATTCCCGCACCCCGGCCGGCGTGTTAAACTCCAAGTTCAAGGCCGACATCACCGACCGCGTGACCTTCATCCAATCCTGGCAAAGCTTTGTGACCGACCGCGAATCGGGCCAATACACCCATCACTCCGTCTCCACGCTGGAGTTCGAGATCAAACGGCACTTGAACCTCGACGTATCGCTCGTGTGGGATTACCTCCAGTTTCCCCAGACCAAGTCCGATGGCACCATCCCGCAGAACAGCGATGTTTACCTGAACGTCGGCTTCGGCGTAAGGTTTTAAGCTGGCCTAACCGCCAGCCCCCGTCGCCCTCCGTACCCTCAATGAAAGCTCACGCCGTAAAACTTCCGGTGACTCGTGGTTGGCCTGAATGAATTGGCTTTACTCCCTTTCGGTTCGGTGTTTAATCAAACCATCTTCGGCTTGCCGGATGGGCTGGTGGGCGGATGCCAATTAAATCAAACCAATTAACCACAAATTAAAAAAGTTAAGACCATGAAAACGTCCACGTTGAAAAACTTTCTCACCCGCGGCGCTTTAATCACCGCGCTGGCCGTGCTGGCGGGCTGCGCGTCCAAGAGCTATGACAAAGGTGCGGCCACGGCCAATGCCCTGGGCGCATCCTCGGAAGCCGCCGCCAAGGCTTCGACTCAAATCTACGATGTGCTGGGCACTCTGAACATGCTTGCCACCACTTCGCAAGGCGATTTGCGCGGTCGCTATGATGCCTTTGTAAAAGCCGCCGGCAAGCTGGACAAAGCCACGGCCAAATTAGACGCCAAAGTGATCGCGCTCCAGAGTGCGACCACTAATTATCTTGCCGACTGGACGAACCGGGTGGCCACCATCCAGAATGCCGATTTGCGCCAGCAAAGCCTGCAGCGCAATGGTGTCGTTGCCAATGAGTTGAACGATGTCACCACCAGCTATCAAGGGGTGAAATCCCAGCTTCAAGCCTTCTCGACCAACGTAAAAGACATTCAGACCTATCTCGGCACGGATTTGACTGCCGCCGGCCTGGCCTCCGTCAAGGACACCGTCAACAAAGCCAAGTTGGAAGTGTTACCGCTGCGCGACTCCATCAAGCAACTCCAGAAGAACTTAACGGAACTGAGCACGGCCCTTTCGCCCGTGCTGCCCGCGCCGGCTGGACAGTAAAGCGAGCCTGCAGAATCTAAACGAACGCGCCGGATTTTTTCCGGCGCGTTTTTTTTATCACCATCAGAATTTATTACTCTGCACGGCACATCAATGCACAAGGATTTGCCAGATTTGATGTTAAAAATGACAGGCTGCTGTAAAGCGCTTAGGCCGATGGCACGAGGCAGGCTTGGTAAGTTGGTTTTCTGGGTTACCGCCTAATCGCCTTCAGCATCCGTTGCGGCCCTGCAATCCTCGACTGGTATAGTTTTTCTGTTTGCCTTATTATGGATTTGATTAGCCCATGAACTTCGCTCGCATCATTGGTCTGCTGTTGTTACTTGCCTCCACGGCTGTAGCACACATTCCGGCTTTTCCCGGTGCGGAAGGATTTGCTGCGTTTGTCACGGGCGGCCGCGGCGGGACGGTCTATCATGTGACAAATTTGCATGACTCCGGACCCGGCTCGTTTCGTGATGCGGTCAGTCAGGACAATCGCATCGTGGTGTTTGATGTCGGCGGTTATGCCGCGCCGGTTGCCACGAACCGCACGGTCAACGCCGCGATCAAGGTTCATAACAATATTACCATCGCCGGGCAGACGGCACCGGGCGACGGTTTTGGCGTGATGGGTCGCGAAGTTTCCTTCAGTACGGCGACAAACGTGATTTGCCGTTATATTCATTTCCGCCAGGGAATGTTGGACGGACATCGTGCCGGTAACACGGTCGGAATGTGGCACGCCCGCGATATCATCCTTGATCATGTTTCAATTTCGTTTGGACAGTGGAACAACATTGATGCTGTTGGGGCAACAAATATCACCGTCCAGAATTGTCTCATCGCCGACCCGGTCGGACAGCGTTTCAATGCGCACACTGAGGGGGGGCCGTTTTGCTGGTATCGTAATCTTTGGGCCAACGCGCACAACCGTCAGCCGATGGCGCGCGCTAACACCGTGTTCGTGAATAACCTCGTCTATGACTACGAAGCTGGCTACACGACGACGACGCATGCGCCGTTTCATCATGATCTGGTGAACAACTATTTCATGGCCGGTCCCGCGACCAGCCGGCCCTCCAATTGTTTTTTTCAGGTGAACCCGGATCAGCTGTTTTACGTTGCGGGAAACTGGCTTGACGGCAACAAGGATGGAAAGCTAGACGGGGTGCCGGTCACGCCGGGGAAATCGGTGACGTATTTGAAAGCCCCATGGTTCGCGGTGACGACGAATCTTCCGGTTGTTAGCGCCGCCGCGGCAGTTTCGTACGTACTTTCGGGCGCGGGCTGTTCGCTTCAGCGTGATGCGCTGGATTTGCAGACGATTGGTGAAGTGGCTTCGTTCGGCAAAGCCGGTTTCATCTGGACGAACCAGCTGCAAAGCGGATTGCCTGATTTCGGCTATGGAAAACTCAACGGCGGTGCCACCCCGATTGATAGCGATCAAGACGGAATGCCGGATTATTGGGAGCAAACGCTCGGCGATAATCCGAACCGCAATGATCACCTTGCAGAATTACCGGGTCGGGGCGGTTTTATCAGCGAGCCGACATTTTTTCCGCCGCAGACCCCCGCCGGTTACACGCGCTTGGATGAGTATTTGTATTTTCTTAGCATCCCGCATTTCATCGTGACTAAAAACACGGCGCGCGCGCCAAGTGATGTTCAGATAGACTTGCGCACATTTACTTCTGGTTTTACGGTGGCGCCGGTCTTCAAGGTCTCTGCCGTGAGTGGCGGTACGGCAAGTCAAAGCGGTGCTGGCGGCTGCCTTGTCACCTTCACGCCGGCCTTAAATTACACTGGCCGTGCCACATTTGTTTTCACTGTGACCGACGGTGTTGGCAGTTCATGGCAACAAACCTGTGCCTTGCTTGTCTGTGATCACTTATGAGATTTTTCAATGCTGTTATGATTTATTCTTCAAACATCCGGTTGTTGCCATCGCTCTAAAAAAACATGAAAGCCCTATTCAAAATCTTATTGCTGCCGCTGCTGACGGTGACCTTCTGGTTTGGCTGCGGAGGTTCGCTGCTGGCCGCGCCGGAGTTCCTGCTGGACATGACCCACAAAAATCCGGGCGAAGATTATCCGGCTTCAGAGTTTGTGAGTCCGCAGTTTCTCGCCAGCTGGGGCTACAACGGCCAGGTGATCGGGTCGATTGGCGGTATCCAGACCTTTGACGAGCTGGCCCCCGGATTGTTGCCGCCCGGCAGTCCTGAGCGCATCTGGGCCCTAAACCACGTGGAGGCATTGCGCCAAAGGGTAAAGCTGGCACACGCCGCCGGGCTGAAATGTTTTGCCGGCACCGACATGTTTGTGCTGCCGAAAAAGCTGATTGCAAAATTCAAGGATGAGATTTGCGATAAACAGGGGCGGATCGACATCGAACGCCCGAAAACCCGGGAGATTTTCCGCGCGCTGCTTTCTGAAACTTTCCAGCGCGTGCCGGAACTGGACGGGATCGTCGTCCGCACCGGGGAGGTTTATCTACAGGATTTCCCCTATCATGCCGCCAGCGGAAATTTCTCCGATACCAAACGGCAGGGCGGCTCGGCGATTATTCATGGGGAACAGAGCCATATCGAGTTGTTGAAAATCTTTCGCGAAGAGGTTTGTGTGAAATTGAATAAAATGGTGATTTATCGAACCTGGAGTTTCGGGCCGCAAAACTTTCACGAGAGCCCGAAGTATTATCTCAAGGTCACGGATGCCATCGCGCCGCACCCTAATCTGATTTTTTCGATCAAGCACCAGCAAGGTGATTTTCACCAGCTTACAGCTTTCAATCCCACGCTGATGATTGGCCAGCAACGGCAAATCATCGAGGTGCAATGCCAGCGCGAGGCTTATGGGAAGGGGGCGCATCCGTACTACATCGGCGACGGTGTCATCAATGGTTGGGAGGAATACGCCTGGTTGATGAAGCCCGGCGCACCTCAGGGCCTGCGCGATGTGATTACGAATAAACTCTGCGCCGGCGTCTGGACTTGGTCGCGTGGCGGCGGCTGGGAAGGCCCGTATATCAAGAATGAATTATGGTGCGAATTGAATGCCTACGTCATCGCGAAGTTTGCGGAGGATCCGGCGCGCGGCGAGGCGGCGATCTTTAACGCGTACGCGCGCGAGAAATTAAAACTGTCTGACCCCGATGTGCTTAAATTCCGCGAGTTGAATCTGCTATCAACGAAGGCGGTCTTGCGCGGCCAACTCACCACGCTCGGGGCTAGGATCAACGTCTGGTGGGCGCGCGACCATTTTCTTGACGAGCCGGATCTCGCGGATTTCATCAAAAAAGGACTGGTTGAAAAGGCGCTGACGGAAAAAGCCGAGTCCGTGGCCATGTGGAAACGCATCGAGCAGCTGGCCCGGGAAATACATTTTGCCGACCCCGGCACGCAGGAATTCGTCGAGGTGTCAGCCGCTTACGGCCGTATCAAATACGAAATAATTGAGCAGGCCTGGACGGTATTATTCTATGGCAAGCTGGGCGATAAATCCGGGCAATACGAACGGGAGAAAATTCACACCGCGATTACCCGCTACGATGCGCTTTGGGATGAGTGGCGGGCGCTGGCTAAACAGCATGCATGCTGTGCTGATATTTACAACGATGTTGGTTTCGACTACAAACCCGGTCTGGGCCAGGCCGTCAATCGTTACCGGAAAATCTGACGGCCAAGGCTCTCAGATTATAAAACACCGCGGCTATGGTCTGCTTAATCCTGGCTTTCAAGCTGGCAGGGGTCTTCGTAAGTGCGGCGTGTCGTATTTATCCGTTATCCGGTTTAGTCTGAAACCCGCCGTGACAAGCGAGCGTCTGGGACGACATGAAAACACTCTTACTGGGCATAGGGCTCCTTTCTCTGGCGGTGTCTTTACACGCGGAGGTTCAACTGGCCAGCCCGTTCACCAGCCACATGGTTTTGCAGCGGGCTGTAAAGATTCCCGTATGGGGCACGGCTAGTCCCGGCGAGACCGTGACGGTGGAATTTGCCGGTCAAAAAGTCTCCGCGCCAGCCGACGCCGCCGGTCATTGGCGCGTTGAGTTGGCGCCGTTGCCCGCCTCCGCCGAGAGCCGCACGCTGGTGGTTACCGGTTCGAAAACCATCGCACCGGTCCGGCTGGACGACGTGCTGGTCGGCGAAGTGTGGCTCGCCTCCGGTCAGTCCAACATGGATTTTTCCCTGTCCAAAAAGGTGAAGTATTTTGCCGGCGTCACGAATGAGGCGGAGGAAATCGCGGCGGCGAACTGGCCGCTGATCCGGATGTTCACCGGCGCGGCCGCCAAGGCTTACACCCCGCAAACGAATGTCGGTGGCGAATGGAAGGTCTGTACGCCTGAGAATGCTCCGGCCTTTTCGGCTGTGGCATATTTCTTTGCGCGCGATCTCCAAAAGGAAATTCAGGTGCCGGTGGGCATCCTCACGCTCGCCTTTGGCGCGAGCACGGCGGAGGCGTGGATTAGCCGCGATACCCTGGCCGCTGACCCGAAGCTGTCGCCGCTGCTGGACCGCTTTGATGCGGCCGTCACCGCCTTCCACACCAATCCGCCACCGGTAATTGCGCCCGTGCGCTCCGAAGACGTCGCGGCCACCAATGCGCCGTCGGGCCGCCATCGCAAAAGCCAGGGCGTGCGCGATCCCGTCCAAGATCAGCACAACCCGACCGTCTTATTCAATGGCATGATCAATCCGGTCATCCCGTTCGCCTTGCGCGGCGTCATCTGGTATCAGGGCGAATCCATCCTCGGCGGCAGCGCCGGCATCGCGCTTTATCCGCGCGTGCAGGCGGCGCTCATCCGCAACTGGCGCGAGCTGTGGGGCGAAGGCGATTTTCCCTTTTACATCGTCCAGCTCGCCGGTCAGGCCGCCGCGAGCAACAACCCGCAAGTGCGCGAGGCGCAAGCCACGGTGCTATCGCTGCCCAATACGGGCATGGCGGTTGCCGCCGACATCGGCGAGGCGCACAATGTTCATCCCAAAAATAAGCAAGACGTGGGGGACCGATTGGCGCGCATCGCGCTGGCCAAAGTTTATGACCGCCCCATCGAATATTCCGGGCCGGTCTACGAATCCATGCAGATTGCGGGCGGCACGATTCGACTCAAGTTTACCCATCTCGGTGGGGGCTTGGTGGCGAAGGGTGGCGAACCGCTCAAATGGTTTGTCATCGCGGGCGCGGACCAGAAATTTGTTCCTGCTGAAGCGAAGCTGGACGGCGACACCGTCGTGGTGAGCAGCCCGCTGGTGGCTGCGCCGGTCAATGTGCGTTATGCGTGGGTGAATTTCCCGGACGGTTTTAATTTTTACAACGCCGCCGGTCTGCCCGCCGTCCCCTTTCGGACGGATGCCCCGAAGTCTGCCCCGTTGCAATAATCATTATCAGGCACAGTCTGGAAGTGCGCAGTGGGAAATTTAACGCCAAGGCACGGAGGAGCCAGGACGCAAGCGGAACGGAGAGAGGCTTTGCTCCTCCCTCTCCGTTCAGGTCCCTCGCCCGTGGGAACGGGAGAGGGTGGCAAAGCCGGGTGTGGGTAGTCTTCCAACCAACTCAAAACCCATAACTCAAAACTTTTTTAAGGAAGTGAGGAAAACGGGAGTGCTTACCGCGAAATACACTAAATACGCGAACGGGCAAAAGCGGGGTGGGGAGCCATTTTGCAGACCTGCTAAGACAACGTGTCGGTAAGCAAAGCGACTTTGCAGACCGACACGGTGACCGTGCAGACCTGCTCAGACACTTTGCAGACCTGCTCGTTGACCGTGCAGACCGACACGGTCGCCTTGCTTACTAACAAAGAGACTTTGCTTACCTGCAAAGACACTTTGCAGGTAAGCAAAGTGAGCTTGCAGACCGACACGATGACTTTGCAGCGCTGCTAAGACGCTTTGCTTACCGACACGTTCACTGTGTCGGTAAGAAAAATGGTTTATTTTGACCCATTACGGGACAGTTTGAAGTGCGGAGCGCGGAATGCGGGGTGCGGCGTGGCATATTTGGTCGTTTTAGTCTAAGACCTGTTCAACTGGAGTTTATCGACCACCTCTGCCCGCTCCGGTTGGTCCTGCCTCTCAACCCAAAACCCAAAACTCAGAACTTTTTTAATAATGAAGGTAGGAAGTGAGGAAAACGGTGCTTGGACCCCGTTCATTAGACCACTTGTGATGAGACAGTTTCCGGTGGTTTCAGTTT